>CADCCW010000001.1:0-89380 GCA_902800055.1 uncultured bacterium
CCGCGCGGCGGCGACGACGAGCAGCGCCAGCGCGGCGATGAGCATGAACGGCGCAAGCGCGGCGACGCGGGCGCGGAGCCCGCCCGAGCCGGCGGGGATGCGCCCGACCGCTGAGAAGCGGATCCCGGCGCGGCGGCCGCGCCGGAGGAGCCGCCACGCCGCGAAGGCGAGCGGCGCGAGGAAGAGGAGCATCCAGGGGCTGGCCAGGTTCAGGCTCATTTCGCCGCCTCCTCCGCCGAGTCGCTCTTAAGATAGCTGCGCGCCGAGCCTGTCGCCGCGTCGGCCATCTCCGGGGTGGCCTCGACGCCGGCGAACTTCACCATGTCGGCCGACTCGAGGAACTTGGCGAGCTCGTCCCGCCGCCCGCCGCCGTCGGCGCGGAACTGGGAGAGGAACTCCTCGGTGGTGAGGTGCGGCGCGCGGATGCCATATTTGCGCTGCACGTAGCGCCTGACCACCATGGTGAGCTCGACGTAGAAGTCCTTGTAGCGGCCGCGGCCGGGCAGTCCCTTCCTGAGCAGCCGGTCGAGCTCGGCCCAGGCGCGCTCGATCGGGCTCATGCGGTGCTCCTTGATGCGGCGGGCGAGATAGCGCAGCGGGAACCACACGGCCGCGACCAAGGCGGCGACGCCAAGGAGCGCGAGCAGGCACCAGCCGGCGAGCTTCCACGAAAGCGGCGGCAGATCCTTCTTCGGATCGCACTCCATCCCGCCGGTTACCGGCTCGCGCGGCGGCGGCGGATCGAAGTAGACCGGACCTGCCACCATGCCGCCGACCGCGAACGGGCGGATCTTGTAGACTTCGGCGCAGGGCTCAGGCACCAGCCGCCATTTCGCCCGCTGCACCAGCGAGCCGTCGGCGACGGTCTCGGGCTCCTCGGCGAAATCCTCCGCGAGCGAAAACCCGACCGCGCGGTCGCGCAGGTCCGGCATCTGCACCACCGTGCCGCGCGGCGATGCGACCTCGATGTCCACGAACACGCTCTTCGCCGGGTCGACCGCCTTCGTCTCGGACTCGATCTTCACCGCGACGCCGTTCTGCGTCGCCTCGAAGAGCGTCGCCGCGATCAGCAGGAATGAATGGACCGGAAATGCCATCTCTCGTCGCCCCCGTCGGTTCAGCGCTTGCGGGCGCGCCGGCGGAAGAGCGCCCTAACCTCGTCGATGTACGGACTCGCCGTGTCGATGCGCAGCGTGTCCACGCCTGTCTTCAGGAGCGTGCGCTTCAGCTCCGCGGCGTCCTCCTCCGCCTTGGCCGCGAACGCCCGCCGCACCGAGGCGCTCGAGGTGTCGACGAGCGCGAGCTCGCCGGTCTCCGGGTCCTCGAGCTCGACGAGGCCGACGTCGGGAAGCTCTGCTTCCGCCGGATCCGTGACCGGCACGCAGACGAGGTCGTGGTGGTGGGCGGTCGCCCGCAGCATCTTCTCGTACCCCGCGCAGCCCATGAAGTCGCTCACCAGGAACACCACCGCGCGGCGCTTCTGCACGCCGTTGAGGAACCGGAGCGCCTCGACGATGTCGGTGCCGCCCTCGGCGTTGTCCTCGGCGGCGAGCACCTCGCGCACGAGCCGCATCACCGAGTCGCGGCCCTTGCGCGGCGGAATGTACTTGACGATGCGGTCGGAGAAGAGGACGAGGCCGATCTTGTCCTGGTTGCGGATCGCGGTGAGCGCGAGGAGCGCCGTCACCTCGGCGGCGAGCTCCATCTTCGAGCGGCGCACCGAGCCGTAGCCCTGCGAGCCGGAGACGTCCACGAGGAAGAGGATGGTGAGCTCGCGCTCCTCGCTGAAGCGCTTGATGAAGGGCTGACCGGTCCGCGCAGTGACGTTCCAGTCGATCGTCCTCACGTCGTCGCCGGGGACGTACGGCCGCACCTCGTCGAACTCGACGCCCTGACCCTTGAACGTGGAGTGATAGTCGCCCGCCAGCTGATCGTCGATCAGCCGGTTGGTGAGAATTCTGATCTTCCCCACCTTCGCCATCAGCTCTTTTACGTCAGTCGCCATCGCGTTGTCCTGCAGTTGGTGTTTATTATACCAAAAATGCCGCGGGAGAATTCCACGGATTTTTGGTATAATGCTCGCCATGAACAAGCACACACTCCTTTTCCGTCCCTGCCTCGCCGCAGCGGCCGCGCTCGCGGCGGCGACGGCGGCGGCGCGGGAGCCCAACTACGACGAGGGGAAGGTCGCGCCCTACACCCTCGAGGACCCGCTCACGTTCGCCGACGGACGCAAGGTCGCAGGCGCCGCGGACTGGCCCGCGCGCCGGCAGGAGATCGTCGACATCTTCTCGCGCGAGATGTACGGCCAGCCGCCGCCCGCGCCGGAGGCGGTGGTGACCGAGCTGAAGGAGGAGGGCCCGACCCTCGCCGGCCTCGCCATCCGCCGCCAGTACCGGATGTGGTTCCGGCGCGACCGCTCCGGCCCCTTCGTCGACTGGCTGCTCGTCCTCCCCAACCGCATCGCCGGCAACGAGCCGAAGGTCGCCGACGAGCGCGTCGTCTGCGAGAACCAGGACAAGGCGCCGGTGGTGCTGATGCTCAACTACCGCGGCAACCACGCGGTGCTGAACGACCCCGAGGTGCCGATGCCAGACGGCGGCTGGTTCCGCGACGAGCCGAAGGACATGGGCCGCGACAACGGCCCGCGCGAGGAGAACCGCGGCTTCGGCCGCGACTCCCGCTCGCGCACCACCGTCCCCGCCGACTTCGTCGTCGCCCGCGGCTACGCGCTCCTGACCGCCTGCTACGCCCAGGTCTCGCCGGACGCCGAGGCGTGCTTCAAACTCCCGCCGGACTTCGCCTACACCCGGATCTTCGAGCTCTGGCCGAAGCGCGACCCGAAGCGGAGCGACAACACCACCGCGCTCGGGGCGTGGGCGTGGACGCTCTCGCGCGGGCTCGACCTCGCCGAGCGCATCGCCGAGATCGACGCGAAGAAGTGCGTCGTGACCGGATCCTCTCGCCTCGCAAAGTCCGCCCTGCTCGCCGCCTCGCGCGACGAGCGCTTCGCCGTGTGCGTCCCCAACCAGACCGGCGGCGGCGGCTGTCCGCTCGCCAAGCGCGACTTCGGCGAGAACGTCTCCACCGAGATGCAGATGTTCCCTCACTGGTACTGCGCGGCCTACGCGAAGTACATCGACAACGAGCAGGCGATGCCCTTCGACCAGCACCTGCTCCTCGCGTCGATCGCGCCGCGCGCGCTGCTCGTGGAGGGCTTCAACAGCGAGTGGTTCGACACCAAGGGCGAGTACCTCGCCTGCCGCGCCGCGTCGCCGGCGTGGAAAATGCTCTGCGGCAAGGGTCTGCCGGAGGGCGACTTCCCGCCGAACTACTCGACCGCGCTGATCGGCGAGCGCCTCGGCTACGTCCGCCGCGGCGGCGCCCACGGCATCTCCGGCCACGACTGGAAGTGGATGCTCGACTTCGCCGACCGCGCCCTCGGCCGCTAACCGCCGCGCAAACTGCCGCGGAACAACATTAGACGTCGTCGGTCAGTTTCTGCAGCTCGGCGCGGAGACGCTCGGACTCGGCTTCGTCTGTGTCCGTTTCCCCATCACTCTTTGACATAATATCCCCCGGTTTTACGACTACCGCGATACTCAACCATTCCCTCGCCGACAAGGACTGCGATGGCATCTGTAACCACCGTTCGGCCTCTCCCTGACGCCGCCATTAGTTCTGGAGCCTTGATACCAGGATGAGATTTTATGGCATCCATAAGGATGTCTTTTATTGTCCGCTTTATTGTCCGCCAACCTCTGACATCAGAACTCCACCATTTCTACTCCATCAATAGGATCCCTCTATCATACCTTGCGGCTGCCAATTTTACGAGTCTTTGCGCTTTTTTTCCCCGCTCTGTTTACCACTCCTTTTCCCACACTTGCCCGAAGCCCCTCGTTTTCTTTCCTGAGGAAGCCCGTAAGTGCTTCCTTCGACGGAAGCTGGAGCATGTACTTTGAAAGGAATAGTCGTTCGTCAATAAACGGTGCGATGTATTCGGCAATTTCCTTGCCAACTTCCGTACACATCAGAATCCCAATCGGCGGATTGTCACCCTCAGTCATAACCCGCTTGCGGTAGTATTCCATGTACACGCCCAGTTGCACGGCGTCTGCACGATTGAATTTCTTCGGCTTCAGCTCAATGAGTACGTGACACTTCAGAATACGGTGGTAGAACACGAGGTCGATCCGCTCGTAGGCGTCATCGATCAGAATCTTCTTCTGACGCGCCTCGAAGCAGAACCCCGCCCCCCTCAGGCAGTTTTGCGCCAAGGAACTCCAGCACATTGTTCGTCTTGATGAAATCGTCTGCATTGAGCCTGTCTGCTTTGCCCTGCACCATCGCAGCGTACTTGTGCGGATCCCTGCTCCAGCCGCAACGCTGGTAGTACTGGCTCTCGATCTGCCGCTTCAATTCCGTGACGCTCCATGTTCCCCGTATCGCCTCGAACGCATAGAACGTGCGCATAAGGTCAAGGGGCAAAGACAACAGGTTTGACATGTGTGTATAAGACAAACACGAAAACAATGCGTATGGCGATATTGAGACATTCTCGCCTTTATCGTCAAATTCCAGCAGATTCCTAGATTGGGTAATCGGCGAATATCCAATTTGACAAACTTTCGGTTCTTGATTACAGGAGATTGTTTCGCCCATAACGGACAATTGGATATTCGTCGAATATCCTTTCCCGAATCTCTCAATCAAATAATCACGAATCGGCATTGCCAACTTAGGGAAAATACGGTAGAACTCCCGATATTTCTTGAGAGTATGTACCGAATAGTCCTTCACGCCAAGGCGTTCAGACAGTCTTTTCAGTAGCCCGTCGCCGTACGCCGCACGCGCCTTGCCGCCCTGCTCGAATTCGACAATGTAGTAGCCCGTGAGCCAGGCCCGTGTGGTCACGCTACGATTGATGATCCCAAGCGCATCTTGTCGAAGCGCCTGATTGGCTGTCTGGATTTTCCCCACCAGACACTCAAACTCTTTCTCGACCTTCTTCATGTCAGTTCCTCCACATCATATTATACCATCGATTGACACTAACATATCCTCACACCTATTACAACAAGGGCCAAACAATTCCGCAACAAGCGCACAGTCCTTCTCTGCTTGTTTAGATTTCATTTGCCTTCGCTCAGATTTTGACATAAGAGCACACCTCTATTATCATTACTTTCCTTGTCATCTATTAATCAATTGTAATACCCTAATTCCATTATACTCCACGACCGGTATCTCAGACTTGATTGTTCCAGCTAAGATTCCATTAATCTCATCGATTGACAATTCTGAACGAGAAGCATCCACTGCGATGGCATTACCCGCTTCATCATATATTACCCCATCTCGTTGAATCTTCCTTCGGCCTTGAGAAATCAAGTCATTAATTGCTGCGCTAACCAGCGATCGGCGAACTTTCAATGCTCTTGCTACAGTTTCATCAATGCCTCTTGGCCATGGCTGTCCAGGCAAAAGACGATTGACCTCCTCAATTAACTCTGCACTTGGCTGGTCTGTACGCACAACGACTCTTGCTGCAGTCTCATCTGAAGCGGGATGCCATTTACCGACATTCGATACGTAAGGAATATTAAACCGGGATGCGACCTTACTAACAAATGGTTCTGCCACTCGTCTATAAGAAGAACGATTGATCTTATTCTTTTCGTCAAACATGTTTGGTGGCACAGCATCAAGAATCTCTTTAAAATCTGTAAACGATGGGAAGCTCTTTTCAAGAGACAAAAGGTCATTAATAGAATATCTAAAATTACCAAACTTCTTGGCCAATACACACAAGCAAAGCACTGGCACAAGCTTTGTCATTAATTTAATAGAATCATACCCTCCTAATTTTGTTGTAAGAATATAATCCCTAGCGCAAAGAAATGTTCGCGTTATGATTGGCCACATAAGCAAAGGGAGTTTGTCTGAAAAGACTTCTGAATACTGCTTTTCAGACTGCATAAATTTGCTTTTTAACCGATATGCCTTGTAAGGATTTTTAAATACCATCCCAATTAACGCACTCGCCAATTCAACTGGGGTGATTGATTGATTCTTAGGCTTACCTTGGTTTTTATAATATCCAGGGCGGCGCTCATAGTAGAAACCGTTCTGCGCCAATATGTCCTCAATATCCCTTTGAATCTTTTCCGTTGCATGAAGCGTGTGCTTTACAATGGCGCTTTGATTATTAGTTGCCTGAATAATCGCATCACGCACACTCGCATCAGTTGTTGTCAATATTTTGATCATGAGATTGCTATCAGCAGATACCGTAAGGCCGGAGGAAAAATGACGGAATATCGTTTCGGTCGTCTGTAAGCCATTGACAATCTGGACATTATCAATATGAATTCTTCCACCCGACATCCTTGCGCCAGAACCAATTATTGTAACCCCATTATTCAGCCACCAAAAATTTGCCGGCCCTGGATTCTTTAATGTATTGTCGATGTCCGCATTAACTTCATTAAGACCAAGATAATCTCGAACGTTGGAATCAAACAAATACCGACGCAACATTCCAGATTCGTCAGAAACAAATTTATAATAATCTTCTAAGCGAACAATTACGACATAATTATCACCATCATGGCCTAGATATGCATGGACTGGGATTGATAATGATTCTGCCTTCCTTTTCCTTGATAAGGCCAACAATTCAGACGCACCAACAAATCTCTTTTCAACTATACAATCTCCAAAAGCGTCATGAGCTTGAGTCTCTAATTGATTCATACGATTCCAAATGGAATCAGCAATAGTCGACGTGTCTCCCCTACATGCATATATTAATCTAACCTCTATACGGGGCCCCGCCGAAGCAAGATTTGACATGACTGTAACATACCGTTCACGCGCCTCAGACAGATCTTCAGAATACTCCGACGCAAATGTTTCATTTGCTACCGCAAGATCCCAAAACTGTTGAAGTGTTGGATACATCGCATCCAATGGAGCCTGTTTGAAGTCTTCAGCATGCTTACATGTCAATACACAAATAGTGATGTCTGCGTTCTTACGCGGCCACAAAAAGTTCTCTTGCCCAGAATATAAATTCCCATTAACAAATATATACACCCCGTCTATGCCTCCATCTAAAGATCCGTCAACCCAACCATCTTCTAATTTCTCTCTCGAAAGATCATACTCCTTCAAGACTTGCTCAAATGCAAACAATTCGAACACCTCACCAATATCACTTGATGGATATCCATTATTCAGACGCTCCTGCAACATGAAGTCAATCAACGGCCTATCATTTTTTGCCATTTGTCTGCTCCTTTTAATATTCCATCGGCCTAATCATGTATTCAACGGACTCTAGCGATGACGGTCGGCGTCGATGGTGCGGATGGTTTTGGCGACGTAGGCGGCTTCGGTTTTAGTAAGCTTGCAGAGCGTGCAGAGCTGGGCGTTGATGTCCTCGTTGAAGTCAAGCAGACCATCAGCAGTCCTCCACTCGCTGAAACAAGGAACTTCCTCAGCAAGTGTGGTCAAGGCTTCGGGCGTCATACGGAAAAGGAATCGAACTAGATGAGATCGGCAGAATTTTAAAAAGTTCTCCGCTTCATTCTTAGTCTTAAATACCCCCAAGGCTACACGCGAACGTCCAAAAGCAGAATGCGTGTCCAGCAGTTCAAGCTGCCAGTCCCTTTTCTGTCCGCCAGCATTTGCACTCGAAACGACTACCTTCCACGAATCAATAGCCGCGTTGTTTTCCTTTATTGCAGAGCGCTTGATGACATACCATGTCGAGCGACCTGCCTTGCCCGCCTTGTCGTTGGCGAAAAGTTTTACTTCCCTTCCCCAATCCACGCTCATCCCGGTCCTATAAGGCCTGACAAGATTTGGATTGTTAGCAACAAAATCACTCTCAATACCAAAAAACGAGCGCGGAAGAATCTTATCGTGCAGGCTGCCAAGGTTATTAGCCGCGCGAAATGCCCTGACCTTTGCAATTATCCCCGCATCGTGCGGATCTAATGGCATCATATCGTTTCCGGGATTCGGCACACCGCTCTTCAATACCTTGCCATCTTTATGCAAAACATAGCGAAAGCCTGAAGTATTCTTATGCTTATCCTTCAGCACAACAGAAATCCCATCTGATATTGCAACAGAGTTAGGGAATACATCACCTGATTTCAACCAGTAATTTATTTCGGCAAGATTTGGGTCATTAATTTGCTTAAGCCCGAACTCCCTCATACCATTACCTTTGCCAGAACGTTGAATCCAGCCAGACCCAGGATAAATCAGCGCAGTATAGCATGAGGAAACAGCGTCTGCGGCAAGCTGAAAGAAATGGTATATGCTTGTTCGTGGTGCCTGTCCATTGGTTTCAGATTTCTTTTTCGCAGTCTCAATATGATATGGTGGGTTGCCAATGACTGCTGCAATGGTCGTGCGCCTGCCTTTGGTAGCTACTTTGTCGTTCATGGTAATTTTCCTGAAAGATTTGTTCTGGGTGAGTAGAAGTTTGATTCGTCTGTAATCAATTTCATCGTCTGCAGTCTTGACCTCCAGCAGATCATAAGATGTGAAGTTCTCCGCGATATTGTCGAGGTTCAGTCCGAGAGCCGAGTACACGCTACGCGTGAATTCATAGGCGTGAGATGATGTAGGAATTGAAAGAATCAGATCACTAATGTCGATCTTCGGGTCAATCTTTTGGTACCGCTTGTAGAGCGCAATCGCGAACTCACCCGCTTTGCTGGCGATGTCAAGAATCTTATCGCCTCTTTTCGCGATGCGTTTCAACTCAGCATCCGTAAAGAGCGCGACCATATCGGCCGCAATCCTCTGCGGCGTCATGATCTCGGAAACGCCAAGACGGTCGAATTTTTGGATGGCCGTCTGCGCCCGTTCCAACGGTGCGAGAGATTCGTCACGCGAGAGCGCATTCAGGTGGTCGATCTTGTAGTCCCATTCGGAGAGAATGAACTTGTTGGAATGTTTCTGGATGGCCGTGAGAACGGACTTCGAAATCATCAGGTTCCTTGAAATTCTTGCATTGTCTGCCTTGTCCATGCAGGCAATGATGTCTTCGACCGAACAGACCTTACTTTTCGTGAGGAACGCAAAGAAGAGAAGCCGTGCATAATACGCTCGGAACTTGTCCTCGAATTCTGCCAACGACTTCTTCTCGTCTGAAGTTGTCGGCGCAGCGTTTCCAGATGGACTCTCTCCATTCGCAGCTTTATTTATGGCTTCAGCCATTTCCTCCAAGTCTTCGCCCTCGCCCTTGTGCGGATCGAGTGTAAGGCCCCCCTTACTGCCAAGAGGGCTCTCTTTCATAATGGCTGCGAGCAATTCCTTAGATTTCGCGGCAGCCGCAACATCGACTGGCATTTTCGATGCTTCGTCGGTGACACCGCGATTGCGAGAGTAGTCCGAAACGACCATCATCACGTCCTCGGCCTCAACGCGGCGGATTTTCCCAGCAGTCACGCACACAATCGGCGAAACCGACAGCTCGGCGGAAATACGCGCTTTCAGTTTCGTGTTTCCTGATTTGTCCTCGTTGACATTGTATATTTTTGACTTCTCCTCCTGCATCCGAAACAGGCGCGCCGGATCGAAATCCACCAGAATCGTCTGCGGCTTCTTGTTGAACTTGATCACGTCTTTGCGACCGTTGGGGAGAACCGTTTTCATCTCCGTCACAAACTGGTTCTGCAGACGGAAGATCGCCTGATCGTATTCCTGCGGGGAAGACGTGTCCTTGAAGTAGAGCATTGTATCCCATTCGGGAACGGTCGAACCGGTCAACATGCGGTTCACGGTGAGCGTTATGGTCTTCTTGCCGGCCTGCTCGCAGTCGCGAATCACCTTCTTAACTTCCTCGACATTCGCATACTCTGGCGGCATGTCGTGCCCGGCGATGTTGATGATCTGATACTCGGCAAGGTTCTTGAAGGCCCCCTTCTTGCTCTCGCGGGCGATCAGCGCGGCAAGTGCGTCGCAAGAGGCGCAATAGGGGAGCACGCAGACCAGGTGACGGCACATCATTCCGTTCTTGATTTTGTCATAGTCAAGGAATCCCAACAACTCATCATCTGTCTTACTGCCGTCAATCACCTGGAAGAGTTCGCGTATCTCCTTTTCAAACTTGAATCTCCTGTGGCTACCATCCGCTTGGGGCGCGATGCTTTCAGGCGCAAAGAACGCGGAGAACGCGTATGTCGCCCCGCTCTTGCGCAACGCCTCAAGCCGCAACCTGGCGGACTTGTTGGGATGAAACGCAAAGCGAACCATCTCTGGGAACCCGAAATACGGATTGTCCCATTCTTCTTTTTGCTCTTCTTCTGGCTTGGCGTTATTATCTGCAATCCACTTCTTCTGTTCGTTGACAATATCGGTAAACTGGCAGAACGCTATGATGTCCTTCTTGTCAAACTCACTGCCCATCAAGATTCGGTATGGGGTACCAGAAAGGTGAAGCGTAACCTTCACTTTGAACGCCTTGACGGCCGCGTCCATGCTTTCGGCGTTTCCGCTGTCCTCGGCATCGTTGCTTGATGACTTATCCGCCACATAGCCCTTCGTCTTGCGAAGGATCTCTCCGTATTTGCCAGCACGCGCGCCATAATGGGTCTCATCTACGATCAAAAGGTCGATCTTCTTTTTGAACAGATCACGATGCCTCTTCTTGATCGTGGAGGTCTGCAAATCCTGAAGCGTGAGGAATATGACAACCTTCTTTCCTTTGCGCCGTAAACTTGAAACGACTTTTCCGTTCGCCTTGAGGTCTTTGCCGGAAAGGAATTCATAGTCGTTTCGAAAGTTCTCGGCGCTCTCGACGGTCTTCTTCCATTCGCCGCAGACATCTGCCTTCGCGGACAAGACAAGAACTATGTTCGCCCCTTTGCCGCCATTCATCGTCTTGGCGCAACACATAGCCGTAAACGACTTGCCAAAACGCATGACTGCGTACATGAGCAGGTTTCTACGTCCAGCCGCAACCGCCGCCTGAAATTTCTTTACGGCGGCTTTTTGGTTGGGGCGAAGCGACCACATGCCAGTCGAAGGGAATTTCACACCGGTTGGAAGGCCCTCCGCAACACTGTAGAACTGATACCTCTGTCCTTTGGTTTCAAAATCTAGGCGAATATCGCCAATTGCCGCCTTGACATCATTCTTGGTGGCGCCTTTGAAGAACTCATTTGAATAATAGACACCTGGGAACGTCCTCTTGGCAAGTCGTGGGAACTTCTTCGTTTTATCCAAGTACGCATGAACGGAATAATCCCTGAAGAAAACCTCACCAATCTTGGCGGAATCATCGAACTCCCGTTTCAAATGGGGGAAATGCTCGCGCCACTCATCCAACCGAACATCCACTGGCCGATGAGTGTCGCCGACCTTCAAGTAGTTGGGGATGGTGTTGGTGGTGAAAGCATAGATGCGCGGCTCGACTCGGCCAACGATCAACTCTCGCAGAATGGCCGTATCTGTCATAGCAGCTCCCCGCTTCCCTTCTCTGCTCTTTCCCGCGCCTTCCCGTGCAGATAATGCCAGACGAATTCATAAGGCTCGCCGGTTTGCCAATCCATGATCTTGCAATAGACGCCGTTGTGGAGTTCAGCGCCGTCAAGGATGTGTGCCATTGCACAGCCAGGGCAAGGCTTCGTCAACGGCAGCGTTTGTTCCGACTTGTTTGTCTCTTCGGCAATAAACAAATCAGGCTGTACTACTTTAGGCTTCTTTTGGACAATGCTCTCATCATGGCAACTTAGCGGAACAACGAACCGCAACCCGTCCATCTGCCAAATGTTCCAACTCACGATATTTGCAAGCTCCATAAGGTCGTCATGGCGTATTATCATTGACGGAAAACAATACTTGTAATGCTCAAATATGGTCCAAAGAATATTCTCGCGAGCCAAAAATACGTTATCTCCCTGCCACTCAAAACCCAGAACGGCCTTAAGGGCCATCTTTGCGTATTTCAACCATTCTCTCGGTTTGCCACCAACGTTCTCGGTCACTATTCTCAGCTTGCGGTCAAGTATACCGATGCGTTCAGGAATCGGAATCATCTCGCCAGTTGTGGTGTCATATCGACTTGCAATGAATGGAGCCTCGCCACAAGTGATCTCAAGGCGCACTTCGGTAACGAAATCAAGCCAGGTCTTCTTAAGCTTCTTGGGGAAATTCACCTTCTTCTTTGTTGCCCGCCATGACTTCTTGCCCTCAATCGTAAACGGCGATGTCTTGCGTCCGAACCACGCAGCATCTATGAGATTGTTCATGGCATTGCAAATCCATGACGGCGTAAACACCTCTGCCTTCCCAACGACGCGTTTGCGCTGTTCTTCTTTGCTCTTGTCAACGCGAGGACGGATAATCTTGCATCCAGGACGGGAAATCACATCTGCATTGATTTCGTCAAGGACTCCCATCTTGACCTTAAAGTCGGATTCCAGGTGTTCGTACCCATCGGTCATCCACTTGATGTTCTTGCCGGTCGTCCGATCTGCCAGGAGAATCCGCAAAACATCCTTGGGAATGTCCGATTCGAGAACATCCCTGGTGAAATCCGGGTCTATAAAATCCTTCATCAGTTTTTACAGTGTGTATTATATCAAATTCTGCCGCGCAAAGTGCCGCGCAAACTGCCGCGGAGGTGCGCCTCGCAAACTACCGAATAGATCCCACTTATGTCACGCGAGAGATTATGCTGACTTGGCCATTGACAACCATGTACAATAATTGGTACAATACCGCCATCTATTCACCCCATAAGAGGATTTGAGATGCCAGTGCTTGAGCGAACCATGAAAACAATGCGCCTTGCGGATGACGTGGTGACTTTCTCCACATTCCGCAAGACCATGTCGGATTGCTTCAACCGCAACACCAAAACCAGACGTCCTCTCCTCATCACGCAGAACGGCGTCGCCTCGAAGGTCGTCATCGACGTGGCCGACTTCGACAACATCCGCGAAACACTTGAGCTGATCGACGATGTATGGACCGCCGAGGCCGAACTGGATCGCGGCGAATTCACTACTCAAGAGGAGGAAATCCGCGCGGCACATGCCGAGCGCGCGCGAATCAAAAGGAAGCTTGGCCTATGATCCGCTGGTCCAAGCGCGGGAAATTGCGCCGCACGCAGTGCGTCCAATACATCGCGCAGGAAAGCGGCGACTGGCCTACGACATGGGAATGGGAAGACGCAGTATTCGAGGCCGTTGCCCATCTTGAGGAATTCCCACTTTCCGGCAGCATTGTCAGGGAGATCGGCCGCATGGACATCCGACAAGTCCTTCTCGGCGACTACCGCATCATCTACCGAGTGAAGGACAACATTCCGGAAATCATCTCCATCCGCCACGGACATCATCTCATCCGCTCACCGCGCTCGCTATAGGCGCCGGCGCATAATGACACCATGATTTCAATCCAGACAAAATTGACCCGTCTTTTGTCTAGTTGAATGACATTTTTGCGAGATGTTATATCATCATAACACGCGCAACCGCCGTTCAGCAGTTTGGCGGTTCAGTTCTTCATGTGGACGTCGACCTGCGGGAACGGCTGGGAGACGTTGGCGGCGACGAAGGCGTTGTTGACCGCCTCCACCGCGCCGTTGTAGACCGCCCAGTAGTCGCCGCTGCGGCACCACGCGCGCGCGCCGATCTTGATCGAGCTGTCGTCCAGCGCCGAGACCATCGACACCGGCGCGGGATCGGCGAGCGCCCCCGGGACCTTGGAGACGGTTTCCAGCACCAGCGCGCGCGCCGCGGCGAGGTCGGTGCCGTAGGCGACGCTGAAAAGGAGATCGACACGCCGCATCCCGAGCGCGGTGTAGTTGACGATCGGCGAGCCCCAGGCCGACTTGTTCGGGATGGTGACGCGGCGGTTGTCGCCGGTCGCGAGCGTGACCGCCATCATGTCCAGCGCCTTCACCGTGCCCTCGAAGCCGGCGACGGTCACGAAGTCACCGACCTTGAACGGCTTGTTGAGCGCGAGCATGATGCCCGCGGCGAGCGAGCCGAGCGACTCCTGGAAGGCGAAGCCGATGATGAGGCCGGTGGCGCCGAGTCCCGCGATAAGCGGGCCCACCTCCACCCCGAGGCGGCCGAGCACCACCACGAAGAGGAAAGCCCAGCAGGTCTTCACCGCCACCGAGGTGACGAACTTGACCAGCATCTCGTTCTCGCCCTTGACCCGCTGCTCCAGCGTCCGCCGAAGAAACGCCGAAATGCACTTGATGACGAACGCGCCGACCAGCAGGATCAGCAGCGCGCTTATGACGCGCGACCCCAGCACCAGCCCCTGGGTCTGGAGCCACTCCACCACCGGACGAACCGCGTCCGCCGCCTGTTCCTTCATTTCTGCCTTCCTTTCTTTTTGGTTTTCTGAAAACCTACGCGATGACGCGGTCGTTGCGGCCGGGGATGCCGAGCTTGTCGCGGTACTTCGCCACCGTCCGCCGCGCCACCGGATAGCCCGCGCCCTTGAGCTCGGCGGCGATCTTCTCGTCCGACAGCGGGTTGGACTTGTCCTCGCCGTCCACGATCTCCCTGAGCTTGCCCAGCACCGCCTCCTGCGAGACGGTCTCGCCGGCGGACGTCTTCACGCCGGTCGAGAAGAACCGCCTCAGCTCGATGGTGCCGTACGGCGTCTCGGCGTACTTGTCGCGCACCGTGCGCGAGACGGTGGTGCCGTGCACCCCGACCGACGCGGCGACCTCGAGCTCGGTGAGCGGCTTCAGCGCGCCGAAGCCGCGCTCGAAGAAGTCCTGCTGGCGGTCGAACACCGCCTGCGCGATGTCCTTCACCGTCTGGCGGCGCTTCTCGATCGCCTCGCGGAACGCGCGCGCCGCGGCGATGCGCTCGCGCACGTACGCCTTGGTCTCGGCGGTCTGGCTCTTGTCCTTCAGCAGGTCCTCGAACGACTTCGAGAAGCGGATCTCCGGGAGCGACCGCTCGTCGGTCTCGGCGATCCAGCGGCCGTCGAGCTTTCGCGCGTGGATCTCCGGGTTGACGAACTCGACGCGCTCGCGCTCGCTGGGGAACTGGCGCCCGGGGCGGCCGTCGAGCGAACGGAGCGCGACCATGGCGGCGGCGAAGCGCTCCTTGGAAAAGCCGTGCGCCTTGCAGATCGCGTCGGTCCGCCCGGCCTCGATGTCGGCGAGGTGGCCGGAGACGATTTTGCGGACGTCCTCGCGGACGGCAGGGTCGGCGATCGACTCGAGCTGGGAGAGGAGGCACTCCTCCACCGTGCGCGAGCCACAGCCTGGCGGGTCGAGGTCGCGGATCTTCGCAAGCACGGCAATGACCTCGTCCTCGCTCTTGCCGAACGCCATCGCCACGTCGGCAAGCGAGCCTTTGTAATACCCCTTCTCGTCCAGGTCGCCGATCAGCACCTCGGCCATCGGGAAGTCGGCCGGGTCGATGTCGGAAAGCGGCAGCTGCTCGACGAGATGGCCCTGCAGCGTCTCCTCCTTGACCAGGTTGTCGAAGAACGCCTGGCGGCGCTCGGCCGCCTCCTCGTCGTGCCCGACGGTGGGCTCGTAGCCGTCCTCGGGGAAGTCCGGCTCGTCCTGCTCCCGCTCGCGGTCGAGCTTGGCCTCCACCTCGGAAAGCGGCGTCTCGAGCGGATGGTCCATGTCCTCGATCGCCGGGTTGGCGCTCATCTCCGCGGCGATTTCGGCGCGCAGCTCCGGCAGCGACATCGCCAGCAGCTTCAGCCCCTGCATCTGGCGGCCGGAGATCGCGAGCTTCTGCTGCTGCGCGGCGGTCATGGACATGGACTGGTTCATCTCTCGGGCGGCTCCAAAATCCAGCGCTTGTTGTACCAGTACCAGTCGCCGGGGCGCTTGCGCACCTCACGGTCGATGAGCGACATCGCCTCGCGCGTGATCCGCTCCGCCTCGGCGCGTGGGTCGGCGGCGGCTGGGTCGGGGCGGAGGGTGGCGATGTGGTTGAAGACGTGGCGGGAGCCCTCGCGCATCATCTGCGCCACCACCACCGGCGAGCCGCAGCGGACGGCGAACATCGCGCCGGCGCGGCTGACGTTGGCCTTGCCGCCGAAGAAGTCCGCCTCGACGTCGCGCTTGCGCACCCTGAGGTCGGGCAGGATGGCGAACACGCGCCCCGCCTCGAGCCCGGCGCGGATCTTCGCGAGCGTGTCGCGGCAGTCGCGGTCCAGCACCTCCACCGCGCCGTACTGGCGGTTCATCCACGCGTCGATCTTCGGGTTGCGCTGGCGCGCGGCGATGGCGAAGAGCCTGAGCCCGTAGACCGCCATCGACCACGCCGCCATGTACCAGTTACCGGAGTGGGGCACCATCACCACCACGCCGTGCCCTTCGTCGGCGTAGGACTGGAGGCGCTCCTTGTACTTGAGCCCGTCCAACACATGACGGTCCATCCACCTGCGGCCGAGCTTCGGCGCGCGCATCATCTCGACCGCGTTGAGGAGCATGTTCTGGAGCGAGCGGACGGCGACGCGGCGCACCTCGCGCGCGGACATCTCCGGGAACACCGAGCGGATGCGCCCCTCGGTGCGGCGGCGCTTGAAGGCGAAGACGCGGACGAGGGTCCAGCCCGCGGCGCGGGCGAGCGCCGCGGCGCAGCAGTAGGGAAGCGCGTTCACGAGCCCGCACGCGAGGCGCAGCCCGGCGTACTCGGCGTTTACCGCAGCTCTTCCCTTGGCCATCGCGCCTACTGCGCCTCGGCGAGGTTGCGCCGGGCGTCCTCGATCGCGCGGCAGACGGCGCGCGAGGTGATCGTCGCGGCGGTGATCGCCTCGATGTCGCCGCCGTCCTTCTTCACCTTGAGCGAGGTCGCGTCCTTCCCCGCGAACTGCCCTGCGAACTCGGGCGTCTTCAGCTTCATCCCGAGGCCGGGCGTCTCCGACGCCTGCAGCACCTTGTAGGAGATGACGGTCTTCTTGTCCTTTTTGAAGCCGACCATCAGCACGATGTCGCCGCCGTAGCCGTCCTTGCAGCGGCCCTCCGCGGTGAAGCCGTCCTCGCCGCAGAGGACGGCCGCCTTCGCCGCCTCGCGGGCCTTCGCGGCAGTGGCCTTGATCGGCTCGGCGGTGATGCCGTTCACGTACGCAAGCACCGCGGCGCAGACGCCGCTGATGAGCGTGAGGCTGACGACGAGACTAAGTATCTTCTTCATATCACTTCGCTCCAAAAGGCTTCGGCTGGGTCCAGCGGTTGATGAGGGGGCAGACTGCGTTCATGATCAGGATCGCGAACGAGCAGCCCTCGGGATAGGAGCCGAACTGGCGGATGAGCATGCAGACGAGTCCGCAGCCGCAGCCGAAGATCAGCTTGCCCTTGGCGGTGATCGGGCTCGTCACGTAGTCCGTCGCCATGAAGCACGCGCCGATCATCACGCCGCCGGTGAGGACCTGCATCGTCGCCGGCGCGCCGCCCGCGATCAGCGAATAGACGAACACCGTCGCGATGAAGGCGACCGGGATGTGCCAGGTGATGACCTTGCGGAAGAGGAGATACGCCGCGCCGATCGCGATTGCAATCGCCGACACCTCGCCGATGCAGCCGGGGATGTTGCCGATCGCCATGTCCCAGAGGCCGGGCACGCCCTTGCAGGCGGCGTTGCAGAGCCCGTGCGGCGTCGCCGACGACATCGCCTCGGCGCCGAACCAGGTCTTCATCACGGCGAGCGGCGTCGCGGTCGTCATCGCCTCGGGCGTCTTCCACCAGAACGGCTTGAGCCAGGTGGTCATCGGTCCGGTGAAGCTGATGAGCATGAACGCGCGCGCGGCGAGCGCGGGGTTGAACGGGTTCATCCCGAGCCCGCCGAACACCTGCTTGGCGACGCCGATCGCGAACACCGAGCCGACGACCGCCATCCAGAGCGGCAGCCCCGCCGGCAGGTTAAGCGCGAGGAGCAGGCCGGTCACGACGGCCGAGAGGTCGCCGATGGTGTTCTCGCGCTTCATCGCGAGGCGGCACAGCGCCTCCGTGACGATGCAGGTCGAGACGCAGGTCGCGATCGTCCAGACCGCCGGCATCCCGAAGAACCAGATGCCCGCGGCGGTAGTCGGCAAGAGCGCGATGATCACGTCGAGCATGATGCGCGACACGCTCGCGCGCCCGTGCGCGTGCGGCGACGAGCTCAGTATGTAGTGTTCCGCTGTTTCCTTCGGTTTCATAGACTACCTCTTCGGTTTTCTCCTTTTTCTAACATTCTGCGTTTCAGGTCATTTACCATGACCCCTAAGAGCTGCTCCGGCACGGCGCATGAGGGGACTTCGCCTAGAAGGGAAAGGACACGGCGACGACGACCTCAACCACTCATCATATTTTCTATTCGCCTCTTCAAGCGACATTCCCCTTCCTTCCGCCCACTTGGTTCTTAATTCATCAAGGCGTCTTGCTTCCTCTTCTTTGAACCACTTGAGTTCCTCCAAATCCTCTTCTCGCGAGGTCCATGTAACGATCTTCCCATCAGGATCAATTTTGCAATACCTATCATGTCTCCAGTTGCCAGTGATACCAACGATAAGCGATTTGTCACCGCCACATATCCAAACATTCATAAAATCACCCGAATTATCAATCACACAATTAAACTTCTTTTCCGCTTCCAAAACAAGTTTGTCATATTCTTCACCAAGACCATTCGGCCATGTACTCCAATACTCCCATTGTTTCTTACGCTCCTCCTCTTGGCGCTTGCGTTCCAATTCCGCCTGGCGCTCGCGCTCCAATTCCGCTTGCCGGAGAGCCAACTCCTCTTCCTTTGCCGCCTCCTGTTGTCGAGCCTCCTCAGCCTCCTTGTTGGGGTCAACCAACAAATTTAGCGCGGCGGCGCTCCTGGCACGCTCCTTCTCCCTTGCCTCTGCTCTAGCCGCAATGCGTTCGCGACATTGAGTAGATAATAGTTTCAGCCGCGCAATGTCGTTCGTCGCATAAGTCAAACCTCCATTCACAGCCGTCAAATACAGATCGACAACATACCCGCTAGCAACATCATTCGTGTATGAAAAATGCCCACTGCCCAGATCAGAAACCACACCATCTGGCATCTTCAATGCCGCCAAATTAATATAGTTTAATGTAAGCACCATGGCGACATCATAAATACTTCTCCGCATATTCTCCGGCAAATGCGCATAGCCTCCTTCGAACAGATCATTCTCATCACGAAGAGCATAGACCTCGAAATACAAACCTGCAAGGTAACACGCATTCGGGTCCTTGAGCCCTACCGCTGTCTGCAAAAACTTTCCGCCCGCCACTGCGTCCCGCTCCACACCATCACCATTAAAGAAATAATACGACAACCAATAATACGCCTTTGGATCGTTCTCCTTCGCACGTTCAACCGCGTCTTCGAATTTGATTTTGTCCTTTTCAGGGAATGGAATGAACGCTGCCGTCATATCTGGAATACTTCCTTCTCTGGCGGCACTTTGCGACAAGGCCTCGCCCGCAAAAATGGCACAGACAAGAACTACAAAAATCAGTTTTATCTTCACCGTTTCTCTCCTTCCCCGCATTTGCCTTGCCGCGTTACCTCTTTCTCGAGGGCAAGAAGATAACGGTCGTAGTCAATCTTGAAACCGAGAGCGATTATGACTTGCAGATTGTAGTGGTTGACAGCGTATCTCTTGCCATCATCGGCAGTTATTAAAATTTCTTTAATAACTGCGCTCTTGTCCAGCTCGGCATCTGCAAAAAGCTTGCGCAAGTGATATGCGATATTCGGCACCTCCACCCCATACACCGCCGCGAGCATCTTCTGGCTCATCCAGATGTTCTCGTCCTCGTAGCGGATTTCGTACTTCTCCCCGCCAGTTCCCGCGGAGGCAATGTAGGTGAGGAACTGCGCCGCAGACGACTTCTGCGGTTCCAGCTCCAAATTCACCTTTTTCTGCTTCTTTGCCACGGGTTGACTCGGTGTCTTTGCTCTCTACTTTGCGGCCGCGGCGGCGGCCTTGGCCTTCTCTGCGGCGATGCGCGCGCGGATGGACGCCTTCGCGCGGCGGCAGCTCTGGGTGATGGTGCGGTAGGCCGGGCAGCCGAAGCTGCACGCGCCGCATTCGATGCAGTCCATCACGTGCGCGTCCTCCGCCGCCTTGACGTCGTTCGCGTCCACGACCCGCGAGATGAGCGCGGGGTTGAGGTTCATCGGGCAGGCGCGGACGCACCGGCCGCAGCCGATGCACGCGCCCGACGCGTACTGGAAGACGCGCTTCTTCGAAAGAAGCAGCAGCCCCGAGGTCGTCTTGGTGGTGCCGATCTCCAGCGTCGAGACGGCGAAGCCCATCATCGTGCCGCCGGAGATCACCTTGGCCGGCGGCTCCTTCTCGCCGCCGCAGAACGCGACCAGGTCGGAGTACTTGGTGCCGCTCGGCGCCAGCACGTTCTTCGGCTCCGCCACGGCGTCGCCCGAGACCGTCGTCACGCGCTCGAGGAGCGGCTCGCCCTTCTCCACCGCGTCGGCTATCGCCGCGACGGTGCCGACGTTCTCCACCACGCAGCCGACGTCGATCGGCAGCGCCGGCGGCTCTGGGACTACGCGCCCGACCGTCGCGTAGATCTGGTGCTTTTCGCTTCCCTGTGGATAGAGAACCGGGAGGACGACGATCTCGACGTTGCCATCGATGTCGGCAAACGCCTTCTCCATCGCGGCAATCGCCTCGGGCTTGTTCGCCTCGATCGCAATGCGCACCGCCGGCCCGCCCAGGACCTTGCGCATGATCTCGACGCCGACGCGGATGCGGTCGGCGCGCTCGAGCATGACACGGAAGTCCGCGGTCAGATACGGCTCGCACTCCGCGCCGTTCAGGACCAGATACTCGCAGCGCTTCGCCGGCGGCGGATTGAGCTTGACGGCGGTCGGGAAGCCGGCGCCGCCCATGCCGCAGATGCCCGCCTGCTCGACGCGCTTCAGCAATTCCTCCCTCGAGGCCGTCTTCCAGTCGAGCGGCGCAAGAACGGGCGAAACGCCCGGAACCGCGCCCTCCGGCGCCTCTGCCGTCGTGTCCAGGATCACCGCGTCGGCCTTGGCGCCGGTCGGTCCCGGACGCTTCTCCACCGCCTTGACGAGGCCGTCCGCCGGCGCGCGCACGAGGACGGAGATGAAGCCGTTCTTCTCGCCGATCACCTGGCCGCGGCGCACGAAATCGCCCGCCTTCACGACGCACTTCGCCGGCGCGCCGAGGTGCTGGCTCATCGAGACGACCAGCTCCGCCGGCACCGGCATCCGCTCGATCGCCTTGCCGCGCGCGAGTTCCTTGTTGTAGTCGGGGTGGACCCCGCCCTTGAACTTAAACGGACTTTTGACCGTCTTCATCTTGTCTTCTCCTTCCCGAGGCCGATCTTCTTGCAGACGTTGTCATGGATGCGATATCCGTCTGGCAGCGACTGCCCTTGGCCATTATGCGCATTGCAATAGACGAGCCCGTGGGGCGCCTCCTCGAAGACATTGCCCGAAACGTCAATGTCAACCGAATCGGTCTCCATGGCGTAGACGAGGAGCGGCGTCGCCGCCTTCCGGCACGGACGGGCCGTCTCGCCCCAACCGCCGCCAACACGCAGGGTGCGGTTTCCCGTAAAGGAACAGTTCGCGAAACCCACGCCATTCGGAGCATTCCGGCACCAGACCTCAAACGCCTGGCTGCAGTCCGTCATCGTGCAATCGCGGCACAGTACGTTCCGCCAGCCCTTCTTCGGATAGCCCTGCATCGTAAAGGCCACGTCGTAGACGCCGCGGAAGGAACAGCGCTCGATGATGACGTTCTCGGCGTCGCCGCCCAGTTCGACGCCGTTGCCGAAGCGAACGCGGAATCCCCGTTCCTTCTCGAACCCCGGCAGCTCCGATCCGCCGATGTTCTCGAGATCGCAGTCCGCGATGCGGACGTCGCGAACCGAATTGCCCCAGCCGGCATGCATGCCGTGCGCGCCCGTCGCGCGGACCGCGATGTTGCTGATGACGGTGAACGAGCCGAACTGGACGCAGTATACGCGCAGCGCCACGCGGATGTCCTTCGCCAGCTTCGCCGGATTCTCGTCCGCATGCACGCACAGCCAGCCATCCGTGCCACAGAAATCCCACGGCGAGACGAGATCAGCGCGGCAATACCGACGCCACGGCTTCAGCGCGCCATCCACCAGCAGGAAGCCTGGATTGCAGTCCGTCGAGACGAGTCCCTCGTAATTCGAGGGGTTGGAAAGGTCGATCCGCCAGAAGCAGTGCGACAGATCCTCCCAAGCGGACGGATCGTTTCGCAGGTTCTTCGTCGCGGAAATGACAGGCTTCGGCCCCTCTCCCCAGCTCGTCACCACAGTCGGACGCCGCGCATCCAGTCCCGCTGCCGGACGCAGCTGTCCGTAGAAGACGTCCCCGCTCTTCAGACACAATGTCGCGCCCCCCGGCAGCTCCGCGGAGGCCTTCGCCAAGGTGCGCCACGCCGTTGCCGGCGTCCGCCCGTCCGCCGCGTCGTCGCCGGCGTTCGCCAAGTAGCGCGTCTCGACCGCGACCCCGCGCGCACCTGCGCACGCAAGAGTCGTCGCCAAGGCCAGCGCCACTCGTGTCAAACCGCTCATTCTCAGTGTCCGGTTTCGAAGTGGGGGTCGACCGACATGCACTTGGCCGGGCATTTGGCGACTATCTGCTCGTCGTCCGGCGGGTTCGCGTAGTTGACCTTGGCGAGGAAGCCCTGGAACTCGAAGTGCCCGGCCTCCTTGCCGCCGGAGTTCTTCTCGCAGAGATGGCAGCCCATGCAGCCGACGCCGCAGACCTTGCGCACCGCCGGGCCCTTGTCGGGATTGGCGCAAAGGACGTGGATCGTCGCCGACGCGGGGACGAGCTCGATGATGTGCTTCGGGCACGCGGTCACGCACTTGCCGCAGCCGATGCAGAGGCGCTTGTCCACCTTGGCGAGGCCGTCGTGGATCGAGATCGCGCCCTTGGGGCAGACGTTCGCGCACGCGCCGTAGCCGAGGCACCCGTAGGTGCAGCCCTTGTCGCCGCCCGCCGTCATCGCGGCGACGCCGCAGTCGCAGATACCGTTGTAGTCGCCGACGCGGATCGCCTCCGAGCGCGTGCCGCAGCACTTGACGAGCGCGACGCGACGCTCGGTCGCCGTCGCCTCCACGCCGAGGATCTTCGCAATCTCCTTCGCGCAAGCGTCGCCGCCGGCCGCGCAGGCGCCGTTGGGCGCGGTCCCCGCGACGAGAGCGCGCGCGTAGCCGTCGCAGCCGGGGAAGCCGCAGCCGCCGCAGTTCGCGCCGGGGAGCGCGGCGGTCACGAGCCCGATGCGCGGGTCCTCCTTGACGCTGAGGTAACGGTCCGCCACGGCGAGCGCGACGGCCGCGACGAACCCCACGCCGGCGATGCACACTATTGCGATGGTCATATGGCAGTTTGTCCTTTTCGAGGTGTCTAGGTGTCTAGATTTCTAGGTTTCTAGGAGACTGGGATTTTAGTAGGGGAGCTTCACGAGACCAGAGAAGCCCATGAACGCGAGGCTCAGGAGGCCGCCGGTGACGAGCGCGATCGCCATGCCGCGGAAGCACCGCGGCGGATCGGCGTAGGCGAGCTTCTCGCGGATGCCGGAGAAGATGACGAGCGCGAAGCCGAAGCCGACGGCGGCGGAGAAGGAGAAGAAGACCGACTCGAAGAAGCCCGTGCCCTGCTTGCAGTTGATCTCCGCCGCGCCGAGGACGGCGCAGTTGGTGGTGATGAGCGGCAGGAAGATGCCGAGCGCCGCATGGAGCGGCGGCAGGAAGCGCTTCATCGCGATGTCGATGAACTGCACCAGCGAGGCGATCACCAAGATGAACGCGAGGGTGTGGATGTAGCCGAGGCCGAACGGCTGCAGCAGCCAGTGGTCGATCGCCCAGGCGACGGCCGAGGCCGCCGTCATCACGAACACCACCGCGCCCGACATGCCCAGCGCGGTCTCGGTCTTCTTCGAGACCCCGAGGAAGGGGCAGCACCCAAGAAACCGGCTGAGGACGAAGTTGTTCACCAGCACGGCGCCGACGAGAATCATCAGATAGTAGCTCATGGCATGTATTATACCATATTTGCCGCGGGGAAATCAAAGTTCCGCGGCAAAATCGCTTCGGCCGGAAAAGGCACCACAGCCCTATGGCTGAGCCCAGAGCTTCTCGAGCGCGTAGTAGGCGCGGGCCTCGGGCGAGAAGACGTGCACGACGACGTCCACGTAGTCCGCCACGATCCAGCCGCTCTCGGGGTCGCCGGAGACGCGGTACGCGCCCCTGGGCAGCGCCTTCACCAGCGCCTTCAGGTGCGGGGCTGCCGCGCCGGTCGCGACGACGAAGAAGTCCGCCAGCGACGACTTGCCGCGGACGTCGTAGACCTTCACGTCGACGGCCTTCGCGTCCTCCAGCGCCTTCGCCGATTCCCTTGCCTGCTCCTCCGAAGTCATCGCCCCTCCTTCACTTCACCAGCGGACGGTCGAGCATCTTCTCGTAGAGCTCGATGTACTTCTTCGCGCACTCGGCGTGGTTGAAACGCTTGAGCGACTCCGCCATCACGCGCGCGATCTCGCGCTCCTTGACCTCCGGCGGCAGGTGGTAGAAGTCCATCGCCCGGTCCATCGCCCAGAAGAGGCCGTTGGAGTCGTAGGTGTCGAAGATGAACCCGTTGCCGGTCGAGGCGTCGGGGTCGATCATCTCCACCGTGTCGTGGAGTCCGCCGGTGTTGTGCGCCACCGCGAGCGAGCCGTAGATCGGCGCCTGCATCTGGGGAAGCCCGCACGGCTCGAAGAGGGACGGCATCAGCGTGAAGTCCGACGCCGCGAAGCCGAGCTGCGAGAGGCGCCCGTCGAAGTCGTGCACGCCGATGCGGGACTGCAGCCCGTGGAACTCGCGGATGTCCCAGAACGGCTGCTGGAACGGGCCGTTCGCGATGATGGCGAGCTGCGCATCGGGGTGCTTGTCGAGGAAGCGGTAGGTGATGTCGGTCAGGAGCTGCGGCCCCTTCTGAATCGGGTCGAGGCGGCTCGGCCAGAAGAAGAGCGCGCGGTCGGCGTTCTCCTCCAGCCCCAGCGCGTGCTGGAGCGCGAGCTTGTTCTTCCGCTTGGCCGCGGCGTGGTCCTCGGGACCGTACTTGAACGGGATCTTGTCGTCCGTCGCCGGGTTGTCCGCCGAGTCCGGCGCGTTGAGGATGCCCGCCGCGCAGCCGGCGTTGTACTTGTTGCGGATCTCGCTGCGGATCGAGTCCGGCACGAACGAGTGCCAGCCGTTGACGATCTCGGTGAGGAAGGTCGGCGAGACGGTGTTGATGAAGTGCGCGCCGAAGACGCCGGACGCCTGCAGGTCGATCTGGTTGCGGTCGCGCGACTCGAAGTAGTTGTACGGCGGATAGGAGTAGTAGAGGTGCATCCAGAACTCCGCCGCGTCGATGCCGGCGTCCTCGATCTGCGCGAGGGTGAGCTTCTGGGTGTGGATGTTGTGCACCGTGAAGAGGCACGGGATCCCCTCGCGCCGGGCGGCGGCGGGGACGAGGCCGGTCATCCAGTCGTTGCAGTGCACCAGGTCCGGCTGCACGCGGGGGATGATGTTGTTGATGACCTCGCGCTGGAACGCGAGCGCGAGCTTGATGTTGCCGTCGCCGCGCGAGTAGACGGTGTCGCGGTAGTAGAAGCAGCGGTCCTCGGCGAGGTGGATGCGCTCGTCGGGGAGGTGGCTCTTGTACTTCCGCAGCTCGTCGGCGACCAGCTGCGCGGTCTCGACGTGGAACATCCGCCGGTAGTGCGGCAGCGCCACGTGCACGTCGGCGCCGAGCTCGTGCAGCGCCTGCACCAGCGACGCCGAGACGTCGGCCATGCCGCCGGCCTTGGCGGACATCTTGCCGGCGAGGTTGCCCATTCCCTCCGGAAGATAGGTAATCTCCGGGGTGACGATCAGGATTCTCGGGTTCTTGGCCATGTTCACTCCACCGCGGCGACTACGTCGCCCTTGACTACCTGGGCGCCGTGCTTGGCGAGGAACGTGATCCTGCCGGACGCGGACGCCTTGATCGGGTTGAAAAGCTTCATCGCCTCGACGACGCACACCGCGTCGCCGGCCTTGACCTGCGCGCCGTCCGCCGCCAGCGGCGGCTTGCCGGGGGCGTCGCTGCGGTAGAAGGTGCCGTTGAGCGGCGCGAGGACCGGAGTGCCCTTCGCCGCCGCCGCGGGCTTCGCGGCGGGAGCGGCGGCAGCCGCGGTGGGCGCCGCGGCAGGCGCGGCGTTCGCGGCCTCCTCCTGGTCGGCGGGAATCGGCCCGCCCTCCTTACGCCACTTGAAGTAGCCGAGCGCGACCTCGGGGAAGAGCGCGTAGGAGAGGATGTCCTCCTCGGCGCGGATCGTGTTCGGCGGCAGTTCCGCCGCGGCCTTCTCGAGCCCCGGCCCGAGCAGGTCGGCGGGACGGCACGAAATCGGCTTCAGCCCGCCGCAGAGGCGCTTCCTCAGCTTCGGCGCGATCGGCGCCGGCGTCGCGCCGTAGTAGCCAGCGGCGTAGCGCTTCGTCTCGTCGGTCACCATCGAGTAGCGCTCGCCCGAGAGCACGTTGAGGACGCTCTGCACGCCCACGATCTGCGAAGTCGGCGTCACCAGCGGCGGATAGCCGAGGTCGGCGCGCGCGCGCGGCAGCTCGGCGAGCACCTCGTCGAGCCGGTCGAGCGCGCCCTGCTGGGCGAGCTGCGAGCGGAGGTTGGAGATCATGCCGCCGGGAATCGCGTGGACGAGCACGCCCGCGTCCACCGGCTCCACGCCGCGGGACGACGCCGGCTGGCGCTTTGCCTTCAGCTCGCGGAAGTACGAGTTGATCTTCGAGAGCGCCGCGCGGTCGAGCCCGCAGTCGTAGCCCTCGGACTCGAAGACGGAGAGCATCGACTCCACCGGCGGCTGGGACGAGAACGAGGAGAGCGTCGAGATCGCGCAGTCGAAGCAGCCCGCCCCGGCCTCAGCCGCCGCGAGGTACATCGCCGCGGCCATGCCGCTCGTCATGTGCGAGTGGATCTCCACCGGCATCTTCGGCATCGCGCGGCGCAGCGCCTTCACCAGCTCGCGCGCCGCGCCAGGGGTGAGGATGCCCGCCATGTCCTTGATCGCCAGCGAGTCGATGCCCATCGCCTCCTGCGCCTTGGCGAGCTCGACGTACTTCTCGACCGTGTGCACCGGCGAGGTGGTGTAGCAGAGCGTGCCCTGCGCGTGGCCGCCGTACTTCTTCACGCTGGCAACCGCGGTCTCGAGGTTGCGCGGGTCGTTGAGCGCGTCGAAGACGCGGAAGATGTCCATGCCGTTCTCGCACGCAAGCGCGACGAACCGCTCCACGACGTCGTCGGGATAGTGGCGGTAGCCGAGCAGGTTCTGGCCGCGGAGCAGCATCTGGAGCGGCGTCTTCCTGCACACCGCCTTGATGCGGCGGAGCCGCTCCCACGGATTCTCGCGCAGGAAGCGCATGCACACGTCGAACGTGGCGCCGCCCCAGCACTCGAGCGCGTAGTAGCCGGCGTTGTCAATGGCCTCGGCGATGCCCAAGATGTCGTCGGTGCGCATCCTCGTCGCCCACAGCGACTGGTGCGCGTCCCTGAGCGTCGTGTCGGTGATGCGCAGGACTTTCTTCTTCTCTTGCTTCATATCGTGCGTATTATAGCATATTTCCGTCGAAATTGGATGCCGAACACTGGCTGCTGGTTGCTGGCTGCTGGCTGTTGAACACTTCCAGCGCATGCGCTGGCTGCTAGCCAATTCACGCTCGCGGGTGGTGCTGGCGGTGGACGGCGCCGAAGCCGGCGGCGTCGACGTGGGTGTAGATCTGGGTGGTGGAGATGTCGGCGTGGCCGAGCAGCTCCTGGATGGCGCGGATGTCGGCGCCGTGCGAAAGCATGTGCGAGGCGTAGGAGTGGCGCAGGACGTGCGGGGAGATGCGCTCGGGCGCGATGCCGACCGCGGCGGCGCGCTCGCGCACGATCTTGAAGATGCCCTGGCGGGTGAAGGGACGTCCGAGCCGCGTCAGAAAAACGCGCGTCTCCGAGGAATTGCCGCGGGCGAAGGTGCCGCGCGCGCCTTCAAGGTAGCGCGCGAGCGCGCGACCCGCCGCGCCGCCGACCGGCACCAGGCGGTCCTTCGACCCCTTGCCGCGGATGCGCATCAGCTCTCCGTCGGCCTCGAAGTCGCCGATGGAAAGCGCCGCCGCCTCGCTCACGCGCAGTCCGCATCCGTAGAGCGTCTCGAGGAGCGCGCGGTCGCGCATGTCGCGCGGGTCGTCGCCGGCGACGGCGTCGAGCATCGCCGCAACCTCGGCCTCGGAAAGGACGCGCGGCAGCGTAAGCCCCTTGCGCGGCGAGTCGAGGAGGTCCGCCGGGTTCGCCTTGATCGCGCCGCGCGCGGCGAGGTGGCGCAGGAACGAGCGGATTGCCGCGGTGCGCCGCGCGCGCGTGCGCTCGGCGCGACCGGCCGCGCGCAGGGCGGAGAGGAAGGCGACGATGTCGTCGCGGGTGATGGCGGCGACGGACGCGACGCCGCGCGCGGCGAGGAAGGCGCCGAAGTCGCGCAGGTCGGAGATGTAGGCCGTGCAGGTGTTGCGCGAAAGTCCGCGCTCGAGCAGCAGCGAGGACTCGAACAGCCCGAGCTCAGAGTCTAAGCACGAAGTCATCGATAAGGTCGGCCATGCGTGGCTTGGCGGCTTCGGCGGCGGCGATCACGTCGGCGTGGCTCAGCGGCGTGCGCGCGATGCCGGCGGCGAGGTTGGCAACGAGCGAGATGCCGGCGAGCTTCATGCCGCACGCCTTCGCCACCACCGCCTCTGGCACGGTGGACATGCCGACGACGTCGGCGCCCTGCGCCTTGTAGGCCTGGATCTCCGCCGGCGTCTCGTAGGCGGGACCGGAGTTGTAGGCGTAGACGCCGTCCATCATCCGCAGGCCGAGGCGGTTGGCGCCAGCGTGGAGCAGGTCGGCGAGGTGCTTGGAGTAGACCGAGGTCATGTCCGGGAAGCGCTCGCCCCAGTCGGGGTTGTGCGGGCCGATGAGCGGAGTGACGCCGGCCAGGTTGATGTGGTCGCGCAGGACCACGAAGTCGCCGGCGCGCAGCGCGGGGTTGATGCCGCCGGAGGCGTTGGTGAGGAGCAGCGTCTGGCAGCCCATGCGCCGGAGCATCTCGACCGGCAGCACCACCGGCTCCCAGCCCGCTCCCTCGTACCAGTGGCGGCGGCCGCACCAGGCGGCGACGAGCCTGCCGCCGCGGCGGTAGAGCACGAACTCGCCGGCATGGCCCTTCACGGTGGAAGCGCCGAGGCCGGGGATGTCGGCGTAGGATATCCGCGCGACAACCTCGTCGGTCCTGAGCGAATCGCCCCAGCCGCTGCCGAGCACAATGCCCAGCGCCGGCGGCTCCCGGAAGCACGCGTCGGGGAAAACCGCCGCGGCCGCGTCGAATGTCTGTCTGTTCATGGCGTGTAGTCTACCATACCCCGCCGCCGCGCGCAAGTGCCGCGGCAGCGCCTGGCCATGCCCATGGCCTGACGCCAATGAGGACGGCAATACGCCTTCCGGCCTTTTGCTAAAATTCCGCACCTACGGAAACAGCAAAAGGAATGAACAGATGGCAAGGCAAAAAGGCACCGGAAACCTGCAGCGGGAAAAGAGCGGACTCTGGACTGTCCGCGTTGGAATCAACGGGCGGCGGATCAGCCGCTCGAGCGGCACCGCCGACCGCGGCGAGGCGGAGCGCTTCCTCGGGCGGCTGCTCTTCCCGCTGGGGCTCGGCGACGAAAGACTACCGCTCGCCGAGGCGTGGCACCGATACGAGATGTCACCCAAACGGCGCGACATCGCGCGCACCACGTTGAAGTCCAAGCGGTCGGCGTGGATGCGCTTTGCGCGCTGGATGGAGGCAAACCACCTCGAAATCGGCAGCCTCTCGGAAGTTACCGAGGAGGCGGTCGCGGAATACCTCGCCGAACTGCGCTGCCGCCACTCCTCCGCCACTTACAACAACCATGTCTGCATCCTCAGGGAAGTCTTCCGCCTGCTCGCGGAACGGGGCTGCGTGGGCGCGAATCCGTGGGACGGCGTAAAGCTGCTCGCTGGCGATTCCGTCAGCCGGCGCGAGCTCACCCTCGACGAAGTGGAACGGCTCTACGCCGCCGCCGCGGAGGCTGGGCCGGAATGGCGGCTCCTCGTAACGACCGGCCTCTACACCGGGCTCAGGCTCGGCGACTGCTGCCGCCTTACGTGGGCAAACGTCGACTTCGGGCGGCGGACCATCCAGGTCATACCCGAGAAGACGAAGCGCCACATGCACGGCTGTCCGGTGACGATCCCCATCCACCCGCAGCTCCTCGCCGAGCTGAAGGCGCTTTACGCCGCGGCGGGTGCCGACGCGGACTACGTCAACCCGGCCGCCGCGGAAATGTACCTCAGGCACAACTGGGAAATCGACGACGGGCTGCGGCGGATCTTCAAGCGGGCGAACATAACCATGAGCGTCCGCATGGAAGGACGCAGCCGGCGAAGCGTCCTCGCCTCATTCCACAGCCTGCGGCACACCTTCGTCTCGCTCTCCGCCAACGCCGGAGTACCGCTCGCGGTGGTGCAGTCAATAGTCGGCCACTCGTCGACCGCGATGACGCGCCACTACTACCACGAGAACGAGGAGGCGCTCCGCCGCGCCGTCGAGTCGATCCCGGCGATTGGCGCGGCATCGCCGGGGCCTGTCCCCGACGCGCCGACACGGCCAGCCGCACCAGCCGAATCGCCTGCGCGGCGGCTCAAGCGGCTCGCCCGCCTGCTCGCGCAAGGGCTGGTCAGCGACGCGGAATACGCCGCCGTCCGCACGCGCATCCTCGCCGGACTATAGTTCCCTTCAGAATGCTCAGGAAAGCGGCTATGAGACCTTGGTGAGGAGTTCGCCGCCAAGGCGCAGGGCGGAGACGGCGAGCGAGAGGTTGTTCCCGGCCTGCTGCGCCTCGACGAGCAGGGTGTTGTAGTCGTTCTCGTTGAGCGCGACGATGGATTCGACCAGCTTCTTGTCCAGGAGCCCCATGTTGAGCGTCGCGTGGCGGACCATCGCGCCGGAGAGGTGCTCGCCCTCGCCGAGGTTCATCGCCTGCTCGGCCCGCGAGAGGTTGTAGGCGATGGCATCGAGCATCGTGGCGCGCTTGGCCTTGACCGAGCCCCACTTCGGGTCGTTGTCCGGGCGCGGCGACGGCACGAGGAACATCGAGGTGGCGCGCCATCGTCACCTCCGCGCCGCCCACCTTCAGCGTCTTCAAGGTGCCGGGCTTGGCGGAATCGAGTTCGCGGCGGGGCGGAAGGTTACAACACGGCGCGGGGCTATGCCTTCACGATGAGCGCCATGAAGACGAAGTCCTCGGCGCCGGCGGAATTGTCCACGCCGTGGCCGGAGCCGGAGGGCGTCCAGGTCGAGTCGCCGGGGCCGATCCTCCGCTTCGCGCCGTTGTCGTCGTAGACCGCCTCGCCGGAGAGGACGAAGTAGCTCTCGCCTTCGCCATGGTGCTCGTGGAAGCCAAGCGTCGAGCCTGCCGGAATCGTCACCTTCGCGTACAGCCTGCACTTGTCGCCCAGCTCCTCGTCGAGGATCAGTTCGAGCTTGAGCTCGCCCTTGCCGTTGCCGCTCGGCATCGTGATCGTCTTCTTCATGTTGATTCCCTTCCCGGCGCCTCACGCCGTTGGTTGTGTTTTCAAGCTGTGCGAAAGCTCCCTCCTCGCGGTTTCCAGCCGCGCGGTGAGCCGCGCGTACGCGGCGGCGCGGACTGATTCCCAGTCGCCGCGGTCCCTGAGCACGGCGAGCACGCGGCGCGTCACCCGCTCCCAGTCGCAGTCGTAGACGCTGCCCTCGACGACCTGGCCGAAGTTGGCCAGCCAGTTGGCGAGCTTCGAGCCGCGCGCAATGCCGAGCCCCATGGTGCCGGCGTTCGCGGCGAGGATCAGCAGATGCAGCCGGCTCGAGAGGACGACGTCGCATTTCGCCGCGGCTTCCACCACCGCCTCCGGCGTCGCGCCCGCGATGCACTCCACGCCAAGCCGTCCAAGGAGTGCGCGATCGGTCCTGGGGTTCATCGGGATGCCGAGGACGCGTGCGCCGGACGCGCGGACGTCATCAATCAGTTTGCTCAACCCAGCCAGGTCGGAAACCTGCCGCTGAGTCGAGATGCAGAGGCCGAGGGTGGGGGATGGGGAATGGGGAACGGGGAACGGGGAATGGGGAATGGGGGATGGGGGATGGGGGGCGGGGAGCAGGATTGCGGTGTCGGCGGCTACCTTGGCGCCGGAGAATCCCATCGTCGCCAGCATCGCCGCGCTCTCGGGGTCGCGCAGCCACACGCCGCGGCAGCGCGGCAGAATCGCCGCGATGCGCCGCGCGAGACGGGAACGGAGGCGCTGCTCGTACCAGTCGACGAGCCCAAGGCACTGGAGCAGCAGACGGCGCTTGCCGTGGGCCTTGAAGAAGACGGGGTTCAGTTCGTCGTCCATGCCGACGCCCCAGACGTAGGTCGCAACTCCCTCGCGCTGCGCGATTTCAAGGAGGTCAAGCGCGACGTCGGGATAGTCGGAAAGTCCTGTCGCGCCGCACCAGACGTAGGCATCGCGGCCGCGGACCGCCGCGGCAAAGCCGTCGAGCGGCGTTCCGGCGAAGCCGAACGGAGGTACCACCTCCACGCCCAGCAGCTCCGCAGTCGCCGGATCGGCCGTCGCCACCGCCAGCTCCACGCCGGGCAGCGACGACTTGAGCAACTTGACGACGCAGGCGACAATCGCCTCGTCGCCGATGTTGTCGCAGCCAAGCGGAATGCCCCCGAGCAGAACCCTCATTCCCCGCCTCCGTGCCAGGTGAGCACATCCGCCGCCGCGAGCCGCGGCGACGCAGCGACGTCGAACTCCTCCGGCGGCATTCCGCAGGCGATCAGCTGGACGATCGCCTCGTTCTCCGGAATGCCGAGCAGCCCGTGCGCGGCGCGGTCGGCCTCTGGCGCGACGCTCCAGTGTAGAATGCAGTGCGCAACGCCGTGGTAGTGGAGCGCGTAGCAGAGGTTCATCACGAACAGGCCGCCGTTCGTGTAGCAGTCGTGGCGCTCCCAGCTCCAGCGGACGGCCGAGAGGTCGGACGTGACCACCAGCACCTTGTCGGCGTCCTGTCCGAACCCGCGCGTCCCGCCCTGCATCTCAAAGAGCCGGTCGCGCAGCGCAGGCGAGTCGACTACGTGGACGCGCGCGTGCTGGCGGTTGCAGGCGCTCGGGGCGGTGGTCGCGAGCGCGATGGCGGACTCGACCGTCTCCCGGGGAACAGGCCCAGCGAAATGGCGGCAGACGTGGCGCGAAGCGGCAAACTCGGGGAACGGCGCGTCCTTCGCGGCGAAGAAGTCGGCTCTGCGGACATGCGGCTCGCGCGCCGCGGGAACATCCGGCCGCGCGGCGAGGAATGCGTCGAGCCGCGGCATCGGCTCCGGCCAGTCGCGATGGAGCTCGCGGTAGGCGCGGAGCACCGCGACGGCGTGCGTGACCTGCGGGTCATCCGCGCCAAAGCGCCGCTCGAACGAGTCGACGAGGTTGACCAGGTGGACGACCGCGCCCCTGCCGAAGCCAAGCCGGCGATGTGGCATGGTGAGGCCCTTCTCCAGCACATGGTAGCCCATGACGATCTCGGCGCGCGCGGCGGACATGCGGTCGAGGTGCAGCGCCCCCGCGTTCGCCATGAACTGCCGCCGGTCGTAGCGGAACGCGCGCGAGGCCTCGCGCCGCATCTTCGCCCGTTCCCGGAAGGAAACCAGCGCCCGCTTGAGCCTTCTTAAGAACTCCATCATTCCCCGAGCATCCCCTCGGGCATGTCCCTGCCCCACTGCCGCCGGTAGCGCACCTCGGCCGCCCGGTTCTTGATCGTGTGGATCATCTCCTTCGAGACGAAATCCTCGTCTGGGACTTCCGAGAAGAAGCTCGCCACCATTCCCTTCCCCTCGAGCCAGTCGGCGTTGTCCTCGGCGTATGCCTTCAGCAGCGCCCCTCCTCGACCCTCGCCGATGAGTGCGAACGGTCTGCACGTCTTGTTATGATGCTTCACATACCACTTCACCGCGTTCTCGATGTCATCCTCGTTGGCGATCAGGGGGGAGAACACGCGGGCGAATCCGTCGAGCTTGCCTCTGCCGACGGCGTCCAGCGCAGTCGACTGCATCTTGGGCAGGGCAGTCATGTCGACATACAACTGGTCCTGGACGTAGATCACGTCGACCGGAACCGAGAAGGCCCGCACCGCGTCCTCGCGCACCAGCCAGTTCTCCATGTAGTCATACGGCGAACGGCAGCCGGACAACACGGCAGCGGCGACAAGCAGGGCTGGGATCGGATTCTTCATTTCTGCTGGGCGAGCGGCATCGAGGACATGGCGTCAGAATCGGAGCAGGCGAGGCGAAAGCCGAAGATGCAGTTGCGCAGGGTGGGCTCGCGCTTGAGCCTGTAGGCGCAGCGGCAGTCGGTGCCGAGGAAGAACCAGCAGCCGCCGCGCAGCATCTTGAACGACCCGGAAGGAGGGCCCTTGGGGTTGACCGCGTCGCTCTTCGGATTGGAGAACCAGTCCGAGCACCACTCCAGGACGTTTCCATGCATGTCGTAAAAGCCCCACGCGTTCGGCTTGTTCGCCCCCACCTCGTGCGTGTGGTGCTCGCTGTTCTCGTCGTACCACGCCATCTCCGACACCACTCCGCTGCCCGCGAACGGCGCATCGCTGCCGGCGCGGCAGGCGTATTCCCACTCCGCCTCGGTCGGAAGGCGCGCCTTGCCGCCGAACGCCGGGTTCACGCGCTTGACAAACGCCTCGCAGTCGTACCACGAGACGTTCTCGACGGGGCTGTCCCCGTTCTTGAAGCGGGAGTGGTTGCTTCGCATCACGCTCTCCCACTGGCTCTGGGTGACCTCGTACTTGCCGAGCCAGAAGCCCTTCGTGAGCGTCACCGAGTGAAGCGGCTCGTCTGAAACGCGCCCGTGCTCGTCGTCCGGGCTGCCCATCCTGAACGACCCGGGCGCGCACCATATCATCTCCATCTTCGCGCCGCCGGGAAGCGTCACGACCCGCGTTTCGCCGGTCTTGCGCGTCTCGCCGGCGGCCGGCGGGGAATCGCCCCGCGCGCCGGAAAACGCCGTTGTCGCCAGCGTCGCCAGCACCAGAATGTAGATTCGTGCTTTCATAGAAGCGGATTATAGCATATCTCGGGCAAAAATGGTATATCAAACTGCCATGAAAGCGCTGGCCGCGGATTTGACACGCTGCGCCATTTTATGGTAATATTCGCGCAGACGATGACGAAAGAAAAGACAGAACCGTTTTTCTCGATAATAGTTCCATGCTGCGACGTGGAGCCGTATGTGCGCGAATGCCTTGACTCCGTGCTGAGGCAGGACTTTAGGGACTGGGAGTGCCTGCTCGGGGTCGAAACATCCAAGGACAGGACGGAGGCGGTGGTGCGCGAATACGCGGCGAAGGACCCGCGCTTCAAGGTCTTCACCGGTCCGCGCTCCGGCTCCTGCTCCGCCTCGCGCAACGCCGGCATCGACCGTGCGACCGGCGAATACCTCATCTTCCTCGACGGCGACGACACGATCACCGAAGGCTCGCTCCAGCGCCTCCACGACAAGATCTCCGCGCGCCCCGGCGCCGACCTCTACCCCTGCGCGGTTCAGGTCCTGGACGCGAAGGCGGGGAAGGTCACGGAGATCCGCGACAACTATCCTGCCGACGCAAAGCCAGAGTTCACCGGACCGGAAGCAACGCTTTACATCGCCGGCATACGCAAGCATCCGCATCCGATGATGCAGCTGACGATCTGCCGAAGGGCCTTCCTGGTCGAAAACAAGCTCAGGTGCATCCACGGCCTTCGCGGCCAGGACAGGCAATTCTCGCCGCGTGCGCTGTATCTCGCCAAGCGGGTCTGCCCGCTGCACGAGCCATTCTACGTCTACCTGTACAACCGGACCGGCTCCGTAGTGACGTCAGTCAACAAGAAGGACCTGCTCAAGGACGAGGCCATAATCCACCAGACGCTTTTCGAATTCCACTCCTTGGCAAGCTCCAGCCCCGGCTTTGACCGGCGCCTGACGGCCTGCTGGGGAAAGAGCTGGATAAGCTGGATCGCCTACATGTGGTTCAGCCCACTGCGCATCAAGCACATACCGCGCGCGCGGCGCGTTGAAACGCTTGGCATCCTCTTCAAGAACGGCTATGCCGACTTCGCCCCCCTTCTCGGCAGCGTGTCCACACCGCTGCGCCTTGCCGGAAAGGCCATGTACCTGTATGCGGGGCACCCGCTCCTGCGCATCCCGATCGAGATGTTCTTCAGGCTCTACTTCCTGCTTGCGAAGATCAAAGCGTCATGAAAAGCGTCCTGCTGTACTACAACTTCAGCTACCCGCTCGGCGGCGGGGACTTCCTGCCGTTGACCTTCGCGTCGTGGCTGCAGTCCAGATGCGAACTCACGCTGGCCGTCGACTCCGAGGCGGGATTCCACAAGGCGCTTAAGGCATTCGACGTGCCGCTCGGCCTGGGGCGAATCAAGGTCGAGCCGCTGCTTCCGGCCGGGATAGACTCCCGCTCGCACAATTTCTACTGGTCCTACCGGAGATCCCTGCGGCTGAAGCGCCTGGCGGCAAAGGCCGACGTCTGCATATCCGCGGTGAACGTCATCGACTTCGGGCGTCCGGCGCACCATTTCATCAACATGCTCTCCGGCGTGGACCACGCCTTCGCCGCATCGAGCGGCATCGTCAGGCCGAAGACCAGCGTCAAGCGCTTTCTGGTCGACGAAGTGATTCGCCCGATTGCCGGGATGCGGTCAAAGAAGCGCATCTTCGCCGACGGACGCGAGCGGTTCTACTCCAACTCGAAATATGTCCACGAGCGGCTGAAGGCGTTCTACGGCGACTTTCACGACACGATCTTCTATCCGCCGACGACATACGAGCCGGAGGTCTCCGCCGAAGTTCCGCCGCGCGACCCAATGCGCGTCATCTGCCTTGGGCGCATCAGCCCCCAGAAGCGCGTAACGGACATCATTGACGTGGTAGAACGAGCCCGCGCGCTTTCCGGAAAAGACATAACGCTGACGGTTGCCGGCCCCTGCGGCAACGGCGAATACGCGACGAGGGTCAAGCATATCGTCGAGGCCAGGCCGTGGATCACCTTGGTCGACGGCGTCTTCGGGAAGGCGAAGGACGACCTCCTTCGTTCGGGGTGCTTCGCAGTGCATGCAAGGCGAGACGAGGAGTTCGGCATCGCCGTAACGGAGTACCTCAAGGCAGGGCTAATCACCGTCGTTCCCAACGAAGGCGGCTCCTGCGAGGTTGTCGACCAGCAGGAGCTCTCGTATTCAACCAACGATGATGCCGCGGCCAAGCTCGCCCGCCTTGTCTCGGACAGCGCGTTCGCGGAGGCCATGCGAAGCCACTGCCAGTCGCGGGCGCTGGAGTTCTCGCGCAGCGAATACGAGAAACGCCAAGGCGAGATCCTCGACAAGATACTGTCGGAAGCCTCCAAGTGACCAGGTCCTGAGAACGCCGCAGAACGGCATTCCGTCAGAAAATGCGCTTGAGCCTTCTGACGACCTTGGGCTTGAGCGTCATCCACGGAATGAGCACGCGCATAAGGCTTTTGCGCGAGCGCATGAGGCATCCCGGGATCGGACCGGGGAGCGCGAGCCCCTGCGACGCCGCCCATTCCACGACGGACACGTACTCGTCGAAAAAACGAAAGGCGCGCTTCGTCCACCCTTCCCACGGCTTCGGCCTGGCGATGAAGTGGACGAACAGCCGGCTTCTGTCCTTGTTCATCCTGTACACGTCCTGCACGCGCGGCGCATCGGTGACGAAGTTGAGGCAGGCGTTCAGCGTGCTTTCGTCAAGCTGGTGGTAGAAGCGGAGCGACCTGTCCTCCACCCCGACGTCGCGGTCGGGAAGAACCTTCATCTGAAGCGCATGCCACACCTCGGCGAACTTCCTGAAGCGCGCCATTGAAAACGAGCAGAAGGACGCGGAGCCGGAAGTCGCGTACCGCGGCTCGCCGCGGGCTTCGCCCGCCACTTCCTCGATGTCCTTTCTCCACGCCTCGAGAACTGCCTTCGGGATCGACATGCCGTCTTCGCCGAAAGTGTGCCCCCTGAACGCACCGGGCATTTCAAACGGAGCGCGAAGGCGAAAGTGAATTTCGTCGGGAGAGTCGGGGACCAGGATCTCCGAGACGTTTCCGGTGAAGAAGGCGTCAGAATCCGCCCAGGTCGCGTATTCCGTCTCGACGTCAAGCATCACGCGGGCCTTGAGGCACGTCAGCGAGCGCTTCTCCCCGTCGAGGTTAACGACCCTGACGCCGCCGAACTGCGTCAGGACGCGCTCGGCATCCGGCGTGAACTTCTTGACTCCGACGAGAAACGGCTCGTCCATGCCGGACCGCCGCGCGGAGGCTATCAGGAGGAATATCCCCCACAGATAGTTTATGTCGCCAATCGTGACAATGGTATTGTCCCTTTTCATCAGGCCCCCCTTTCCCCGGCAGGCGCCGCCTTGCGGCTATGCAGCAATGCGGATATATCGCGCCTGAACAATGCGAAAAGCAGCACGGACACTGCCGCGGCGGAGGCGGCGCCCTTCAGGGCCAGGCCGGGGATGCCGTCGACGGGAACGATCCGCGCCGTCCACCAGGCGACGACGCAGAGCGCGAACGTGCACGCCGCAAAGCCGAAGTAGGAGCGCCAGTAGGCGCGCGCCTCCGTCTTGCCGAAGAACGACGAGAACACGACGTGCGACTCCCACGGAATCTGAATGAACGCGAAGCCGATGATGGTCGAGAAGATGACGCCGTCGAGCTTGTAGGCGTCCGGGAGGAAGAGGACGAACAGGATGTTCGAGCCGAGGTTCACGGCACCGGCGACGATCGGCTTCCAGCGATCCTGCTTCCACAGCGAGGCCGCCGACTTGAACGCGAGCAGCACCTGGCGCGACTGCATGATGTAGAAGTAGAACACCATCAAGGCCGGCGTAAGCGCGTGCCGCATGAGCGCGGGATCGCCCTTCACCCACACTTCCATAAACGGCTGGTAGAGCCCCGCCATCATGGCCGAGCAGAACACGACCACGACCATGGAGAGGCGGTTCATCCGCATGAAGAGCCTGAAGTTCTCCTCCTTCGACTCGGTGTAGATCTTGTTGCCGAAGCCGCCGGTCATCGAGGAGTAGACGACGGCGACAAGCCCCGCGACAGAGGTCACGACGTAGTAGTAGTTGCCGTACGCGGCGACGGCGACGAGCCCGAGGAACGCGGAGATCACCAGGTTGTCCGTCGAGTTCGTGATGACGCCGCCCACCTTGTGCATGAAGATGGACTTCACGTCGGAGACGACCTTGCGCCGCACTTCCCGCGAAAGCGCACCGCGTGGCTCGATGTCCGGGAAGAGCCTGCGCGACGCCTTGACGAGGAGCACGTTCTGGACGACCGTGAACACGACCGTCGCGAGAACGTAGTGGTAGTAGTTGCGCGTCACGAGGAGTATGAGGAACACCACGATGTACTGGGCGATGGAGACGCCGGTCCTGATGTTCGTGACGACGTCGTTGCGGTGGTGCGCGCCAAGGACGACCCCGCGGTACGCGAAAAGGAAGTAGCTCGCGGCGGTGTTCACGAGGTGGATCACGTAGAGGACGTGCAGGTCTATGTCCGGCGGCACGCTGCCGTGCACGAGGCGGTCAAGGAACGGGAGCAGCGCGAGCCCGCCGAAGAAGATGACTGCGCCGACGCAGCGGTATACGGTGCGGTAGAACTTCAGGTACGCGCACAGCAGCTCCCGGTCGTCGTCGGCGACGGGCTTGTACATCGAGCACACGACGGCGGTGCCGAAGCCGAGCTCGGCAAGCATGAGGACGCCGAGGATCGAGCCAAAGAGTCCGTTGAGGCCAAGATACGCAGGGCCGAGCAGCCAAAGGAACAGCGTACGGTTCAAGAACGGAAACAGCAACCTTATGCCGCTTGACGCGGCATTGGCGACCATGTTTCGCTTAACGTTCTTCTTGAAGTCGAGTTTCATCTGACTTTGCCTCGATTACGGCATCACCCAGTAGCCGGGCAGGTTGCGGACATCCTTCGCTGGCGCGGGACGGACCGGCGGCGGCGTCCCGGTCGGCGTCAGGAGGTAGCCGCACACCGACGCCGCCGGCGCGATCGTCTCCCAGACGGTATACTCGCTCGCCGCGACGGTCTGGTTCTCGAGATTGCCCCAACGCCGCCAGATCGGACACTTCGTAGCCAGCGACTTGTCGCCGCCGTACACCATTTCCACCGCCTTCGCCGGCATGCCGTAGTTCCAGCGGTACGGCGTTATCCCCGGTACATACTCCGCGATTCCGTCGACGTACGACGGCAGGTCGAGGAACGCGACGGGATAGACGCGGCCGAGTCCGCTCGTCAGCGTCGTTCCCTGCGGATTGCATCCGTTGTGGAAGTCGAGCGCGGCAAAGGCGGCGTCAAGGTATTTCGCCTTCCCCGAAAGCGCGTGTGCGGCGATCAGCGTCTGCGCGCGGCGGAGCGGATGGCTCTGTCCCCAGCTCATAGCGTGGCACCAGCCCTTTCCGGGAAAGTACCACGGGCACCGGTAGGCGTAGGCGCCCTCCACTTCCTTCACCATGTCGTTGGCGCGGTTCTCGACCTTGCGCTTCCACTCCTTCGCCAGCCACTCGGCCTCGGACGGCAAACCCAACGCCATCTCGCCGGCGAAGGAAAGCGCCCCCCACCTCCATTCGTTCTTCTTGAAGTCCGCCTGCGCCTCGGACCGGCGCTTCGCGAGCTCGTCGAGATACGACTTCTCGCCGGTAAGCGCGGCAAGGTTGACCGCGGCCTTCACCAGCATGTTCGCCGGGAGCGTCTTCGGCTCCTCCCATTCGACGGTGCGGCTTTCCGTCGAGAGCCATCCCTTCTTCTTCGTCAGGTGGAACGTCTCATTTGACGGCGGCGTGCGCATGACATAGTCCCACGCGCGCTTCGCGGAGTCAAGATACTTCGCCCGAAACGACTCGTGGCAGCGCGCGAGGAGCGCGGCGTGCGCGGCGTAGGCGAGGGTGCTCGAGCGCGTCGCGCACGAGACGGCGTACTGGAGTGCATCGTCCTCGGCGGACTCGCCGGGGCGCGGATGGCGCGTCGTCTCGATCCAGGTGCCGACGCGGCCGTCCTTCCACTGGACGGCGAGGAGATGCCGAAGCCCCCACTCCGCCTCGTCGAGGATGTCGGGGATGCCGTTCGCGTTCTCAGGGATCGCGAGCTGTCCGTCGCGGAAATTGTCCGGCTTCATCAGATAGACGGCGCAGAGGTCGTTCACGATCGCGAGGTGCGCGGGGCGACGGTCGAAGTCTGCCGCGTCGTGCCATCCGCCGGAGACCGCGATGCGCTCGCCGTTGGCCCAGTCCGTGTTCTGCGCGATGATATCGAACCAGCGGACGTCCTTGGGGAGCTTTCCCTCCTCCGGCGCGAAATAGCCGCGCACGACGCTGGTGTGGCACGCGCCGGAGGTCCAGTGGGTATAGGGCTCGGTCTTCGCGATGCCGCAGCGCTTCTGGTAGAGGCCGCCCATGTGGACGCGGAAAGCGTCCTCGACCGCGCCGCTTGAGATGCGGAAATTCTCGCTCCTGCCGACGCCGTCGACGCGGATGAAGAAGGTGCCTTCGTTGGTGACGGACGAGAAGTCCAGCTCGTAGGTGTACTCGCCAGTGAAAGGCGTCCCCTCCTTGGTGAAGCCGTCGTCAACCCTGTGGCGAAGCGGGGCAAACGGGACAGGCGGAACGACCGGGACGAGCGTGGCGGAGTCAACCAGCTCCCACTTCTTCTCTTCCCTCTTCCCTCTTTCCTCTTCCCTCATTCTCCACGCGCCGAGCTTCGGGCCGAGCCATGCGCCCATGTAGGCGAACTTAGGCTGATCCGGGGCGTAGCCGACCTGGTTCAACTTGAATAGCGGGCTCGGCTTCGCGGGGTCGTATTCCGGAAACGGCTTTTCGCTCGTGCGGAACACGTTGTACATTATCCTCGCCTCGGGATTCTTCGCGAGCGGGTCCTTCTGTCCGTTCGCGGACGCCCAGAAGCCGGGCTCCGCGGCAAACGCGCGCCCCGCGCGGTCGTCGTCGGTCTGGTAGAGCGACGTATACGGGTCGAGGAAGCGCAGCATCGACGCGGCGACGAGGACTGCGAGGCTATGCATGGCCGCCTCCCCGCGCTTCGGCCGCGATTCGCGCGGCGTTCTTGTTCAGGTGGTCGAGAACGGCGAAGAAGATCATGAGGAGGATGAGGTTCATCTGCTGCCTGAGCACCCATTCGAGGCAGCTTTGCAGGTAGCAGGCGACAAGGCCGCCCGCAAGCCCCGCCGGTATCGCGGCGTATGGCGTGCCCTTCAGTTTCTTCACCAGCCGGCACGCGATGAGGAGGTAGTAGAAGAACCACACGAGCATCGCCGCGAGCGCGGGGATGCCGCACTCGGCGCCGACGAGCAGGTAGACGGTCTCGACGATGCCGTCGCGGAATTCCTCGTCGCGGTTGGGGTTGCGCCCGGCGCGCTCGGCGTATTCGTAGGGCGGGTTGATCTTGATGCCCCAGTTGTTGATGCCGACGCCGCGCCACGGCTCGTCGGCCATCATCTCCTTGGCGCAGAGGGCCAGTTCCAGACGCGTGTTCTTCGACGCCTCCGGCGCGCTTTCGAAGCGCTCGATGATGCGCGGCAGCATGGCGGCGAGCCCGATGAAGCCGACGGCTGCGATCGGCAGGATCCGCATGAAGACACGGCGCTTCGGGACGTCGAGCCCGGCGAAGAACATGAGCGCGAAGGTGACCGCGAACGACGGGGGGATCATCGCGAGCGCGCCGCGGGAATACGTCCTAACGATGCAGGCGGACGCCGCTATGAACGCGAAAGTGTTCAGCAACGGCCCGCGCCAGCCCCGGGCGAGGAAGCAGGCGAAGAAGAGGTTGGCGAAGAGGTGCATCCCCATCGCCAGGCCGTTCTGGTGGGGAAAGACGCCGTGCGGCTGGTAGACGCCGGAGAAATGGTCCTTGACGATCAGCAGGAAGTTGAAGACCGCGAACACGGCAAGGCCCTTCATCAGCGACTTGACGTCGTCCGTGAGGCCGAGATACGCCCGGACGGAAAGATAGGTCATGTAGAGCATGATCATCTTCCAGATCTCCATCCACGCGAAGAGCTTGCTCTCGGCGGTCGACCAGGACGGCAGGCAGAGGAGGAAGTAGACGACGAAAAGCGCCGCGCCGACGGAGGGGACGAGCTTCGGCAGCCGGCGCTTGATCGCGGCCGTGATCAGCATCGCGGCGGCGAAGAGGTAGATGACGCTCACCTCCATGCCGCGCGAAGTGCCGCGGTACCACTCGTTGGAGAAGAAGTTGATCGCCGTGGCCTGGTACGCCGCGAGCGCCGCGATCATCGCCCAGATCGCGTACTTCATCCACGAGCGGTTGAGCGAGATGATGAAGGCGAGCGGAGGCACGCCCATCATGGCTATGGCGAAGACCGCGTACTTCATGCCGTCAGTTGCTCGGGCTTAGGCCGACCGCGGAGGCCCGGCCGGCGACGAGGCTGAATATCTGCGCCGACGGCATGAGCTTGTTGACGAACACGTTGTACTCCGACATGGTGTCCTTCGGCACGTAGACGATGTCGCCGGCCTTGAGCGGGACGTTGCGGCACTTCCCGGCGAGGATTCCGTCCACGTCGACCTTGTAGAGCTTCGGGTGCGCGAGGCCGTCCCTGATTATGATGACATGGCTCCAGTGGGTGTCCTTCATCCACCCTGCCGCCGTAAGGGTCTCTATAAGCCCCATTCCGGCCTCGAACAGGCGCTTGTGCGGATTCTTGACCTCGCCGCAGATTATGACCGACGCCTCCATGCGCTGGGCGATGAACACGTAGTCGCCCTTGCGGACACGGATGTTGTGGAGCATGTCGCCCTTGCTGATCGCCTTGATGAAGTCCACCGGCAGCAGCTCGCCCTTCCGGACGAACAGCGAGTGCTCGAGGTCCGCGACATCGACGTCGACGCCGTTGAAGAGCCTTTCGGCACTCGACCCGGCCATCGCGTAGAAGTCGGCGAGGCGCGTCGAGTTCGAGATGCCGTAGACCCCCGGCTTCGCGCAGGCGCCGGCGATCGTCGCCGTCTCGCTCTGCACGTCGAGGATGGTTATGCTCACGACCGGGTTCTTGACGTACGGGGCGAGCCCCTCGCGTATGCACTCGGAGCCCTGGGCGATCGTCTGCCCGCTCAGCTTCACCTGGCCCATGAACGCCATGCCGACCATTCCGTCCGGTCCGATGCGCGTCCTCATTCCGAGGTCTGGGTGGTCGTAGACGCGGATCTCGATCTGATCGCCGGCGTTCATGTGGTAGGCGGGCTCCTCCTCCATCTCGAGCTCCATGAGGCGCTTTCTGACCCGCGCCTCGTCCTCCGCCGTGCGTCCGCTCTCGTCGATCACGGCGTTGTCGTCGTCGGTGTTGGTGATCTCGAACACGTCGTTGTAGTTCGTCGTCATCCGGTCGAAGTAGCAGCCGGCCAGCAGCGCGGCGGCGAGGATCGCGGCGATTAGCTTCACAGCCTGGCCTCCATTTCCCTTCTGACGGTCTTGACGTCGCCGCCGGATGCCATCGCCATGATCGCCTTGCCCGACTTGGCGACGTGCCGGCGCACGTAGCCGAACACCGAGCGCGGCGTCTGGCCGGCGCCGACGTGGAGGATGACGGCGTCGCAGAGCCCGAGCAGCTGGTCGAAGAAGGTGCCGCCGATGCGGACGCCGCCTTCCATCCTGACGAAGATGTTGCCGTAGGAGTTCTTCAGCTCCGCGAGGTCCGCCTGCAGGATCTGCAGCTCCGTCGGAGCCATCGCGAACCGGTTGGCCGTCGGGAACCAGCCGTGCGCGCCGCTGCGCATGACGCCGATCATCTGCTCGGCGTCCTTGGGCGGGTCGAAGTTAGCGCTGGAGACGACGTCGAGCAGAAAGGAGTTCACGCCCGACATTAGCGCGGTGGCGTCCACGGTGTGCGAGAAGTCCTCGCGGATTTCCACGCCGGGCAGCCGGCACACGAGCACGACGGGCGTCTTTTCGGCGGAAAGGAGCATCTTCAGCGCCACCACGCCCATGACCTCGCGGTCCTCGTCTTCCGGCATGGCTCCGGGAATCGGCAGCGAACCGAGGAACGAAATGGCGGGATACGCCTCGATCTCCCGTCCGCTGCGCACCTTGCCGAACACCAGCTCCAGCGCGACGACCCACAGCATGGCGACGAACAGGCACACCCCGGCGGCGCCGAGGGACAGGACGAGCTGCTTCGTGCCGAACGGACCCTTGTCGCTCGACCCGCCCGCGTGCTCGATCTGCCTGAGGTCGTTTTTCAGCGCGCCGGAGAGGTAGGTGATGTTGCTGAGCTTCTCCTCCAGCTCGCGGATCGACGCGGCGATGTCCGACCGGTGCGTCTGGAGCCGCTCGTATTCGGGAATCAGCGCCGCCAGCTCCGCCGCGCGCTTGTCGTTGTCGGCAAGCTCCTGCTCCACCGCGCGGCGCTTTTCGGCGAGCGCGGACATGCGCGTGAGGCACTCGGCGAGCTCGCCGGCAGACTTCTCCAGCTGGTCGAGATCGTCGAGGTTCAGGTCCTCCACGCCCTTGGCCTTCAGGAACTCCTGCATCTCCCTGACGTACTTCTCGCGCTCCTCCAGCTTGCCCGCCACCTTCGGGTTGATGTCGGTGTACTTCTCGCGCAGCGACTTCAGCTCCTTTTCGACCGCCGCTATCGCCTCCGCGCGCTTGCGGATCGCCTGCGCATTCTCGGTGATCACGGTCCCGGCCGTGCCGACGATCTGCTCCAGCCGCTTCTTCTTCAGCTCCTCGTTCGCCAGCTCCACGCCGATGGCAGAAGCGTTCTTGCGCTGGTCGGACATGAGCGCGTTGATGGCGACAAGTGCGTCCTGCGGAGCCATGACGCTCGTCTTCGCCTTGAGCTTGGTCTCGGCGGCATCGATCTCGGAAAGCTCCTCCAGGAGCTTCGCCTTGCGGTCCCGGATCGACGCGCCCCAGGCCTCGAGGTCTTTCGCGCGGTATGCCGCGTATTCGTTGATCAGCGCCTCGGCGTAGGCGTTCACCTTCTTGACCGCCCCCTTCCACGACTGCGACGCGGCGGTCAGGGTGAAGAGGTTGGTCGGCTTCTTCTCCTGCTTGATCGTAATGTCAAAGGCAAGGCACTCCTTCTCCGCCTGCGGCATGTCGACCTTGCTGGCGATACCGCGCTTGAGCGAGGCTCGGTCGAGAATGGACATAATCTGCTTGTCGTTGATGGTATCGATGTCCGCCACCTTCCGAGGATTGTAGAGGAGCCGCGTGGTCGCCGTGAAGCGACCGACGCTTTTCGCGCCCCTGAAGGTAAGATACGCGGCAAAAGCGCCAAAGAGAAAGACGAAAAGCAGCGCGAACAGCCACGCCCACTTGAGCACGATGACAAACACAACCTTCTGCAGCGTCATTAGCCGCTGCATCTGTTCGCGTTCATTCTCTGTCAGTTCTTCGCTCAAGGGCGTGAGATGTCCTTATAATTCAGTGAATTTTAGCATATATTGGTGTAGAAATCAACCAGTCTGGCGGCGAGGACAGCCCAGTCGTACTCATGCGCGGCGGCAACCCCGGCAGCGGACATCTCCGCGCGCTCCGCGAAAGCCTTGTCGACCGCCGCGTCCAGCGCCGCCGCATCGCCGGGTGCGAACACCGCCGCCGCGCCTGGATGCGCCGCGCAGAGCCTCCCGAGCCCGCCCACGTCGCTTGCCGCCACCGGCAGCCCCGCCGCCCAGGCCTCGAGGACGACGATGCCGAACGGCTCGTGGCGGCTCGCGAGCACAAAGACGTCGGCGTTCCGGTACTCTGCGAGCAGCTCGGGGCTGCCCGGCTTCAGCGCGCCGACGAACGCGACGCGATCTGAGACGCCTAGCTCGACGGCGCGGCGCTCGAGCTCCTCGCGGTAGTCGGGCTGGGTGACAGGGCCAACCAGGCGAAGCGCGCGCCCAGGATGGCGCGACAGATGCTCGACGAGCGCCAGCTGGTTTTTCTGGCGGTCGATCCGCGCGACGCATAGGAGCGTGGCGGAGCTCCCGGAGTTTCCGGTTTCCCCGGAGTTGCCGGCGAAGAGGCGCGTGTCCACACCATTGGGCAGAAACATCACATGCGGGTGCTTCGCGCGATAACGCTCGTATTCGTCCTCGCCCACGCAGACGATGCCGTCCGCGTCCTCGGGGATGCGGCGGACCCAGCCCATCGCATAGTCGACGAGCTTTCCCCACGGCAAACGTCCGCGGGTCGGGGCCTTCAGGCTCTTCGCCTCCGCCGTCGGCACGTTTGCTCCGCCGCCGTGGAGGGAGATAACGGTTTTTGGTTCGGTAGTTTGGTGGTTGGGTGGTTGGGTGGTTGAGTGGGCAACCCTAAGGCACAGTTCCGCGATGCGCGCCATCGCGTGGCAATGGATGACGTCCGGCTGCCATTCACGGAGCGCCTTGCCAAGTCCCGGCACAAACGGGTTTCCGCCCTTGCGGTCGAGCTCGGCGACAAGCTGCTTCGGCATCGGCCACCAGGGATAGACCGGCCTGAAGCGGAGGATTTCAATACCGTCGACAGTCTCTGCGAATTGTCTGTTTTTCCAACACAAAGAACACAGAGAGCGCAAAGAGCGCAAAGCCCCCAAAAAGCCCTTTGTGTCCTTTGTGTTCTTTGTGTTAAAATCTTTCCACAGCGCAGTTGTAGCGAAGATGCGCACTTCGTGCCCCGCTTCCTGCTGGGCCTTGGCGAGGTTCCACACCACCTGCTCGGTGCCGCCCCAGTCGTCGAACGAGAGCCGCCTCAGGACGTGCGCGATTCTCATCTTCCCTCCATCGACAACGCCTCGGCAAGGCTGGCTTTTGTTATCGGCTTGAGGAGAAGGCTGTCAAACCCGATCTCCGCGAACTTCGCCCGGAACTCCACATCCGCCGTGACGACGACAACGCGCATGTCTGAAAGCGCGGGATCGGCCCGGATGGCCTTTACGAGCCCCGAACCGTCGAGCCGCGGCATCCACATGTCCGTGAGCACCAGGTCGAACCGTCCCGCCGCCGGCGACCTGAGGACCTCGAGCGCCTCCTGTCCGTCCCCGGCCGAGACGACCTCGAACTTTCCGAGGTTCTTGAGCTGCGCCTTGAGGACCATGATGTTCATCTTCGAATCGTCCACGATCAGGATGCGGCGGGGGGAGCCCGACTCGGACGCCGGATGGACCGGCGCGACATGCGCGGGCATGCCATCGGCATTCAGCCCTTCGGCCTCGCACGTCTTCACTCCCGGTATCGTTACCGAGAACGTCGAGCCCTTCCCGAGTTCCGATTCGACGTTGAGTCTCCCGCCCATCGCCGCGGAAAGCTGCTTGCAGATCGCAAGGCCGAGCCCCGTCCCCCCGTTGCGCGACAGCTTGGAGCCGACCTGGACGTAGGCTGAGCCGATGCGCGCGAGGTCCTCCTTGCTTATGCCGCATCCAGTGTCCGCCACCTCGATGCGCAGCGTGCCCGACTGCTCGTCCGCCCTCACGAACGACGCGTATATCTCGACATAGCCATCGTGGGTGAACTTGACGGCATTGCCGACGAGGTTGAACAACATCTGTCGGATTCGCTGCGGATCGACCATCATCGGGGGCATCTCGTCGACACGGCACCGGACTTCGATTCCGGCTTTCCCGCTCGCAACCTTAAAGGCGTCGGTCACCTCGCGCAGCAGCTTCGTGCAGTCAGTCGGCTCCGGCAGTATCTCCATCTTGCCGGACTCGAGCTTGGAAAGATCCAGGACATCGTTGACGAGCCCGAGGAGAGTCTTGCCGCTGGCGATGATGGCGTCTTCCGCCTGGACGCGCTCCGCCTCGGTGCTGAAGCCCGACTTCAGCATCTCAGAGAACCCGATTATCGCGTTGAGCGGCGTCCTGATGTCGTGGCTCACGGTCGAGAAGAAATAGCTCTTGGCCTTCGCCTTCTCCTTCTCCATATCGAGCTCGCGCCGGCGGAAGAGCATGTATACGGCGATCATCAGCACGAGCGCGAGGACGGTAAGGACGCTCTGCACGTCGCTGTTCCGGATTATCGTCTCGCGGACGACCTGCAGGTCGCGGCGGAGGCGGCCGTGCCAAGACTTCTCGCGGGCGATCCCGACCTCGTCTTCTGCGCCGGCCCGGCGGAAGACCTCGCCGTGGCTTTCCACGATGCCACAGTACGCCCGGCGCACGGTCTCGCCCGCCGTCTGGCGCGCCCAGACGTGCGAAAGCGCCACGATCACCAGGAAAAGCGAGACCCACACGACCGAGGAACGCCCGAACCGATGCGATTCGTCCCGGTGGAACGCGAACAGGAAGAACACGAGTCCCGCGATGCACAACAGCACCAGCGCGAGATACGAAACCGTCCCCATCGAAACCGAAAAGGCGGGAAGGAGGAAAAGTACCGCTATCGCGGCGGAGAAGAGAAGTCCGACTATCCCGGTGGCCGCAGAGACGCGGTCGCCTTCGCCTTTCGCCAGCTTGAAGGCGGCGGCGGACGTGTAGGCGTACGCCACCGCCGTGCCGACGAGCGCGACGTCGACTATGATGTCGACCACGGTCAGGCCAAGGGTAGACGATGCGACGGCGACGGCGGCAATGACGAACCCGGCGTTCCTCGCTGAAAGCGCACCCTTCTCCCTGCCGAGCCAGAGCGGCATCGCCCCGTCGTCCGCCATCGCCGCGAGAAGCCTGCTGGCGACGATAGTGTTCCCCAGGAGATTGGTGAACAGGGAGCAAAGAAGCGTAATCGCGAGCACCGCCAGTCCCGCTCCGCCGAGGACGCCCTTGACCATGTCGAAGGCGCGGAAGTTCGCGTTGCCAGACTGCGAGACCGCGGCGGACCATCCCGCGCCGTCGCCACCCGCCGCCAGAACCGGGATCAGCATGGCCATGACATACGCGGCGACGGACGCGGCGATTGCCGCCACCATTATCCAGAAGGACCTCCGGACCGGAAACCGGAACTCCGCGGATATGCAGGATATGGATTCGATCCCCACGAAAAGCCAGGGGGAGATCATGAGTATGCCGAGGATCTGGACAAGGGGCGGGCCGCCGGAGGGGGAGAAGAACGGACGCATCGACGCGAGCCCCCCCTCGTTGCACGCCACTGCGGCTCCGAAGCAGGCGACCAGCCCCGCAGCCAAGACCAGGGCTGCCGCGATCTGCACCGCCGCCGCGACCCGCCGCCTGGCAATGAGCGCGGCGACGATGCCCATGGCCACCGTTACCATGGCTATGTCGCCAAGGCAGACCCTGAACCCGGCGACATGGTACTTGAATCCGAAATGAAGCGGATTTCCCCCGAGCAGATAGCGGACGATGACGGTAAGCATCTCCGCATCGGCCCAGACTATCGCCGCGTAGGCGAGGCACAGAAACCATCCGCAGATGTATCCGTGGTCGTGCCCGAACGCCTTTTTCGCGTAGGAATACACCCCGCCGGGACCGGGACACTTCACCATCATGTAATGGAAATTCCACGCGATCACCACCATGGCGAGCGCGGCGACGGCAAGACCCAGAACCGTTCCGGCTGGACCGGCCTTGGGCAGAAACCCCGTCAAAGGCAGGGAAAGCACGTCCCAGCCCACGGCGCACCCGAACGCAACCGCCCATGCCCCCAGCGCGGAGAAATGGGCAAGACCACTCCTGTTGTTCATTTACCTGTAGCCTCCTATCAAAGAACGAAACGACAGCCACGAGTATTTCACGAGGCCGTAGGCGTAGCGACGCCACAGACGGCCAGGCTCCTGGACGATGCGGTACACCCACTCGAGGCCCGTCTTCTGCATCCACTTGGGCGCGCGCTTCACGCGGCCGGCGAGAAAGTTGAACGTGCCGCCGACGCCAATCATCGCGCCGACGTCAAGCTTCGCCTTGTTGCGGCCCATCCACAGTTCCTGCTTGGGGTTGCCGAGCGCGACGAAGAGGATGTCTGGCTTCGCGGCGTTGATGCGCTCGACGATCTCGGGCTGTGGCTCGTCCAGCTTCACGAAGGCCGGGTCGATGCCGGCAACTCTCAACCCGCAACTCTCAACTCCAAACTTCCCGAACGCCTCTTCGACCGCGTCCATGTCGCCGCCCAGCACATACACCGACAACCCCTCCTCCGCGCATCGGCGCAGAATCGCCGGCACCATGTCCGCCCCGGTGACGCGCTCCGGCAGCGGCTGGCGCAGAATCCGCGAGAGCGCGACGATCGGCATGCCGTCGGCGGTGACGAGGTCGGCGTCCTTCAGGTAGCCCCAGAGCTCGTCGTTGCCGCCGAACGGCCAGCCGCTCACGGCGTTGGCGACGAAGTCGACGTTGAGCGTAGCGACGACGAATGGGGAACGGGGAACGGGGAACGGGGAATGGTGTTGCCGCGCCATCGCGATGATGCGCTCCACCGCCTCGGACTCGGTCACCTTCGCGACCGGGATCCCGAAAAGGCGAGAAACGCCTCGCTCCCTCAACAGCTCCACAATCCCCTTCGCATGGTCTTCCCAGGAGAAGCGCTTGATCCACTCGAACCCGCGTTTTATCCGTGCCTCGCGCTCCGCGGCGAATTCATCGAGGAGCCGCGCAAGCGCCGCGGCGATTTCGTCGACGCTCTCGGGATCGAAGGTGAGCGCGACGTCCCCCGCGATCTCGCCCAGGGATCCGTTGTTCGAGCAGGCGCACGGGATACCCTGCGCCATTGCCTCAATGAGCGAAAGCCCGAAGCCCTCGAAGAGGCTGGGGAAGACGTAGAAACCGGCCTCTGACCAGAGCCGCTCCAGTTCCGCGGCGGGGACGAATCCGACAAAGCGGATGAACTCGGCGTGCGGCGAGGCGGCGGCGGCGGCGTGGACCGCCTCGGCGTCCTTCCAGTCCGCGCCGGCGAGGACGAGCGGATGCGCCGCGGCGGTTTCGCGCGGCAGGCGCGAATACGCCTCGATGAGCCGCACGTGGTTCTTGCCCGGATGCTCGATGCGGGAGATGTAGAGGATGGCGGAGGAAGAAGGGATATTAGCGATCGAAGAGGTAGAAGCGATAGCTCGCTCGCCCTCAACACCCCTTTTATCCTTTTGATCACTTTCATCCCTTCCCCTTGAAAGCCCATTATACAGCACCGTCACCTGGTCCGCGCGGCAGTGCCAGAACTTCACCATGTCGTCCCTGGTGGCGCCGCTCACCGCGACGAGGTGCCGCGCCTTCTTCGCGTAGTGGGGGAGGACATGCGCGAGGTAGAACATCCTGAGGCGCGAGTACTTGCCGGGGATGTGGAAATTCGCGAGGTCATGCACCGTCGCCGCCGTCGGCAGCGGGTAGAACGCGCAGACGCGGCGGTTGGCGGCGCAGATGAAGAAGCCGTCGAAGTCGCCGCGGTGCCGGCGGATCCAGAACGGCAGCACGAAGAGGTGCCAGAGCATCGACAGCGCCGGACGCCGCGTCCAGCGCGGGGCGGAAATCGATGGTATCTGACATGGGACATCAGACGCGAGACGAGAGGTTTTCCCGCGTCTATCGTCTAGCGTCTCACGCCCAAGACGGAGTTCTTCTCCCGGTTCGCAAAGGAGCGTCAGTTCGTGGCCCTGCGCCGCGAGCTCGCGCACGACCTCGCGCACGTAGACCGAAATGCCGCTCTTGCCGCCGTCGTAGGGGACGCATGAGACGAGCAGTCTCACGATGCCGCCACCTCCCCGAAGAGGGCGCGGAGCTTGTCGCCCGTCACCGGCTTCGAGATCACCTTCGCGAACAGGCTCATGTCGTAGGTGGAGCCGACGTCGACGTCGGCGGTCACGGCGACAACCGGGATCTCGGCGAGCCTGCGGTCCTTGCGCATCGCCTCGGCGAGCTGGGTGCCATCCATCTTCGGCATCCACATGTCGGTCAGCACGAGGTCGGGGATCCACTCGCTCATCACCTCGAGGGCGCGCTCGCCGTTCTCGGCGTAGCGGATGTCCTTGATCTTCAGGTTGCCGAGGTGGATGCCGAGGATCTTGCGGTTCATCGTCATGTCGTCGACGACCAGCACCCGGTCGGGCATGACGGCGCGGATCGTCTGCTCGGCGGCGCGCGGTATCATGGAGATGTTCTGGACGAGCACGAGGTCGGGGATGTCGATAACGAAGGTCGTGCCCTTGCCGAGCTCGCTTCTCGCCGTGATCGTGCCGCCGGCGTTGTCGACCATGCGCTTGACGATCGGCAGCCCGAGCCCGGTGCCCTTGATCTCGCCGGCGCTCGACTGCATGCGGCTGCGGATGTCCTGGATGAACGGGTCGAAGAGCCGGTCCATCTTGTCCCGCGAGATGCCGCAGCCGGTGTCGCTGACCTCGAGGTGGAGGTTGCACCTCGCGCCGTCCCACGCCGCCCGGACCACGATCTCGCCGTGCTCGGTGAACTTCGCGGCGTTGCCGACGAGGTTGATGAGGATCTGGCGGACGCCCTGCTGCGCCAGTTCGACGATCGGCAGCTGGTCGGCCGGCGGGGCCTCGATGCGGAGCTTCACGCCGTGGCGGCGGACGCGGTAGCCGAATATCGCCGGCAGCTCCCTGAGGAGCTGGCCGATGTCGCAGACGCCGGAGCGCATCTGCATCGCGCCGGCCTCGAGCTTGGAGAGGTCGAGGATGTCGTTGATGAGGTCAAGGAGCGCGTTGGAGCTGAGGAGGATGCCATCGATGTAATCCTTGCGCTTGGCTTCGTCGAGATCGGGAGCGGACATGAACTCGGCGAAGCCGATGACCGCGTTGAGCGGGGTCCTGAGCTCGTGAGACATCATCGCGAGGAACCTGGTCTTGGCCTGCGCGTGATCCTCGGCGATCGCGGCCGCCCTGTTCGCGCGCTTCGTCTGCTTGACGAGGAGCGCTATCATGACGGCGCCGAATATTACGGCGACCAGCAGGATCACGAATACGGTGACCGCAATCCTGCGAATCAGCTCCTCCCGCGTCAGCCCGAACACGCGGTGGACGACCTGGCGTTCGGCGGCGTCGGCCATGAACATCTCCTGGAACTGGGTCTGGTCGATGCCGGTCATCACCTTGTTGAGGATCGAGACAAGCTCCTTGGGGACGTTCGGGCGCGCGAACATCTCGAACTCCTGGTACATGTCCTCGGCACCGAGCTCCTGCGCGATGCTCTGCGGGACGGGGACCGCGAATACGGACTTGGCGCCGTAGGTCGCGGCGGACGCCTTCACCGGATAGGGAATCCACAGGTCGGTGTCGCCGCGCAGAAACTTGGCCTCCGCCGTGCTTATGTCGGACTGCTTCGCGAGCGAGAACTTGAGTCCCGTCCGTACGCCGAGCTCTTCAAGGAGGTCGGCGACGAACCCGGCGGGCTTGCCGTCGGCGTCAAAGAGCGGGAACGGCCACGGCGAGAAGTCGATCATCACCGGGCTGTCGTTCTTCTGGCGGCGGTTGAGCCATCTCGACTCCTCCAACGAGAGCGCCGCCATGTCGCTGCGCCTGCCGTAGTGGTGCTCGCTGATCATTCGGAGGTACTTCGGGAAGTCGTCGCAGATCTCGTCCATCGCCTTCTCAAGCTCCTCGAAGAGATCCTTTCGTCCAAGCGAGGTGCAGATGTACATCGGGTGCGAGGCGTAGAGGTGCAGCGCCTTCTCGTCCTTGAGTTCCGGCATTTCGACGTCCACGCATGCGTCGACGTCGCCGCGGAAATAGGCGGAGAGCATGTCGCGGTCGGACGAGAACTCGACGCACGAGATGGACTCGTCGCTCTCAAACTGGCGGCGGGCGCGCTGCGAGCTGATGGTGCTGGCGAGGAGGCCCACCTTCATGCCGTGCCAGGTCTCTGGCTCGCCGGGCATGTAGGGGCTGTTGGGACGCGCCCAGAGGTACACGCGCAGCATGCCCATCGGCGTGTGCGGGTAGTAGAACTGTTCGCGCCGCTGGGCGGCGAAGCCGATGCCGCCCACGATGTCGAGCCTGTTCTTCATCACGTCCGCAAGGCTCTCGTCGTAGTCGCCGTAGACATAGTCTATCGTCCAGTGGGTGTGGCCGACGATGGACTTGATCCAGACCTCGAGCGCGCCGGAGCGCTCGCCGTCCGGCGTCACCTCGAAGAGGTCGCCGCGGCTGTACGCGGCTACGCGCACGCGCTTCTGCGGCTTCGAGACGCCGAGGAACTTCTCGCGCCATTCGTCGTACTTGTCGATGTGCGCGATGTAGCACTCGCGATACGCCTTGGAGAGCTTCTTCAGGAGCTGCGGACGGCGCTTGTTGACCGCGAAGTAGACGTTGCGCGAGCCGATCGGCACCACCTCCACGACACCCTCCGGCCGCTTGCCGAACGGAGTGTAGAGGAAGAGCGCGTCGATCTCGCCGTCGTGCAGCGCCTGCACGGCGCCGGCGCTCGTCGGGATCTCGACGTAGGTCGGCGAAAGGCGCGCTTGCTCGAAGTACCTGATGCGGTCGTTGTTGGAGATCTGACCCTGCGAAACCGGAGAGTAGCCGATGCGCATCCGCGGCCACTCGGTGATCTTGGTGGACATGAGCTCCATCGCGCGCGACGGCGTCGCGTAGAGGGCGAAATGCATGCGCCCGAGCGGCTGCCGGGGGAAGTCGAAGTTCTCCAGCAGCTTCTTCGTGCGGAACGCGGAGCAGATGACGTCCGCGTTGGTGACGTCGGCCAGGTGGTCGTCGCCGAACCCGATGTTCTCGGTCTCGACGCCGGCGGTCTGGAACACGTCGTTCATTATCGACACGCAGAAGTCGTTGTCGGCGGCAGCCCAGAAGTCGAGCTTAGGGTCGCGCTCGCAGTCCGCCACCTTCACCGTCTCGGCCGTGGCCGCGAACGCCGCAAGCAGCGCGAGAGCGAAACTTGCCGCCATAGAAGCGCTAGAAATTTTCTTCATCATTATTCTTTCTGGCCTAAGTCTTAGCTGAACTTCGCGTCTGCCACCGTGGGCACGATCTCGAAGACGCGGCTCACCTTGGTGATGTCGAAGACGATTTTCGGTCCGGGCTGGAGCGCCGCCAGCACCACCTTGCCGCCGCCGGCCTTCGCCTTCTGCAGCACCTGCACCAGCACGCCGAGGCCGCTCGAGTCGATGTGCACCATGTTCGAGAGGTCGAAGAGCACGTTCGTGCCTTCAGTCATCCTGCTGGTCACTTCCTCGCGCAAAGCCGGCGCGACCGCCGCGACCAGGCGCCCCTCGATCGCCACGTTGAGGATATTGTCCTTTTCCTTGATTTCCCAACCCATTTTTTCTCTCCTTCTTTCTTAGTTAAATACCTGCCAGTCGCGCCTCAGGTCCGGCGTGACGGCCCATTTTGCGCGGATTGCCGCGGCGATGCGCCGCAGCACCCGCACCTCCGGCGGCAGCGCGAAGGTCGAAAGTTCGCCCAACGTCCGCCGCCGCGCCACCCAGCGCAGCGCGCTGAAGACGCTCCTCGAGGCGTCGGAGAGCGCCGACACCTCGTCGTACGCATCGAGCCACGCCTCCCGCGCCCGCTCCCAGTTCGCGACCGGCTCGGCCTGCGGGCGGAACTTCCACGCCACCGCGGCGGAATAGAGCCCGTCGCCGAGCCGGTCCGCTCGCTCGTCCGCCCGCCACGCGTAGCGCCCGCCGGCGATGAGCCGCGCGTCGCCCGCGCCGAGCACGCACTTGTTGAGGTTGCGCGCGACGAACCCCCGGTCGCTCGACTCGTCCGCGAAGAGCAGCCCCATGCCGCGGTTCATCAGGAGGCGCGCGGCCTCCGTCCACGGCAGTTTCGCCGCGGGAATCTTCTCAATGGCAGCGAACAGCTCCGCCCCCTTCTTCCCGACGACGTCGAGATAGCCGCGGATCAGCTCCTGCACCATCAGGCGCGACTCGTCGTGCTTGAGCCGCCACGGCGTCTTCACCGCAAAGTCCACGTCCACGCCCAGCCGCTGCGTCCACTTCTCGGCAATTGGCTTCAATGCCTCGCCAACGGCTGCAATCGTCTCAGCCTCGGGCACGCCGTCTTCTGTAATCGCAAAGAAATCGAGGTCGTTCGACAGCACCGCCGTTCCCCGTTCCCCGTTCCCCATTCCCCGCTCTATCGCCCCGCCTTCGCCGCGGCCATAGCCGCCGCCGAGGACGACGCCTGCGAGCCTTGGAACGGCAAGCGCGGCAATCTCGCGCCCGATTTCGGCGCAAGCGTCGTCAATGAGCCGGTCAAGTTCCGGGCAACTGCCTGCAACATGCCGTCCCATCAGATATCTATCCCTTTTTCAGCCATAAATCTGTGTAGTATATCAAAATTCCGTGGTTTTGTCAGAGGCCAACGGTTACGAAGAAGGCGTCGAGGGCCTCGTGCGCGTAGCGGCACGCGCCCGCCGGACCCGGATAGGCCGAGACCATCTTGTGGTAGTTCCAGCCGATGACGGCCATCGCAAGCACGCCTACGGCCACACCGACGACCGTGCCGAGCGGACCGGCCAGAGGCAGAAACTCCGCGCCGGGCATGACGAACGCGCCCCAGCCGACGGCGAAGCCGAACGAAAGCCCCCACGCCGAAAGCATCGAAAGATGCTTCCCGGTTCCGCCGGCATTATCCTTGTCGGTTCCGCTCATCGTCCCATGCCTATCGCAGGGTGTTGGAAAACACCTCCACCAGCCTGTCATAGGTGAGCGGCTTCAGCAAAATGCCGGTGAAGAACCGGTTCCTGGCGTCGCGCCTGAACTCGGCGTCTGCCGTCACCGCATAGACCTGAAGCCGCCGGAAGCGTGCGTCGCCGCGAATCTTCTCGACGAGCTCGATGCCGTTCACGTTCGGCATCCAGAGGTCGGCGAAGACGAAGTCGTACGCATCTCCCTCCTTCAGCGCGGCGCCGAGCTTCGCGAGCGCCTCGCCGCCGTCGCACGCCTGGCTGATCGAGGTGACGCCGGCGTGCACGAGCAGAGATGTCAGCACATCGCGGTTGACCGGCGAGTCGTCCACCACCAGCACGCGCCTCGGCAGCCGCTTCGGCGGGGCCGGCGGCTTAAGCCCGCCTGACGCGTTCATAGCGCGGACGACGCCGGGGATGCGTACGATGAACCTCGAACCGCGCCCGAGTTCGCTCTCGACGGAAAGCTCGCCGCCCATCGCATCCACCAAACGGCGGCAGATGGAAAGCCCCAGCCCGGTGCCGCCGGAGCGGTCGGCGGAGTGACTCGGGTCCTGCGCCTGGACGAACGGGTCGAAGATGCGCGAGATCATGTCGGGCGCGATGCCGCAGCCTGTGTCGGCAACGGAGACCTCAAGGTCCTCGCCGGACACTGACGCGGAGACCGTCACCGAGCCCTTCTCGATGAACTTGACCGCGTTGCCGACCAGGTTGAATAGAATCTGGCGGAAGCGATGGCCGTCCAGAAGCGCCGTCGGCACGCCGACCGTGCGGTTGACGAGCTCGACCCCCTTGTCCGCCGCGGTCTTGCGGAAGGAGGAGAACGCCTCGTCCGTCAGCTGCGAGATCAGCACCGGCCCCGGATTGAGCGTGAGCTCGCCGGCGTCGATCTTGGAGAGATCGAGGACGTCGTTCACGAGCTGGAGCAGGGTGGTGCCGCTGGAGCGGATGGCCTTCAGCGCCTCCTCCCTGTCGACCTCGCCCTCGCTGCCGAGCTGGAGCAGCTCGGAATAGCCGAGAATCGCGTTGAGCGGGGTGCGGATATCGTGGCTCACGATGCTGAAGAACATGCTCCGCGCCTTCTCGGCCGCGCGGGCGCGGTCGATCGCCTTCTCGAGCTCCACCGCGTGCTTCGCCGCCTGTTCGCGCTCGATGACGGCGCGGCGCAGTTCGTCGCGCTCCTCCTCGATGACGAAGACGTGGAGGAAGCAGTTGCCGACGAGGCAGCCGAGCGCGTAGTACGGCCAGAGCGGCCAGACGATCTGGAAGACGATCGCGACCGCCATCGTGAGACAGAAGAGAAACACCATCAGGCTGCGGCGGCGCATCGAGTTGTGGTTGCCGAAGGACTTCACCAGCACGAAGACGGCCATTACGACGTTCAGCGCCGCCAGCAGGAAGAAAATCCGGTTGCGGAGCGGAGTGGGCATGTAGTTGCCGGCCGCGTCGAAGCTGAAAAGACAGCCGTTGAAGCTGTTGGCCAGCAGCAGCGCGATGAAGAGGGACAGGATCGCGTAGCCAAACCACGAGACCATCCGCGACGCCCACTTGCTGATGTCCAGGTAGGCCGCGGCGAAATGGCACCACAGGAGGACGGTCACCGCGATGGCGACAAAGAAGAGCACGGTGTCGACGTAGACGGCCTTCGTCCAGCCGAGCCCGGAGAACACCCCCCAGGCGGCGTCCGCAAGGTAGAAGACGAATATGCCCACCAGGTAGCCGCGGTACTCGCGCAGGCCGTGCGCGGACGCGTCGACCCGCCCGACGAGCAGATTGAAGTTGGTGATCAGGTGGATCACCATCGCCAAAAAGGCGATCACCGAGTATATGTAGTCTTGCATGGCTTATTTACCGTTGGTTGAACACCCCCGCAAGCTTGCCGTAGGTGAGCGGCTTGAGGAGAATGTCGTTGAAGAGACTGGATCTGCAATCCTTGTGGAATTCGGTGTCGGCCGTCACCGCGAAGATCGGCAGCCGCGCGAAGCGGGGGTCGGCGCGCAGCCTCTCGACGAGCTCGAGGCCGTTCATGTTCGGCATCCAGAAGTCTGAGAAGACGAAGTCGTGGGGATCGCCCGCCCGGACCGCCGCGTCCATCTTCGCGAGCGCCTCCGCCCCGTCGCCAGCCTGGTCGATGCGGACGACCCCCGCCTTCTTGAGGAAAGCCGTCAGCACCATGCGGTTGACCGGCGAGTCGTCGACCACCAGCACATGCTTCGGCAGCCCTTCCGGCATGATTGTACCGGAGACCTCCGCGCCGGAAGGCTCCGCCTTTGCCTCGCAGATCTCGACGCCGGGAATGCGAATGGTGAACTTAGATCCACGCCCGGGCTCGCTTTCGACGCTGATCTCGCCGCCCATCGTCTCCGCCAGCCGGCGGCAGATGGAAAGCCCCAGCCCGGTGCCGTTGGCGCGGTCGGCCGCGTGGCTCGGGTCCAGCACCTGAACGAACGGTTCAAGGATATGCGACAGCATGTCGGGCGCGATGCCGCAGCCAGTGTCGGCGACGGAGACGACAAGCGTCTTTTCGGCATACGAGGCGGCAACCGTCACCGACCCGCTCCCGGTGAACTTCACGGCGTTGCCGATCAGGTTGAAGAGGATCTGGCGGAAGCGGTGGCCGTCGACCATCACCGTCGGCACGCCGTCGGTGCGGTTGACGAGCTCCACCCCCTTCGCGGACGCGTCGCGCCAGAAGGACGAGAACACCTCGTCGACAAGCTGGTTCATGAGCACCGGCTCTGAGCGGAGCGTCATCATCCCGGCATCCATCCTGGCGAGGTCGAGGACGTCGTCGACGAGCTGCAGCAGCGTGACACCGCTGGCGCGGATGGACTTCAGGGCCTCGTTCCGCTCGGATTCGTCCTTGGCACCCCTCTGGAGCAGTTCGGAATAGCCTATTATCGCGTTGAGCGGCGTCCTGATGTCGTGGCTGACGATGCTGAAGAACATGCTCCGCGCCTTCTCCGCCGCACGGGCGCACTCGAGCGCCTTCTCGAGCTCCGCCGCGTACTTCGCCGACCGCTCGTCCTGGATCACGAACACCTGGAAGAAGCAGTTGACGACGAGGCACCCGAGCGACGTGAACGGCGTGAGCGGCCAGGCCACCTGCATGATCATGGACACCGACATGGTGATGCCGCACAAAAGCACCATCGCGCCCCGGCGGCGGTCGAAATCCCGGCTACGGATCGTCTTCACGGCCACGAACAGCGACGTGAGCATCCCGAAGGAGACCATCATGTAAAACGCCGGATCGCGCAGCCAGCCGGTCTGGTAGACGCCCTGGTCGTCAAAGTAGAAGAGGCACCGGGTGAACGGATTGGCCGCCATCGCAACGAGGTTGAACGCCAGAAGAGCGCACCCGCACCAGTCGAGGAAGCGCCGGGACGCCCTGCCGAACGAGAGATAGTCCGCGGCGAACCGGCACCACAGGAACACGAACGCAACCAGCGACAGGAAGAAGAACAGCGTGTCTATGTACCACGGCACCATCCAGCGGAGCCCGGCGAACGCTCCCCAGGCCGCATCGGTCGTATAGTAGGCGAGCACCCCGAACAGGAACCAGCGGTAGCGCACAACGTGCGCGAGGTGGAGCCCGTGGCGGCCGGCCAGCAGGTCGAAGTTGAGGATCAGGTGGATTACGATCGCGGCGGCGGAAAAAATCGAATATGCGTAGCCCTGCATTCCTCACCTCCCCCTTTTCGCGATGTCCGCCGCCGCGCCTGAAGAATGCCACTTCATGACCTACCCCCTTCGGCCGTACGACCTTCCTCGCAGAAACCGCCACATCGACCGCACCCATCCCAGCCCGGTCGGGATGCGGCGGGCGAGGCCCGGCTCTTCGAAGTCCACCCAGGTGCCGGTGCCGGCGTCGATGACGCGCCGCCCGACCACTATCTTGCCGATTAACTCCAGCCCCGCGCCGATGAACGTGTCGCGGCAGACGACGGTGCGGCGGAGCCGCGCGCCCTCGCTGATGTACGAGCCGCTGTCGACGATCACCTCGCCCTCGAGCTGCACGTTCCGGGCGAACCAGGTGTTGTCCTGCAGAAGCACCGGCGGCTTCACCTCCGTCCCGTGCTCGATGACGACGCTCCGCCCGATGTGGACGTCGCGCTCGGACGAATACCCCGGCACCGTGAACTCCTCGGGATGGCTGAGGACGACGAAGTTCAGCTCGTGCCACGCCTTGACGTTCCTGACCACGAGGCCGTGGGGAACGAGGCGCATCCAGCGGCCGCCACTGCGACGGTAGATTCCAGCCGGGGTCTCGACGCATTCCGCCTCGGAAACCGGCTCCATCGACATCTCCTCCTCCGCGTGCATCGACAGCGCAATCCCCCAGACCACGACGAGGTCGTCCGCGATGTTGGCGGTGAGCGGGCTCGAATATCCCTCTATGCCGGCAAGGCCCTTCGGCAACTCGCCCTCGCCCCTCAAATAGAAGATCGGCGCGCCCGTCCGGGTCATATCGGCGAAGTCGTCGGCAAGCCGCTGGGAGAAGCGCCAGTCCAGGATCTCGGTGAACATCGCGCCGAACTTCTGCGCCCGCTCGATGGCGTAGTCGATGACGCGCCGCCCGGCGACCGGCAGCTCCGCCGGGCTGGTGCCGGGAAGGAGCTCGTCCACCCATTCGGTCTCGCGTGTCGCGGGGATGAAGACGACGTTGACCATATTCAGTACGCCCCCTTCCCGCCGATGATCGCGGGGATCGTCTTCATGAGGATCGCGACGTCCTTCCAGAACCCGCCCGCCATGATGTACTCCTTGTCGAGCCGCACCTGCTCGTGGAACGGGATCTCGCTCCTGCCCTTGATCTGCCAGAGGCAGGTGATGCCGGGGATCACGTCCAGCCGCTTGCGGTCCTCGAGCGTGTACTGCGCCACCTCGGAAGGCACCGGCGGACGCGGCCCCACCAGGCTCATGTCGCCGATGAACACGTTCCAGAGCTGCGGCAGCTCGTCGAGGCTCGTGCGACGCAGGAACCGCCCCACCCTGGTGATGCGCGGATCGTCCTTCATCTTGAAGATCACGCCGTCCTTCGACTCGTTCTGCGCCATCAGCGCCGCCTTGCACGCCTCGGCGTCTGTCCGCATGCTGCGGAACTTCCAGAAGCGGAAGTGGCGCCCGTAGCGCCCGACGCGCGTCTGGCTGAAGAACACCGGCCCCGGGCTCGAGAGCTTCACCGCAGCCGCGATCCCCAGGAAGACCGGCGAGAGGACGAGCATGCCGACGCCGCTGCCGACGATGTCGATGAACCGCTTCGTCGCGTACGAGAGCAGCACCGTGAAGCGCCACGCCATCAGCCGCAGGCTCCGCCGCCTCACGCCGCGTGTGCGCGCGGCGAGCTCGTGGACGAGTTCGTCCAGCTCCTCTGGCTTCGCCTCCGCCATTTAGAGCGCCGCCGTCAGATCCTTCAGCCGCGCGATCAGCCGGCCCGACTCGCCGGCGTCGTGGAGCTTCGCCGCCTGGCGGAGCGCAATCCCCGCCTCCGCCGTCTCGCTGTCGCCAGCCGCCAGGGCATTGCCCTTCACCGTGTGCGCGATCTTGTCCAACGCATCCCAATCGCCGGCCGCGAGCGCGGCCTCGGCCTCGCCGGTCTTCGCCTTCGCGGACGAAGCGTACTCGGCGTAGATTTCGTTGATGATGTCGGCGTCCCCGCCGAATTGCTCGTTAAGGTATGTGGCGCAGCATTCCTTCATTTGACTTCCCCCTTGAAGTTGGTTTGCCCCCCGACCGCCTCCAGGTTCAGGGGGATGTGGTAGATGGTCTCGTTCAACTTGCCATAGCGGTTGCGTTCGATGCCGTCGCAGAGCTCGCGCACCATCATCCGCCCGCGCCCGCGCCCGCTCATCTCGCGGTTGGCGAGCTCGAAGCCGGTGTCGGTCGAGCCCGCGGCGACCGCGAGGCTCGGCTCGGGCGAGCCGCAGTCCCACACCGTCAGCTCCGCCGTCTTGTTCACCAGCCGGAGCCGGATGCTCACCACCTCGTGCAGTCGCTCGCGGTCGGTGAGGCCGTGGTCGTGGATGTTCATCAGCTTCTCCTCGAGGACGAGCTGGATGCGGTCGACGAGCGACTGGTCCCAGCCCTCGCCGGCGCACCAGGCCGCCATCGCCTGCGCCATCTGGTCCACCTCCGCCGGCGAGACCGGCGAGGTCGCCTCGAAGACGCCGGGCAGGTTCGCGCGCTTGCCGAAGACGAGGATGGTCACGTCGTCGTGCAGGGTGCCGTAGCCAATCTCCGCCGCCGCGCGCATGAACTTGTAGGGCTCGACCATGATCGAGCCGTCCGCGCGGCCATCGGTGATGAGCTCGTTGCGCAGCTTGGCCACCATCGCCGCCGGCATCTGCTCCATGCCCTCCGTGTCGCGCGACATGTCGAGGAGCCCGTCGGTGTAGGCCACCACCACCGAGTCGTCGAAGAGCGGAGTCGTCACCACGTCCTTCTCGGAGTACACCGTGTCGGCCATCAGCCCGATCGGCAGCCCGCCGCGCTTCTCGGGATTGACCTCGCACACCACGCCGTCGGACACCACCACCGGGTCCGGCGCGCCGCAGTTGAGCCAGACGACGTCGTTCCGAAGCGGACGGTGCAGGCAGAGGAGCGCGGTCATGTAGGAGACCTCCGCCAGGTTGTTCCGGAAGAAGCGCTGCAGGCGGTTCGCGATGTCGTAGATCTGCACCGAGCTCTGCAGCTTGCGGTTGGAGAGCTGCTTGATGAACGTCTGCACCGCCGTCATCGCGAGCGCCGCGCTGGTGCCGTGGCCCTGGATGTCGCCGAGCAGGTAGAGGTAGCACCCCTCGCCGAACGGCATCGCCTCGTAGAGGTCGCCGCTGACCATGTCCTTCGCCTTCCAGAACGCCGTGTAGAAGCCGCGCTCCGTCATCATCGCGCGCACCGGCAGCATGCTGCTCTGGATCTGGGCTGCGAGCGCCATCGACTGCCTCTGCTCCTCGATCTGCCGCTCGATGAACTGCTCGATCCTGCGCGAGGCGATGGTGCGCTGCACACGCTGGAGGAGGACGTCGGTGTCGACCGACTTCGGCAGGTAGTAGCTCAGCGGCTCGGAGACGATCTTCTTCAGGAACCCGCTCCCCTCCTCCGGATCGAGCGCCGTCAGGAAGAAGATCGGCATCGACCGGTCGATGCCGCGCACGATGTCGCGGAACACGAAGCCGTCCATCTCGCCCATCACGATGTCGGAGATGATTGCGCCGAAGTGCTTGTGCTCCTTCTTCAGGATCGCCACCGCCTCCTCCACCGTCCCGACCGCGACAGGGTCGTACCCCACGCGCTTGAGGCGCGCGCTCATCGTAAGCCGAATCAGCTTCTCGTCGTCGACCACGAGAATCTTCGGCATTGTTTCCACATGCCCAGCCATTTTTGCGATCTCCTGCAGCCTGTCCCCCTATCTGCCCATTTTAGTTTGTGAAATTACGGTTGATTTTACCATTTCCCGCCCCAAAAAGCAAGGGGCGGCAAGAGGAAACGCGCGCGCTGCGCGGCGGGCAATTTGTGGTATAATATCGGCCCAACATGGATGCCGCAGCTTTCATAGCGAACCCCACCTGGGAAAACGTCGTTCCGCCGCGCCGCGCGCCGGGACCGGCCCGGCATCTGCCCGCGCACGAGGACTGCTCGCCCATCGACGTGGAGGCGGCGCAGGCGCACCTCCGCGCCGGCGGCACGCTCGGCGCGCGCGAGGGCTACGAGGAGCGCCCCGGCCAGATCGACATGTGCGGCGCCATCGCCGCCGCGTTCAACGCCCGCGAGCACCTGATGGTCGAGGCCGGCACCGGCGTCGGCAAGTCGCTCGCCTACCTGGTGCCCGCCGTCCTCTGGGCCGCGAAGAACGACACCCCGGTCGTCGTCTCCACCGCCACCCGCAACCTCCAGGGGCAGCTCATCAACTCCGACATCCCCAAGGCCGTCTCGGTGCTCGGCGACGGCGCCGCCGGCTTCAGGGTCGCCCTGCTCAAGGGCCGCGCCAACTACGTCTGTCTCAAGTCGGTGGCCGAGTTCTTCGAACCCGGCTACTGGACGATGTCCGAGGACGAGCAACGGCTCCTGCCGGCATTCGTCGAGTGGCTCTCGTCCACTCCCGACGGCGACCTCGACACCTACGACGGCATCAACCGCGCGCTCCTCTCGCGCCCCGGTGACGAGTGCACCGGCCGCAAGTGTCCCTACTACGGCCGCTGCTTCGTCCAGAAGGCCCGCCAAAACGCCGCGGAAGCGCACCTCGTGGTCGTCAACCACGCGCTCGTCCTCGCCGAGGCCACCTCGCCCGGCAGCGGCATCCTGCCGGCCTACGGACGGCTCGTCCTCGACGAGGCCCACAACCTCGAGGCAATCGCCACCGAGGCGTTCGGATCCGAATTCTCGCTGCCCGAGCTCAACCGCATCCTCCGCCGCCTCAAGCGCCACCGCAAGGAGTTCTCGCATGACGCCGACGCCGTCGCCAACGCCGCGGAGCGGTTCCTCGCCTTCCTCGGCAAGCTGCTGCCGCCGAAGACGGAAGTGCGGCGCTACGGCCGCTCGCGCCTCTACTGGGAGGACACCGCCCGCCTCGCCGAGCTCCAGCGCGCCTTCGAGGCCCCGCTTATCGCGCTCGTCCACCGGCTCCACGACTTCTGCGCAGCCAGCGGCGACGACGACCTCGCCACCCTGCTCTCCGCCGACGCCGACCGGCTGCTTGCCTTCGCCAACGAGGCGGCCTTCGTCGTCGCCGGCGAGAAGGAGGACGACTACGTCTACTGGGTCGAGCGCGTGCGCGTCGACCGCCGCCGCGCCCACGTCCGTCTCGTCGCCGCGCCGCTCTCGGTGGCGAAGGAGCTCGCCGACGTCCTCTACGGCGCGAAGGACTCCGCCGTCCTCTGCTCCGCCACGCTGCGCGTCGGCAACGACTTCCGCTACATGGCGCGGCGCCTCGGCGCGGAGGAGCGCTTCCGCTTCCTCACCGCCGCCAGCCCCTTCGACTACTTCCGCCAGGCGCTGGTGCTGGCGCCGGACTACCTGCCCGACCCGGCGGCCGAGCCCGAGGCGTATGCGCCGGCGCTCGCCGAGACGCTCGCGCGCGTCTGCGCCGCGTCCCAGGCCAGGGCGCTCGTCCTCTTCACCAGCTACGAGATGATGAACGCCGTCGCCGCCGCGGCCGCCGGGCCCTTTGAAAAGGAGGCTCTGACGCTCCTCGTGCAGGGCGAGGGGATGTCGCGCGAAGCGATGACCCAGGCGCTCAAGGCTGGCGGGCGCACGGTTCTCTTCGGCGCGCAGTCGTTCTGGGAGGGGGTTGACGTCGCCGGCGAGGCGCTTTCCTGCGTGGTCATCGCCCGCCTGCCATTCGCGCAGGTCGGCGACCCGATCGCCGAGGCGCGCTCCGAGAAGGTGCAGCGCGAAGGCGGCAGCCCCTTCCGCGACTACGCGCTGCCAGAGGCGGTGATCCGCTTCCGCCAGGGCTTCGGGCGGCTCATCCGCACCAAGTCCGACCGCGGCGTCGTGGTCGTCACCGACCCGCGGATCGTCACCAAGAACTACGGCGCGGTCTTCCGCAAGTCCATCCCGGCGACCGTCCACACCGTGACCGGTGCGGACGAGCTCGTCGGGAGGATTGCCGGTTTCTAGTCCGGCCGGCGCGCCTTGGCGATCGTCACTGCAGCAGCACTTCGCGCTGCTCGTAGTGGCCAGGCTGCCAGACGCGGATCACCGTGCCGTTCGCCTGGACCTGGTCGACGTACCGTCCCTCGACCCAGACGTTCTGCACCGTCGCCGCGGGCGCGGTCACCACCGGCGTCGTCGTCACCACCGTCGGGGTCGTGACCACGGTCGGCGTCGTCACGTAGGTGGTGGGGCAGATCGAATTGTAGACGAGCCCGCCCACGACGCCGCCGACAAAGCCCGGCCAGAAGTAACGGCCGCCGCGTCCCCAGCCGCTGTAGTGGTGAATCGGCCGGTGATGGAAGCCTCCATGATGCATGACCGGCCGTGGTCCGCCACGGAACCCGCCAAAGCGGGGCCCGCCATGGAAGCCACCGTGGCGTGGACCGCCGTGAGGGCCAGCAAAGGCACCAATCGAAATGGCCGCGATGCCAACCGCAACTATGAATTTCTTGTTCATTTTTTGTCTCCTTTCTTAAGTTTTCGGCAAGGCTATTTTCCCTGCAACATCAGGTTAGGCAAAATCCTTTCCTGAATCTGACAAAAATTATTCTAACGGATTTCTATCGCCGGCTAGACTTCGCCGCCCTGCGCTCCATGAAGAACACCTTGTCGCCGACGCGGCAGCGCGGCGCGCGGAAAGTCGCCCACTCGCCCTTCCCGACCGACTCGAGCCGCTCGTCGTCGCGCCGCAGCTCGTCGACCACAACCTCCACCACCCCGGTCGTGGGTCCGTGGATCTGCACCGTGTCGCCCACGGCGAGCGGATGGTCCTGGATCTGCACCTGCGCGATGCCGGCCTTGAGGAAGTAGTCGACCACGATTCCGGCGTGGCGCTTGACGAGCGTCGAGAGCGAGTCCTGCGAGTCGGCGAACTGGTCCACGCCCGGCCGCCCGAAGTAGAGCCCGCGCGAGAACTCGCGGTGGAACACCTTGGCGACCTCCGCCTCCAGCTCGGCGACGAGCTCCGGCGTATACTCGCCCGCGGCGATTGCGTCGACGGCGCGTCTATATGCCGCCGTCACCGTGTGCACGTACTCGGCATTGCGCGCGCGCCCTTCGATCTTGAAGCTCGCCACCCCGGCGTCGACGAGCCGGTCGAGGAAGGCGAGCGAGCAGAGGTCCTTGGCGGAGAGGATCGTGCGCGGCTCCACCACGAAGGCCGTGTCCGACTCGTGCACCGGCTTCCCGTTTTCGTCCTCGTAGAGGTCCACCGCCTTCACCTCGAACCGCCGCCGGCACGGCTGGCGGCACTCGCCGCGGCACGCGCTCGCGCCGAACGCGTCGTGGCTCATGAAGCACCTGCCCGACTCCGCCACGCACTGCGCGCCGTGGACGAAGCACTCGATCTCCGTCGGCGCCACCGCCGCGGCGATCGCCTTCACCTCTCCGAGCGTGCATTCGCGCGCCAGCACCACCCGCGCCGCGCCGTGCTCCGCAAGGAAGCGCACCGCCTCGGAGTTGGACACCGACATCTGCGTCGAGACGTGGAACGGCACCCCGCGCTCCCGACAGAGCGCGATCACGCCCCAGTCCGAGACGATCGCCGCGTCGACGTACGGCTTCGCCGCGTCGAGGACGCGCGCGACCTCGTCGGTCTCGCCCTCGAACATGATCGCGTTGAGCGCGAGGTACGCCTTCGCGCCGCGCGCGCGGCAGCGGCGTGCGATCTCCGGCAGGTCCTCCTCGCGGAAGTTCACCCCGCTCCGCGCGCGCATGTTGAAGGTGCCGAGCCCGAAGTAGACCGCGTCCGCCCCGGCGTCGAGCGCCGTCTGCAGGCAGGTAAAGTCACCCGCCGGAGAAAGAATCTCCGGCCTGCGCGCCCCGTCTCTTTTCATGGCGATCTGACCTCGATTGTCATTTCGTGGGTTCGGCTCTGGCCGGGCGCGAGCGAACGCGGGGCAAGCGTGCAGGGCTCGATGCAGTAGAAGCGCTTCCACTCGTCGGGACCGAGCGTTTTGCAGAGCGGCGTGCGGTCAACGCCGGGATTCCACACCATCCAGTCTTCGTTGTCGCTGGACTCAACCGTAATTACCCGCCCGCTGACGAGGTCGGTCAAGGTGCGGCAACGGCCCTTCTCCGCGGCAGTTGTGTGCACGAGGACGCTTGGACGCGGCTGGCGCTCGCCGTCCACCGCCACGCGCTCGGCGTCGGCTACGCGGAAATACGGATGAAATCCCCACGCCGACTCGAACGCCTCCTTGCCCGTGTTGGTCTCTGTCAGCCGCACAACCAGCCTGCCGTCACCATCCGTCCTGACTTCCACTTCAAGATGGAAGTCGTGCGGCCACAGCGCTCGCGTCGCGTCGTTGGAATCAAGCTCGAACACACCGTCGCGCGTGCACTTCCACGTCGCGTAGCGGGCAAGTCCGTGCTTGGGCAGCCCCTCCTTCGGCGGCGCGCCGAACCAGGGCCAGCAGATCGGGATGCCGCCGTGGACCTCCTTGCCCCAAGGCGGATGCTCCTGCAAAAACAAGACTTCGCCATTCGCCTTCGTCGGCCGCCAGCTCCAGACGTGTGCACCCGTGCGCCGCGCCTTGAGCTCCCAGAATTCGACGACGTCGCAGTCCAGCCCCATGAACTCGGACCACGCGCCCTTCCGTCCGTCCTTGTAGACGCTCCGCACGCGGTAGACATGCCGCGTCGAAGGCGACGCCTCCGCGTCCTCGTAGCGGGCGTTGCGGTAGAGGACGCCTTCGTCCACGATGTTCGTCACCGTCGCAAGCGGCAATCCGTCGCGGCAGATTTCGTAGTGGTCGAAGTCTGGCGCGTCGTCGGTTCCCCAGAGCAGATAGGTGGTGCCGTTCTTCCCACCGGGGAAGACGCGCGGACGCGTGAGGAGCCCCGTCCACGGCACCTTTTCCGCGGCAGTCTTGAACGGCGGCAGCTCGCCGGTCAGCCGCAAAGTAACCGTCTCGAACGGACGCAGCTCGAAGCCGTCTTCCGCGGCAGATTCGCCGCGCCACGGCTCCTCCAGCACGGTGACGCGCTCGATCCGCGCGTCCTTCACCAGCGACTGCACTACCTTCGCCCGCGTCGCGCGGCCCTCCGTCTCCCGGAAGCGCACAATCAGTCCGTTGCCGTCCTCGGCCAGCTTGAGCGCCGTGAGCTCGACGTTCGTCCGGTCCGCCCGGATGAGCGCGGCGATTCCGCGGTCGGCCGCGAGCGCCCCCACCTGCCGCGCCGCGAACGCTGGGATGTGCGCGTCGCGCCACGACCCGGCGTAGGACGTCAGGACATACCGGAAGCGGAAGGACGGCGGACGGTCGAGCTGGTACTGGAGTCCATCCGCGAACGCGAACGAATAGACGTGCCCGCGGCCCGGGCGCCCGGCGCGGCAGTAGGCGTTCGTCGTATGCAGCTCGCCGTATTCGACGATGCAGGTGTCGGGCTGGACGAGCGCGACGCCGAATTCGCCGTTCTCCACCGCGCACCAGTCGCGGATGCACGAATAGGTGTCCTGCACATGCGGCGTGACGCCGTTGTGCGCGTCGATGACGGGGCCGTTCAGCTGGGAAACAAAGCGCGGCGATTCGACCTTGAACGGGAAGGCGTAGTGGCCGTAGCGGTAGAAGCGGTTGGTGTTCCAGAGGTCGGCGGCGTCCTCGATCGTGTTCTCGACGACGATGCGCTTCTCGTCCGGATCCAGCGACACCTTCTGGACGATCTTCGCGCCCAGCGTCGCTGGATCGCTCCAGCTGCGGTAGCCGTCGCGCGTGTAGAGGAGGCGGTTGGCGACGCCGTCCAAAAGCTCGCGCTTCAGATCCTTGTCGTAGATGGAGGTTATCTCGCCGCGCGCATTGACCTCAACCCGATACCACCTGTTCTCAATGGTCTTGGGCAATTCCTCTTTGCGTCCTTTGCGTTCTTTGCGGCTAATAAAATCACTCCCCGCGATGCGCGCTGCGGTCTCGATCCAGTCGCGGTGCTGCGTCCAGGTGTCGTAGCAGCGGCGCCCCGAATAGCCGCTGAAACCATACGAGTGGTCGTCGTTGAGGACAAGCGCCGCGTAGCCGTGTTCGAGGTCGTCGCGCGGATACGGCGCGTTGCCCTTCACGGCGGCGACGACTGCGCGCGCCTCGGTGAGCGGCAGAGCGCGGTCGGCCGCAAGCTTGTCCGCCAGCAGCTCCGCCGCAGCCGGAAGCGTGCGGTCCCAGGCGCAGGTCAAGTCGCCGCGCACGACGGGTATCTTGTCCGCAAACTTGACGCGCAGCCGCTCGAACGGCTCGTCCAGACGTCCGACGGTGCGGAAGACCGGCGTCGCCCATTTCGCGTTCCACTCCGCAAAGGAATCAGCCAGCCGCGTCGAGGGGATCTCGTCGTCGTGGTAGTCCGGGAAGAGCCACACGTCGTATGGAATCGCCTGTTCGAGCCACGCGAGCGTCCCCGCGGTCGCGCGCTCCATCTTCGCGAGGTCTGGCCGCCAGTTCGGGGACGGCACCTCGGCGATTTCAGGCTGGGGATGGGAGAGCCTGTCGATGAAGGCGGTCGCGAGGCCGAACCGCTCGCCGCCGATGTAATTCGAGCCCGACCAGACGAGCAGGCGGTTGCCGCTCGGCGCCTCCCACCAGAAGACCAGCGGATAGTCCGAGCCGGGCGCGAACCTGATGCGCATGCGCCTGGGGTCGTTGCCGCAGTCGAGCTGCTTCAGCACCCAGCCGTTCGGCCAGAAGGTGAGGTTCTCGATGCCGGCCTCGGCATACGGATCGATGACGGCACACGAGACGCCGGGGTTGTCCACCAGTTGCGAAGTATGGCCCCGGACGTTCCACTTCGCCCGCAGCTCGCGTATCGGATAGATCGAGCGCGCGAGTTCCTCGTAGCCGAAGACGTGTGTCGTGACGCCGCAGAGCGAAAGGCCGATGTCGAACCGCCCGCGCCTCAGCAGGTCGTCGAAGTCCGCGTGCGCCCGCTCCTCGTCGCGGTCGGCGACGAAGTTGAACCAGCCCCACCAGCCCTCCTGCACGTAGCGGAGCGCGGCGGGGTCGTCGTCGGGACGGCGGTCGGCGGCCATCAGCTCCTTGGCGAGCTCCAGCCGGCGGACCGTCCCCTTGCGCTGGACGTAGTTGGAGCGGTGGAGGCCGAGGTCGGTGTGGGCGGACTTGATGCCGTAGATCGTCCATTCCCTGACCGGCGGCAGACCCGGCGGCAGCGCATTGGTCGCCACGAGCTCGAACACCGTCTCGCCGTTCTCGCTCCGCGAGACAAGCCGCCGTCCGTCGCGCGTCACCATCGAATACGCCGTCAGCCCGTCGGCTGCCTGCGCAACCGCCGCGGCCGCCAGCGCCGCCAAGGCCAAAGCCAGAAGTCGTCTCGTTTTCATGGTTCCCTGCATTTATGCATTGCCTCCCTTGGCGGCGGCAAGCACCGCCTTTGCGACATCCTCCCCGACGCCGGCGCAGGCGGCGACCTCGTCGGCGGACGCGCGCGCAATCCCGCGCACCGACCCGAACCGCTTCAGGAGCTTCAGCTTCTTCGCCGCGCCGATGCCCGGCACCTCGTCGAGCGCGGACTCGCGGATGGCGCGCTCGCGCAGCGAGCGGTGGTAGGTGATGGCGAAGCGGTGCGCCTCGTCCCGCAGCCGCGTCAGCACGAAGAGCGCCTCCGAGTCGCGCGGCAGCAGGATGCTCTCACGGCCGTCGTCAAGCACGATCTCCTCCTGGCGCTCCGCGAGCCCGATGGTCGGGATGTCGGCGACGCCGAGCTCGGCAAACACCGCGCGCGCCGCCCTAAGCTGGGTGATGCCGCCGTCGCAGACGAAGAGGTCCGCGCGCGGCGAGGTGGCGAGCAGGGTCGAGTCCGGCCCGTAGCGACGGCGCACCACCTCGGCCATCGCGCGCGGGTCGTCCGCCCCCTTGAAGGAGCGGATGCGGAAGTGCCGGTAGTAGCGGCCGTCCGGCAGCCCGTCGCGCGCGACGACCAGCGAGGCGACGTTGTATTCGCCGAAGAGGTTGGAGATGTCGGCGCACTCGATGATCCGCGGCGGCTTCTTAAGCCCGATCGCCGCGGCCAGCTCCCCAAGCCCCCGCATGGCGTCCTCGCGGCGCATCTGCGGCGTGCGGCGGACGAAGTGCGCCTTGGTCATCTCCCGGAGCGCGGCGACGGTGTCGCGCAGCCGCGCGGCGCTTTCGTAGTCGCCCGCCTCGGCGCGCGCGCGCATCTCCTCCTCCACCGCGGCGATCTCCGCCGGGCGCTTCCCGTCGAGGAACTCGCACGCCTCGTCGAAGCGGCGCCGGTACTCGTCCTGCGCGACCGATCCGAGGCACGGCGCGCTGCAGGAGCGGATCACGTTCGCGAGGCAGTGGCGGTGGGCGGCCTCGTCCGGCACGAGGCAGGCGCAGGAGCGGATGCCCCAGCGGCGCTCGACGAAGTCCTTGGCCGCGCGCACGACCGGCGCGGAGGGAAACGGGCCGAAGTAGCGCGCGCCGTCGTCCCGCACGATCCGGCAGCAGGCGAAGCGCGGCCACGGCGAGGCGGCGTCGGCCTTGAGCGCCAGGTAGCGCTTGTCGTCCCGCATCAGGATGTTGAAGTGCGGCTTGTGGCGTTTGATGAGCGACGCCTCGGTGAGCAGCGACTCCGCCTCGTTCTTCACCGTCATGAAGTCGAAGTCGTGCACCAGCTCCACCATCGAGCGCACCTTCGGCGCCAGGCGCGCGTGCGGGCGGAAGTAGGACTGCACCCGCCGGCGCAGGTTCTTGGCCTTGCCAACGTAGATGATTTCGCCCCGGCGATCTCGCATGAGATAGCAGCCGGGGCGGCAGGGCAGCGACTTGAGCCGCTCTCTGACGAGGTCGGTCAAGCCAGTTCCTTGGCCGGCTCTGGCTTCTTCTCGCCTTCGGCCGCCGCCTCTTCTTCCTTCTCGCCCTCGACGAGCCCCTTCTTGAACTCGCCCTTCGCCTTGCCGATCGAGCGCGCGAGCTCGGGGATCTTCTTGGCGCCGAAGAGTATCGCGATGATCGCGACGATGATCAGAATCTGCCAGAATCCAGGTCTCATGTTTTCCTCCTTAAGTTGCTGTGGGACTGTATTATACCATATTCCGCGAAAACTCGCAGCCGCAGTAGGACTGGCGGTAGAGGTTGAGCTCCTTGGAGCGCGCCACGGAGCGCTGGAAGCCGCCGTCCTTCTTGAAGTCGATCTCCGCGAACCCTTCGCCGGCCTCGCGTCCGGCGGCGAAGACCTGGCTCGAGACCTTGTGCGGCGAGACGGTAAGCGAGGTCGTGAACTCGCCGATGCCGCGCGCGGCGGCGAACTCGGCCACCTTGCGGAGCGAATAGCGGAAGCAGCGCTCGCACCGCGCACCGTGCTCCGGCTCGCCCTCGAGCCCCACGGCGACTTCGCGCAGCCACTCCGCGTGGTCGTAGGGGACGACCTCGAAGGCGACGCCGTCGTGTTCCGCCAGCGCGGCGGCGGCGCCGCGGCGGCGCTCGAACTCCTCCGCCGTGTCGATGTTGGAGTTGGCGAAGACCATCGTCACCTCGCGTCCGTCGGCGACGAGACGCGGCACGCACGCCGAGGCGCACGGTCCGCAGCAGACGTGGAGAGCGATTGCTTTACTCATCCGCCTCCACCTTCCTGCGCATGGCCTTCACCTCCGAATGCGCGTGCTTGTCGGCGAGCATCTTCTGCTTCTGGCGGCGACTGCGGCGGCGCTTCTGGCGGCGCACCTTCTCGCGCCGCTGCTGTTCCGCGGTCGCCCGCCCCTTCTCGCGCGCGAGGATCGCCTCGGCGAGCATCCGCCGCGCGAGCCAGCGGTTCGTCTCGCGGCTGCGGGTCTCGCCGCAGCGCACCGCCATCCCGCTCGGCGCATGCGCGAGCCTGACCACGCTCGAGGTCTTGTTGGTCTTCTGTCCGCCGGGACCGCCGCCGAGGATGAAGCTCTCCTCGAGGTCGTCCTCGAACACCGAAGCCTCGGCCATCAGCGCCTCGATGCGCGCGATCGTCTCCGGCGAGATCATTCCGCGCCCGCCTTCAGCTCCAGCGAAAACGGCCCGTCGTTGACGAGCCTGACGCTCATCTCCGCGCCGAAGCGGCCGGTGCCGACCCGGTCGGCGCCGAGCGTCTCGCGGAGGCGCGCGACGACGCGCTCGTAGAGCGGCTCGGCGACTTCCGGACGCGCCGCCGCGGAAAAGCCGGGACGCCGCCCGTGCCGCGTGTCGGCGTAGAGCGTGAACTGCGAGACGACGATCACCGAGCCGCCGGCGTCCTGGATGGAGAGGTTGGTCTTGCCCGCGGCGTCCTCGAAGATCCTGAGCGCGACGATCCGCGCGGCGAGCTCGTCGGCGTCCTTATCGGTGTCGGAGTGGGTAACGCCGAGCAGGACGAGATAGCCGCGCCCGATGGACGCGACCGTCTCGCCGCCGATCGTCACCGACGCCTCCGTCACCCGCTGTATCCACGCCTTCATCCGGTTTTCCTTTCCAATGCCCGTTATCGTCCGTCGTAGGCGGCGAGAAGCGCCGGGGTGACGTCGGCGAGCGAGGCAACGCGTTCGCGCAAAAACTCCTCCCCGGGGCCGTAGGCGACGAACGGCACCGGGTTGCGGGTGTGGCCGTGGTCGCCGATGGACTCGATGTTGCCGTGGTCGGAAGTGATTACCAGCGTGAGGCCCGCCGCTTCGACATAGCGCACCAGCGCGGCGAGGAAGCGGTCGTAGACCCGCAGCACCGCGCAGGCGCGGCGGTAGTCCATCGAATGGCCGGAGACGTCGGTCTGGAAAAACTCGAAGAGCGTGAAGTCGTGCTCGCGCGCGATGCGGAAAAGGTGCTCGGCGGCGCGCTGCGGCGGGATGACCGGGATGTCGGGGTAGCGGTCCTGGATCGTCTCGCGGGTGATGTCCTGCATCAGCGCCTCGTCGCGCACCAGGTCGTCGACGGTCGACACCGTCTCCGGCACGGTGAGCGCCATCACGGTGGTAACGGACTTGAACCGCCGCAGCGCGAGCTCGTCCGCGCCGTCCACCAGGTACGCGTCGGCGAAGCGCACCGAAAGCCCGCGGCGCTTCAGCTCGAGGAAGAGGTTGCCGTCCTCGATGATCTTGCGGAGCGCGGGGCCGGGGAAGCCCTCGCAGTGCTTGCCCATCGCCTCGGCGCAGTTGCGGCCGGTGAACATCGTCGCCTGGCCGGTGGCGGACTGCGGCAGCCCCTCCACGCCGAGACACGCGTCAATCGGACGCGAGTGGCGCTCGAGGAGCCGACACAGCACCGGACAGACCTCGGGGTTGACCGGGTTGTCCGCGGCAGGCTCGCGGATGCCGAGCCCGTCGATGAATAGAAAGACCGCCTTCAATTCCTGAACGAGTGTATGGGCGCGGGGATGCGGCCGCGCCGCGCGACGAACCGTTCGCAGGAGAACGGCGACACCTTCATCACCGGCGCGCCGCCGAGGAGCCCGCCGAACTCCACGAAGTCGCCGACCTTCCTGCCGGCCACGGGGATGATGCGCACCGCCGTCGTCTTCTGGTTGACCATGCCGATCGCCGCCTCGTCGGCGATGACGCCTGCGATCGTGCTTGCGGAGGTCGAGCCGGGGACGGCGATCATGTCGAGCCCCACCGAGCAGACGCAGGTCATCGCCTCGAGCTTCTCGATCGAAAGCGCGCCGGCGCGCACCGCGTCGATCATGCCCTGGTCCTCGGAGACGGGGATGAACGCGCCGGAGAGACCGCCGACGTAGCTCGACGCCATCACGCCGCCCTTCTTGACCTGGTCGTTGAGGAGCGCGAGCGCGGCGGTGGTGCCCGGCGCGCCGGGATGCTCGACGCCGATCTCCTTCAGGATGTCGGCGACGGAGTCGCCCACCGCCGGCGTCGGCGCGAGCGAAAGGTCGACGATGCCGAACGGCACGCCCAGGCGCTTCGCCGCCTCCTGCGCGACGATCTGGCCGACGCGGGTAATCTTGAAGGCGGTGCGCTTGACGGTCTCGCAGAGGGTCTCGAAGTCCACGCCGCGGCAGGAGCCGGCGAGGACGCGGTGCACCACGCCGGGGCCGGAGACGCCGACGTGCAGCACGGCGTCGCCCTCGGTGACGCCGTGGAAGGCGCCGGCCATGAACGGGTTGTCGTCCGGCGCGTTGCAGAGGACGACCAGCTTGGCGCAGCCGATCGAGCCGCGCTTGCGCGTGCGCTCCGCCGTCGCCTTGACGATCTCGCCCATCAGCCGCACCGCGTCCATGTCGAGCCCGGTCTTGGTGGAGCCGACGTTCACCGAGGAGCAGACGCGCTCGGTGGAGGCGAGCGCCTCGGGGATGGAGCGGATGAGCATCTCGTCCGCCGGCGTCATCCCCTTCGAGACGATCGCCGAGAAGCCGCCGACGAAGTTCACCCCGAGCCGCCGCGCGGCGCGGTCGAGCGTCTTCGCGATCTTCACGAAGTCGGCCGGTCTGCGGCAGCACGCCGAGCCGACGATCGCCGCCGGCGTCACCGAGATGCGCTTGTTGACGACGGGGACGCCGAACTCGCGGCCGATGTCGTCGCCGGTGCGCACCAGCCTGCCCGCCAGGCGCATGAGCTTCGCCTCGATTGCCGCGCAAGTCTTCGCGAGCGAAGAGCCGGCGCAGTCGAGGAGCGAGATCCCCATCGTGATGGTCCTCACGTCGAGGTTCTCCTCGAGGATCATCCGGTTGGTCTCGATGACTTCGCTGAGGTTGATCATCGCCCTGCCCTCACACGCGGTGCATCTTCTCGAAGATCTCGGACTTCTGGCAGCGGATCTTGAGGCCCATCTCCGCGCCGATCCGGTCGAGGGCGGCGCCGAGGCGCTCGAACGACTTCGTGTACTTCGAAGCGTCCGCCACCATCATCATGTTGAAGTAGCCGCCGACCACGGTCTGGGCGATGTCGAGGATGTTCACCCCGTTCTTCGCGAGGTACGCGCTGACGCGGGCGATGATGCCGACGGTGTCCTTGCCGACTACGGTTATGATTACCTTTTTCATATTATGTTGAATTATACCATAAAAAGCGCCGCGGCGGCGCGCAGCCAGGCAAGTTCGCGGCGGCGCATGGCGGCGTAGCCGCGCGGGGTGTGGTCGTCCGCGCCGGAAAGGTGGTCCATCCCGTGGGCGACGTAGAGGAGCAGCTCCTTCGCCGCGCTCCAGCCGCGGCGGCGCGGCGCGGCGGCGAGCGCGCGCTCGGCGTTGACGTAGAGCTCGCCGTAGACGCCGTCCGCCTCGCCCGGCATCGCATCGTAGCGCTGGGTGGTGACGTCGGTCGGGCCGTCCGCGCCGTTGATCGCCGCGTGGGTCACGGCGGAGAAGGAGTCGTCCTGCAGCACCACCGCCACCTCGCGGAACGGAAAGCACGCGCGCGCCGCGGCCTTCGCGGCGAAACAAGCAGCGGCGCGGCGGAGCGCGGCGCGGTCCACGCCGATGCCGCGCGGCAGCCGCCCCTCGATCACGATTCGGCAGGACATGGCGCGGAATCCCTCGCTTCGCGGTAGAAGACGGTGCGGGCGACGATGCACCAGACCCCCAGATACACCATGGCCGCCACCAGCAGCGCGATGAACAGCGACGTCGCCATCGCCGCGACTGCGCCGCCGAGCAGGCCGGCGAGCGACGTCGGGACGAGTGCCGCGAAGAGCGCCAGCATCGCCATGAAGACGAACGACATATCGAGCAGGAACGCCTGGAACTTCCGCCCACGCATGATCCGCTTCGACTCGCCGAGGCACTTGAGCGCGCCCCATTCAGGGTGCTCGCTCTTCAGGTACCACGCTGCACGGTAGCGGTAGATGGCGACGATGCCGGGAATGACCAGGAGCAGCATCCAGAGCCCGACGAAGAAGTTCATCACCATCAAAAGCCAGGTGATCCCGAGCGGACGGCCAAAGCCGCCGAACGCCGCGCCGAGGACGTCGTTGCGGTCGTCGGCGACCGCCTTCAGCAGCACTGCGGTGATGCCGAAGAGCGCCACCGCGCCGAGGACGTAGCCGACCAGCATCTCCAAAGTGCCGGCATACGCCATCTGCCGGTATGCCTCGGCCGTCGGCAGCGTGTAGTCCAGCCCCTGCCGCAGCATTTCGAGCTTCTTGGACAGGAAGTCCGCGGGCGAGACGATGCCCATCGAGCCGTGGAGCGACCCGAGCAGCCACCCAGCGCCATGGCAGATTCCCTGCAGCAGCAGGACCACCCCGAAGATGATCCAGAACCACCGGCTGCGCACGACTGCGTGCGACTCCTTCCGCATCTCGGCATTGGACTTCATTTCAGCTCCTCCGTAAGGTCGACCGTCTTCACCCCGAGCGCTGACGCCATCGCCTTGGCGACCGCTCGCACGCCCCAGACCTCGGTCTCGTAGTGGCCGAGGCAGACCATCCGCATGCCGCAGTTCGCGGCGGCGACAACCTCACCCCAGTTCGCCTCGCCGGTCACGTAGACGCGGCAGCCAAGCCGCTGCGCCTCCTCGGCGAACTCGCCGGCGCCGCCGCTGCAGACGCCCACCAGGTCGCCGGACGCGACCTCGGCAAGTGCCGCGGCGGTGGCGCGGGTGGCGCGGCCGACGAGCCCGATGGTCTCGCCGTGGTAGACGAACGCCGGCTTCGCCGCGGAGAGCTTCAGCCGCTTCGCGAGCTGCGCGTTGTTGCCGAGCTTTGGATGCGCGTCGAGCGGCAGGTGGCAGGCGTAGACGGCGAGGTCGGCGTCCATCGCCGCCTTGACGACTCGGTAGACGCCGCCTTCGATGCGGCGGATGCCGCCGCCCCAGGAGATGCCGTGGTGGACGACGAGCAGGCGCGCGCCGGCGGCGGCGGCCTCCTCCACCGCGCGCACGCTCGCGTCGACCGCGAAGGCGACCGTCCGCGCCTCGCCGCCGGAGCTGGCGATCTGCACGCCGTTGTTGGAGACGTCGTCGAACCGCTTCGTCTCCAGCGTGCGGTCGAGCCACTCCACGATCCTGCCGATGTCAGCGACGATGCGCTTCATCTTTCCCTCCCTTCGTTTTCCGATGTCTGCTTCTCGCCGAAGATCGCCTTCAGCACCTCCGCCGCCTTTGGCGCGGCGGTGACGCCGCCGCCCTCGGCGTTCTCGACGACGATCGCCAGCGCGACGGTCGGGTTTTCCGACGGCGCGTAGGCGATGAACCACGCGTTCTTGCGGCGGCGCTCGCCGACGCCGATCTCCGCGGTGCCGGTCTTGCCCGAGACGTCGACCGCCACGCCCTCGCCGGCGCGGCGGCCGGTGCCAGACGACGTGCCTTCGCCGGCGACGACCATGCGCATGCCCTCGCGGACGACGTCGAGGTGCTCCTTCGCGAAGGCGAGGGGGCGGCTCTCCACCGGCGCGTCGAGCTTGAGGCGCGGAGTCACCAGCCGGCCGGTCGCGATCGCGCCGGCGACGCGCGCCATCTGCAGCGGGGTGACGAGCAGCATGCCCTGCCCGACCGACATCTGGGCGAGGTCGCCCGAGAACCAGCGCTCGCCGCACGAGTGCAGCTTCCACTCCGCGTCGGGCACCACGCCGGCTGCGTCGACGCCGAAGTCGATGCCTGTCTTCTCGCCGAGGCCGAACTCGCGCGCCGCGGCGACGACGGCGTTGGTGCCCGCCTCCATGCCGAGGTTGCAGAAATACGGGTTGCAGCTCTTCATCATGGCGTGCCGCATGTCCAGGACGCCGTGGCCCCAGCGGCTCGCGCACCTCAGGCGCATCTCGCCGAGGGTGAATACTCCCGTGCATTCGTAGGTGGCCTCGGGCGGCACACCGAGCGAAAGCGCCGCGAGCGCGACGACCGGCTTGAAGGTGGACCCGGGCGCGTAGGTGCCGCCCGAGGCGCGGTTCAAAAGCGGCTTCGCCGGGTCGGCGCGCATGGCGGCGTAGTGGTCCTCGCCGAGGCGCGGCACGAAGTCGTTGGGGTCGAAGCCGGGCGCGCTCGCGAACGCAAGCACGTCGCCGCTGCGCGGGTCGATCACCACGCAGGCGCCGCGGCAGCCCTCGAGGACGCGCTCGGCCGCGCGCTGGATGCGCATGTCGAGCGTGAGCGCGAGGTCGGGCCCTGGCGCGGCCTCCACCGCCGTCCGCTCCTCGATCGCGTAGCCGAGCGCGTCCACCCTGACCTTCACCTCGCCCGGCACTCCGCGCAGAAAGCCGTTGTAGTAGCGCTCGACCCCGGCGCGCCCGGTGAGCTCGGGCTCGAAGTAGTTGAACTTCTCGTCCCCAGCCACCACCTCGCCGCGGTCGCGGCCGACGTAGCCGACGAGATGCGCGGCGGAGCTGCCCTGGGGATAGACGCGCTCGACCGTCTCGCGGCAGGAGAAGCCGGGGAACTGGCGCGAGTGCTCGAGGAAGCGCGCAAGCGCGTCGTGGCCGACGTCGCGCCAGCAGACGAGCGGGCGCGCAAGCTCGTCGCGCAGGTGGCGGCGGATGCGCTCCTCGGTCGCGCGCGGCGGCTGCCCCACCACCGCCTCCACCTCGGCGATTGCGCGCGCGATCTCCTCCACCGTCCGCTCGCGGCGGCTGCGGCGGAAGCGCGCGACGTCGCAGACGATGTCGGTGGAGACGCGGTCGCCGGCGAGCACGACGCCGTTCCGGTCGAGGATGCGTCCGCGGGGGCCGTCGGTCTGCACCCGGCGCACCGACTGCCGCGCATTCGCATAGCCGTAGTCGGCGGCGGAGTCGACCTGCAGCGCCTTCAGCCGCACGGCGACGAAGACGAGGCCGAGCAGGATCACCGCCGCGACCGCCGCGCAGGCGAAGTCGCTTACCGCCGAAGGACTCTCATTCCCTCTCATCGACACCCGCCTTTCGGTCGACCAGGAATAGCAGCGCGCCCACGGCGACGAACGTCGCCGCGCCGACCGGCAGCGCGGCCAGCGTGCGCAGGAACACTCCGCCGCCGGTGTCCGCAATCCAGACGCAGAGCCAGAGCTGGTAGAGCGGATACGCCGCGAAGAGCGCTGTCGCCGGCGTGAGGCGGCTGCCCGCGGCCAGCGCCGCGAAGAGGAAGAAGCCGACGCTGGTGAGCGGCGGCAGGGACGATATCGCGTCCTCGAAGGCGCCGGCGGCGACGGCGAAGAACACCGCCGTCGTCACGGGGCGACGGCGCGCGGTCGCCACCGTCCCGGCCAGGAGAAGCGGCACGCCGACGCCGAAGACCGGCGGCAGCAGCTCCTCGCCCGCGGCGGCGAAGACGAGCACCAGGACGGCGATCGCGAGCTGGATGCGCTTATTGAGCACGGCGGATGAAGACGTCCTCGACCGACGAAAGCGCGGCGGACGGCTGGACCATCCCGTCGCCGAGCCACACCCCGACCGCGATGCCGCGCGGAAACACCCCGCCGGCGCCGGAGGTGACGACGCGCGCGCGCGGCGGCGCGCCATTCGCGCCGGAAAGGTGGCGAAGCTCGATGGCGCCGTCGTCGCCGCCGAAGGTGATTCCGCGCAGGCGGCCCTCCCCCTCGCCCTCGACTTCGCAGGCGACGTGCACCGAGCGGTCGGCGACGGTGGCGATTTCCGCGGTGTGCGGCGTGACCGACGCGACGACGCCGACCAGCCCCTCGGCCGACACCACCACCGCGCCCTCCTCGACGCCGGCGAGCGAGCCCTTGTCGACGCGCAGGATCGGGCGCCCCGCCGCCGCGGCGCCGCCCGAGGACATCCTGCCGGCGGCGATCCACTGCGCTCCGGCGCGCTCGACGTAGCCGAGCGCGCGCCGGAGCCGCGCGTTCTCGGCCTCCAGCCGCATGATTTCGTCCCGCTCCACCGCGAGCGCCGCGAGCTCCCGCCGGAGCCGCGCGTTCTCGGCGCGCGACTCGGCGCCGCGCACCGCGCCGGCGACGCGGACGGAGATGGCGCGCGAGGCCGTGCGCCATGCGCGCTCCACCGGATAGGCAAGCTCGACCGCCACGTCGGGGAAGAAAACCGGAACCGCCGCCAGAACCGCAGCGGAGGCGATCACGGCGACGGTGGCGGACCTCCCCTTCTTCACTGCGCGCGCTTGTTCTTCGCGAGGATGTCGATGTGGTTGAGGACGGCGCCGGTGCCTTCCGCGACGGCGGAAAGCGGATCGTCGGCCAGCATCACCGGAAGCCCGGTCTGCTGCGAAAGCAGGCGGTCGAGGCCGCGGAGCTGGGCGCTGCCGCCGGAAAGGACGATGCCGCGGTCCATCAGGTCGGACGAAAGCTCGGGTTCGCAGCGCTCGAGGGTAGTCTTCACCGCGACGACGATGGCCTCCACCGTGCCCTTTAGCGCCTCGCGGATCTCCTCGGAAGAGACCTCGAGCTCCTTCGGCAGGCCGGCCACGAGGTCGCGGCCGCGGATCTCCATCTTCCCCTCCTCGCCGACCGCGGTGGCGCTGCCGATGGCGATCTTCACCTTCTCCGCCGTGCGCTCGCCGATCATCAGGTTGTAGACGCGCTTGATGTAGGAGACGATCGCCTCGTCCATCGCGTCGCCGCCGGCCTGGCGCTGGGAGTAGCTGTGGACGATGCCGCCGAGCGAGATGATCGCCACCTCGCAGGTGCCGCCGCCGATGTCGACGATCATCGAGCCGGCCGGCTCGTCGACCGGCAGACCCACGCCGATCGCCGCGGCCATCGGCTCCTCGACCAGAAACACCTCGCCGGCGCCGGCGTCGTGCGCGGCCTCCTCGACCGCGCGCTTCTCCACCTCGGTGATGCCCGAGGGGACCGCCACCACCAGGCGCGGCCGCGAATACCTCGAGTAGAAGCGCGGCGGGCAGACCTTGGTGATGAAGTACTTGAGCATCGCCTCGGTGATGTCGAAGTCGGCGATGACGCCGCTCTTCATCGGGCGGATCGCCACGATGTTGCTTGGCGTCTTGCCGATCATCTGCCGCGCGTCCTCGCCGACCGCGACGACGCGCTTGGAGCCGGACTGGATCGCGACCACGGACGGTTCGCGCAGCACGATGCCGCGGTCCCTCGCGTAGACCAGCGAATTGGCGGTGCCGAGATCTATGCCGATGTCGGTCGAGAACAAGGACTTCACTCTGTGTATGCCAAACATAGTGCCACTATTTTATCATTTTTCGCCCCTCGAGGTCAATACCCCCCCCCTCGGGTCACGAGAAGAACGCGCGGTAGAGGGCCTTCACCGCCGGGTCGCGGTCCTGCTTGCGGATGGCGATCATGAACGAGACCTCCGAGGAGCCCTGGTTCACCATCGACACCGAGACGCCGGCCGACGCGAGCGCAAGGCACGCCTTCGCCAGCATGCCCGGCGTGTAGCACATGCCCTCGCCCACCACCATCACCATGGTGAGGTCGCGCTCGATTGTCACGTAGTCCGGCTCCAGCTCGCGGCGGAGGGCCTGGAGGATCTTGTGCTCGTTTTCCTTGGGCAGGTAGCACTCCTTCACCACGACGCACTGCGAGTCGACGCCAGAGGGCATGTGCTCGTAGGAGATGCCCGCCTCCTCCAGCACCTGCAGGAGCCGCCGGCCGAAGCCGATCTGGCGGTTCATCAGGTACTTCTCGACCACGATGTTGCAGAAGCCGTCGGCCGAGGCGATGCCCACCACCGTGCCCGGCACCACCCGCCGCGACTGCTGGATCATGGTGCCCGGCGCCGAGGGGTGGTTGGTGTTGCGGATGTTGATCGGGATGCGCGCCTTGACCGCAGGGATGACCGCGTCGTCGTTGAAGACGCCGAAGCCAGCGTAGGCGAGCTCGCGCATCTCGCGGTAGGTCATCGTCGGGATGCCGTCGCCCTTCTTCACCTCCTCGACGATCCGCGGGTCGCAGGGGTAGACGGAGTCGACGTCGGTGAAGTTCTCGTAGACGTCGGCGCAGACCGCCGCCGCCAGGATGGAGCCGGTGATGTCGGAGCCGCCGCGCGGGAAGGTGGCCACCTTGCCGTCGCGGGTGTAGCCGAAGAAGCCGGGGTAGACGACGATGCCCTCGAAGTTGGAGAACGCGCGCGAGAGGCGCGCGTAGCTCTCGGGGTCGAGCGTCGCGTCGCCGAAGCTGCCCTTGAGCACCATCCCGGTGTCCTTCGGGCTCGCATAGCGCGCCCTGCGCCCGCGGGCCTCGAACGCCGCCGCGACGAGCTTGGCGTTGTTGTCCTCGCCCGCCGCCTTCATGAGATCCATGAACTCCTCGGGCGCAAGCGACTTCGCCTGGGCGAGGCGCCCGCGCAGGTCCTCCTCGATCGTCCGCACGATGTCGCCGCCGAGCTTGAGCTCGTCGGCCATCGAGGCGTAGCGCTCCACCACCTCGCCGAACTCGCGGTCGGTGTTGCTTCCATTAAGCGCGGTCTCGGCGAGCGTGATCAAAAGGTCGGTCACCTTCGTGTCGCCGGAATGGCGCTTGCCCGGGGCCGACACCACCACGATGCGCCGCGCCGGGTCGGACAGCACGATGTCGATGACCTTGTTGACCTGCGCCGCGTCGGCCAGGGACGATCCTCCGAATTTGCAGACTTTCATCTTACCCTTCTTCCTTGTAAGGGTGCGTATTATACCAAATTCGGCTACAGCAGGTTGCGCTGGATCTTGCCCGAGATGGTCTTGGGGAGCTCGTCCTTGAAGACCACGATGCGCGGATACTTGTAGGGGGCGGTGTGCTCCTTGACGTAGCGCTGCACCTCCTCCTTCAGGGTGTCGGTGCCCTGCACGCCCTTCACCAGCACGATCGACGCCTTCACCACCTGGCCGCGCACCGGGTCCGGCGCGGCGCTGACGCCGCACTCGAGGACGAACGGCAGCTCCATGATGACGTTCTCGATCTCCGCCGGCCCGATGCGGTAGCCGGACGACTTGATGACGTCGTCGGCGCGCCCGACGTAGTGGTAATATCCGTTCTCGTCCTTCCACGCCAGGTCGCCGGTGTGGTAGAAGCCGCCGCGCCACACCTCGTCGGTCTTCTCCTTGTCCTTGTAGTAGCCGAGGAAGATGCCGGGGTGCGGGTTCGCGCGGTCGGTGCGGACGACGATCTCGCCGTTCTCGCCGGGTGGCACCGGGTTGCCGTCGGCGTCCACGAGGTCGACGCCGTAGTCCGGCACCGGCTTGCCCATCGAGCCGGGCTCGAGCTCGTCGCCGAGCAAGTTGGCGAGCGAGAGCGTGGTCTCGGTCTGGCCGAAGCCCTCCGCGATCTGGAGCCCGGTCGCGCGCTCGAACTGCGTCCACACCTCGGGGTTCAGCGCCTCGCCGGCCGTCGTCGCGTGGCGGACCGAGGTGAAGTCGTACTTCGAGATGTCCTCCTTGATCAGCATGCGGTAGATGGTCGGCGGCGCACAGAACGTCGTGATGTTGTACTTCTCGAACATCGGCAGCACCTTCTCGGCGTCAAAGCGCTCGAAGTCGTAGGTGAACACCGCGCCCTCGCAGAGCCACTGCCCGTAGAACTTGCCCCAGAGCGCCTTGCCCCATCCGGTCTCGGAGATGGTGAAGTGGAGCCCGTCGCGCTCCACGAGATGCCAGTACTTCGCAGTCACGAAGTGGCCCAGCGCGTACTTGCAGCTGTGGAGCGCCATCTTCGGATAGCCGGTGGTGCCGGAGGTGAAGAACATCAGCATCGGGTCGCTGCCGCGCGGCGAGTCCGCCGTCCGCTCGAAGACGTCGGAGAAGCCCGGCACCTCGGCGTTGTAGTCATGCCAGCCCTCGCGCTTGCCGTAGACGAGCACCTTGACGAGCTTCGCGCCGATCTCCTTCTCCGCGGCGTCCGCCTCGATCGCGACGTCGCCGTCGCCGGTGCAGAAAATCGCCTTCACGTCGCCCGCCTTGAACCGGTAGGTGAGGTCGTGCGCCTTGAGCTGGCTCGTCGCGGGAATCGCCACCGCGCCGAGCTTGTGGCAGGCGAGCATCGTCGGCCAGAACTGGAAGTGTCGCTTCAGGATCAGCATCACCTTGTCGCCCTTGCCGATTCCGAGCGACTTCATGTAGTTGGCGACGCGGTTGGACTGCTCCATCATGTCCTTGAAGGTGAAGCGCCGCTCGCGCATGTGCGCCGAGACGTGCAGCATCGCAAGGCGGTTCGGGTCCTTCTTCGCGATCTCGTCCACGATGTCGAACGCGAAGTTGAACTCGTCGTCGTGCTCGTAGCGGATGTGGACGAGCTTGCCGTCGCCGTCCTCCTCGCACTTGACGAACTTCTCGGCCAGCAGCGGCTCGTTGGGCTTGCGCCGGCGCATCCTGACCATCGTCTGCGCCTGCTCCTCGGCGTCGCCGGCCATGATCATCGCGATGAAGGAGCAGCTCTTGCCGCCGACCGCCACCATGCCATGGGGCGTGGAGGACTTGTAGAAGATCGAGTCGCCGGCGTTCAGCGTCTCCTCGTGGTCGCCCACCTTCACCCGCATCGAGCCGGAGACCACGAAGTCGAACTCCTGTCCGGCGTGGGTGGTGGTGTGGATCGGCGCGCGCTGCTGGCGCTCGTCGTAGTCGTAGGTCACGTAGTATGGCGTGGCGAGACGGCCCTTGAACATCGCGGCCATGTTGCGGATGAGGATGCCGCGCTCGTTCACCGTCACCGGGCCCTGTCCGGCGCGGCAGACCTGGAAGTGCGAGAGCTTCGCGGTGTGGCCCTCGAGAAGCGCGTTGATGTCCACGCCGAACGCCAGCGAGCACTTGTGCAGGAAGGTGAACGGGGGATCCATCGTCCCCGCCTCGATCGCGAGGTAGTCCCGCTCGTCCACGCCGGTGAGGCGGGCCATCTCCGACGGCGACTTGCCGCCGATCTCGCGCAGTTCCTTGATACGCGCGGCCATGCCCCTGAGTAGTTCGTTCATCTTCTCTTGCCTTTCCTTTTTGACTGAATTTCCGTTGTGTAGAAAAACGCAGACCACCGGTCTTCCGGTGGTCTGCGTCCTGCCCTTCGGTTTCGCCCTGCCTGTCTTCAGGCGACGGAACACGCGGCTGGCGTTAGACCACCAGGCCGTGTAATAATAATTCGAATGGCGAAACGGTTTTTCATCTGTTGGCGCGTATTATACCATATTCCGCCGCGCCCGTGCGTAACAAAATGCAACGTGACGCAATCTGCCACGGGGGTCTGTCTGTCCGCGGCGATTTGGATCCGACTCAATAAATCTTATACTCAAATTCGACGCAATACTCGTCGTCACCTCTGTCTACGTACTTCACAGAGAGAAGATGCACCGCGAGAAAGTCCCCTTTTGCATTCACAAACAGCACAACATCCCCAACGTTAACAGTCGCAACACGATTTGAGAAGTCCATGATCCGCTCGAACTCGCTCGCTTGACGAGGGAACGTTCCATATCCTTCCTTGTACCCAACGAGACCGTCCTGCTCACGATATGCATATACCTTGCCAGTAATACACCCGCTCCAATGAGTCACAAATGTCTTAGTGCCGTCAGTTATCGTGAAACATCCATCGTTCTTCGTGTGGTCAAATTTAACATATCCCTTTCCTGTCCTTGTAACCTGCGTAAACTCTCCCACCTGCTTGGCAGCTTCCCTAGCCTTAATACGAGCAGCAATACCAGACGTGTCTTCTGCAAAGGCAGACAGGCCTAAGGTTGCAAGAAACAGTATAAGGGCCGCTTTCATAGAATTATTCCTTTCCACTGCGAAGAGAGACATCCTCGCCGCTTTGTTCGCATATCATACCACATTCTTGCGTCACGCGTCAATAGCGATTCGTTGCGCAATCTGCCGCGGAAACTGCTGCGGAAAGCGCCGCGGGATTTTCGCACTTCAAGCGCGCGGCGAGCACGGGCCTAGGATGCGCAGAGGGTGGACTTGAACTGGGCGACGGGCACCGGCGAATCAGCTAACGCGCGCGGGACGCGAACGCGGCGGATTTGACGCGGCGGATTTCGCCCGGGCCAAGCTTCGTGAACGCAACCTGTCCGCCGTAGCCTCTTGTCCGCCGTAGCCTCGGCGTAGGAGGATGGCGTAGGCGGAAGCACTTGCGGCCGAGGTCCTTCAGCGACGCGCCGACGTGGATGAGCGTCGCCCTGTCGATGATGAGGAAGCGGTCGTGAAACCTGTCCGACACCTTGACCGTGAGCGAGCCGCCGTACTGCGCGTTGAACCGCTCCACGTCGACGCCGTGGAGCAGCCTGCTCCGCGAGTTCCGCACCACAAGGACCGACACGCCCTGCCGCTTCTGCGCGACGAGCGGCAGGACGCAGTCC
>CADCCW010000001.1:89385-102030 GCA_902800055.1 uncultured bacterium
TCGTATATCTGGCCGTCGTAGAACACCTTCTGCGGAGGGAACTTCTTGTCCTGCATCGCGTCCAGGATCAGCTTGAACCGCTCCTCGTTGCGCGCCTGGGCGTCCTCCTGCCTCAGCTGGCGGCGCTCGGTCGCCTCGATGCGCGACAACAGCGGCGCAAGCGTGGCAAGTGCACGACGCATAGCGACAAATGCGCGCGTTATGCGAATGCTGACAAGAGTCGCGGCATCACTTTTCAGAACACTTGCAAGCATAATAATACCGTGCTCCGAAAATGCCCTCATTGGCACAGAGGTATGCTTCATGCTCTGGAACCGGTCACAATTTGTGACCAGTTCATGCATCTCGTCATCGTTCAATTGAAACATGAATTCCTCTGGGAAGCGATCGCTGTTACGCTTCACAGCCTGATTGAGGGCTTTCGTCGGCACACCGTACAGTTCCGCCAAGTCGCGGTCGAGCATGACCTGCACGCCGCGGATCGTGAGGATTCGCGCCCGGATCGCGTCGGCATCCGCCACCCCGGAAATGGCTATCTCGTTCATCGCACTTGCTCCCTGTAACGACGTGTATTATATCAAAAATCTGCCGCGCAATCTGCCGCGCAAAGTGCCGCGGCGCGGCGGAGGGCAGGGCGTCGGCCCGACGACGTGATTCGAGACCTAAACGCGCCCGGAACGGAAGCGCGTTGCGGTCAGTGTCGAGAATCCCGAGCGAGGCACGTTAGGAGGCCGAGCGTTCGGCGGGGCGAACGCCCCAGCCCGAAGCCGCAAAATCTGCCGCGGTCAGCCGCGGAACCCGTCGAGCACGGTCTGGCGGGGACGCTTCGCCTGGCGTGGGTAGTCGAGGGTGTAGTGGAGGCCGCGGCTCTCGCGGCGCTTCTGCGCGCTCCTCACGATCAGCTCCGCGCAGACGGCGAGGTTCCTCAGCTCGAGCGTGTCCGGCGTCACCAGGTAGCGGAAGTAGTAGTCGCGGATCTCGCGGCGGAGCGTGCGCAGCCGGTGCGCCGCGCGCGCGAGTCGCTTGTTGGTGCGCACGATGCCCACGTAGTCCCACATCAGGCGGCGGATCTCGTCCCACATGTGCGAGACGAGCACCGCCTCGTCGGGCGGGACCGCCGAGCCGGTCTTCCACGCCGGGATGCGCGGCAGGCGCGTCCGCTCCGGGTGCGGGCCAAGCCGCGCCGCGGTGAGCCGCGCGCAGACGAGCGCCTCCATGAGCGAATTGGACGCGAGGCGGTTTGCGCCGTGGAGCCCGGTCGAGGCGCATTCGCCCACCGCCGAGAGTCCGGGGATCGAGGTGCGCCCGTCGGTCGTCGCCTGGATGCCGCCGCAGCTGTAGTGGGCGGCCGGCACGACCGGGATGAGGTCGCTCGCCATGTCGATGCCGAACTCCATGCACTTCTGGTAGATGTTGGGGAAGCGCTTCATCAGGTAGGCGCGCCCCTTGCTGCGGATGTCGAGGAAGACGCAGTCGTCGCCGGTGCGCTTCATCTCCGAGTCGATCGACCGCGCCACGATGTCCCGCGGCGCCAGCGACCCGCGCGGGTCGTACTTGCGCATGAACTCGCGCCCGTGCCGGTCGACGAGCACCGCCCCCTCGCCGCGCACCGCCTCGGAGATGAGGAAGCGCTTCGCCTGCGGGTGGAAGAGGCAGGTCGGGTGGAACTGGACGAACTCCATGTTCTCGATCTTCGCGCCGGCGCGCCAGGCGAGCGCCACCCCGTCGCCGGTCGCCGAGTCCGGGTTGCAGGTGTAGAGGTACACCTTGCCGCAGCCGCCGGTGGCGAGGATGGTGTTCGCGGAGCGCACCGCGTAGATCTCGCCTGTCGGCTTGTCGAGCACGTACGCGCCGACGCAGCGGTTCTCGCCCTTCAGCCCCAGCCGCCGCGTCATGATGAGGTCCACCACGATCGTCTGCTCGCGGATGTCCGCGCCCGAGCGGCGCACGCGGCGGATCATCGCCGCCTCGCACTTCTCGCCGGTGATGTCGCCGGCGTGGAGGATGCGCCGGGCGCTGTGGCCGCCCTCGCGCGTCAGGTCCCAGGAGCCGTCCGGCCGCCGCGCGAACTTCACCCCGCAGTCGATCAGGTCCTGGATGCCGGCCGGCGCGTTCTCGCAGATCTCGTGCACCACCTCGGTGCGCCCGAGCCAGGCGCCGGCGATCATCGTGTCGCGCGCGTGGCGGTCGAAGCTGTCGGCCGGGTCCATCACGCAGCAGATGCCGCCCTGCGCGAAGTTGGTGTTGCAGTCGGCGAGGCGGCCCTTGGTGACGAGCGTGACGCTGCCGTAGGACGAGAGGTGCAGGGCGCTCATCAGCCCCGCCATGCCGGAGCCGACGACGAAGTAGTCGCAGTCGACCGTCTTCACCGAACCCCTCAGCCGCAGTGGAAGTAGGTCTTGACGAGGTCCGCCATCGCCTTGGCGTCCTTCGTCACCTTCGCCCGCAGCGAGCGGTCGTCGAAGGCCTTGAGCTCGCGCACGATGCCGTCGATCATCGCCGGCGAGAACACCCCGCCCTCCTCGTAGACCGCGCGCTGGGCGAGCAGCGTGTCGGCCGAGGCCCAGCAGCTGTCGGGCAGCGTCGCGAGCGAGGAGAGGAGCTTGGAGTTCTCCTTCTTGTGGATGTTCACGTTCACGTAGGTCGCGTCCGCCACCTTGAGCGCGTCCTTGAGCGCGAAGCCGTGGCGGCAGGCGACGCACAGGGCCGCCATCAGCAGGTGCACGTTCGCCGAGGCGTCGGGCGAGCGCATCTCGACCGTCTGCTTCTGGCGCGTGTCGGCGCGCGAGGAGGCCTCGCCAGGGTTCGCCTGGCGCGCCATGTCGCCGCGCCCGGCCCAGCCGAGCGGCACGCGCACGAGGACGGAGCGGTTGCGGTCGCCCCAGCACACGTTCGTCGGCGCCTCCTGGTGCGGCACGAGCCGGAGGTAGCTCGTCGGGTTCATGTTGCCAAAGGCGGTGATGGACGGCGCGAGCTTCATGAGCCCGGCGATTGCGCGGCGCGCCGTCTCGGAGATCCGGCCGCCCTTGAGCATCTGGTTGACCCCGCCCTTCATGAGCCGCATGTGGATGTGCAGGCCCGAGCCCGCCTTGCCGACCGTGATCTTCGGCGCGAAGGTGACGTCGTAGCCGTACTTCGCGCCCATGTTGCGGATGATCCACTTCGCCACCGTGAGCTGGTCCGCCGCGTCCGGCGCCGCGCAGGGCAGGAACTCGATCTCGTTCTGCTCGTAGACGAGCCCGCCGGAGGTGAAGTTGCCGACCTCGCTGTGGCCGTACTTGATGAGCCCGCCGGCCTGGGCGATCGCGAGCATGCACTTCTGGCGGAACTCGCCGAACTTCGCGAACGGCGCGGACTCGTGGTAGCCGCGCTGGTCCTTCGCCGGGAAGCTCTCGGGGTCCTGCGCGATCACGTAGTACTCGAGCTCGCCCATCGCCTGGAACTCGAGCCCGGTCTCCTTGCGGAACGCCGCGCACGCCTTGCGCAGCGTGTACTCGGGGCTGGACTCGAGCGGCGCGCCGTCCTTGTTGAAGAACGAGCACAGCAGGCACAGCGTGGGCAACTCGGCGAACGGGTCGACAAACGCCGTCGAGTAGCGCGGGATCACGTAGAGGTCGGAGCTCGACGCCTCGATGTAGGAGAAGAGGGAGCTTCCGTCCACGCGCTCGCCGCAGGTGAGGATCTCGTCCAGGTAGCCGGGCGAGTGGAGGATGAAGTTGAGGGTCTTCAGGCGCCCGTCGCCGCCCGGGTACATGAAGTTCACGTGGCGGATGCCCTTGGCCTTGACGAAGCGCTTGATGTCGGCCTTGGTGAACGCCGCGCGCTCCTTGCCGAGGAACGCGACGATGTCGGTGGTGTTGATCTCTACGGTTGCCATTCTCCTGCTCCTTTCAGACTGGATTTGACTTATCCCCGGCGGGGACGGTGAAGCTCCGAACCGGTGCGCGAGAGCCGGTAGCTCATGGTGCGCTCCGAAATGCCCAGCTCCTTCGCCGCGGCGGCGTGGCTGCCGTCGTGGCGGCGGATCGCGTCCTCCAGCACCCGGCGCTCGAAGGCGGCGACCTGCTTGTCGAGCGGCAGCGCGCCCTCGCCGCCGTCGCCCTCGGCGAACTCCTCGTGCTGCATCGTCTCCGGCAGGTTGTAGCTGCGGATGCAGTCGTCCTTCGCCGTCAGCACCGCGCGCTCGACGCAGTTCTCGAGCTCGCGCACGTTGCCCGGCCACGAATACGCCTTCATCGCGTTGAGCGCCGGCACCGAGAAGCGAGTCACCCGCTTGCCGTACTTCGCGCCCAGGCGGTCGAGGAAGTGCCGCGCCAGGAGCACCACGTCGTCGCCGCGGTCGGCGAGGCGCGGCAGCCGGATCGGGAACACGGAGAGCCGGTAGTACAGATCCTCGCGGAAGAGCTTGCGCGCCATCAGGCTCTCGAGGTCGCGGCTCGTCGCGGCAATGAACCGGACGTCGCTGCGCAGCTGCTCGTTGGAGCCGACGCGGGAGAACGTGCGCTCCTGGAGGAACCGGAGCAGCTTCACCTGCACCGGAATGGAAAGGTCGCCGATCTCGTCCAGGAAGAGCGTGCCGCCGTCAGCCGCCTCGGCGCGGCCGATGCGCCGCTCGCGCGCGTCGGTGAAGGCGCCCTTCTCGTGGCCGAAGAGCTCCGACTCGACCAGCGCCTCGGGAAGCGCCGCGCAGTTGAGGACCACGAACGGGCGGTCCTTGCGCGGCGAGAGGCTCTGGAGCGCCTGGGCCACCAGCTCCTTGCCGGTGCCGCTTTCGCCGCGGATGAGCACCGTCGCCTCGCTGGAGGCGACCTGGCGGATCTGCTCGTACACCGCGCGCATCTCGCGGCAGTTGCCGATGAGGCGCCCCGGGGTCTCGTTCACCATGCCGCGGAGCATGCGGTTCTCGTTCATCAGCGCCTCGCGCTCGGCGTCCTCCTCGCGGCAGACCGCCGCCGCCTCGGCCACGAGGTTGGCGATGATCTCGAGGAGCTCGACGTCCCGCACCAGCTCGGCGGTATCGCCGGTCATCTTGCGGTCGGCGGAAAGCGTGCCGATGATCTTGCCGCGGTGGACAAGGGGAACGCAGACGAAGGACAGGGCCTCGTCCGCGCCGCGGCTCCTGGTGCGGTTGAGGAAGCGCGGGTTCTTGCGGATGTCGCAGACGACCTCGGCCTTGCCGGTCTTCGCCACCAGTCCGGTGATGCCCTCGCCGACGCGGTAGCGGCCAAGCGAGCGCCCCTCGGCGTTCAGCTCGCTCGCCGAGGCGGCGATCCGAAGCTCGTCGCCGTCCAGCAGGGTGAAGGTGCCGCGCAGCATGCCGAGCCGCCGCTCGAAGATGTCGATCGCCGTCTCCAGAAGCCGGCGGACGTTGCGCTCGCGCGCCATCACCGCCGCGATTTCGCGCAACACCGCTATCTCTGTCTCTGACCTTGCGTTCATTTTCTCGTATTATACCAAAATCCGCCGCCTCAGGTGCCCATGAACTCGCCCATCGTCGCCTCGCCGTCGTGGGCGATGTGGCGGGGGAAGACGACCTGGAAGGCAGTCAAGGCGAGGATCCAGAGGTCGAGGAGGAGCGACTGGCGGTCCACGTACTCGACGTCGTAGCGGAACTTCTCCTCCCAGCCGAGCGCGTTGCGCCCGTGGACCTGCGCCCAGCCGGTGATGCCCGGGCGCACCTCGTGGCGACGTGCCTGCTCCGGCGTGTAGCGCGGCAGATACCGGGTCGGCAGCGGGCGCGGGCCGACGAGCGACATGTTGCCGCGGAGGACGTTCCAGAGCTCGGGCAGCTCATCGAGCGACGTCGCGCGCAGGAAGCGGCCGAAGCGGCCGAGGCGCTCGGCGTCGGTGCCCGGGCCCTCGCGCATGGTGCGGAACTTGAGGATGGAGAACGGCCTGCCGCCGAGGCCGGCGCGCTCCTGGCGGAAGAGGACCGGGCGGCCGAGCGCGAGGCGGACGGCGAGCGCGACCGCCGCCGCGAGCGCGAGCGCGACGGGCGCGAAAAGCACGGTCAGCGCGATGTCGAACGCCCGCTTCACGCGAAACGCTCCAGTATCGCCGCGAGCGCCGGGCTCTTCACGCGCACTTCGGCTGGCGAGAGGCCCTCGATCTCGTGGGGAAAGACGATCCAGTCGTCGCCGATGTCCTTGGCGATGTAGTCGGGCATGACGGAGGTCTTGTTCTTCCCGGGCTTCCAGTAGACGCAGGCTATCTTCGCCTCGGCGCCGGCCTTGTGCATCCGGTCCATCACCGCCGCGGCGGTCTTGCCGGTGTCGAAGACGTCGTCGATGAAGAGCACCTTGTCGCCGGCACGGAAGAGGCCGAAGATCTCGTCCCCGAAGGTGAACACCACCTTGCCCTCGTTCTGGCCGATGCCGGTGTAGGAGGCGCACTTGAGCGGGATGTGGCGGACGTCCCATCCGGTGCACTTGAGGAACTCGTGCACCGCGATCGCCGGCGGCGCGCCGCCGCGCCAGAGGCCGACGAGGAAGTCAGGCCGCCAGCCGCCGGCGCGGACCTGCTCCGCCAGACGCCACTGGTCGAGCAGGTATTCGTCGGCGGAGATGTAGTGCTTGTCCATGGCCGGTGGCGACCGGGGCCGTTCAGAAGAACCACTTGGCGCAGGCGAGCAGGCCCTGCTTCCAGGGGACGCGGTGGGACACTCCGCTCTTGCCGGCGAACTCGGAGAGGTGCTCGACGTACCAGTCGTAGTTCCTCACCAGCGCCTGCTTGTTGGAGTACTTCGGGGCGAATCCGAGGAGCTTCTCCGCCTTCTCGACCGAGACGAAGGAGTCGGTCGACGCCGTCTCGTAGACCCACGGGTAGAGCGGCGAGAGGTGGAGCTTTTCGAGGATGCGCAGGAGGAAGACGACTGGCTTCACCGGCATGCCACGGATCTTCTTGCCGTGGCCGGCGCGGTCGAGCACCGCCTGGTAGTCCTCCTTCATCGTGGTGAACTCCTTCGCGCCGATGTTGAACTCGGTGGCCACCACGTCCTTGGGGTAGGTCATCGTGCTCCAGATCGCCTCGCAGAGGTCCTCGACGTCCATCAGCTGGTAGCGGTTGTTGCCGGAGCCGATCATCGGGAAGCCGTGGCCGGTGTAGGCCCAGTCGTAGAAGAGCGCGAAGACGCCGAGGCGCTCGGGGCCGATGAAGCTCTTCGGGCGGATGATCGAGACGCAGTAGCCCTCCTTGATCGCGGCGCGGCAGACCTCCTCGGCGTCGATCTTCGCCTGGCCGTAGGGGCCGACGCCGACCAGCGGGTCGGTCTCGTAGATCGGGTGCTTCTTCGGCACGCCGTAGACGGCGGTCGAGGAGATCTGGACCATGCGGTCGATCTTGAAACGGCGGCAGGCGCCGAGCACGTTGCGGCAGCCGTCGACCTCGGTGGTGAAGATGTCCTTCTCGCTGTAGAGCGGCAGCGCGGCCGCGCAGTGGACCACGACGTCGCAGCCCTCGACCGTGCGGTCGACCGCCGCCTGGTCGCGCACGTCGCCGAGCGTGAACTTGAGCCACGGCTCGGACTTCTCGGGGTAGTCGAAGTCCGCGATGTCGAGCACCCGGATCTCCTCCACGCCCTTCGCGCGCAGGAACCGGATTAGATTGATCCCGAGAAAGCCGGAACCGCCAGTTACCAGGACTTTCATACGGCGTATCTGAGACCGGCGCCGTCAGGCGCCGAGCTGCATGCGGCAGAAGCGCTTCACCGCGACAGGCGCGCCGATTTCCTTGGAAACCGAGGAGAGGTACTGCTCGACGGTGATGTCGCCGTCGGCAACGTAGTCCTGCTTCAAGAGGCAGATCTGCGAGCAGAACTTGGCGGCCATGCCCTTCTTGATGCCGACGAGCGCCTGCTCGGGCGGGAGCTTGCCCTTCTGCTCCTTGAGCGCGTTGAGCTTGATCTCGAGCTCGGCGTCGATCTCGGCCTGCGGGACCTCGTCCGGCTTCACGTACTTCGGCGCGTTCGCCGCGACGTGGAGGCAGACCATGTGCGCCGCCTCGTCGAGCTTCGCGTCCGCCTTCTCGCAGGCGAGCTCCACCAGGACGCCGATCTTGCCGCCCATGTGGATGTAGCCGGAGAGGACGCCGGCGCCGGAGAGCTCGTAGCGCTCGCTACGGCGGATCTTCACGTTCTCGCCGGTCTTGGTGAGCAGCATCTTGTAGTCGTCGGCGAGGGTGGACTCGATGTCCTTGCCCTCGAGCGCGACCTTCGCCGCGTCGTCCACGAACTTCACGAACGCCTCGGTCTTGGCCACGAAGTCGGTCTCGCAGTTGACCTCGGCGAGCGCCATCGACTTCTTGTCGGCGGCCTCGGCGAGGGCGACGATGCCCTGCTTGGACTCCTTGTCGACGCGCTTGGCGGCGACGGCGAGGCCCTTCTCGCGCAGATACTTGACGGCTTCGTCCATGTCGCCGTTCGAGGCGGCAAGCGCCTCCTTGCAGGCGCCCATGCCCGCGGCGGTTGCTTCGCGGAGCTGCTTGATCATGTCAATCGTGATAGTCATCGAAATTCTCCTTCTTTCAGTTGCTGGGTTGATTCAGTCCCCGCCTTACTCGGCGGCGGGGGCGGCGGGAGCCTCGGCGGCAGGGGCCTCGACCGGAGCGGGCGCCTCGACCGGAGCCTCGGCAGGCGCGGCGGCCTCGGCGGCGACAGCGGCCTCGGCCTCGACCACGGCGGCCTTGCGCTTGGCGGCGAGATCGGCCTTCGCCTTCGACTCGGCGGCCTCCTTCGCGGCGCGGGCGGCGGCCTTGACGTCGGCGCCGATGCCCTTCTTCGAGCCGCGGCGCTCGCCGGACGGCTTGGCGGCCTTGGCCTTGCGCTCGGCGCGGGCGCTCTTCTCCGCCTCTTCGCGGGACTTGCGCTCGGCCTCGCGGCGCTTGTTCTCCTCGGCAGCCTTGGCGCTGTACTCCTCGTTGGCGGCCTTCACCACCTTGGCGATGCCCTCGAGGATCAGCTTGACGCCGTTGACGCTGTCGTCGTTGCCGGGGATCACGTAGTCGATCGGCTCGGGGTCGGCGTTGGTGTCGACGACGGCAACGACAGGGATGCCGAGGCGGGTCGCCTCCTTGACGGCGTTAGCCTCCTTGACGCAGTCGACGACAAACACGCAGCCGGGCTCGACCGCCATCTCGGCGATGCCGGCGAGGTTCTTCTCGAGCTTGGCGAGCTCGCGGCGGAGCATCGAGTTCTCCTGCTTGTGCTCGGAGAGCTCGCCGCCGTTGGCCTTCGCCGTCGCCTGCAGCTGGTGCATGCGCTTGACGGAGGAGCGGATCGTCTTGGCGTTGGTGAGGGTGCCGCCGAGCCAGCGCTCGGTGACGTAGAACTGGTCGACGTCGACCGCCGCGGCCTTGACCATCTCGGCCATCTGCTTCTTGGTGGCAACGAAGAGGATCTTCTTGCCGGCGAGGATCGTGTCGCGCACGAACGCGGCAGCCTCGTCGAGCATCTCGACCGACTGCTGCAGGTCGATGATGTGGATTCCGTTGCGCTTGTCGAAGATGTAGCCCTTCATCTTCGGGTTCCAGCGCTTGGTCTGGTGGCCGAAGTGAAGACCGGCGTCAAACATGTCCTTGAGCGTGATGCCCGTGAGGGCGGACGTAGGCATTTCCATATTCTTTTCTCCTTTTTGAACTGTTGATTCAATCCGCTTTGGCAGGGGATGGAAGGCCCCGGCTCGTTCGCTTCAACCCGCCCACCATGGGCGAATTGATGCGTAGTATACCAAAAACCGCCCCCGGAATGCAATAGGGGTCAACGCGCCTCTTTCTGCTCGCCACCGCCGGCGCGGACGCGCCGCACGTACTCGAGGTAGAACTTCTCGTGGTGGTTGGCGATATCCCTCAAAACCTGGCTCTTCGCCCACGCCCCGTCGATCTTCGCCTCGCGCGTGATGTTCGTCGGCACCATGCACTCGACGACGTTCTCGCACGGCGTCGGCGTGCCGTTCGCGCCGAACGCAACCGAGCCCTCGCCGCCGACGGTCGCATAGGCGTAGCGGAGGGTGTTGTCCTTGGGATTGCAGACTGCGAGGACCGGCAGCTCCGACGCACGCCCCATCTTCGCGAGGTCAGGGTCGTTCACCGGAATCGCCGCGCCCATCAGGATCGCCTGCCGCACCTTGAGCCCGTGCTCGGCAAGCCGCGCGAGGACGCGCGCGGTGATGCGGCCGCCAAGCGAATGGCCGACCAGCGTCAGGTTCGCCCGAGCCTCGGGCGGCATCATCGCGATCTCGAACGCGAAGCGCCACGCCTCCTTGTCCGCCGAGTCGACCGAAAGCGGCCACAGGATGTTGTCGCCGTCCCACGCCTTGAACTCGACGTTCGCCTCGGGGAAGGCGTTCGAGACGCACTCCATAATCCCCTCGTGCGGTTCCGCCGTGCGGAGCCACCCGGGGATAAACCACACCGTCGCCGCCATTATCGCCATTGTCATTTCGCTCCTTTGTCTTTGGCCTAAATACGATTTACATGATCAAGACAACTTCCATTTCTCATAATTCTGTCTAAAACATCTTCGTCTCGACGCGAGGTTCAAACTATGATTCCCGCTTCGGCGGGGTAGACGACTTTATGAGCCGGATGCAAATAAGACCGAGCACGACAAAAACGATTCCCGAGATGAACGGTATCACATCAAACGGCGCAGTGAGCCAGATTGCCGTCGGGCCGTCCTTGCCACCGAGCACACCGTTCTCGCCAAAGAAGTTGTCCGAACTAATCTCGAACCGCACCGGATCCTGTACGCGGTCGATGTAGCCGAGAATCGCCTCGTCGTAGCGCGGGCGATCCGCACCTGGCTCGACGACGAGCGAATACTTCTCGCCGGGGGTAGCGACAAAGACGATGTCGTACTGCGCCACCTTTAGCATCAGGGGGAAACGGGCGGGGCCATCCATGGAAGTCGCAATGTTGAGCGGCGGATTGTCGTCGTTCTCGATCTCGACGCGAAGCGCCGCTTCGCGCACCTCACGTCCGAAGGCGATCTCAAGGTCGCGCTTTTTCTCGCCTGGGAGGTTGACGGCGCTGATGCGCCCCGTCGCGAGCGGACGCCAGCGCACGTCCATACGGCGGAAGACGGCGACCTTGCGCGAGAAGTTGCGGTCGGTCGCGTTGATGGAAATCGCCGTCACCGGAAGGCCGAACACCACTGCCTCAAGCACGCTCTTCTTCGCCTTTGCGTCCGTCTCCACCGAACCTGCGGCATAGACTTCCATCGGCGGAGCCGCCTCGAACGACACGCGCGTCCTCGGAACGGCGACGGACAGGGAGTCGATGCGGAAAGGACGGTTAACGACCGACTCGCGCACGCTCTTCGCCTCGAGCTTTCCCTCGCCATTCTCGCGGATCGTCCGCTCGAACGCGGCAGCCGCCGCCTCGCTCGTCGGCTTTGCGAAAGTGACGGTCAGCGTGCGGCGATATGATGCCTCGAGCGGCATCTCGGTTACGCGAAGGTCTGCAAACTTGCGGTAGTCGCAGAGGACTCCGCTCGCGAGCGGCACGCCCTCGGACGACACTTCGACGGACTGCTCGAAATCGGTCAAGGGCGTCGCGACCTTGAGCGCGAGAAAGCGCTCGGGGTTCGATGAGCCAGCCGGGAACTCGGCGTCGACGACGAGCCGTCCGTCCGCCTCCGTGACACGCGTTATCTTGAGCTCGCGCCAATCCTTCACTTCGTCGACAACGCGCGTCTTCGCGGCGCGGAAGGCATATGGGATGTCGTGCCCCTTCGAGTCGCGGACGCGTAGTTCGCTCTTGATGGCGTCTTCTCGGCCCTGCGTCGCCGCCGCGTAGAGCATCGGATGACAGCTGACGGCGACAGCGCACTCTTCGGTGACGACGCCTGTCAACGGCCAGGACTGAGGTTCCTTCGCAGCAAAAACGGCGAGCGGAAGGATAGCGAGGAGAATTGACTTATGCATGGTCTTCAAACCTTTCTTTGAACTTCATGTAGAGGAACGCGCCGATGATGAGCAGGACGCCTGCGAGGGCAAACACGCCGACGCGCGCTGGCGTCGCAAGCCGCGCCGTGTCCATCAGAAGGACCTTCACGACCGAGACGCCGAGAAGCGAGAGCGCCGTGATGCGCGTCGCGCGGCTGCGGCGGACGATGCCAGCCCAGAGCCCCGCGAACGCGGCAAGAAGCCACGCAACGGACACGGTGCCCGTCTTGAGTGAAGGGAAGAAGACATTGCCGAAGATGCGCGCCTCGCCGGTGAAGAACATGAACGCCGCGGCGAACGCGAGGATTGCAATCTGGCCGACGCGCCTGCGGTACGCGATGAATGCGGCTGCGGCAGGAAGCGACCAGAGGCGGACCAGCCGCAGCGCGATCTCGGAGAAATACTCGCCGCCCGAAAGCTGGGTCAGCTGGGTGACCGAACGCTGGCAGTAGGCGAGCGGCGCGAAGTGGAAGAGGGTCGCAAACGAGGCGACGATCAAGATGACCCACGAAAGGATGCCGAGGATTTTCTGTTCCGAGCGTATCTCGGCCTCGGACGCAGCAACGGCGATCGCCGCCCACGAGACTGCCCACCATGCCTTCCCGAACAGCAAGACCGGCGAAATCGCGAGAAACGCGAGCGCGAAGACGAGCAGGATGTTCACCGTCGCGCGGTCGGCCCAGCCGCGGCGGATTGCAAGCGTCGC
>CADCCW010000002.1:0-80171 GCA_902800055.1 uncultured bacterium
GCTTCTCGCAGACAGGCAGCGGTTCCTCTGGCGGCGACGCCACCAGGGGCGGCTGCGGAACGGTCATTCTGCGCTTCACCAAGGTAGATATGAGCGCCTTAGTCTTCGAGGTCGCGCCGATCACCGAGGATTTCTACTACACCGGCTCCACCATCGAGCCCGTGCCCGTCGTGACCCATGTCAAGGACGGCTCGACGGTCGATCCGACGGAATACGACGTGGTCTATTCGGACAACATCCAGCCGGGAACGGCTACCGTCAGAGTTGTCGGCAAGGGCGGTCACGCAGGGCTTGAGGTGGAGACGACATTCGTGATTCTCAACATGGTAGCCGACGAGTACATCGCGACCGACGACTGGACCATGCTCAAGACGACGGTCGCGGGACGTCATGTTTACATCTTCACCAATACTGCGGCCGCGATTACGCTGACAGCGCGCCAGGACCTGACGCTGGTGGACGCGCTTGTGGTCGGCGGCGGTGGCGGCGGCGGCAATTCCGTCGGTGGCGCTGGCGGCGGTGGCGGAGTGACGCAGCTTGGTGGCTCGCGCATGCTCTTTTCCGGACAGTCGCTCACCATTAATGTCGGTGCGGGCGGCAGCAATAACGACGGTGCAGCCAGCTTCCGCTCGGGAACGCAGGGCGGGACATCGGCGGTGGTGTTCCCCGATACCTCTCCGCTTGTCGCCTACGGTGGTGGCGGAGGCGGCGGGTACCAGAAATCCCCAACTGCCGTCACTGACGGTCATATCGCCTCCGGCGGCGGCGCCGGTGGCGGGGGAGCTTATTCTTCCGGCACGGACGGCTACAACTACAATTCGACATACGGAAATGTCGGCGGCACCACCGTATTTGACCTTGGTGCCGGCGGCGGCGGCGCGGCGTCCGCAGCTTCTGGCATCAATGGCGGAGAGGGCGTGACGAATGACATCACCGGCGTGAATGTTGTCTATGGCTCCGGCGGCGGCGGCGGCGCCCGCAACTCAAAGACTCCCGGCACGGGCGGCACGAACGCCGGCGGCGGGACGAACGGGAACGCCACCGCGCCTGCGCCGAGCGGGGTGGACGGCACCGGATCCGGCGGCGGCGGCGGCGGATATCAGGGCAACAAGAACGGCGGATACGGCGGATGCGGCACAATCATCCTCGCTTTCGAGGAGGGCGTGACAATCGGCCAGCCGACGGTGGAGTCGCTGACAGTTGCCTATCTGGGCGACACCACGCAGCCCAGGGTTTCGGCCGCCTTCGGCAACTCGAAGCCCGGCGGGACATACTCCGCGACGGTGAAGATGTCGTTTTATCTCGGCGACGGCATGCTCCTTGAAACAAACATGTATTACGGCGTGGCGGAGGGCGACGCCATCGAATGGAATGTCCCTGTCTGCGTTCAGCCCGGGGCGGAGGTGTATGCCACCGTGCTGGTTACGAGCACCGGGGCGGTTGACGTGAACCGTCGCGAAGATTCCACGGCCACGGGGAGCATTTCGCCATACTACGGACGCGGCGGCGGCGCGGGCGTCATCCATGTCCGCCCCGGCGCGACCGGGCGTGGCGACGGCAGCGACTGGTTCCACGCCTATCCCGACTTCCGCGCCGCGCTTGCTGAAATTTCCGCAGAGCGCCCGGAGCTGTGGTTCGCGGGCGACGAGGGCGGGGCCGCCGTGCCCACCACCATCTCACCGTCCGTAGCGGCGGTCATCCGCGGCGGCTTTGCCGGGACAGAGGATTCGGCGGCGGCGCGCGCGCCAGGCGCGCTTTCCACGATTGACAAGAACGGCGGCTACGACTGCCTCAGCTTCGACAACGCGCAGGCCGTGACATTGGACGGCTTCCTGCTGAAGCGCGGCAAGGCGCATGACCTCGTGAAGTCCGGCGCAGGCGACATCCAGGCGACATCGTCGTCACCAACTGCACGATAACCGGCATCTCCAGCGGCAATGGCCCGGGCCGCGGCGCGCACATAACCGGCACTGCCTCGACGACGGCGCGGCTCGAAGACGTGCGCTTTGTGAACATTCTCGGCTCCGGCACGGCGGGAACCGACAACGGCACGGCGCTCTTCGCCCAGACGATGCGACGTGTCATCATCGACGACTGCCTCTTCTCGACGAACGGCTGCCCGTTCTATGCCACGGGGAATGCTCTGCACAACATGAATGGCGCATGCATCTACGCGGACGGCGCCCCGCTCACCGTCCGGCGCACGCGCTTCGCCGGCAACAGGTCGCAGGCGCTGACATACGGCAATGTCAGCCGCGGCGGCGTGGTGCGCATCCTGGGCAACTGCGGCGTGACGGCCTTCACCAACTGCGTCTTCGTCGGCAACGAGGTCGTCCACGGCTATCCCAACTATTCGGAATTCAAGAGCGACAAGGCGGGCATGCTCGCGGCGAGCCCGAGCGCGGGCACGGTGGACGTTGTCGGCTGCACATTCGCGATGGGCCTCGCCGAAGTGAGCAGCGGCGCGGCCGGCGTGTCCGTCATCGGCGGGACGGCGAACATCTCCGACTGCATCTTCTACGGCAACACGAACGGAACGGCGAACACCGCAGGATCGGACATCCAAGTATTCTCCGGCGCGACGGCGCATGTCGCCTACTGCCTCTTCGAGGACGACTCGGCGGGACGCATCGTCTGCGACGACGGCGGAACGCTGGACTCCAGCGCTTCGACCTTTGTTTACGGCGATCCGCTCTTCGTGGCGGATTCGAAGATCGGGGCGTTCGTCCGGACGCATGGCATCGGAATCGACCTCGATTCGGGCAAGCTCGCCGACCTTGCCGCGTTCAACGTCCACCTGCGCGGCGGGCGCGGCTATGTGGACGAGAAGACCGGCGAATACGTGACGGCTTATATGCGCGGGGACAGCTCCCCGGCGATAGACAAGGGCAATCCGGCGCGACCGAGTGCCGCTGAGTCCGCGTCCGGATATGCTGGCAACGGCCGGCGCGTCAACATCGGCGCCTACGGCGGAACGCCCTGGGCCACGATGACCCAGCCCGTCGGCTCGGTGTACTACCTGCGGTGAGGAGTGTTTGGGTCTTGATGGTTTGAGTGTTTGAGCCGGGGCTACGCCACAATCAGCGGCAACTCAGAGAATGCAGATGGCGCAGAGAAAGCTTTGCGGTCTTTGCGTTTTCTGCGGCAAAATAAAACCATGGCCGCGTCTCCTACACCGCGATTGTGATATAATACACAACTTAAATGAAGTCCAAGTCCTTTATTGACCAGGTTGAGGTGATCGTCCGCTCCGGCAAGGGCGGCGACGGCGCGATGTCGATGCGCCGCGAGGCGCTCGTCGCGTTCGGCGGTCCCGACGGCGGCGACGGCGGACGCGGCGGCGACGTGGTGTTCCGCGCCTCCCAGCACGTCAATTCGCTCCTTTCGCTCTACTACGATCCCAAGTGCTTCGCGCAGGACGGCGCGCCCGGCCAGGGCCAGAAGATGTTCGGCAAGCGCGGGCGCGACCTGGTGGTGGACGTCCCCTGCGGCACCGAGGTCTTCGACGCGGACAGCGGGCTGCTCGTCGCCGACATCGTCGAGCCGGGGCAGAAGGTGGTCGTCGCCAAGGGCGGCGCCGGCGGCTACGGCAACGTCCACTTCAAGAGCGCGGTCAACCAGGCGCCGACCGAGCATACCCCCGGCGGACCGGCCGAGGAGCGTCGGCTCAGGCTGGAGCTCAAGACCATCGCCGACGCCGGGCTCGTGGGCTTCCCGAACGCCGGCAAGTCGTCGCTCCTCTCGTCGCTTTCCTCCGCCACGCCGAAGATCGCCTCCTATCCCTTCACTACACTGAACCCCATCGTCGGCACCGTCGTCTACGACGACTTCGCCAAGGTGCGGGTGGCGGACGTGCCCGGCATCATTGAGGGCGCCTCGAAGGGCGTAGGCCTCGGCCACGCCTTCCTGCGCCACCTCGAACGCGCGCGGGCGCTCGTCTACGTAATCGACCTCGCCGGAGTAGACGCGCGCGAGCCCTGGACCGACTACCAGGTGCTGCGGCATGAGGTGGATGCGTATTCTGCGGAGCTCGCCGAGCGCCCGACGATTGTGGTCGCGAACAAGGTCGACCTCCCCGAGGCGCGCGCCAACCTCGACCGCTTCGTGGCCGAGACCGGCGTTGCGCCGATCCTCATGTCCTGTACTACCGGCGAGGGGCTCGAAGAGTTCAAGGCCAGGCTGCGCGAGGTCGTCCGCCCCGAGACCCGCTTCCACCATACCCACGCCCAGGCGCCGGACCTCTCCGAGATGCCCGACACCACCGGCGAGGAGGTGCCGGCCGAGGCGATCGAGCGGTTCGCCACCTTTCTCAAGCTCGAGAAGCCGAAGGCGAAGAGCCATCCGAGCCGCGGCAACATCCACTGATTTCCCAAGGAGAAGCAAGAAGATGAAGAAGTTTCTTAGCGCAAACGAAGCCGTGGCTCACGCTGCGGCGCAGGCCGGGTGCGTGGTCGCCTCGGCGTATCCCGGCACCCCGTCGACGGAGATCCTCGAGAACATCGCGAAGTTCAAGGACACCGTCCGCTGCGAGTGGGCGGTGAACGAGAAGGTCGCGGTCGAGACTGCGGTCGGCGCGTCCATGGCCGGCGCCCGTGCGCTGACCGCGATGAAGCACGTTGGCCTGAACGTGGCGATGGACCCGTTCATGACCTTCACCTATGTCGGCCCGCTCGGCGGCTTCGTGCTCGTCTCCGCCGACGACCCCGGCACCCACTCCTCGCAGAACGAGCAGGACAACCGCAACCTCGCCAAGTTCGCGCGCGCGCTGCTGCTGGAGCCCGCCGACTCCCAGGAGGCATACGACATGACGGTCGCGGCGTTCGGGCTCTCCGAGAAGTTCCGCGTGCCGGTGGTGATCAGGCTCACCACCCGCACCAGCCACAGCTCGTCGCTCGTGGAGCTCGGGGCCTTCAAGCCCGCGCCGCATCCGCTCATCCCCTACAAGAAGGACATCGCGAGGAACATCCCCGCGCCGGCGTTCGCCCCGGCCCAGCGGCTCGCCGCCGAGAAGCGCACCGCCGCGATGGAGAAGGAGGCCAACCGCTCGAAGTTCAACCGGGTGGTGAAGCCTGCGAAGGGCGTCAAGGTCTCCGCCAAGGCGAAGTCGCTTGGAATCGTCACCTCGGCCGTCGCCTACCAGTACGTGCGCGAGATATTCCCCGACTGCCAGATCCTCAAGCTCGGCTGGACCAACCCGCTCCCGAAGGCGCTGGTCGCGAAGTTTGCGAAGACGGTGAAGAAGCTCCTCGTCGTCGAGGAACTGGACCCGTTCCTCGAGGATCAGATCAAGGCGATGGGAATCAAGGTGGTGGAGCACAAGACCGAGCTCAACATGTTCGAGTTGAACGCCGACCGCGTTCAGAACCTGCGCCACGAGGTCCTCGGCGACGTCCCGAAGGCGAAGGAGAAGAAGGTGCCGGAGGGGCTGCCGTCGCGTCCGCCGGTCCTCTGCGCCGGCTGCGGACACCGCGGCGTCTTCCATGTCCTCCACAAGCTCGGCGCGACGGTTACCGGCGACATCGGATGCTACACGCTCGGCGCGTTTCCGCCCCTGAGCGCGATGGACTCCACGATCTGCATGGGCGCGTCGATCGGCAACGCGGCCGGCATGAAGAAGGCCGGCTACAAGGGGCGCGTGTGCGCCGTCCTCGGCGACTCTACCTTCTTCCACTCCGGCATCACCGGCATCCTCTCCGCGATCTACAACGGCACGCCGGTGACGACGGTGGTCCTCGACAACCGCATCACCGCGATGACCGGCCACCAGGACAACCCCGGCACCGGCAAGACTCTCGCCGGAGACCCGGCGCCGGTCACCGAGATTGCCGACATCGCCAAGGCCTGCGGCTACAAGAACGTCGCCAAGGTCTCGGCCGACGACCTCGCCGGGCTCGAGCGGACGCTCGCAGTTGCGATGGACTCCGGCGAGCCGTGGCTCGTCGTCGCCTACGCGCCTTGCCGGATCGCCGCCAAGCTTACCAAGGAAGGGCTCTGCGAGGTCGACCCGGCGAAGTGCAAGGCGTGCGGCGCGTGCTTCAGGATGGGCTGCCCCGCGATGACGCGCGGTGCCGAGATCCGCCCCGGCGCGTTCCAGATGAAGATCGACCCCGACCTCTGCGCCGGCTGCATCCAGTGCAGCCAGGTCTGCAAGTTCGGCGCCATCAAGCGCGTGCGCTGAGCGATGAACCGGATTATCCTCAGGAAAGGGCGGGAGCGGAGCGTCGCTAAGGGCCATCCCTGGGTGTTCTCCGGCGCGGTGGAGCGCGGCGAGGCTGCGGCGGGCGAGCTCGTTGAGGTCTGCGACCATTCAGGCGCGAAGATCGCGAGCGGATGGTATTCCCCGTCATCGCAGATCCGCGTGAGGATCGTCCCCGACGCGCCGATCGCTGAACTCGTCGCGGCGGCGGTCGGCCGCCGCGGCGACTTCTTCGCCAACGCCTACACCAACGCGGTGCGGCTCGTGAACGCCGAGAACGACCTGTTGCCCGGCGTCGTCGCCGACTACTACGTCGGACATGTCGTCTGCCAGTTCACCTCGGCCGGCGCCGACGCGCGCAAGAACGAGATCGCCGACGCGCTGATGAAGTTCGCGCCCGGCTGTCTCGGCGTCTCGGAGCGCCTGGACGTCGACTCGCGCGCGAAGGAGGGGCTGCCGACGGCGCCGGCGTTCTCCGTCCTCGTCGGCGCGGAGCCGCCGGAGTTTGTGGAGATCGCGGAAGGCCCGTGCAGGTTCCTCGTCGACGTCAGGAAGGGACACAAGACTGGCTTCTACCTCGACCAGCGCGACGCCCGCGCCGCGGTCGGCGCGCTCGCGGACGGGGCGGACGTCCTCAACTGCTTTGCCTACACCGGCGGTTTCGGGCTCTTCGCGCGCGCCGCCGGCGCGGCGAAGGTGACGCAGGTCGATGTCTCCGCTGACGCGCTTGCGCTCGCGAAGCGCAACGAGGGGCTCGTCCGATCCGCCGAAGTTCGCCGCGACGAAGGGCCAGCTCATGAAGGCCGCGCGCGGGTACAAGGACATCAACCTCCTTGCGATGAAGCTCCTGAAGCCCTACGGCCGCCTCGCAACATTCTCCTGCTCGGGCGCGGTTTCGCCGGAGTTCTTCGACACTATCCTCTCCGAGGCCGCGGCCGACGCACACCGATCGTTCCAGGTGACGGCGCGCACCCGCGCAGGGGCCGACCACCCGGTCGCGCTCGCCTTCCCGGAAGGCGCCTACCTCAAGGGCGCGGTGCTGACCGCGCTCGACTGATTCAAAACACCAAGGAGCAACGACAATGACAAGAATCGCATCGGCAGCCGTTTTGTTCGTGGCGGTCGCCGTGCAGGCCGCTGCGCCTGCGGACCGGGCGGCGGCGCGGGACTGGTTCTTCGACAACGTCTACGGGCGGCGTCCCTCCGCCGCCGAGAAGGCGGAGGCGAGGTTCAGCGAGGTCGATCCGCCGCGCGAGACGATGGACGGAAAGGCGATTCGCCGCAAGGTGAAGGTCGAGTATTCCGGGCCTCTCGGAGATGGCTCGTTCACGTTTCTTGCGTTCATCCCGAAGTCGGGCAAACCGGTGCCGGCGTCGGTTCTTCTCTGCAACCGGCCGGAGGCGATGCCGATCGACGAGAACGATGAGAAGGCGACGACCGACTTCTGGCCGCGGGACGAGATAGTTCGCCGCGGCTACGCGGCGATAGCCTTTTACCTGAGCGACCTCGCCTCCGAGACCTACAGGTCCGAGACCGCGCTCACGAGCGGCGTCTTCAAGGCTTTCGGACCGAAGTACGCCGAGCGGAAGCCGTCCGACTGGGGCGTCCTCTCCGCCTGGGCGTGGGGGGCGAGCAGGGTGATGGACTGGATCGAGCGGACGCCGGAGCTGGACGCCAAGAAGGTGATGGTGGTCGGTCATTCGCGCGGCGGCAAGTGCGCGCTCGTCGCCGGCATCGCCGACGAGCGCTTTGCGATGGTGTGCGCCAACGACTCCGGGTGCGGCGGGGCGAAGCTCAATAAGATGGATCTGCCGAAGAGCGAGCCATGGGACGCCTTCCGCTACTGGGGGGTGGGCTATTGGTTCGCGGCGGGCTACGAGCGCGTGTTCTGCAACGGCGCGGACAAGTCCGCCCCCTACGACCAGGACGATTGGCTCGCCCTCGTCTCGCCGCGCATCCTCTGCGTCGGCTCGGGCGCCGCGGACGACTGGGCCGGACCCGAGGCAGAGTGCGCCGCGGCGAAGTCCGCCGAGACTGCGTGGTGGCGCGACGACGCGCCGGAGAACGTCCAGTACGGCGTGCGCGAGGGCGGGCACGGCCTTGAGCTTGAAGACTGGCGGCGGTACCTCGACTTCGCCGACGCGCGCTGGCGCGGGCGGACGGTGGTGGTGGACGGCAACGACTCCGCGGCGATCCAGCGCGCGCTCGACGCGAAGGAGCGTCCGCTCACGGTGGTGATCCCGAAGGGCGTCTACGACGTCACCTCGACCCTTCGCGTCGGCTCGCACACCACCATCAAGGCTCATCCCGAGACGCGGCTGGTGCTGAACGGCGGCGTCCGGCGCCGGGCCGGGGACTTCCTCCTCTCGAACGCGGACGAGAAGGGCGGCAACGAGGACATCGCCATCGAGGGCGGCGTCTGGGACGGCGCGCCATTCAATTTCATGAATGTCAAAAATTTCCGTCTCTACGACATGACGCTTGCTGACTCCGTGATCGGCGACGTGCACTTCCTCGGAGTCGACGGCTTCGACGTCCGTCGCATCAAGATCGTCTCGCCCGTTCTCGGGAGGTGCGGATTGGCGCTCGGCAGGCTCGTGCACGACATGGCGGTGGAAGTGGCAACGGCCAACGCCACGCCCAAAATGTGGTTCGACGAAAAGCAGAAGAAGGTAGTCCCGCGTTCCGGCAATGATCTCATGCAGGACGAGAAGGATCTTGTCGTCGTCTGCCGCGAATGCGCGCAAAGGTGCGTCCCTATGGAGCAGGTGCTCGGCATGATGAAACCCGGTGCGTTCTCGGGGTCGGAGTTCGAAATAAGGGGCGGCGGCGTAGTTGTCGGGATGCGCCGTCTTTCCGACGGACGCGTCGCGAAGGCGTACTTCAACTTCGCGGATGAGTGCCGCGAGGCGGACGGAATTTTCCTTCCGCCGCATTTTGCCCGGTTGTCGTCGCCCGAATTGTGATATAATTCGCTTTATCGCCCGTCCATGGAGGTTCGGACGTAAAATGCAAACAACAAGGAGAACAAGAGAAATGATGCACCTGAAAGCGAAGCATGTTGCGGCGGCGGTTGCCGCGGCGGCGCTGATTGGCTGTTCCGACAGCGGCGACTCAGAGGAGAGGGCCAACCTCTCCGCCGAGGCGGTTGCGGCGGCGAAGGCGGCCGGCTGCGACCTCGAGGCGGTGAAGGGGAAGGAACTCCACATCTATACCTGGAGCGACTACCTTTCTCCCGACGTGCAGCGCTCGTTCGAGGAGGCGCTGGGGGTGAAGGTGGTCATCGACACCTTCGACTCCAACGAGGCTATGTACGCCAAGCTCAAGGCCGGCGGCACCGGCTACGACATCATTACACCGAGTTCCTACCAGATCGCGACGATGGCGCGCGAGGGTATGATCGAGCAGCTTGACCAGTCGAAGATACCGAACGTCAAGAGCAACTTCGACTCTTCGTTCGCCGAGCAGATCGTCGACCCCTCGTTCACCTGGAGCGTTCCCTACGCCGTCACCTATACCGGACTCGCCTACCTGAAGGCCAAGGTGCCGGAAGGCGTCGACGTCGACACCTGGGCGGTGCTCGGAAACCCTGCGTTCAAGGGTCGGGTCACGCTGCTGGACGACATCCGCGAGGTAATCGGCTGCGGGCTCATGTACCTCGGCTACTCCATCAACTCCACCGATCCCAAGGAGATAGACGCGGCGGTAGAACAGGTGCTCAAGTGGCGCGCGAACATCCGCAAGTTCGACGGCGAGAGCTACAAGACCGAAGTGCCCAACGGATCGACCTGGATCGGCCATGGCTACTCCACCGACGTCGCCCAGGTGATCGTCGGCGACGAGGAGGCCGGCGCGCCGCCGCGCGAAGACGTCGGCTTCGCGCTGCCGAAGGAGGGCTTCTCGATCGCGTTCGACGAGATGGTGGTGGCCAAGAACTCGAAGCAGGCCGACCTCGCCTACGCTTTCATCAACTATCTCTACGAGGGCAAGGTCGCCGCCGCGAACATGGAATACATCTGCGGCCCGAACCCGGTCAAGCCCGGCATCGACATGCTCGACGAGGACTACCGCACGCTCATCACGCTGCCGGCCGACAAGCTCAAGCTCGGCCAGGTGCTCAAGGGCTTCGACGGCCAGCCGGAGGTGCAGGCGCTCTACAACCGCGCCTGGGACCGCATCAAGGCGACCGAGGCGAAGTAGTCCGCCGGCGCGGCTGATGGAATTCGCGCTCTCCACCAACTGGTGCTGCCGGCGGATCGAATCCGGCGAGGCGATCGCCGACAAGGCGCTCGAGCTCGGGTTCGACGCCGTTGAGCTCGGGTTCCACACCACGGTCGAGCAGGCGGCGGGCTTCCGCCGCTCGCTCGACAGGGTCAAGGTGGGGAGCGTCCACGCGTTCTGCCCGGTGCCGCTGAGTGCGCCGGAGGGCTATCCCGAGCTCTACCAGCTCGCCTCGCTCGACGAGGACGCGCGGCGCATCGCCCGCGTCCACGTGATGCGCAACGTCGAGTTCGCGGCGTCGATGGGTGCGGATGTGGTGGTGCTGCACGCCGGGCGCGTAGACTGCGGTGGCTGGCTGAAGGGACGGAAGATGAAGCGCCGCGTCCGCCGCGGCCAGCGGCTCACTGACGTCTTCAGGCGCGAGCTGGAGGCGGTTACGCCAGCGCTCGAGAAGAACGGCGTTGTGCTCGGGCTCGAGAACCTGCCGTACCTTGAGGGCTACCCGGCGGAATGGGAGCTTGCCGACGTGTGTGGTGAATGGGTGCGGCCCTGGCTCGACACCGGCCACGACCACGTGCGGCGGCTTCGTGGCTGGCGCACGGACGCGGCGGAAATGCCGGAGCCGGTGGGGATGCATCTCAACGACTCCAAAGGCGGCGACGACCACCTCGCTCCGGGCGAGGGCGACATCGACTTCGCCGCGTTCGCCGAGCTCGCGCGCTCGACGCGGCATTTGGTGCTGGAGCCGGCGCATTCAGTCTCTGAGGACTCGCTTCGCGCGGGGCTTGCGCATCTGAAGCAGATTTGGAACGCTTAGTAAACTGATAAACAGATAACAGAAAAGGGGTATCAAATGGATCTTTCGGTGCTGGTCAACAAGTTCAACGTGAAGGGCAGTCTGGTGGCGCTGGAGCCGTTCGGGAGCGGCAACATCAACGACACGTACCTCGCGATCTACCGCAACACCTTTACCGAGACGCAGGTCATCCTGCAGCGGGTGAACCGCAAGGTTTTCCCGCAGCCGGAGGCGATCATGGCGAACATGCACGAGGTGACGCGCCACTGCCACGAGAAGCTGGCGACGGATTCGGCATCGGGCCGCGACGACCGCGTCTGGCAGATGCCGCGGATCGTCAAGGCCAAGGACTCGCGCGACTACGTGGTCGACGAATCCGGCGACGTGTGGCGCGTGATCACCCGCATCATGTCCGCCCACGCCTTCGATGTCGCGCAGGGCCCCGAGCACGCGCTCGAGTGCGGCTCCGCGCTCGGCCACTTCCACTACCTCATCTCCGACCTCGACCCGAAGTGCATCATCGACCCGCTGCCCGGCTTCCACGTCACCGCCGGCTACATGCGCGCATACGACGAGACTCTCGCCACCCCGCGCGCGAAGGAACTCCTCGACTCGTCGATGGAGGCGCGGCGGATGGCCAAGTTCGTGGAGGAGCGCCGCGGTCTCGCGGCCTGCCTCGAGAAGGCGGAGGCGTCCGGCGAGCTCGTCAAGCGGATGTTCCACGGCGACCCCAAGGTGAACAACATAATGATCGACGACGTGACCGGCAAGGGCACGGCGATGATCGACCTCGACACCGTCTCGCCGGGACTCGTCCACATAGACTTCGGCGACGCCCTGCGCTCGATCTGCAACCCAGCCGGCGAGGAGGCGACGAACCTCTCGCAGGTGGTCTTCGACGAGGACCTTGCGACGGCGTTCTGCAAGGGCTACATGCGCGAGGCGGGTTCGTTCATGACCGACGCCGACCGCGCCTACCTCTACGACTCGATCCGCCTGCTGCCGTTTGAGCTGGGGCTCAGGTTCTTCCAGGACTTCCTCGCCGGCGACGTCTACTTCAAGACCTCGACGCCGGGGCAGAACCTCAACCGCGCCCGCGTGCAGTTCCGCCTCTGCGAGTCGGTGGAGGCACGCGAACGCTCGATCCGCACCATGCTGGAGCGGCTCTAGGGCGTATTTTTGGTATAATACACCTATATGGCAGAAGAGACCAAGCAAAAACTGCTCGAAGCCGAGGAGGTGCGGCAGAAGGTCGCTGACCTAAAGTCGCGCGTCGGCGAGATGGCCGGCTACATCAAGGTGGAAGAGCGCCGCTCCAAGCTCGCCGCGCTCGAGGCCGAGCAGGCGTCGGCGGACTTCTGGAGCAACCAGGCCAAGGCGCGCGAGACGATCGCCGCGACCAACGCCGAGCGCGCATACGTGGTGCCGTTCGACAGCCTCTCGAAGACGGTCGAGGACGCCGAGGTGATGTTCGAGCTCGCCGAGGCCGAGGAGGGCGAGGCCCGCGAGGCCGCGCTCCGCGACGTGCTCGCCGAGTGCGCCAAGGCCGAGGGCTTCTTCGCGAAGCTACGTCTCCAGTCGCTGCTCGGCGGCAAGTTCGACCAGTGCAATGTGTTCGTGAAGCTCCACGCCGGCCAGGGCGGCACCGAGGCGTGCGACTGGGTGGCGATGCTCTACCGCATGTACCAGCGCTACGCCGAGGGCCAGGGCTGGAAGGTCGAGGAGTACGACATCCAGCCCGGCGAAGAGGCCGGCTACAAGGACGTCTATTTCCGCGTCGAGGGGCCGTATGCATTCGGCATGCTCAAGGCCGAGCGCGGCATCCACCGCCTCGTCAGGATCTCGCCGTTCGACGCGAACAAACGCCGCCAGACGAGCTTTGCGTCGATGGAGACCGTCGCCGAGATCAACGACGACATCGAGGTCGAGATCAAGGACGAGGATTTGAGGGTCGACACCTACCGCTCCGGCGGCGCCGGCGGCCAGCACGTCAACAAGACCGACTCCGCCGTGCGACTTACGCACCTCCCCACCGGCATCGTCGTCGCCTGCCAGAAGGAGCGCTCGCAGCACATGAACAAGGAGAAGGCCATGGCGATGCTCAAGGCCCAGCTCTACGAGTACTACGAGGACCAGAAGAAGGCGGAGATGGACCGCTTCTACGGCGCGAAGAGCGAGAACGGTTGGGGGTCGCAGATCCGCTCCTACGTGTTCTGCCCCTACACCATGGTCAAGGACCTCCGCACCGAGTACGAGACGAGCGACGTGGACGGGGTGATGGACGGCAACCTGCAGCCGTTCATCGAGGCCTGGCTCCAGATGAAGGCGGCGAAGTGATTGGATGGAAGACAGGAACCTATACGGCAAGGCAGTCGGCCTGGACCAGCGTGGAATGCACAAGTCCTTCGGCTCGGCTGTCGACGCCGCGTTCAAGGACCTGGTGACCGAGCGCAACGAATTCTTTGATTCGCTTGCCGACCGCTGGGCCGCGCTCTTCCCCGGCGTTCCCGCCGTCCCCGGCCGCTACGACGGCGGCATCATCTTCCTCTACGTCCGCAGCGCGCCGATCCTCTTCTCGCTGCGGCCGAAGCTGCGCGCGATGGCGCGCCGCCTCGCCGCGCTCCCGGGCGCGCCGAAGCGCGTGGACCTGCGGCTGGAGATCCACTCGCGATGACGGTTGCCGCGGCAGTTCTGGTCGCGGCGGCGTTCACGCGTCCGCTCGAGCGCGTCTCCACCATGGACCCGGCGATGGCCCAGAGCGCCTACGACGCGCGCGCGGTCCAGCTCGTCTACGAGACCCCGCTTTCGATTGACTACGTGGCGCGCCCCTACCGGCTCGCGCCAGGGCTCTGCGAAATGCCGGAGGTGTCCGAGGACGGGCTCAGGTACGTCTTCCGCCTCGCCCCGCGCCCCGCGCCGCGCCGCGTCTTCGCCGGCGACATGGTGCGCGCGCTCGAGCGGCTCAGGTCGAAGGAGGAGGTCTCGCCGAACGGCTGGATGATGGCGGACGTGGACACCGTGCGCGCAATCGACGACATGACGGTGGAAATCCGCCTGAAGCGGCGCGTGCGCCACTTTCCGTGGCTGATGGCGCTCGCGCCCGCCGCGGTGAAGGCCGCGGACGGCTCCGGCACCGGACCCTACGAGCTCGTCAAGTGGCGCAAGAACCACGAGATGGTCTTCGAGCGCCGCCCGGGACCGGACGGCGCGCCTTACTCCGGCGACGGCTTCTCGACCGTCAGGTACCTGGTGGTGGACGACCTCTCTACCCAGTGGCTCATGTTCCTCCGCGGCGAACTCGACTTCCTCGGCGACGTCTCGCGCGACAACTTCGACGCGGTGGTGGGGAAGGACGGCAAGCTCTCGCCAGAACTCGAGCGGAAAGGGATGAGGCTCTACTCCATGCCTATGCTGGAGGTCGCCTACGTAGGGGTCAATATGCGCGACCGGGTGCTCGGCCAGAACCGCTCCTTGAGGCAGGCGCTCAACTGCGCCTTCGACTTCCCGGAGTGGGCGAAGTTCTGCAACGGCAGGGTCGCGCCGTCCGACGGCCCGGTGCCGCCAGGCGTCGCCGACCGGCTGGAGACGCCGTTCGCCTACTCCTTCGATCTCGACCGCGCGCGGCGGCTGATGGCCGAGGCCGGCTACGCGGGCGGAATCGATCCGGCGACCGGCCGCCGGCTCACCCTGTCGCTCGCCATCGGGCGTCCTTCCCAGGAGAGCCGTGCCGCCGGCGAGCTGATGGCGGCGTTCTACGAGCGCATCGGCATCAGGCTGGAGCTGGACTTCATGACTTGGGACGCGTTCCTGAGCGCGGTCAACGAAGGGCGCGTGCAGCTCTACCGGATGGCGTGGGTGGGCGACTACCCCGACGCACAGAACTTCCTGCAGCTTTTCTACGGACCCAACGCCTCGCCCGGCGTGAACCACTCCAACTTCGCGAACGCCGAGTTCGACGCGGCGTACGAGCGCGACGACTGGCGCCGCTGCCAGGAGGTCGTGCGCGAGGAGTGTCCGTGGATATTCACTGGCTACAACAAGTCGTTCACGCTCGTCGGGCCAAGGGTCGGGAACTTCGTCCAGACCGACTTCCCCTACGGCGTGGAGCAGTACTTCAGGCTCAAAGAGGCGAAATGAAGACGGTATACATCGAGAAGTCGTGCGGTCCGGCGCGTGACGGCGCCTGGACGGCGGAACTGGACCTTGCCGGCGCGGAGCGCATCGTCGTCGGCACCGGTCCCGGCAGCTTCGCCGGCGTGCGCGCGGCAATCGCCTTCGCGACCGGCTACTCGGTCGGGAGCGGCTGCGAGGTGCTGGGTCTGCCGTCGCCCTGCGCTGTCGCCGGCGCGGCGGACTCGTTTCCGCTCGCGGTGGTCGGCGACGCGCGGAAGGGGATGCGCTGGCTCGCGCTCTTCGACGGTGGCGAGCGTGGCGCGCCGGAGGTGCGGCTCCTCTCCGAGCCGGAGCTGAAGGACGCGGTGCCGTCTGCGGCAAAAGTGGTCTCGCCCGACCACGCGCGCATTGGCGAATCACTCGCCGCGGTGTTCGGCGAACGCTACCTCGGCGAGCGCAGACCGACCGCCGAAGGACTCCGCGCCTACGCCGAGGCGCATCCCGCCGCGCTCGCGCCAGAGCCGCGCCCAATCTACCTTTCGCCCGCCGTGCGTGATTGAGCAAAACGCCGCTTTGTCCATGGGAAAAATGGTATAATACACGTTCAAATGTCGAAACGTGTGATAATCCTCGGAGTAACTGGCTCAATCGGCGGCAACGCGGTTGACGTTGTCTTGTCGCATCCCGGCGAATTCCAGGTCGCCGCGGTGTCGGCTCTGCGCCGCCGCGAGGAGTGCGAGGCGGCCGCGAAGCGCCTCGGCGCGAAGGCATACGTCGGCGAGGGAGCAGCGCTACGGGCGGTCGAGGAGAACGACGCCGACGTCTGCCTCGTCGCCACCGTCGGGCTCTCCGGTCTCAAGCCGACGCTCGCGGCGATCGAGAAGGGGATGGACGTCGCGCTTGCCACCAAGGAGGTGCTGGTGATGGCGGGCGAGCTCGTCCGCCGCCGCGCCGAGGCGCGCGGCGTGAGGATCCTGCCGGTCGACTCTGAGCACTCCGCCGTCTTCCAGTGCATCCAGGGCTGCAGGGTGGACGAAGTCGACCGCATCACGCTCACCGCTTCCGGCGGGCCGTTCCTCGACGAACCCGCCGACCTCTCGGCGGTGACGGTGGAGCAGGCGCTCAACCACCCGCGCTGGCGGATGGGCCCGAAGGTGACGGTCGACTCGGCGACGATGATGAACAAGGGCTTCGAGATCGTCGAGGCGAGCTGGTTCTTCGGCCTCCCGGCCGGCCGCATCGACGTCGTGGTGCATCCCGAGTCGGTCGTCCACTCGCTCGTCACGATGGCGGACGGCGCGACGCTCGCGCAGCTTTCGCCTCCCGACATGCGCGTCGCCATCCAGTACGCGCTTTCGTGGCCGCGGCGGCTCGGGTCCGAGCGCGCCCGGCTCGACCTCGCCGCGCTCGGCGCACTCACTTTCCGCGCGCCGGACGAGCGGCGCTTCCCGTGCCTCGCCCTCGCCCGCGCGGCGATTGCCGCGGGCGGCCTCGCGCCGGCGACGCTGGCCGCGGCGGACGAGCTCGCGGTCGCGGCGTTCCTCGCCGGGCGCATCGGCTTCATGGACATTCCGCGCCTCGTTGAGCGCGCGCTCGTGGCGGTGCCGCCGGGCGCGTGCGATTCCGAGGAGGCCGTCCGCGCCGCAGTCGGCGCGGCCGAGCTGGTCTTCGCCGCCGCCAACACTCCAACTTCAACCAAATGAGAGCCTGAAATGGGAATCATCGCAACCGTCTTCTACATCCTCGTCTGCGTGCTCTTGTTCGCGCTGGCGATACTCGTCCACGAATTCGGCCACTTCGTCGTGGCGCTGTCGCTCGGCCTCAGGGTCGAGGCGTTCTCGATCGGCTTCGGCAAGGCGATCTGGAAGAAGCGCATCCGCGGCGTCGAGTACCGGCTGAGCTGCCTGCCGCTCGGCGGGTACGTCTCGATACCGGACGTCGATCCCGAGGGCACCAAGGCGCTGGAAGGGGAGTCCGACGGAGCGGCGGCCAAGTCGGCGCCGATTCCGCCGTGGAAGGAGATTGCGGTCGCGGTGGCGGGTCCGGCGATGAACGTGGTGCTGGCGGTGGTGCTGGCGGTGGTGCTTTCGCTCGCCCCGGGCGCGAAGTTCGGGACGGTCGAGCCGGTGGTGGACATGATCCCCGACGGGACGCCGGCGGCGAAGGCGGGCTTCATGCCCGGCGACCGCGTGGTCTCGGTAGGCGGACGCGAGGTGAACACCTGGACCGACCTGCAGACCGAGGTGCAGATCACCGGCGGCAAGGAGACGGTGTTCATGGTGGAGCGCGGCGAGGCGATGGTGGCGCTGCCGACGACGCCGGAGCGCGACCAGGTGACGGGAGCGCTCTTCATCGGCGCGGTCAACACCAACTCCTGCGGCGCGACGGCGTGGATGCCGGCGCGGAATCCGGTCAGCCAGCTCGCCTGGGACGCCGGGGCGATCTTCCGCGTGCTCAAGGGCCTGACGACGCCGAAGGAGGCGAAGGCGACCGCCGGCGCGCTGGGCGGTCCGGTGATGATTGCCGAGGGCATCTACCGCTCGCTCCGCCGCAGCACCTGGGACGGCGTGGGCTTTCTCCGGTTCCTCAATGTCAACCTTGCCGTCCTCAACTTGCTGCCGATACCGGTGCTGGACGGCGGGCTCATCCTCTTCTCCCTGATTGCGCTCGTCTTCCGCCGCCGCGTGCCGGAGCCAGTGGTGCGGATGGTGTCGATGTTCTTCATGTACCTGCTCATCGCGCTGATGGGGCTTTTGGTGGTGAAGGACTCCATGCGCAGCTGGCGCATCCACACCAGGAAGGCGAAGATCGCGGACGTGGTCGAGGACATCCAGGAGGCGTCGACGAATGCGGCGGACAACGCGCGAGACTAGGGTCGGATCCGTGTCCGTCGGCGGCGGGGCGCCGGTGAGCGTGCAGTCGATGGCGAACGTCGACCCGCACGACGCGAAGGCGATCGTCGAGCAGGCGAACGCCTGCGCCGAGCGCGGCTGTGACATCTTCCGGCTCACCGTGCCCGACCTCGAGGCGGCGAAGACGCTCGCTGAGGTGAAGAAGTCGGTCGCAATGCCGCTCGTCGCCGACATCCACTTCGACTACCGCTGCGCGCTCGCGGCGCTCGAGGCGGGTGCGGACGCGCTGAGGATCAACCCCGGCAACATCGGCTCCCGCGATCGCGTGCAGACGGTCGCGCGCGCGGCGAAGGCCGCGGGTGCGCCGATCCGCGTCGGCGTGAACGCGGGTTCGCTCGAGAAGGACCTCAAGGACGACCCGCGCCCGCTCCCCGAGCGCCTCGCCGAGTCGGCGCTGCGCCACCTGAAGCTATTGGAGGACGAGGGTTTCCGCGACGTGGTGCTGAGCGCGAAGGCGTCGAACGTCGCAGACACCCTGGCCGTCTACCGCATCCTCGCGGAGCGCACCGACTGCCCGCTCCACCTCGGGGTCACCGAGGCCGGGACGCTCGTCCCCGGCGCGGTGCGCAACTCCGTCGCGCTCGGTATCCTGCTTTCGGAGGGAATCGGCGACACCATCCGCGTCTCGCTCACCGCGAAGCCCGAGAAGGAGGTGCGTGTCGGGCTCGAGATCCTGCGCGCGCTGGGGCTGCGCGAGCCGGGTCCGGCGGTCACGAGCTGCCCGACCTGCGGGCGCACGCGGGTGGACCTGGTGCGCGTCGCGACCCAGGTGGAGGATGCTCTCGAGATACTCTACCGTGACCCCAAGCGGCGTCCCGCGCCGTTCCCGAAGGTGGCCGTGATGGGTTGCGCGGTGAACGGACCCGGCGAGGCCGCCGGGGCGGACGTCGCGCTCTGCGGCGGTGACGGAGATTTTGTCTTGTACGTGCGCGGGCGCCAGGTCGGCCGCGTTTCCCAGGAAGAAGCAGTAGCAAAGGTGGTGGAAAATGCGCTATCTCTATGACAATGCCCCGGTGATTCTCGTTGCCTTGGTGGTTTCCTCGCTCGCGTGGCTCTACGGTGGCACGCGCGGTCCGCTCATCGTCGCCGTGGCGCCGTGGCTGCTCCTCGTGCTTGCGGAAGTGGTGTTCTTCCTTCCGCAGCGCCACGAAAACGAGTCGATCTACGAAGCGCGAGAACGAGTGTGGGACGCGATGAAGCACGATCCGTTCGTATGGACGGTGGCGCTTCTCATCTTCCTCCTCCTCATCCCGTTTGCAAACAACGGGCTTTGCCCCGACTGCGATGCCGCGCTTATCGCCGAGGGGATCGATCCTTCGCCACCGGTGTCGTTTTTGCCGTTTTGCGTCAACCGCCGCGAGCACCTAAGCGTCTTCCTGTGGATTGCGACCGCGCTGGTCGCGGCGACAGCGGTGCGTCACAGCCTGCGCGGGCGTGGCAAGCGGCTTTTGGTGAAGTTCCTGGTGTGGAACGGCTTCGCCGTCGCCATTCTTGGCTTCGTGCAGGCGGCGGCGGGGGCGCCAGGTCCGCTCTGGGAGAGCGTTCCCAACCACGCTCCCGGCGGTTATTTCGCCACCTGGGGCTATCCCAATATGGCCGGCAGCTATTTCGTCCTGATGTTCGCCTTAGCGGTGGCGATATGGCGGCGCGAGTGCGACGAGGCCGACCGCGAGCTTGCCGCGGCCGACATCGAGGCTGGCAACGAGCCGACCTCGCGCCACCGCGCATTCTGGCGTCGCCACCGCTATCTCATTCCCGCGGCGGTATGCTTCTTCGCGGCGATCAACACCTTGTCGCGCGCGGCGATTCTGCTTTCGACTGCGCTTGCGATCGTCTTCTTCATCCACGCGTTCGTTTCGATGTCCCACAAACTGCCGCGCGCGGTCAGGATGAGGCGTGGCACCATCGCGCTGTTGTCGGCGGGGATAGTGGCGTTCTTCGCGGTCATCTCAATTCCCGACAGTATGCAGCGCGAGATCGACTCCACTGACACGAGGGCGGTGCTCGACCGCGTTACCAACAAGCGCGAAGCCAACGTCCCCATCGCGATCCAGATCTGGCGCGACCATCCCGTGTTCGGCTGCGGCGGCTGGGGCTACAGGCACTTCTACGTTTCCAAGATGCCAGAGCGCGCGAGGGAGCTCCTTGCCAAGTACCCGGTATTGCCCACTGGCAGCGCGAACGTCCACAACGACTACATCCAGGCGCTTGCCGAGCACGGGTGCGTGGGGCTGGCGCTCCTTGTGGGCGCGGCGGTATTCCTGCTGGTGCCGGTGGTGAAGTCGTGGAAGTACCTCTACCAGCTCGTGCGTTTTGCCAAGACCTCCAAGCTGCCGGCGAAGCCGATAATCGTCTTCGTGCTGCCGGCGCCGGCGTTTGCGATTCTTGCAGGCACGGTTGCGGTGGCTGTCCACGCTTTCGGCGACTGCCCGCTGCGCACGCCGACGGTCCTATCGCTGTTGTTCGTGTCGCTCGCCTCGGTTCCCGGCTTTTTGCCGCGCAGTTCGCGCAACCTGGGGATTCGCGTCGGCGACGGCGAGGACGATGACAGCGAGCACAGCAAGAAATAAGGAGGTCTGTCCATGGTCAGAGTCAACGAGAACTACTCCCGCATCAAGCCCACCTACCTCTTCGCGGAGATCGCCGCGCGCGTCGCCGCGCACCAGAAGGCGCACCCGGACGCGAAGGTGATCCGCCTCGGCATCGGCGACGTCACCGAGCCGCTCGCCCCGGCGGTGATTGCGGCGATGCACCGGGCGGTGGACGACGAGGCCGCGCGCGCGACCTTCCACGGCTACGGCCCCGAGCAGGGCTACGCCTTCCTGCGAGACAAGATTGCCGAGGTCGACTTCCACGCCCGCGGCGTCGACGTCAAGGCTGACGAGATCTTCGTTTCCGACGGCGCGAAGTGCGACTGCGGCAACTTCCAGGAGCTGCTCGCCGCCGATGCCAAGGTCGCGGTCGGCGACCCGGTCTACCCGGTCTACGTCGATACCAACGTGATGGCCGGTCGCCACGACATCCAGCTCCTCCCCTGCACCAAGGCCAACTCGTTCGTGCCTTCGCCCGACGGCTGCGACGCGGACGTCGTCTACCTCTGCTACCCCAACAACCCGACCGGTGCCACCGCGAGCCTGGAGCAGCTGCAGGCGTGGGTCGACTGGGCCAACGCCGGCCGCCGCCTCATCCTCTTCGACGCCGCCTACGAGGCGTTCATCCGCACGCCCGGCGTGCCGCACTCCATTTTCGAGTGCAAGGGCGCGCGCACCTGCGCGGTGGAGATGCGCTCGTTTTCCAAGACGGCGGGCTTCACCGGCGTGCGCTGCGGCTACACAGTCGTCCCCGCCGAGCTCGTCGCCTACGCCGTGGACGGCGCGGCCGTGCCGCTCAAGCCGATGTGGACGCGCCGCCAGACCACCAAGTTCAACGGCGCGAGCTACATCACACAGCGCGGCGCCGAGGCGGTCTACTCGCCGGAGGGCCTTGCCCAGACGAAGGCGCAGATCGACTTCTACCTCGAGAACGCGCATCTCGTCTCCGCGGCGCTTGCCAAGGCCGGCTACGACGTAGCCGGCGGCGTCGACTCGCCGTACGTCTGGGTGGACGTGAAGGGCGACAGCTGGAAGTTCTTTGACCGCCTGCTCGTCGAGGCAAACATAGTCACCACCCCTGGCGCCGGCTTCGGCCACGCCGGCGAGGGCTTCATCCGCATCTCCGCCTTCAACTCGCGCGAGAACGTCATTGAGGCGATCGACCGCATCTCCCGCGTCCTTTAGGCAGCCCCGCGCCCCTTGACGGCTAACGCGCGTTTTTGATATACTTCGCGCCGTTTTGCCGCGAGAGTGTAGCGCGCGTGCGCGAGAGTATTGCGGAAAATTACCAGAAAAGGCAAGAATGAACCAGATCAAGATCAAGGCGGAGCCGCGTACCGAGCAGGGTACGGGGGCCGTCAGACGTTTGCGCCGCACGGGCATGATTCCCGGCAGCGTGATGAAGATGAAGAAGGGCGGCACGGAGCTCATCAAGCTTCCGGAGCACGACTTCATGATGGCTATGCGCGGTCGTACCGGCAAGCAGGTCCTCGTCTCCCTCGACATGGGCGGCAAGGAGATGTCGGCGCTGCTGCGCGAAATGCAGAACGACGTGCTCAAGGGCACGCCGATCCACGTGGACTTCAGCGAGGTGTCGCTGAGCGAGAAGGTCCGCATCACGGTCCCGATCTACCTCGTCGGCGAGGCGAAGGGCGTCAAGATCGGCGGCGGCGTGCTGGAGCAGACGCTCCGCACCGTCGACATCGACGTGCTGCCGACCGACATTCCCGAGAAGTTCGACGTCGACGTCTCGGCGCTCGACCTCGACCAGACCCTCTTCGTGCGCGACCTCGCCCTGGGCGACAAGTACACGGTGACCACCCGTGGCGAAGTGCCGGTGGCGGTGGTGAAGGCTCCTGACGCGGTGCCCGGCGCGACGCCGGCTGCCGGCGCGGCGGCGGCTCCGGCCGAGGCAGCGGCGCCTGAGGTCATCAAGAAGGGCAAGGAGGAAGAGGCTGCCGCCGACAAGAAGGAGGAGAAGAAGTGATGAAGAAGTACGACGCACTCTACATTTTCGTCGGCGTGGCCAAGGACGACGTCCTCGAGGCCAACCTCGCCAAGGCGCTTGCGGAGGTCACCCGCCTCGGCGGCGTCGTCGTGGCGCAGGACTCGCTCGGCAAGCGCACCTTCGCGCGTTCGATGAAGAAGCGCGACAGCGGCGTGTACGTCAAGGTCCGCCTCGAGATCGACCCGCAGAAGCTGAAGGAGCTCGTCGCGCGCTACCGCCTCGTCGAAGAGGTGTTCCGCGTGCAGTTCCTCGCGGTCGACGAGCGCCGCGAGGCCAAGATCGCCGCCGAGCGCGCAGCCCGCGCCGAGCGCCAGGCCCGCCGCGAGGCGGCCCAGGCCGCGGCCATCGCCGAAAGGACAGCCCAGGAGTAGTCATGGCCTCGTTCAACAAAGTCATCATCATGGGCAACCTCACGCGCGACCCCGACGTCCGCGCGGCGGGGGCGAGCGGCATGAAGGTCGCGCGCCTCGGCGTCGCGATCAACGAGCGCCGGCGCGACCGCAGCGGGCAGGTGCTGGACTTCCCGGTGTTCGTCGACGTAGACGCCTGGGACCGGCTTGCGGAGCTGTGTGGCCAGCATCTGGCCAAGGGCAGCCCCGTGCTTGTCGAGGGCAGGCTCCAGATGGATACGTGGGAGCGTGAAGGCGTCCGCCACCAGAAGCTGAAGGTGCGCGCGACGACGATCAAGTTCCTGCCGCGTCCCGACCGCGCCAACTTCCAGCAGCGGCCGGTGGAGCCGGTGCAGTCCATGCAGGACGATGAAGGCGAGATACCGTTCTAAACAACCTTGAAAACTTAAACAGAGAAGGAAAAAGACAATGGCGTTCAAGAAGAACAGCAGTTCGGCCGGCGAGGAGTTCGCCGCGCGCAAGCGTCCGCCGCTCGGCAAGGGCGACTCGATCGACGTCAACGACGTCGAGACGCTGAAGTACTACATCACCGACTACGGCAAGATCCTGCCCGCGCGCATCACCGGGGTTACCTCGCAGCAGCAGCGGCAGATCCGCCAGGGCGTCAAGCGCGCCCGCAACATGGGCCTCATGGCCTGATCCGGAGGGAGACGCACCATGCAGATCGAAGTCATGCTCATGGACGACGTGAAGAAGCTCGGCAAGTCCGGCCAGATCGTCAAGGTCGCCTCCGGCTATGCCCGCAACTTCCTCTTCCCGAAGGGGCTCGCGGCGGTCGCAACCGAGGCCGCCAAGCGCCGCCTGAAGAAGCTCGAGGCCGAGCGCGCCGCCCGTGCCGCCGAGGAGAAGAAGGCCGCGCTCGAGGTCGCGAAGAAGCTCGACAAGCTCGAGATCACCGTCTCTGCGAACACCGTGGACGGCAAGCGCCTCTACGGCTCGGTCGGCATCTCCGACATCCTCGCGGCGATCGAGGCCAACCGCGGCATCAAGCTCGAGCGCTCGCAGATCGAGCTCGACGACTCGCTCAAGGAAGTCGGCGAATACCAGCCCGAGATTACCCTCGGTCACGGCGTCAACGTCCGCTTCAAGATCACGATTCTGGACGAAGGGGCGGCTCAGGTCGGTTGACGGCCTGATCGCCTGCACTTGGCAGGGCGCGGCGGCGTTTTCGCCCGTCGCGCCTTCTTTTTGCCTTTGACAGGCGATTTTTTGGTATAATACAACACCTGAAAGGAGTAGTATGATTCAGAAAGACGACTTTATGGTGTTTTCCGGGACGGCCAACCTGCCGTTGGCGGAGAAGGTGGCCAGCTATCTCGGGCATCCGCTCGACAAGATCGACATCAAGCATTTCCCCGACGGCGAGACCTTCTGCCAGGTCATCGACTCGGTGCGCGGGCGCGACGTGTTCGTGATCCAGTCCGGCTCGCCCGCGCCGAACGAGGCGTACATGGAGCTGTTCATCATCATGGACGCGCTGAAGCGCGGCTCTGCGGCGCGCATCACTGCAATCCTCCCGTACTACGGCTACGCCCGCCAGGACCGCAAGGACCAGCCGCGCGTCCCGATCACCGCGCGCCTCATCGCCAACCTCCTCCAGAAGGCCGGCGCCGACCGCGTCATCGCGATGGACCTGCACGCGAACCAGATCCAGGGCTTCTTCGACATCCCGCTCGACCACCTCAAGGCCGAGCCGGTGATCCTCAAGTACATCCGCGACCAGCACTGGGCCAACCCGATCGTCGTCGCGCCCGACACCGGCGGCGCCAAGACCGCCTACGGCTACAGCCGCAAGCTCAAGTGCGGGCTTGCGATCGTCGCCAAGCAGCGCACCGGCGGCGAGACGGTGGACGCGTTCTCGGTCGTCGGCGACGTGAAGGACCACGACGTCATCATGATCGACGACATGACCGCGACCGGCGGCACGCTATCCGCCGCGGCGAAGATGTGCCGCGACAACGGCGCGAAGTCGGTTCACGCGTTCGTCTCCCACTTCCCGCTCACCGAGAAGGGCGTGGAGCGGCTGATGAAGGAGGTGCAGCTCGACGAGCTCGTCGTCACCGACTCGATTCCGCTTAGGGCCGGCTTCGACCCGTCAAAGCTGCCGTTCAAGCTGACGCAGCTTTCCGTCGCCCCGCTCATCGGCGAGGCGATCCGCCGGACTCACCTGAACGAGTCGATCAACGACCTCTTCAACCACGAATAGGGCACTTGCCATGACGATCAGAGGACTGCTGGAGAAAAACGCCGCGGAGCGTCCCGAGCGGAACGCCCTTGTCTGGTGCGAGGACAAGGTGTGGTGCCGCCGCTCCTGGCGCGAGCATCTCGCGCGGGTGCGCGACATCGCCGAGGGCTACGGCACTCGCTTCAACCTCAAGCCGCGCGTGGAGAACGCGGCGATCGTGCTCGGCAACTCGCCCACCTGGCTCGAGGCCTACCTCGCCCAGTCCGGTGCCGGCGTCTCGGTAGTCCCGCTCGACCCGAAGCTCCACGAGGCCGAGGTCGAGTACATCCTCGCCGACTCCGAGGCGGTCGTGGTGACGACCGACGTCCACCACCTCAAGATGATGATGGGCCTCGCGCCGCGGCTGCCGAAGCTCCGCGGCATCGTCTGCGTCGACGGCATCATCAACGAGGGCCAGTCGATCGGCAACGCGAAGGTGGTCGGCTTCGAGAAGCTCCGCATCTCCGGCGGCGGCGCGTGGTACGACGCCAACGTCGCGAAGGAGGAGGACGTCGCCTCCATCATCTACACTTCCGGCACCACCGGCAAGCCCAAGGGCGCGATGCTCACCCACGCCAACTTCTACAGCGACATCGACGGCGCCTTCAAGACCTTCGGCGCCGACCTCGACGAGAACGACGCGTTCCTCACCGTGCTGCCGCTCTTCCACGCCTTCAGCTTCACCGCCAACTTCCTCGGGCCGATGTACCTCGGCTGCGAGATGCAGTTCGTGGAGTCGCTCCGCACCGTCGGGCGCGACATGCAGCTCCTGAAGCCGTCGGTCCTCTGCGCGGTGCCGCTCCTCTGCGAGAAGCTCTACGACAAGATCCAGGACGGGCTCGAGAAGTCGAAGGCCGCGCGGCTGCTCATGGCGATCGGCCTGCGCGGACCGGTGATGCACATGGTGCTGAAGAAGCTCGGCGGCCGGCTCAGGTTCATGATCACCGGCGGCGCGCCGTGCCCGATCCACGTGCTGGACTGCTTCCGGAAGCTGCACGTCAACTTCGTCGAGGGCTACGGCCTCACGGAATGCGCGCCGGTCGTGTCCGTGACCGGCTCCGACTGCCCGAAGGTCGGCACGATCGGCAAGCCGTGCGCAGGCGTGGAGGTGCGTCTCGCGGACAAGAACGAGAACGGCGTGGGCGAGCTGCAGGTGAAGGGCCCGATCGTGATGAAGGGGTATTTCCACAACGAAAAGGCCACCAAGGAGGCGTTCGACGGCGAGTGGTTCGCCACCGGCGACCTTGCCTCGATCGGCGACGACGGGCTCATCACCATCCGCGGCCGCAAGAAGGCGCTCATTGTCAACCGCGAGGGCAAGAATATCTACCCGGAGGAAGTCGAGAACATCGTCGACAAGGACCCGGCGGTGCAAGACATCGTCGTCGTCGGCTACACCCAAGGCGGCGACCCCGGCGAGAAGGTGGGGGCGATCGTCTATCCGAACGAGGAGTGGTTCAAGGCGCAGAACGGCGGCACGCTGCCGGACTGGGCGGAGGTCGAGGAGACCACCCGCAAGCGGGCGCAGGAGAAGAGCGCCGAGCTTGCCGACTACAAGCGCATCCGCAAGGTGCAGGTCGTCAGGGAGCCGCTCGTGCGCACCTCGATCGGCAAGGTGAAGCGCGTGCTCTACAAGGGCGCACTCGACGAAAAGTAGGCTCTATCTCGTCTGGCTCGAGTGGCCGGAGAAGTGCTTCCGCGCTTCCGCCGCGGACATGCGCATCCTGAAGGGGCTCGTCCCGCGCGGCTCGCGCGTCGTGCGCGTCCGCTCGGAGCGCGCGTTCCTGAGGGAGCTGCCGCGCGCGACTCACGCGATTGTCTGGCATTTCCGCCGCGAGTGGTTCGACGTCGCGAAGCGACTTGAGCTCCTCGCCACCCCGGCCGCCGGACGCGAACTGCTGCCCGAGACCGGACCGGATGGCGTGAAGATCCACTTCGGCGGCTTTCACGGGCCGATCATGGCCGAGTCGGTGGCGGCGTTTGCGCTCGGCTGGGCGCGCGGCTTCTTCCGTCCTGAGCTCAGGTCGTCAGCCTGGCCGCGGAGCGAGCTGAGCGAAGTCGTAGGCGAGCTTGCCGGCACCCGGGCGGTGATCCTCGGCTACGGCAGGGTGGGGCGCGCCATCGGCGAGAAGCTTTCCTCGCTCGGGGTGGAGGTCTCTGGACTCACCCGCCATGGGTTCTTCGCTGGCGGGCGGCGGCTTCCGTCCCGGCGTTTTGCCGACTTCCTCGCCAAGGCGGACTGGCTGGTGATGGCGCTCCCGTCGACGACCGGCACCGACAATTTCCTTTCCGCGAAGCTCATCGCCAAACTGCCGCGCCGAGCGGTGGTGATCAACGTCGGCCGCGGCAATTCGGTGGACGAGCGCGCGCTCGCCGCCGCGCTCAAGTCTGGACGCATCGCCGCGGCCTACCTCGACGTGCGCAAGAGCGAGCCGACAGCGACCATTCTCGAGTCGCCCGGGTACGTGCGGGAGCTCGCAGACCTCCCCAACTGCTTCGTCATGCCGCACGCGTCGGCATTTTCGCCGCGCTACCTCGAACGTTGCTTCAGGGAACTGAAGGACGAGGGGCTTATTTGAGGCAGGATCAATTGCCTTCGCCTCGATACTAAATCGCGGCGTCTTGTCGTGTCCCTTTCGTCCTTTCCGTCCCTTTTATCCCTTCCTCCCGACTAACCACGAGCCACGAAATTTGATATAATACGCGCCGTGATACCGAGCAACACCATGCGCTCTACTGCGCCGTTCGCCTTTTCCGCCGCGCCGGCGGAGGCTGGGCATTAGTGTCTCTGAACAATGTATATCTTGACAGACTAATAGATATACGATTATGATGGACTCAAATCACATAGAATGGATATTAGACTTTCTTTCGGGCAGTGGCCAGATGGGAGAACTTTTACTGCAGCGCAAGGATCGTTTTGTGTTTTCTGAAGCGAAGACTTATCCAGCCAAGGCAATTGGCAGTGATTTCCGTTGGGGGTTGCCTTGGGAGGATGAGTGTCTAGGGGCTTTCCCATTGTTTGCGGAGGATGTGAAGTCCAGGCTTGGTCGTGGCAATGTCATGTGCCTTTTCAGGGAATGTGATTTCCACAAGAATGATCCCTGCATGAGGAACGAGACATGTGCAATGGTTTATGCCGGCGACGACATTATATATTTGCTTGATGGGTCGAACAACGACGACGAAATCGGCAGAACGATTCGGAAGGCCAACAAGTTCATGTTGATGTGTGAGGTTTGTGGATGTGAACGTACCCTTAAAAGAGGCGAAGAAATCACATATGATGTTCTTGGCGATATTCTAGACCACCTCGTCGGCGTAGCTGTCGGCATTTGCGATGACATGGGTGTTTGCTATGTACCGATTAGATCGACTTTGCTGCAAGACAACTAAATATTGAGGTGTATTATGTTTAGATTTAAGTCCAAGGTTGACCGCGGTTCGATAATTCAATTTGAGTAAATGATAGGATGGGCCATCGCGGCACCTTCCGCGGCACCTTGCGCGGCAGTTTGATTTCGTCCGCACCGTAATCTCCGCGGAAGATTTGGTATAATACGCGGTATAGGGAAACAAGGACACTCTAGCTAGTGCGGAGTTGGCAGACGGAATGAAGAAGAGTGAATCGAGTTCGGGCGGCGTTGAGCGCGCTGCTGATGAATCAGAGCAGGATCCTCAAAGTGTTTCGGCACAGGGGTTGGATCTCGTCCAGGTGCGCCAGATGGCAGAGCAGGGCAACATGTCTGCGCAGATAATCATGGGTTGGTGCTATTACTATGGCGACGGCGTTCAGAAGGACAAGGTTGAGTCGGCGAAGTGGTACCTTAAGGCGGCGGAACAGGGGGAGCCCTCTGCGCAAAGCCACATTGGAGATTGTTATGATGAGGGAGATGGCGTGGAGAAGAATATGTCCGAAGCGGCAAGGTGGTATCGTAAGGCAGCTGAGCAAGGTGATGTGTATGGGCAATTCAACCTTAGTTGTTGCTACGCCGATGGCGAAGGGGTTCCACAGGACTATGTCGAGGCGGTTAAGTGGTGCCGCAAGGTGGCGGAGCAGGGGTATGCGATTGCGCAGACCAGATTGGGTAGTTTCTATCGCAGGGGGCTTGGCGTTGAGACTGACTTGGCGGAAGCGGCAAGGTGGTATCGTAAGGCAGCTGAGCAAGGTGATGCAGATGCCCAATACAACCTTGGCGCCTGCTACGCCAACGGCGATGGGGTCGCGTATGACATGGCTGAGGCGATTAAGTGGTGCCGCAAGGCTGCGGAGCAGGGGGATGTGGATGCTCAATACAACCTTGGTTTCTTTTACGCCAATGGCGATTGGGTTCCTCAGGACACGTCCGAGTCGGCGAAATGGTACCGCATGGCAGCGGAGCAGGGGGATGCTGATGCGCAATACAACCTCGGCTTGTGTTATGACAACGGAGATGGCGTCCTGCAGGACAAGGTAGAAGCGGTGAAATGGTACCGCAAGGCGGCGGAGCAGGGTGGGATGTTTGCGCAGTGCAACCTAGGATTGTGCTACGCCAATGGCAAAGGTGTTGCGCAGGATATGGCTGAGGCGGTGAAGTGGTATCGTAAGGCGGCGGAACAGGGGGATGCAAAGGCGCAGTGCAACTTGGGGGTGTGCTATGCCAACGGCGAGGGCGTCGAGAATGATTTTAACGAGGCGGCTAAGTGGTTCCGCGCCGCGGCGGAACAGGGACACATGTATGCGCAATTCAACCTCGGTTCGAGCTATGCCAATGGCGACGGCGTTCCGCAGGACATGGTTGAAGCGGAGAAATGGTACCGCAAGGCGGCGGAGCAGGGGTATGAAGATGCAATCGCCGCCCTAAAGGCATTGGAGTCCGGCGAGGTCAACGAAATGGGAGGTGGCACTTGCATTCCAAGGCCAGAATGATGTATAATACGTATCATATTTGAAGCAAGGAGTGATGCAAATGCCGAAGACATTGACAATACATGAGTTGGAGCCGGCGACGGCCAAGCTTCTTATGGTCTATGCGAGGCGCCAGTCTAAAAGCCTCAACCAGTCCGTAAAGGATTTGCTTGCCGTTGCCCTTGGCGTGGTGCCTAAGCCTCGCATTAAGGTTGACAATGGATTGAGCAGATTTCGGGGGTGCGTTGACAGCAAGGCCGCCTCCGATCTGCTTGCCTATGTAGAGGATGCCGACTTTTCCAAGGTTGACAAGGAGGACCTTTGACATGGCGAGCATGCTTGTCGACACAAATGTCCTTATTCGCTATTTTAGGGGCGATGAGCCTTTTGCCGAACTTATCGAGACTTCGGAGTCGGTTGTTGTGCATCCTGTTGTGTATGCCGAGTATATGAATGGACTCGACGAGGGCAGAAAAAGCGGAAAGTTGCTCCGCAGACGCCTGGAAGAGTTCCTTGACGCACCGCCGGTAGTTCTTGCAAATGTTTCCACTACCACGTCTTTGTACTATTCCAAGATATACAAGGCACTAAAGGATGCTGGGCGGATGATTCCTCAGAACGACATTTGGATCGCGGCGAGCGCGATTGAGAAGGGATATGTTCTTGCGACACACGATGAACATTTCTCTCAGATTCCGATGCTGCGGCTTGCTGAGTAAGGGTGAAAAAGGGGCTGACCCTAATGAATGGCTCGTTTGAGGTAGCGTCGGTGGAGGAGACCTGGGAGGTTGCGCGGCGGCTTGCCGCGGAGCTTGGGCCGGGCGACGTCGTCTGCCTTGAAGGCGACCTCGGCGCGGGCAAGACCACCTTCGTGCAGGGCATGGCCGCTGCGATGGGCGTGGGCGGCAGGGTGATCTCGCCCACGTTCTGCCTCGTCTCCGAGCACCGCGGCGGCGGGCGGTTGCTCGTCCACATGGATCTCTACCGACTGCGCGGCGAGGACGACGTCCTTTCCGTCGGCTGGGAGGACTACCTCGCCGAGGGCGCGGTCCTCGCCGTCGAGTGGCCCGACCGCGCCGGCTCGCTCATTCCCGCCAACGCCCGCCGCGTCACCATCGCCGTCCCCGACGGCTCCGGAGACCGCCGCACCATCACAATCACGTAAGCTATGAACACCCGCGCCATTCTTCTGCTTGCGGCGACTGCCGCCGTGCTTACTGCGTTTGCCGCTGCCGGTGACGGCGGGGCGGAGCGCAAGGCCGAGACTAAATTGGTTGTGGCTGCTGCAGCGGCGACCGCAGAGCACCGCCTTGCGATGACCGCAAAGGATATCGCGGAGCTCGCGCCGCATATCATGGAGGCGGTCAAGATCCGCGCCCGCGCCGCCGCCCGCGAGGCAAAGCACGCCGAGGAGCTGCGCAAGAAGGGCATTGCCGAGGTTCCGGCAAGCTTTGGCGAGCGCCATGTGGTTGACGTCGCCGGCTTCGCCCAGTTGCTTGGAATCAGCCATTTCGATGTCAACGACTTCGGCCAGGTCTACATCGACCGCCGTTTTGTGACCGACGAGGAGATGAAGACCGTCGCCGCAATCGAGAACTGGTTGCGCGAGCACTTCCCGGATAGGTTCCATCCGCGTCCGCCGGTGACAGCTCCCGGCGCGTCGGAGGTGCCGGTCTTCCGCGGCTTCGAGGACTCGCGCTACCAGGTACATGACGAGCTCATCGTGAGGCTGGTGAAGGAGTTCAACGCCGACAAGGCGAAGGCGTGCGGCGGCTCGGCGGAACAGGCGGCGAAGATAATCGACCTCACCCCGGCGCTGGTCAAGGCTCACATGATCGAGGAGTCGGGCGGCAACAGCGCCCGCTCCAAGGCGGCGTGGGCGGTCGATCCGCTTCAGGTCAACGTGCCCGGCGACTGGGGCGAGGAGAAGACTTTGGTCGGCCTCAAGAAGCCATCGAAGCGCAACGAGGGCACGGCCGAGGCGAATGTGCGCGCCGCGATCAGGTATCTTTCACGCAAGGGCTTCTCTGCCTCCGCCAAGCCGGCGTCGGCGCGACCAAATGGCTTCTTCGACGGCTGGCTCAAGGCCCTGCAGCGCTACAACGGTCGCCGCGACCGCACCGACACCGACCGCTACTACTCCGACGAGTATGCGGACAAGATCGTGCGCCGCGCGAAGAACCCCGATCTTTTCGTGCCCATCGAGATCAAACTCAAGTAATTCCAAAGGAGAACGCAAATGGAAACCAAGATACTTCAGTTCGGGGAGGGGAATTTCCTCCGGTGCTTCATCGACTGGATGGTCCAGAAGATGAACGACAAGGCCGGTTTCAACGGTCAGGTGCAGATCATCCAGCCGATCGGCGAGGAGCTCTCGCCGCCGTCGAGGATCCTCAACGAGCGCGGCGGCAGGTACCACACCTGCCTGCGCGGCGTCATCGGCGGCAAGACCGTCGAGGAGATCGAGGAGATCTCGTCCGTGAAGGGCGTGGACCTCGCCGCCAACCTCGAGCAGTACGCCGCGATCCCGTCGCTCCGTTTCGTCGTCTCGAACACGACCGAGGCGGGCATCCAGTACGTAAAGGACGCGGACACCTTCCCCGCCAAGGTGCTGCGGCTCCTGCGCTCGCGCTTCGCCGCGAAGCTCCCCGGCCTCGTCTTCATCCCCTGCGAGCTCATCGAGCACAACGGCGACAACCTCAAGAAGTGCGTTCTCCAGCACCTCGCCGACGCGCCGGACGCCGCGCTCTCGGCGTGGATCGAGAAGGAGTGCGTCTTCTGCTCGACCCTGGTCGACCGCATAGTCGCCGGCCGTCCCGACCCCGAGTCCGCCGCGCGCTACGCCGAGCGGCTCGGCGAGAAGGACGACGTTCTCGTCTGCGGCGAGCCGTTCCACTTCTTCGTCATTGAGACCCCGGCCGGCTTCGACCTCGAGAAGGAGCTGCCGCTCAAGGCGGCCGGCGTCAACGTCGTCTACACGCCCGACATGCAGCCCTACCGCACCCGCAAGGTGCGCTTCCTGAACGCGACGCACACCACGATGGTCTACCGTGGGCTAGAGAAGGGCTTTACCGAGGTCGCCCAGTGCATCGCCGACCCGGAGTTCAACCAGTTCGTCCGCAAGGTAGTCTTCGACGAGATCTACCCGACCGTCAACCTGCCCGACGCCGAAAAGACCGAGTACGCCAACTCCGTCCTCGAGCGCTTCGCCAATCCGTTCGCCCACCACCAGCTCAAGTCGATCGCGCTCAACACCATCGCCAAGTGGAAGACGCGCTGCCTGCCGGTAGTCTGCGACTACTACAAGCTCTACGGCAAGCTCCCGCCGGCGATGATCGAGGGCTACGAGGCCATCGCCCGCCACTACGACGCGGCGAAATAGCGAGGCGGTTTTTGGTATAATACGGCCATGGACGAAAAGACGATCGTGTGGGCGGCGTGGATCCTCGGCGCGTATCTCGTCGGCGGGATACCGTTCGGGTACCTCATCGGCAGGATGCGCGGCGTGGACGTGCGCACCGTCGGCTCGAAGAACATCGGGGCGACGAACGTGTTCCGCACCGTCGGCAAAAAGTGGGGGCTCGTCGCCTTCGCGTGCGACGTACTCAAGGGACTCCTCCCGACCCTGGCGGCGCGGCGCTTCCTGCCCGAGGCCGCGCTCTGGGTCGGTGTCGCCTGCGTCGTCGGCCACATGCTCACGCCCTACATGAAGTTCAAGGGCGGCAAGGGCGTCGCGACGGCGTTCGGCATGCTGCTCGGCCTCGCGCCAGCGCTCGTCGGCTGCGCGTTCGCGCTCTTCGCGCTTGTCTTCGCGATTACCCACTACATCTCGCTCGGCAGCTGCCTGGCGGCCGCCTTCCTCGCGGTCATGGTCTGGTTCCCTGTCCTCGGCGTGCGCGGCGCGGCGGATCTGCCGCAGTGCGTGCTCGTCACCCTGGTTTCGCTCTTCGTCATCTGGAAGCACCGGTCGAACATCAAGCGCCTCGCCACCGGCTGCGAAAGCAAGATCTACCTCTTTGGCCGGCGCAAGGACGGCTGAGCCGTGGGCTGGAAGGGGTTCGTCATCGGATCGATCGCGGGCGGCGCCCGCGGGAGCTGGGTCGGCGCCATCATCGGCGCCCTCGCCGGCGACTGGGTGGAGCGCCGCTGGTTCGCCGGCCGTCGCGGACCCGCGCCCGGCCGCTCCTCGCCGTTCCCGGTCGACGACGACACGCTACTCAAGGCCTACGCCGAGCTCGGCGTCGCCCCGGAAGCCGAGAACGAGGTGGTGCGCGCCGCCTACCGCGAGCTCGCCAAGAAGCACCACCCGGACGCGCTCCGCGCCGCGGGTGCCGACGACGCGGCGGTTGCCGCGGCAGACGCGAAGATGGCGCGGGTCAACGCCGCCTGGAGCGAGATCCGAGACGCAAGGGGGCTTAAATGAGCGTATCTCGCATGAGAGTGGTGGTGACCGCCGGTCCCACCCGCGAGCACCTTGACCCGGTGAGGTTCCTTTCCAACCCCTCCACCGGCAAGATGGGCTTCGCCGTCGCCGCCGAGGCCGCTCGGCGCGGGCACGAGGTGGTGCTGGTGGCGGGTCCCGTCGCGCTGAAGACGCCGCGCGGAGTCAAGCGCGTGGACGTGGTGTCCGCCCGCGAGATGCTCGCCGCGGCGACCGCGGCGGTCGATTCCGCGCCGCGCTCCGCGCCGCTCGCGTTCGTGGGCGTCGCCGCAGTGGCCGACTGGCGTCCGCGCCGCCGCGCCGCGAAGAAGCTCAAGAAGCGCGAGATGTCCGGCACCCTGGAGCTCGTGCGCAATCCGGATGTCCTCAAGTCCATCGGCGCACGGCTGCGGCGGGCGGGGCGGAAGGACGCGGTGCTGGTGGGCTTTGCCGCCGAGACCGGCTCGCCGATCGCCGAGGCGGCGCGCAAGTGCCGCGAGAAGCGTCTTGCGTTCACGGTGGCGAACGACGTCGCCGAAAAGGGCAGCGGCTTCGGCTCGGACTCGAACCGGGTCGCGTTCGTCCGCGCCGACGGCTCCTCCGTCCGCCTGCCGCTGATGTCGAAGCAGGCGGTTGCCCGCCGGATCGTGGGCGAGATTGAAAGGCTCCTTGTCGACTAAGTACGTTGCATTGACATGGAGACGCAATTTTAGGTATAATTCAGTCAATGAACCGAGAAGGGAAAGCACAAAAGGAAATGAAAATCTTCCGAAATCCGGCAGGGCTGCAGAAGTGGGCGAAGGCAAGGCGGCGCGCAGGCGCGAAGATTGCGCTGGTGCCGACGATGGGCTATCTCCACGAAGGCCACCTCTCGCTGATCGCGAAGGCGAAGGCCAAGGGCGCGGACGAGATCGTCGTGAGCGTGTTCGTGAACCCGGTCCAGTTCGGCCCCAACGAGGACTACGCCGCCTATCCGCGCGACGAGAAGGCCGACCTCGCGAAGTGCCGCGCCGCCGGCGCAACCGCGGTGTTCTTCCCGACCCCGGCGAACATGTACCTCGACGCCCACTCCACATACGTGGTAGAGGAGCGCCTTTCGCAGGGCCTCTGCGGCGCGCGGCGCCCCGGCCACTTCCGCGGCGTCTGCACCGTCGTCGCCAAGCTCTTCAACCTCGTCTCGCCCGACTTCGCCGTGTTCGGCCAGAAGGACTACCAGCAGGCGCAGGTCATCAAGCGGATGGTGCGCGACCTCAACTTCGGCATCGAGATCGTGGTCGCGCCGATCGTCCGCGAGCCGTCCGGCCTCGCCCGCTCGAGCCGCAACACCTACCTCTCCGCCGACGAGCGCGCCCGCGCGCTCGCGATCTCCCGCACGTTGCGCGAGGTCAAGGCCGGTCGCATCAAGACCGTCGCCGCTGCGGCGAAGGCGATCGCCAGGGCGGGGCTGAAGGTGGACTACGTCGAGTGCGTGGACGCGAAGACGCTCGAGCCGCGCCGCCGCATCGCCAAGGGCTGCTGCGTGCTCGCCGCCGCCTACGCCGGCAAGACCCGGCTCATCGACAACGTTGTCGTCTGAGATCTAAAGCAAGAAAGGAAAATCAAATGAAGAAACTCTTCTTCGCCGCCATCGCCGCCTCGCTGCTCGCGGGCTGCTGCCGCGAATGCGGCACCGTTGCCTCGGTGAAGTCCCCCGACGGCCGCAACGCAATCGAATTCAATGCGGTCAAAGCTACCTACCGCGTCCTCCGCGACGGCGTGACCGTGGCCGGCCCCGCGGCGGTTTCGCTCAAGCTCGATGGCCGCGAGCTCGGCGCAGGCGCGTCGCTCAAGGGCTTTTGCCGCGGCAGGCTCTCCGGCCTGGTCGCCACCCCGGTCTACAAGAAATGGGCGATCGACCTCGCCGCAAACACGCTCTTCGCCGACTACGGCGACTGGGGCGTGAGATTGGTCGCCCGCAACGACGGCGTCGCCTACCGCTTCGAGACTAAGCTCAAGGGGAAAGTTCGCGTGGTCTGGGAGTCCGCTCCGCTGGTGATTCCCGATCCCGCGGCGCGCTGCTGGTTCTCGACCACCCAATATTCCGGGTGCGAGGAAGTGATCCCGCAGGCCGTCGCCGCCGGCGACGCATGCACCGGCACCAACAAGTTCGCGTACCTTCCCTTCGCGTACTCGTTCGGCGGCAAGTACGTGGCGGTGGTGGAGTCGGACGTCTTCGACTACCCGATCCTGAACCTCGCCCGCGAGGCAAAGGGCGATGGTCCGGTCGAGTTCAGCTCTACCTTCAGCCGATGGCCGAAGTCCAGGCAGCGCATCGGCGGCTGGGGCGAACAAGTCGTGGAGACCGGCGGCCGCTGGATCCGCCCGACCGCATTCGAGGACTATCTCGTCGAGACCGAGGGGACTCGCACCTTCCCGTGGCGAGGCTTCGTGCTCGCCGACGCGCCGGCGGCGTTCGTCGACGCCGACCTCGTGAACGCGCTCGCCCGTCCGCAGGTCGAGGGCGACGACTTCAAGTGGGTGAAGCCGGGCAAGGTGGCCTGGGACTGGTGGAACTGCTTCGACAACAAGCGCATCCCCGAGAACGAGGGCGTCAACACCAAGACCTACGAGCGCTTCATCGACTTCGCGCAGCAGCACGGCGTCGAGTACGTGATCTTCGACGAAGGCTGGTCCGAGCACCTCAACATCTGGAAGTTCCATCCCTCGGTCGACGTCGAGCACCTCATCAAGTACGCCAACGAGCGCGGCGTTGGGATCATCCTCTGGATGGCGTGGGCGCAGGTCTTCGGCGAGGAGGACCGCGTGGCCGAGCACTTCGCGAAGCTCGGCGCCAAGGGTTTCAAGGTGGATTTCATGGACCGCGGCGACGCCGAGGTCGAGCGCTTCCTCTGGAAGTTCGCGGAGAGCTGCCGCAAGCATCGCATGCTCGTCGACTACCACGGCGCGCACCGTCCGACCGGCATGAGCAGGGCGTACCCCAACGTGCTCAACTTTGAGGGCATCCACGGACTGGAGAACACTAAGTGGGGCGCGAAGGACCTCACAGGAATGATGGACAGCGACGTGCGCGCGGTGTACCTGCGCATGACCGCGGGCCCGATGGACTACACGCCCGGCGCGATGGACAACTACCCGGTCGACGGCTACCTCGGCGGACGCGAGGGTCCGAAGAACGCGCAGCCCGGCTCGGCCGGCACCCGCTGCCGCCAGATGGCGATGATGGCGCTCTACGAGGCGCCGCTCCAGATGCTCTGCGACGCGCCCACCAAGTACGAGGCCAACCCGGAGTGCTTCAAGTTCATGGCGGCGACTCCGGTCGTGTGGGCCGACTCCCGCGGACTCGCAGGCGACCCGGACTCCTTCGCGGCGGTCGCGCGCCGCGCCAAGGACGGCGCCTGGTACGCGGCGGCGATCTCTAACCGCGACGCGCGCGAGTTCAAGCTCGACACCGCCGCGTTCCTCGACGGCGGCGAATGGGAGGCCGAGATCTTCCGCGACGCGCCTGAGGGCGACGCCGCGCCGACCAAGTACGTCCACGAGACCAAGTCCGTCAAGGCCGGCGACCAGCTCGACATCGGCCTCGGCCGCGGCGGCGGCTTCGTGGCCAGGTTCGTCCGCAAGTAGCGGGGAGGCGAGATGACTTCCACGGTCTACATCGCGAAGAACGTCTACGGCGGGGACGGCCTCGGCCGCCTCGGCGACGGGCGGGTGGTCTTCGTCCCCGGCGCGTGGGAGGGCGAGCAGGTCAAGGCCGAGATCTTCGAGGAGAAGCCTCGCTTCGTGCGGGCGCGGCTCGTCGAGGTGGTCGAGCCGAGTCCGGAACGGGTCGACGTCGGCGCGACCGTGCCCGGCATGGTCTACGCCGGGCTCTCCGCCGCCGGCGAGAAGGCGGCCAAGGACCGCCAGCTCGCCGAGTTCTTCGAGCGCGCGCGGATCCCCGTGCCGTCGTCCGCAACCATCGAGGGCGGCCCCCAGCTCGCCTACCGCAACAAGGCGGTCTACCATTTCGCGCGTCAGCGCGGGAAGTGGGCGCTCGGCTACCGCGCCGAGCCCGGGCATGAAATCGTCGATGTCGAGTCGGATCCGCTCGTGGTGCCGGCGATCGGCACGGCGCTTCCTGATATCCGCCGCGGCGTGATGCGGCTCCTCACCCAGGGCTCCGAGGCGGTGCGCAAGTCGGTCGAGCGCCAGGGCAACGTCACCGTCAGGTGGACGCGCAAGAGCGGCGTCAAGTGGTGGGTGGGCGACGCGCCAGCCGACCTCGTCCTCAAGGAAACTACGCTGGGAATCGACTTCGAGGTGCCGGCGGACGGCTTCTACCAGGTGAACCCTGCGGTCTCGGAGCTGCTCGCGCAGGCGGTGGTCGACGAATACCGCCGCGGCGCGAACACGGCGCCGGAGCTTATGGACCTCTACTGCGGCGTCGGCGTCTTCGGCATCCTCTGCCGTCCGCCCAAGCTCGTCGGCGTCGAGTCCGGCCGTCAGGCCGTCGCCTTCGCGAAGCGCAACGCGGCGATCCACAAGGTCCAGGCCGACTTCTTCGCCGACCAGGTGGGCCGGGCCGTGCGGCGCCTCAAGGCCGGCGAGCGGACGACGGTGATCGTCGATCCGCCGCGGGGCGGGCTGGAGCACGGCGTCGTGAAGTGGCTCGTCCATTCGCGCGCGCCGCGGATAATCTACGTCTCCTGCGACCCTGCGACGATGATCCGCGACCTGAAGGGGCTTGCGGGCGCCTACTCCGTCGCCTCGGTCCGCCGGTTCGAGATGTTCCCGCGCACCGCCCGCTTCGAGACTCTTGTCGTCTTGGAAAGAAAAAACTAGAGTTTCTGTGTCGTGGCTTTGTCCGCGGCAACTCGCGCGGCAGTTTTGTTAGCCGCAAAGAACGCATAGGACGCAGAGATAGCTTTGCGATCTTTGCGTTCTCTGCGGCAAAAAAAGAAAACGCCAGCCCCGGTTCGTGAGCAACTGACCACTATTATGGTATAATACACAATCATGGTAACGGTAACGAAGACAGTCAGGTTTGACGCGGCGCATGTGCTCACCAACCACGCGGGGCTGTGCAGGAACCTGCACGGCCACACCTACCGCGTGGACGTGTCGGTCGCCGGCGAGGCGGACGGCGGCGACGGCATGGTGATCGACTTCAAGGACCTGAAGTCCCTGCTCGCCGAGACGGTCTGCGCCCGCTTCGACCACGCCTTCATCTACAACACCGGCTCTGAGGCGGAGCGCGAGATCGCCGAGGTCGTCGCGCGCCACGGCATGCGCACCGCGGCGGTTCCGTTTCGCTCCACCGCCGAGAACCTGGCGCGGCACTTCTTCGGCGAGCTGAAGGCGCATCTGCCAGGGATCAAGTCGGTCAGGGTCTGGGAGACGGCCGACAGCTGCGCCGAGTACAGCGAGTGAAGCGGCTCCTCGAGATCTTCTGGGAGTTCTTCCGCGTCTCGCTCTTCGTGGTGGGCGGCGGCTACGCCATCATCGCGGTCGCCGACGCCGCCTGCGCGCGGCGGAAGTGGACGCGCGAAGGGGAGCTCGTGGAGGCGCTGCCGGTCTTCCAGATGGTGCCGGGGCTCATCGCCGCGCATACCGCGGTCTACGTCGGACGCCGGCTTGCCGGCGTCGCTGGCGCGGCGGTCGGCGTCTTCGCGGTGGCGCTGCCGAGCGTCGCCATCTTCACCCTCGTCTCCGCCGGCTACGACGGCGCGCCGCTTGGCAACCCGTGGGTAGCTTCGGCGTTCACCGGGCTTAGGGCCGCGCTTGTCGGCATCATCGCCGCGACGCTGGTGCGGGGCTGGCGGCGGAGCCTGCCCGACTTCAAGTCGCACGTCTACATGGTCCTCGCGCTGGCCGCGCTCTTCCTCGGCGTGCCGGTTTGGCAGGTGGTGCTGGTGGCGGTGGCGGCGGGGCTCATGACGGCGCTCGCTCCGGCGCGGTCCGCGGAAGGCGGTGAGCGCCGCTTCCGGTCGTCGCTGGTGCCGTTTCTCCTCTTCCTCGAGTACGGGGCGCTCTGCTTCGGCGGCGGCTTCGTGCTGGTGCCGATGTACATGCAGGACTTCGTTGGCGCCTCCGCGCCGTTCCTCGGGATTGACGAGGGCGAGTTCGCCGACCTCGTCGCGCTCACCCAGATGACGCCGGGTCCGATCGGCGTCAACGCCGCGACCTTCTTCGGCTACCGGCTGGCCGGCGTCGCGGGCGCGCTGGCCGCGTCCGCCGCGCTGCTGCTGCCGGGCTCGGTGCTCGCCTACCTCGCGTTCTCGTCGCTCGAGCGCTTCCGCTTCAGTCGCTTCGTCGCGGGCGTCCTTAACTGCGTCCGTCCGGTCTCGACGGCGCTGATGCTCTTCGCGCTCCTTGCCTTCGCCGGCACCTGCGTCTTCGGCGACGGCGGCCTCAACTTCGCCGCGGCCGCGATTGCGGTGGCGGTGGCTCTCATTATGACAACGAAAAAACCTAACCCCGTCCTGCTGATCGTCCTCTCCGCCTTCGTGGCGCTGGCCGTGAGGGCGGACGACGTGACCCTGGAGAAGTTCCCCGACGCCGACACCGTCGTCGTCGACGAGTGCGAGCGCGTGGAGTACCGCCCCGACGGCACCTACGACTCGGTGTCGTGGAGCAAGACCAAGATCCTCACCGAGTGCGGACGGCGCGAGGAGGGCGTTGTGTCGCTCTCCTACTCGAAGCGCTACGGCGAGGCGGCGATCGAGTACGTCGGCATCATCGGGCCCGACGGCGCCGAGCGCGAGGTGGACGTCTCCACGACGACGAAGGAGACGACCGACAACGACGCGATGGCGTCCAACATCTACGACCCGCTCGACCGCCGCATCGTCTGCACCGTGCCCGGGCTCGCGGTGGGCGACACCCTGCACGTGCGCACGCGGCGGCGCGCCCTGAAGCCGCGCTGCGAGGGGATGTGGTCGGACATCTCGGTGATGGAGTGGTCGCGGCCGATCCTGCGCTCGGTCTACGAGGTCGTCGCGCCGAAGGAGCGTCCGCTCCGGAAGGTGCTGGTGCGCCATCCGCTCGGGAACGTCGCGCGGAGCGAGCGGGCGCTCGAGGACGGCTCCACGCTCTACACCTTCGTCGCCACCAATTCGCCGCGCTGCTTCCCCGAGCCGGACATGCCGCCGCTCTACACCCAGGTGCAGAACGTCCGCGTCTCCACCGCCGCGGACTGGCAGGAGGTCTCGCGCTGGTATGCGGAGCTCTGCGCGCCGCACATCGCCAAGACCAACGCCGAGATGACGGCCATGGTCGAGGGCTTCCGCGCCGAGTGCGGCGGCGACCGCCAGGCGCTGATGCGCCGCGTGTTCCGCTTCGTGTCGCAGGAGGTGCGGTACATGGGGTTGACGATGGAGGACACCTCGCCCGGCTACGCGCCGCACGACGTCGACATCACCTTCGACAACCGCTACGGCGTCTGCCGCGACAAGGCGGCGCTGCTGGTGGCGATGCTGCGCCTCGCGGGCTTCAAGGCGTTCCCGGTGCTCATCCACGTCGGCGCGAAGCTCGACCCGGAGGTGCCGCAGCCGTTCTTCAACCATGCGATCGCCGCCGCCGAGGGCGAAGGGGACTCGGGCTACGTGCTGATGGACCCGACCAACGAGAACACCGCGGACCTGCTGCCGGCCTACCTCGGCGACCGCAGCTACCTCGTCTGCCGCGCCGAAGGCGAGGGGCTCATGACCACGCCGGTCGAGTCGCCGGAGCGGAACGGCGTGACCATCCGCTCGCGCGGCACGCTCGCGAAGGGCGGCTCGGTGTTCCTGGAGACCGAGATAAAGTGCCGCGGCATCAACGACACCGCCTACCGCGGCGCAATGGCGCGGCGCACCGGCGAGGACCGGACGCGGCTCGTCGAGCGGATGCTCTCGGCCGTCGTCCCCGGCGCCCAGCTCGTCAGCCTCACCGTCACCCCGACGGACATGCGCGACACCGAGACGCCCGTCTCCTTCCATCTCGCGGCGACGTTCCCGGACTTGGTGCTCGAGGGCGAGACGATGGACGAGCTCAGGGTTCCGTTCGTCGGCGCGGCGTTCGGCGTGGCGAACTACCTGCTCGTCGACAACGTGACGCTCGAGCGCCGCCGCTTCCCGCTCGTCATCGACACCACTGCCGGCGTCGACGAGCAGGTGGAGATCGACCTCGGCGGCAACCTCGGCCGCTGGCGCGGCAACGCCGCGGAGTCGTCCGCCGAGGTGCCCGGGCGCTTCCTGTTCCGCCGCGGCTCCGCGGTGACGAACGGCGTCCTCGTCGCCCGCCGCATCGCGGCGCTGCCGGCCACCGAGATCTCGCCCGACGAGTACGTGCAGCTGCGCGGGGCGCTCAAGCGGACGGAGGCGATCGGGCGCGAGAACCCTGCCTTCGACCGCGACCAGGACGCGGACGCGCACGTCCGCTACTTGCTCGACTCTTCCGCGGCGTTCGTCCGCTCGCCGCGCGAGTGGACCGTCACCAACCGGGTGGTGAAGAAGATCCTCGACTACACCGGCAAGAAGCAGTCCGCCGAACTGCGCTTCGACTTCAACCCCGCGGTCGAGGCGGTGGGGATCATGGAGGCGTCGGTGAGCAACCTCGACGGCCGGGTGTACTTCGCCTCCGAGCGCGAGTCCAACACCATGGACGCGGGCTGGGCGGCGTCCGCCCCGCGCTACCCCGCCTCGAAGATCGTCGTCGTCAACCTGCCGTCGGTCGAGATCGGCAGCGTCGTCTCCTACACGGTGGTCCGCGCCGTCACCAACGCCCCCGCGCCGTTCTACGCCGTCAGGTACTTCGACTCGCGCTCGCCGCTCGAGCGCCGCGTGGTGCAGGTGGACGGCTGGCGGCGCGAGGTCGTCTCGCCCCGCCGGCTGGCGCGGGAGCCGAACCAGCCCGACGATACGCTCTGGCGCGACTGCGAGATATTCTCCGCCGGCGGCTTCGACGACGTCCGTCCCGCGCTGCTGGCGGCGGCCGACGTCGGCGAGGTCGATCCCAGGTCGCTGCCCGGACTGGACGGCGACCACGTCGACGTGAAGGCGATCCGCGACTGGATGGCGATCAACGTCAAGGTCGCGGGGCCGTCGCTCTACGAAGTGCCGGTCGAGGCGCAGCTGACGCCGCCGGAGACGGTCCTGAAGGAGCGCTACGCCTCGCGGCTCGACTACGTGCGCACGCTCGCGGCGCTGCTTAAGGGGGCGGGCTACCGGGCGGACGTGGTGTTCGCCGCCGACAACGCGGGCGAGGGCGCTGCCGCGCGCCGCCGCGACATGGAGGAGAAGCCGAATGTGCGCGCCTTCTCCTACGCGCTCTGCCGCGTGACCGAGCGGATCGGCGGCTTCCTCTGGTTCGGCGGCGAGAAGCGTGTCACCTACATCGGCACCGAGAACCACTACGCGCCGCTGGGACTGACCGCGTACCGCGGCGCCGACTGCTACGACCCGGCCGCCGGCGCCTTCGACCGCGTCACGGCTCCTTCGCCGGAATTCGCGCCGTTCGTCCACGACTGCACCGTCTATACCGTCGGCGAGACGGGAGCCGTCGACGTCGTCTCGGTGACGCTCACCAGCGGACCGGCCGTCGCTGCCTTCCGCCGCCGCTACTCCGAGCTGCTGCCGGAGGAGTTTCGCCGCCACTACCAGCGCATCCTGAGCGAGCTCGCGAAGTCCGCCGTCGCCACCGGCCCGCTCGTCGCCGACGTCACCAACTATCCGGCGCGGCTCGAGTTTGCCTGCACGGTGCCGGACCTGGCGACGGTGACCGACGGGGTGATCGAGCTGGAGATCCCGGGACTGTCCAGCGCGGTGCCAGTGGTGGCCGGCAACGAGCTTCGGCGCACGCCGTACGGCGTCGCCAACGGCGAAGGAGCGCTTTTCGAGGCGGTGGTGCGCTTCCCCGAGGGCTACACCGAAATCGAGCATTTGCCCGCGGCAATCGACTTCTCCGCCGTCGGGCCGGACGGCGACGGTCCGCACTGGATGAAATGCGACGTCGCGCACCGGATTGTCGACGGTCGGCTGGAGGTGACGGTGAGCCGGCGGATTTTCCCGCGACTGGACGAGATCTACCCGCCGTCGCAGTTCGGGCTTTTCCGCGAGTGGAGCCGCCTTGCGACTGCGCGCGCCAACCGCACCGTCGTCGTCCGCAAGCGGAGGGAGCAGTGAGGCCGCGCCGCCGGGAGCGCCTTTCCGACGCGATTGCGGGGCGGATTCTCTACGAGGACCGCGACCTCGTCGTCGTCGACAAGCCGGCTGGGATGCTGACTACGCACACGCGGCTCGAGGGCCGCGCCGCGCGCGAGGCGCAGCTTACCGTGGAGAACTGCCTCAACGACTATCTGCGCAAGGGACAGGCGCGCAGCCGCCTTCGGGTGTGGCTTGTCCACCGCCTCGACCGCGAGACGAGCGGGGTGATGATGTTCGCGAAGTCCGAGGAGGTGGCGGAGCATTTCCGCGCCGACTGGGCGAATCTCACCGAGAAGACGTACCTCGCGGACGTGGAAGGGGAGCTCGCCGAGGAGTCGGGCGAGTTCCGGAGCTTCCTCAAGGAGGACGCGGACGGCTACCGGGTGCGGTCGGTGAAGAAGGGGACGCCGGGTGCGAAGGAGGCGATAACCAGGTGGCGGCGGCTTGGCGCCGGCAAGGGATTTACGCAAGTCGAGGCGACGCTGGTCTCCGGACGCAAGAACCAGATCCGCGTCCATTTCGCAGAGGCGGGGCATCCGGTCGTCGGCGACGTCAAGTACGGCGCGGCGCGCGCCGACCGCCTGCATCTCCACTCCCACCGCCTTGCGTTCATCCATCCCCGCACCGGCAAGCGGATGGAGTTCGCCGCCGATTGACGCGGTGGCGGTGGCGGGGAACGGGTAATTATGGTATACTACAAACAAACAACTAAACAACACGGGAGGTAAATCATGACTGGAAGCCTGGTATTCTTCGCCATCGTGGCCGCAATAGTGCTGGTGGCAATTCTCAAGACCGCGGTGATCGTGCCGCAGAAGACCGCGTATATCGTGGAGCGGCTCGGGCGCTACCGCTGCACCCTCGACGCCGGCTTCCACATCCTCATCCCGTTCCTCGACCGCATCGCCTACCGCCACACCCTGAAGGAGCAGGCGATCGACGTGCCGCCGCAGGAGTGCATCACCAAGGACAACATCGCCGTCTCCGTCGACGGCATCCTCTACATGCAGGTGATGGACCCGGCGAAGGCGTCCTACGGCATCGGCAACTACCTCTTCGCCACCACCCAGCTCGCGCAGACCACGATGCGCTCCGAGATGGGCAAGCTCGACCTCGACCGCTCCTTCGAGGAGCGCACCGCGATCAACCAGGCGATCGTCTCGGCGGTGGACAAGGCGAGCGACCCCTGGGGCATCAAGGTGACGCGCTACGAGATCAAGAACATCACCCCTCCGCAGTCGATCCGCGACGCGATGGAGAAGCAGATGCGCGCCGAGCGCGAGAAGCGCGCGATGATCGCCGAGTCCGAGGGCGAGCGCCAGTCGAAGATCAACCGCGCCGAGGGCGAGCGCCAGCAGGCCATCGCGCTCTCCGAGGGCGAGCGGGCGCGGCGCATCAACGAGGCCGAGGGCAAGGCGAAGGAGATCCTGCTCGTCGCCGAGGCCCAGGCGACCGGCATCACCAAGGTCGCCGAGGCGATCAACGGCAAGGGCGGCATCGAGTCCGTCAACATGCAGCTCGCTCAGCAGTACCTCGCCCAGTTCGGCAACCTCGCCAAGACCAACAACACGATGATCATCCCGTCGGACCTCGCGAACGTCGCCGGAGTCCTCAAGGCCTGCACTAGCATCGTGAAGAAGGCGGAGGCCTGAGATGCGCGCCGCGCCCTGCGTCCTCGCGAAGGCGGCGGTTCTCGCGCTCGTGTCCGCGTCCGTGACCGCTTTTGCCGCGGACGTCCCCGGGCCTTCCTGCTCCGGCTTCGGCTACCGGGTGGTGAGGGGTCGCGTCGGCGACGCCATCGACCGCACAATCGCCAACCAGCTGGCCAAGGAGGACATGGACTACATCGTCGCCCCGTTCGCGACCGACAACGAGCGGCGCGGGCTCTGGCGCACCGAGTTCTGGGGCAAATACATGCATTCCGCCGCGCCGCTTTTCGCCTACAGCGGCTGCGCGAGGCTCAAGGCCAACATGGACTCGAGCGTGAAGGCGGTCCTCGCCGCACAGGAGCCGTCCGGCTACATCGGCAACTACCCGGACGACAAGCGCTGCGGCGCGGGCTGGGACGTGTGGGGGATGAAGTACACGATGATGGGGCTCATCCACTACTACGACGCCACCGGGTCGAAGGAGGCTCTCGACGCGGCGCTTAGGCTATGCGACTACCTTGCTGGCGAACTCGGTCCCGACGGCCGCCGCAAGCGCCCGCTCGCCAAGACCGGCGCGTGCTCGGGCATGCCGTCCCTTTCCAACCTCGAGCCGGTGATGTGGCTCTACAACCGCACCAAGGAGCCGCGCGTCCTCAAGTTCGCCGACTACATCGTCGCGCAGATGGACGACCCCAAGGTCGGCCCCGAGCTGATCCGCTCCGCCCTGGCCGGAATCGAGGTGTGGCGGCGGCAGAACCCTGACCGCGAGAAGCAGGACTGCTGGAAGGGCGGCGAAGACCGGCTCAAGGCGTACGAGATGATGAGCTGCTACCAGGGGCTTCTGGAGTACTGGCAGGTGACCGGCCGCAAGGACTGCCTCGACGCGGCGGTGGCGTCCGCCAACTCCATCGCGAAGGGCGAGGTCAACCTCGCCGGCGGCTCGTGCACCTGCGAACACTGGTTCCACGGCGCGCTCAAGCAGTACCAGCCGTACGTCCATCTCCAGGAGACGTGCGTGACCACCACCTGGCTGCGGCTCCTCGAGAAGCTCCTCGAGGTGACGATGGACCCGAAGTGGGCGGACGAGTTCGAGAAGACCTTCTTCAACGCATATCTCGCTGCGTGCCGTCCCGACGGCGGCGAGTTCGCCATGTACACTCCGCTCTCCGGCAGCCGCTGGCATGGGCAGCACCACTGCCGGATGCACACGAATTGCTGCAACGAGAACGGTCCGCGCGGCTTCGTCTCGTTCCTGCGCACCGCCGCGTTCGCGAAGGGCGACGCGTTCTACCTGAACCAGTACGTCTCCGGCATCGCCGAGGCGTCGCTCGCCGACGGGCGCAAGGTCGGCTTCGACGTCTACACGCTCTATCCCGCCGAGGAAGGGGTGCAGATCGCGGCCCGCGCCGCCGGCAAGTACAAGCTCGTCCTGCGCATCCCGGCGTGGTGCAGGAAGCCAGTCGTTAAGCTGAACGACAAGGATCTTGAGGGCGTCAAGCCGGGCTACTTCGAGATCGACCGCGAATGGCAGGCGGGGGACATGGTAGTCGCCTGGTTCCCGATGGACGTCGTCGCGCACGTCCTCGACGGCCATGTCGCCTTCACCCGCGGTCCTGTACTGTTGGCGCGCGACTCTCGCTTCGGCGGCGACGTCGCCGAGACGGTCAGCGAGGCGCTTTCCGACGGCAGCATAGTGGGCGGCTCGCTGCTGGTGCGTCCGCCGGAAGACGCGATCGCGATGGCGGTCACGGCTCCGCTGCGCCTCGGCCTCCACTCCTCCAACCCCGACGGCGCCAGGCAGTCGCAGGTCACGTTCTGCGACTACGCGAGCGCGGGCTCGGAATGGCGGCCGGGCAACTACTACCGCACCTGGTTCGAGCTCGAGCAGCGACCTTGGGAATGATTTGACGATTTTTCAAACGAAAGGAACAACGACATGAAAACGAGAATGATGATCACCGCCGCGTTCGCCGCGGCCGCGCTCGCCGCCTCCGCGTTCACCGCCGAGGCCCCCAAGACCAAGCCGGCCAAGCCCGCCGGCGAGGCGCCGTCCAAGGTCTACGCCACGATCGAGATAGCCGGCTCCGAGGAGCTGACTGCGTTCGCGATGGACTACTCCAAGCGCATCGAGGCCCAGCAGCTGGGGCTGTTCTCGGCGATGGCCATGTCCGGCGAGCCGATGAAGACATTCGGCCCGACGCCGAAGGATAGCGAGGCGGCGATCGCGGTGTTTGGCCCCGCCCAGCCGCCGGCCGACTTCGCGGAGGCGACGAACTTCTCGTTCGCGGTCTTCTATCCGCTCTCCCGCAAGAAGGACGAGATCCTCGCCGGCAATCCCAAGCTCAAGGAGAAGGATGGACTTGTCCGCCTCCCTGGCTGGTACGGCAAATCCGCCTACGCCGCGATTGGCGACGGGCTCGCCGCCATCTCCACCGACCGCCGTGTCGCGGAAAAACTCAAGGACCCCGCGCTCGCCGCGAAGATGGCAGCGTCCTGCGGCGTCTACGCCAAGGGCAGGCTCGTCCAGATCACGCTCCGCCGTCCCGCGCTCGACATGCTCGCCTCCGCCGCCGCCAAGCAGTTCGCCAAGCAGTTAGAGGATAGCGACTACGAGAACATCGCCAAGTCGAAGCCGATGGTCGAAGAGTGCATGAAACTGCTTAAGGAGATTGACCGCATGTCCCTCGCCATCGAGACGGAGAAGGACGCGCTGCTTGTCAAGATTGGCGCCGACTGCCGCGAAGGCGGCAGGCTGGTGAAGTGCTACGGAGGCGGGCTCCCCGCCCAGGCGCTTGACTTCGGTCGCATCCCCGACGACGCGCTTGGTTTCTCGTCCGGCATCAACGGCTACGGTCTGCTGCCGGAGAGCGTGTTCCGCGAGCAGAACTGGGTCAACCAGCTGTCCCAGGGCCTGTCCGAGATTGCCAAGGAGTCGTCCGACGCCAAGGTCAAGACTCTCTGCGCGGCCGTCTCTAGCTCGCTCAAGAAGATTTCCGACAAGTGTCCGTTGCCGCGCGACGGCGAGTGGGCGATGGCCTTCCTCTGCAGCGACTTCGCTGGCAGCTTCCTGCTCGACTGCATCGGCGGCGAGGACCCGCGCGATGCCGAGTTCCTCGCGCTGGTGGACGGCGAGTTCGCCGCGATGTCCGATGCGGCCAAGGTCGCCTATCCCGGCAAGACCTTCGTGACGTCGAAGAAGGACGGCTCGCGCTACCAGTACACGGTCGACCTTGACGCGATTGCGGCCGTCGCCAACGATGACGCCAAGGAAGCGGAGAAGGACGTGATGGAGCTTTTCAAGAAGGCCTTCGGCTCTGGCAAGGCGGTGGTGGAGCTTGACTCTCCCAAGGGCAAGGCGTCGCGGCTGGTGGTCCGTTCCGAGAAGGGCGCCGACTCGTTCAAGGCGACCGACGTGCAGAAGCGTCGGATGGAGACGGCGTTCCCGAACATCTTCGGCAAGGAGAAGGTGTGTGCCTGCGGCCGCGTCGACACCTGTGGCATCGTTCGCTTCGTTGCCGCCTTTGCCGACGTGATCGATCCCGCCGCGGTCAGCGGCCTGCTGCCCAAGGATGGTACGCCCGGCTTCGCCTGGGTGTCGACCTGGAAGGACAAGAGCTTCGCCGGTACGATTCGCCTGCCCGACGCCGACATCCGCGCGATCACGACCATCTCGCAGCTCGCCAACGCCGGCGCCGACGACGACGATGATGACGAAGAAGACGTCGACGACGAGTCCGACGAGGACGAAGAGTAGTCCTATCTGCCGGCGCCGAGGCGTCCGCTGATTTCGGCGAGGTGGCGGACGAGGTGGCGGTCGAGGGTGCGCTCGAGGAAGGGAATCACCTCGTGGCGCACTTTGTTGCGCTCGATGGAGACGTCGGCGTTCGACGCGTCCTCGCGCCATTCCTCGCCGTACTTCCTGAGATACTCCTTGAGCTCCGAGTCGCGGCAGCCTAAGAGCGGGCGGACGAACCTGACGCCTTCGACTTCGCTGGTCGCGCGGATGCCGGCGAGCGAGGCGCGGCGGAGCTTCATGAGGAAGGTCTCGGCGACGTCGTCCATGTGGTGGCCAGTGGCGATCGCGTCGAGCTTCAGCGACTTCGCGCACTTCGCGAAGAACGCGAGGCGCACGCGCCGCGCGGCCATCTCCACCGATTCGCCGCGTCGCCTGGCGACATTGGCGTGGACGCCGCGGAATGGAAGGCCGAGCCGCTTCGCGAGCGCCTTCACGAACCGGTACTCCTCCGCGCTTTCGCGCCGGAGGCCGTGGTCGACGTGCAGGACGACGAACCGTTTCGCCGCGTTGCGCTTGGTGCCGCCCTTGGTGAGCAGGAACGCGAGTGCCACCGAATCGGCTCCGCCGCTGACGGCGAGCCCGATTTTTCCCGGGGGGAGGATGGATCTATCAATCTTCACGGTTGCACAGTATATCATATTTTTGGTATACTACGCTCCAATCGTTCGGAAAGCGGGCGTAGCTCAATGGCAGAGCTCCAGCCTTCCAAGCTGGCTACGAGGGTTCGATTCCCTTCGCCCGCTCCAGAAGGAAAGTTCAAGCCAGGGTGGCGTAATGGCAGCCGCGGCAGACTCAAAATCTGCTGCACGAAAGTGCGTGCGGGTTCGAGTCCCGCCTCTGGCACCAACCGAAGCCGGACGGGCAAAAATAGCAAGCTGGAGGGGTGTCCGAGTGGTCGATGGTGCAACCTTGGAAAGGTTGTGTGGGGGCAACTCCACCGGGGGTTCGAATCCCCCCCCCTCCGCCAGCTGCACCGCAAGGGCGGATTTTTGGTATAAAGAGGAATCAAAAATGCTAGAAGTCAAGAACCTTAAGAAGCGCTTCGGCGACTTCGAGGCGGTGAAGGGCGTTTCCTTCGTCGTCAACGAGGGCGAAGTGCTGGGCTTCCTGGGGCCGAACGGCGCCGGCAAGTCCACCACCATGCGAATGATCACCGGCTTTCTGCCGCCGACCGCCGGCACCGCCGTCATCAACGGCCACGACATCGCCGCCGACCCGATCGCGGCCAAGGCCGACCTCGGGTACCTGCCGGAGTCCGCGCCGAGCTACAAGGCGATGACGGTCAGGGACTACCTGGCGTTCGTCGCGTCGGTCCGCCGCGACCGCTGCCCCGACGTCGCGAAGGCGGTGGAGGCGGCGATCGCCAAGGCGAAGCTCGAGGGCAAGGCCAACCAGACGATCGAGACGCTGTCGAAGGGCTACCGCCAGCGCACCGCGTTCGCGGCGGCGATCATCCACGACCCGAAGGTGCTGATCATGGACGAGCCGACCGACGGCCTCGACCCCAACCAGAAGTTCACCGTCCGCGAGATGATCAAGGAGATGGCAGCGCAGGGCAAGGCGATCATCATCTCCACCCACATCCTCGAGGAGGTCGACGCGGTCTGCTCGAAGGTGGTGGTGATCGCCGACGGCGAGGTGAAGTTCGAGGGCTCGCCCGATGGGCTCAAGGCGCAGGATCCGTCTGGCAACGGCCGGCTTGACGAGGCGTTCCGCAGCCTCACGATGAAGGAGGCGAAGTGATGAAAAACGCCATTGCCGTCTTTAAGCGCGAGTTCAAGGCGTACTTCGACTCGCCGGTTGCCTATGTGTTCCTGGTGGCGTTCCTCGCGCTCGTCGGGTTCATGACCTTCGCCGTGGCGATGTTCTACGAGCGTCGCCAGGCCGACCTCGCCCCGTTCTTCTTCTGGCATCCGTGGGTGTACCTGCTGCTGGTGCCGGCGGCGACGATGGGCCTGTGGGCGGACGAGCGGCGCAACGGCACCGCGGAGCTGCTGCTGACGCTGCCGGTGACGCTCGTCCAGGTGCTGGTGGGCAAGTTCCTCGCCGCCTGGGCGTTCATCGCGATCGCTCTCGGCCTCACCTTCCCGGTGGCGCTCACGGCCGGCTACCTCGGCTCGCCCGACTGGGGCGCGGTCGCCTGCGGCTACCTCGGCTCGCTGCTGCTCGCCGGCGCCGCGTGCGCGACGGGCGTCTTCGCCTCGTCGATTTCGAAGTCGAGCGTGATCGGCTTCGTCGTCTCGCTGGCGATGATCTTCATGCTGCTGATCGTCGGGTTCGACCCGGTGGTCGGCGCGGTCGCGGGCTGGGGCGTCCCCACCTGGATCACCGACGCGGTGGCGGCGTGCTCGCTCCTCTCGCACTTCGAGGCGCTGCGGCGCGGCGTGGTGGACCTGGCGGACGTCGGCTACTATGTCGGCGTGATCGTCTTCATGCTGGCGGCGGCGAAGACGGTGACCGACGGCCGGCGCGGCGCTTCCAAGGGCGTCGTCGGTCTTGTCCTCATCGCGGTCGTCGCCGCGGCGGCGGACATAGTAATCGCCAAGCTGCCGCTTCGCGTCGACCTCACCGCGGAGAGGCTCTACACGCTCTCCTCCGGCTCGCGCGCGGTGCTCGGCAAGCTCGACCAGGACGTCACGCTCAAGCTCTACTTCAGCGCCTCGGCGCCGGACATGCCGATGGCGCTCAAGACCTACGCCCAGCAGGTCGAGAACCTGCTCAAGGAGTACGTGCGCGCGTCGGGCGGGCGCGTGGCGCTCGAGGCCTACGACCCGAAGCCGGACTCCGACGCCGAGGAGTGGGCGCAGCGCTACGGCGTGGAGCCCCAGACGGCGAATCCGTTCGGCGCGCCGGTCTACTTCGGCGTCGTCGCGGTCTGCGGCGACCGCGAGGAGACGCTGGGCGTGGTCTCGCCCAAGACCGAGGCTACGCTCGAGTACGACCTCACCCGCCTCGTCACCCGCGTGGCGTGGCCGGAGCGTCCGGTCGTGGGGGTGATGACCTCGCTCGACGGCGTGCTCGGCGAGAAGCCGAACCCGATGGCGATGAGGATGGGTCAGCGTCCGCAGCAGGGCTGGGCGGCGTTCGCCGAGCTCGCGAAGGACTACGACGTGCGCGAGGTGGCGGTCGACGCGAAGGAGATCGACCCCGCGGTGAAGACGCTCGTCCTCCTGCACGCGAAGGACCTCTCGGACGCCACGCTCTACGCGATCGACCAGTTCGTCCTCCGCGGCGGCCGGCTCGTCGCCTGCGTGGATCCGTTCTCGATCAAGGACATGATCGCCTCGCGCCAGAGCCAGCCGAATCCGATGATGCAGATGGGCGGCGACGGCCCCTCGACGCTCGGCAAGCTCTTTGACGCGTGGGGCGTCAAGTTCGACACCGGCAAGGTGGTCTGCGACCTCGAGGCGTCTACCCGCCTCGGCAACGGGCAGGGCGGCGTCGAGGACAACCCGGCGTTCCTCTCGCTTGGCAAGGCGAACATGGACAAGGGCGACCTCCTCGTCTCACGCCTCAGCCAGGTGATGCTGCCGTTCGCGGGTGCGCTCGACTTCGCGAAGAAGGACATGGACCTCGTCTTCACCCCGGTCATCACCACCTCGGAGAAGAACTCCTGCACGGTGGACAAGATGTCGCTGCAGTTCGGCGGCGGGGTGAAGGACATGGTTCCTGACGGGAAGGGGCGCGTCGTCGCGGCTCGCCTCGCCGGCACCTTCAAGACCGCGTACCCGAAGGGGCCGGACGGGACCAACGACGTCTCGAAGGCGCTTACCGAGGGCAAGGGCGCGGTGATGCTCGTCGCCGACACCGACTTCCTCGCCGACGACTTCTGCGTGCGGATCATCAAGACCCCGTTCGGCCAGATCCCGCAGCTCATCAACGAGAACCTCACGCTCTTCGCGAACGTGATCGAGCAGTTTGCCGGCAACGAGGACCTGATCGGCGTCAGGAGCCGAGGCGCCTCGGACCGTCCGTTCACCAAGGTCAACGAACTCGAGGCGGAGGCGATGCGCAAGTGGCAGCAGAAGGAGGCCGACCTGCAGGCCGAGCTCGAGGCCACCCAGCAGCGGCTCCAGGCGCTGCAGAAGCAGAAGAGCGGCAGCGAGCGGATGATCCTCTCGAAGGAGCAGCAGGACGAGATCGTGCGCTTCCGCAAGAAGCAGGCCGACACCCGCCGCGAGCTCAAGAACGTGCGCAAGGAGCTGACGAGCGGCATCGACTCGCTCGGGCTGTTCCTCAAAGCGGTCAACATCGGCCTGATGCCGCTCGTTGTGGTGCTCTTCGGCCTCGGCCGCGGGTGGATGCGGAAGCGCCGCGCCTGAGGCGCGGCCTGGACACGGCAACGGCAATCGGAAAGGAACCTCTGAAATGACGAACAAGAATCTGGCGATGCTCGCGGTAGCGGCGGTCGCGCTCGGCGGCGCGGCGCTCTACCTGAACAGCTCCTCGCGTCCGACGGGCGCGAAACTGAACGGCGAGAAGGTGCTCCCCGGCCTCGACGCGGCCGAGGTGGCGTCTATCGAATTCGGCGAGAAGCTCAAGCTCTCGGCCGGCGACGGCGGCTGGAAGATCGACACCTACTACGGCTATCCGGCCGACCGCACGAAGATCGCGGACAACCTGATGAAGCTCGTCGAGCTCAAGGTGGGCCAGGTAGCGCGCGGGAAGAAGATCGAAAAGCCAGAGAGCCTGGTGCTGCGCGACGCCGCGGGGAAGGCGCTTGCGGAGCTGCCGCTCGGCGAGCGCCACGCGAAGTGGGGCCACGGCCGCTACGCGCTCTACAAGGGCGAGGCGGTGCTCCTCTCCGACCAGCTCGACGCGTTCGAGTCGACCGACGCCGACGCGGACGCCAAGCGCTGGTGCGAGACGAAGATCGTCGACGAGCCGTGGATCAGCTTCAACAAGGTGGCCGACCCGAAGGCGGATGCCGCGGACTACGGCTTCGCGACCGGCGTCGTCGCCAAGGTGACGATCGGCGGCGACACCAACCGCACCATCACCGTCGGCGCTCCGGTCAAGGGCGGCTCCGACCGCTATGTCAAGCTCGACGGCTCCGACTGGGTGTACGAGGTTTCGTCCTATTCGGTGGAGAAGTTCCTGCCCAAGCCCGAAGAGCCAAAGACTGAGGCGAAGACTGAGGAGAAAGCTGCGGAGCCTGAGGCCGAGGCGAAGGCCGAGGAACCAGCCAAGGTTGAAGCTCCTATCAAGGTTGAGGAGCCAGCCAAGTCCGAAGCGCCGGCAAAGGAGTGACTTCGCGCTTGAAGACGAGGGCCGTTTTTTGATATAATACGCAAATAATTTCCAATCTGTCCAAGAAAGAAGAGGAGATAAAGACATGTCGATGATGAAGGGGTTTTCGAATGCGTTCCGCATCCCCGAGCTCCGCAAAAAGATCCTGATTACGCTGGGTCTCGTGTTCGTATGCCGTCTGGTGTCGCAGATTCCGACACCTGGTGTGGACTGGCAGACGCTCCAGAAACTGGTGGCCGACCTAAAGTCGCAGTCCGGCGGCGGCGGCATGCTCGACCTCTTCGACGTATTCACCGGCGGCGCGCTTGGGCAGTGCGCGATCGGCTTCCTCTCAATCTGGCCCTACATCTCGGCGCAGATCGTGATCCAGCTCCTCTCCTCGGTCATTCCTTCGCTTGAGAAGCTGAAGAAGGAAGGGGAGTCTGGCCGCCAGCAGCTCGCGCAGATCACGCGGTGGCTCACGATTGTCCTCTGCGTGGTGCAGTCGTGGGGCATTGCGACGGCGCTCAGCCACCCGTCCGCGCTCGGCGAGGCGTTTGCCGGCGTGGAGATCGTGACCAACCCTGGCATCGGATTCCACCTGATGACGGTGATCGGCATGACGACAGCGTCGCTCTTCGTGATGTGGCTTGCCGACCAGATCACCACCTTCGGCATCGGCAACGGCGCGTCGCTGATCATCATGATCAACATCACCTCGCGCCTCCCGGCGGCGCTCATCAGCGCGTGGGAGCGCTACTTCGGCCTCGCGGGCGTCGAGGCTTCGGCGCCGATTGCCGAGATGCCGATCGTGGTCGGCTTCTTCCTGCTGGTGGTGATGGGCACGGTGATGCTCACCCAGGGCGTGAGGAAGGTGACAATCAACTCCACCAGCCGCAGCGCGGCTGGCGGCGGCTCCTACGGCGCGATGCGCCAGACGTTCATGCCGCTGAGGGTGAACTACACTGGCGTCATGCCGATCATCTTCGCCCAGCCGCTCATCTCGCTGCCGGCGGCGCTGCTGCAGCGCTTCACCGCGTCGGGGACGCGCCTCCACGAGTTCGCGCAGCGCCTCGGCGACAGCGGCTCGGCCCTGCACCTCGTCGTATACGCCGCGCTGATCATGTTCTTCGCGTTCTTCTGGGTGGCCACGCAGTTCAACGCAGTGGACATCTCCGAGAACCTCAAGAAGGGCGGCTCGTACATCCCGGGTATCCGCCCCGGCCGCGCCACGGCGGAGTACCTCGACGACATGATGACAAAGATCACCCTCATCGGCGGCACGGGCCTTTTGATCGTCGCGATCATCCCGATGATCCTAATGGGCTGGATGCACATCCCGTGGGCGATCGCCTCGTTCTTCGGCGGCACCTCGCTCCTGATTATCGTGGGCGTGGCGCTCGACACGCTGCGCATCATGGAGTCGCATCTGCTGGTTAGGAAGTACGACGGGTTCCTCTCGCACGGCTCGCTCCGCGGGCGCGGAGGGGTGTGACCCCGGTCCGCAAGATCCTGTCCCACGACAGCGGCCCGTTCTGGCAGTTCGTCAAGTACGGCGCCATCGGGGTAATGGCGACCCTCGTGCAAACGGGGGTCTTCTACATCATGGCTGCTACCTGCCTCAAGTGCCTGACGGCCGACGACTGGGCGGTGCGGTTGCTGGGGCTGCCCTCGGCCGCCTTCACCGGCGAGGAGGCGTGGTACGCCTCGCGCGGGACGCTGGCGGCGGCCGCGACGGCGGTTGGCTTCGTGGTCGCCAACGTCTTCTGCTGGCTGATGAACCGCTGGTTCGTGTTCCGGCCCGGCAAGTTCAGGTGGCATATTGAGCTCGCGATGTTCTTCGGCGCGTCCACGCTGGCGACGGTCATCGCGCTTTCGGTCATGAAGTTGCTGATCGACCAGTTCGGGATGATGACGACGCTCGCGGTGTTCGTCGAGATCGTGGTCTCGTTCATGGTCAACTTCTTCGTCCGCAAGTTCTTCATCTTCAAGGGGTAGGGAAATGGCACGATTCGGCATCAGATTGGCTATGGCGGCGATTGCCGCGTCGGCGGCGCTTGCTGCGGCAGAGCTCGACGAGGGGACGCAGCAGCCGGCGCTCCAGCCCCAGGCCGCGCCCGACATTGAGACGCGGATTGTCAAGCTCAGCCATGCGTCGGCGACGGAGGTGGCCGAGAAGCTGAACATGATGTGGAACGGCGAGTTCGGCCAGGTGTGGAAGGTGACGAAGATGGCGGTCGCCTATCCCGAGTCGAACTCGATCATGCTGACGGCCCCGAAGGCCATTCTCGACGCGTGCGAGAAGGCGCTTGCCGCGCTGGACGTGGAGGCGCAGCAGGTCTACATCGAGGCGAGGTTCGTGGAGCTCGGCAACACCGCCTCGCACAAGGTCGGCATCGACTGGTCGATGCTTGACGGCGTGAAGGGCACGGCGACGCTCGGCGGCGGCATGAACGGCCGCTATGTCGGCGACGCGGTGTCAGAGTTCTCCACCCGGACGGGGGCGAACGAGTACAACGGCACCGAGTACAAGGTCGGCGGCTCGGGCGGACGCGACGGCTCGATCACCTACTTCAACGGCACGCTGAACTTCTCGGAGATGTCGCTGACCCTGCGCGCGCTTGACGCGACCGAGGACGCGAAGACGTTCTCCAACCCGAAGATCATCGTCTCCTCAGGCAAGAAGGCGCTGGTGGACATGACGACGAAGTACCCGAACGTCAAGGTCGCCGCGAAGCGCACCGAGGCGAGCGGCTCCACCTCGCTCGACATCGCCTCCAACCTGGAGGCGATTCCCGGCGAGGACAAGTTCATGTTCGCGAAGGAGGCGTTTTTCAGCTGGGGCATCTCGCTCGAAGTGACGCCGCGCGTCGGCACCAACGGCCTCATCAACGTGACGATCGTACCCACCATCTCCTCGCTCAGGGACTGGGTGTTCACCGGCACTGCGTCGACGGACGACTCGGGCACTATCTCCTCGAAGTACCCGGAGATCGAGGTGCAGCGCCTGGTGACTGAGTTCAACCTCGCGAGCGGCACCACCGCGGTGATCGGCGGCCTTTCTGTCACCGAGGAACGCCAGGTCGACAACGGCATTCCGCTCCTTCGGTCCATCCCCTGGATCGGCCAACGCCTCTTCGGCAGCATGGAGCGGGTCAAGGAGCAGAAGGAGATTATCGTCTTCGTCACCGTCGGGCTCGTAAACCCCCGGGAGATCAGCGCTGACGCGGGGCTTCCCAAGAACGCCGTCTTGGGCCGCCAGTACACCAAGGGTCAGAAGCTTGAGCCCGGCGACCGCCCCGAGCGCAGCATGGAGGGGCTGGAGTCGCTGGACATGCGCCTCCTTGAGGAGCAGGCCAAGGACCCGCTCAAGACCCAGAAGAAGAACGGCGATTTCCGCTTCAGCGACTACATGCCGTTCACCAAGGACGAAAATTACAACAAGAACTCCAAGGAAAGGGAATAACCAAATGAAAACCAGACTAGTCGTCGCGCTCATCAGCGCGCTCGCAGCCTCCGCCGCGATGGCGGACAAGCTCTACCTCAAGTCCGGCTCGATGCTGACCGGCAAGGCGGGCGCCGCCTCCACCGGCGAGCTCGTGTTCGTGTCAGACGACCTCGGCGAGGTCAAGGTGAAGCTCGAGAACATAGAGCGGCTCGAGGACGCCGGCAGCCACGTCGTGCGCTACAACGACGACACCAACGAGACGATGGGACTCGCCGTCGAGAAGGGCGCCTGGAAGAAGGGCGACAAGCCGCTCGACATGGCGAACGTCAAGGAGATCGACCCCGAGGTCGAGACCTGGCACGGCAGCGTCAACGGCGCGTTCAACGCCGCGCGCGGAAACACCGTCGAGAACTCCTGGAGCGTGCTCGCGAACGTCAACCGCCGCTGGGAGAAGGACCGCTTCAACGCGACCTTCGGCTACTACTACAGCGAGAAGGGTACCGCCGACACCGACAAGGAGCGTTCCACCGACCGCTGGGAGGCCGAGGCGCAGCACGACCACTTCTGGCTGACCAAAGTCTACACCTACGAGAACCTCCGCTACGACCGCGACATGATCCAGGCCCTCGAGGCGCGCTACCGCGTCGGCATCGGCGCCGGTTACCAGTGGCTCGAGAAGAGCCTCTTCGAGGCGACCGGCAAGTGGAGCTTCAACCAGGAACTTGGCGTCAACTGGATCAAGGAGGAATACAAGGAGAACAACGACGACGCGAAGAAGGACGGCTTCTGCGCGCTTCGCTATGCCCACCATCTCCTGTGGCTGCCGAAGTGGAATGACGGCATCGAGGCGTTCCACAACTTCGAGATCCTGCCCGAGGTCGACGAATGGGAGAAGTTCCTCGCCAAGGCCGACGTCGGCTTTGCCATCAAGCTCATCTACGACTTTGACCTCCTGGCGAAGATCGAGTGGGAATTCAACTCCATGCCCGCCGGCACGCGCAAGAAGGACGACGTGAGGTACATCGTCGGCCTCGGCTACAAGTGGTAGTCTAATCCCCGATTCGGGTGCGAAATGAGAGTGGCGATCGCCTATCCTCCGCTTCCAAGCGGCAACGGCGTGCCGCTGCTCACGCAGAACCGCCAGTTCCAGTGGTTCTCGCGCCCGACCTACATCTTCCCCGTCGTCCCCGCGACCGCGGCGACGATGCTCGCCAGGGCCGGACACGAGGTGCTGTTCCTGGACGGCATCGCCGCCGAGATGACGGCTGAGGAGTTCGAGGCGAAGCTCGCCGCCTTCGCGCCCGAGCTTGTCGTCCTCGAGACCAAGACCCCGGTCGTCAAGCGCCACTGGCAGTGGATCGCCGACCACCCGTCGTTCAAGTGCGTGCTCGTGGGCGACCACGTTACCGCGCTTCCCGAGGAGTCGATCGCGAAGAAGGGGGTCTGGGCGGTGATTCCTGGCGGCGACTGGGACTTCGGGCTCCTCGACTTCGTCGCCGACGGCTGCCCGATGGGCGTCAGGCCGTTCGCGCTCCGGGAGTCGCTCGACGGCATGCCGTGGATCGACCGCGACCTCGTCCACTGGGAGCTCTACGCGAAGAAGAACGGCAACTTCCGCCGCACCCCCGGGACCTACGTGATGTCCGGGCGCGACTGCTGGCACGGCAAGTGCACCTTTTGCAGCTGGACTACCCTCTACCCGCGCTACCGCACCCGCAACCCGGTCGACGTCGTCGACGAGATCGAGATGCTGGTCGGGAAGTACCGGGTGAAGGAGATCATGGACGACTCCGGCACCTTCCCGGTCGGCGAGTGGCTGAGGACGTTCTGCAACGAGATGATCCGCCGCGGACTCCCGAAGAAGGTGCGCATCGACTGCAACATGCGCTTCGGCCGCCTCGGCCCCGAGGACTACAAGCTTATGCGGAAGGCCGGCTTCCAGTTCGTTCTTTTCGGCGTCGAGAGCGCCAACCAGGAGACGCTCGACCGCTTTAACAAGGCGCTCAAGGTGGAAGACGTCGAGAAGGGCGCGAAGTGGGCGACTGAGGCCGGGCTCGACGTCCACCTCACCTTCATGTTCGGCCACGCCTGGGAGGGACCGAAGGAAATCGCCAACACCGTGGCGCTCGCGCGGCGGCTGCTCGCTAAGGGCTGGGCGAAGACCCTCCAATGTACGCTGACGATACCGTACCCTGGCACGCCGCTCTTCAAGGAGCTCCAGGCTGCGGACGGCCTCGCCACCCTCGACTGGGACGAATACGACATGCGGCGCGCGGTCACCAAGACGCCGCTCGCGAGCGAGGAGGAGATCAAGCGCGCCATCCGCGAGGTCTACCGCGGCTTCCTGCAGCCTGCCGCGCTCTGGCACCGCCTCACCTCCACCCGCACCCTCTTCGACATCGGTTTCTACTACCGCGGCCTCCGTTCGCTTTTCGGCCATCTTGCCGACTTCCGCGGCGGCAGCCGCGGCTGCTGAGCGGCAGAGTTCGCCAAATTATGGTATAATAACGGCCATGAACACCAGAAGCACCATTGCCGCGCTTGCCGCGGTTCTCTCCGCCGCATCCGCATTCGGCGACGCGACCATTCCCTTCGACCCCTCGACGCCGGCCTTCAAGGACCAGCGCGATCACCGCAGCGGCTCCTGCATCGGCTACGCCGGCTGCGTCACCGACATCGGCGGCAAGTACACCGACGAGTTCATGCGCGACCCTGACGCGCTCTGGGAGCAGTTCCAGAAGTCCGGCGCCTACGTGGTGAAGCAGTGGAGCGCCAACGAGGACTGGAACCAGTCGATGGCCTACCAGCGGCTGAAGACAGACGCCGAGCGCGCGGAGTTCCGCAAGAAGTACCCGAACACCACGTTCGTCGCGCCAGAGAAGATCTGGCAGTGGCGCAAGGACCACGGCATCAGGATCCTCCTCTGCCTCGAGAACTACGGCGTCACCACCAACTACATGCCGTTTACGCGCACCGACGACATCGCGGCCGTCAAGGAGAAGATCCTCGAGATGGTCCAGTGGATCGTCGACAACGGCTTCCAGGACCAGGTGATCGGCTTCGAGCTCGGCAACGAGCCGTACTTCGGCAGCGAGCCGGAGAAGTTCGCCGCGCGCTGGTCCGAGATCATCCCCGAGATGAAGCGCATCTTCCCCGAGGCCGAGATCGGCTTCTCCATCGCCGAGTACCGCGACGGCGACCCCGACGTCGCGGCCGTCCGCGCGCGATCCACCGCGGTGGACAAGTGGTTCGAGGGCGGATCCGAGTTCGGCTTCAACAAGATCAACCAGTGGTCTGGCCGCTTCATCGTGGCCTTCTCCAACTGCCTCGACCACTGTTCGCACGTCATCTACCACTTCTACGGCGGCGACGCCGCCTACGGCTGCGGCGCGAGCGGCTTCGCGCGCATCCGCAACTTCGCGAAGGCCTTCCCCGAGGTGAAGGACAAGCGGGTGTGGATTACTGAATGGCGCGAGCGTTCCGACGAGGACTGCCGCTGCCAGCAGATGCACTCCTCGTCGATCTTTAAGGCCCACTACGCGCTTGCCTGCATCTGCCAGCCGAACATCGACTCGATCAACCTCCACAGCTGCAACTCGCTTGCCGGCGGGTTCGACATCGCCACCGGCGACGGCTCGTGGTACATCCAGTGGGACCCCGCCGGGCGCGACTTCTCCGACCCCGACTTCACCGGCCGCCCGCGCATCGAGACCGGTCCCGTGGGTCCAGTGTTCAGCATGTACAACCAGGCGCTCATCGCCCACCCGCTCATCATGGACCACGGCGTCTGGGAAGGCGGCTCGATCACCAACTCGAGCTACTGGAGCGCCAACGTCTTCTACGGCTTCCACCATGCGATGGTCGGCTGGCTCACCTACGGGGCGGATCCCAAGAAGCTGCCGCAGAACAAGGGCAACGCGGAATGGGTGCTTGCTACCAACCCCGAGCGCACGTCGATCGCAATCCTCGTCTGCAACTCCACCCGCAGCGACTGGAAGCCGACGCTGGCGATGACTGGTGCCAAGCCCGGCCAGGCGCACTACCGCACCTTCAGCTGCCCCGACGAGAAGCGGATCTTCGTGCACCAGATCCCCGGCGAGCCGAGGCCGACGGTCGAGGCCGAGTACGACGGCGACGCGGCGAACCTGGTGGTGCCCGCCTACACGATCGCCACCATCACCATCCCCGTCGTCAAGTGACGGCATCTGCCAGCGCCTAAACGAAAGGACAAGCGATGAAAAACAATGTCTTCAGGACGGCCGCGGCGGCGGCGCTCTGCCTAGTCGTCGCGGCGGCGACGGCGAAGGACTTCTCCACCACGATCGACCTCGCGCCGGCTCAGCCTTTGGCGCGGGTACCGAAGAAGTTCCCCGGCTTCGGCTACGTCTGCGACCCCAAGGTCGGCGGCGAGGAGACGGTGCTCGAGTACCGCCATTCCGGTGCGTGGGTGCTCAAGACCAAGGTCTGCGACGACAAGACGCTTGAGTTCCTAATGCGGAACCGGATCTCGATCCTGCTGGTGCTCAACGGTTCGCGCGAGAAGATCAACGCCGATCTCCGGCGCATCGCCGACGGCAAGTACGGCCCCGCGATTGCCGGCTTCCAGCTCGGCGACCGGCCCGACGGCGACGGCGACGCGGAGAAGTGGCGCGCGGTGGTGTCGTCGATCCGGCGCCAGTTCAAGGACACGCCAATCGCCATCCCGGCGGCGGACGCCAAGCCGCCGATGGCTAAGATGCTGGCGGACAGGATGCGCGACGTCTCCAAGCTCGTCTACGACTTCTCCAAGGTGCCCGCGCCCTACAAGCAGCTCAAGGAAATCACCAAGACGATCACCTTCGGCGGCAACAAGGACCTGAAGCGCATGCGCCTCTGGGTGATCGCCCCCGACCGGATGCCGGGGAGCGACGAGTCCACCCGCTCCGACTTCAAGACCATCAGCTGGAAGATCCACTGGATGATGTCCGCCTACGCGGTGGAGGCGGTGGACGCGGTGCTCTTCAACCAGCCGATGCAGCCGGACGAATTCGGGTACACGCTGCGCTACCTCGGCCTGGCCTTCCGCGACCACGGCACCGTGCTCACCCATGGCGAGTCGGCTTCGGCGGACGCGGCGAAGTCGAAGAACAGCTCGCCCGACCTCGAGCAGGACTTCGACGACCTCACCGGCGGCTTTGGCGGCGAGGACAACATGAAGATCGTCGCCTCGCCCAAGGCCTGCGCCAACCTCGCGGACGGCAAGACCGGCGACGTCGAGTACCTGGCGCTCGCGAACGACTCCGACCGCCTCTGCCTGGTGATGGTCAACACCTCCGGGAGGCGCACGAAGTACTCGGTGGAGACCAAGGGCAAGAAGACCGGCAACTGCACCATCCGCCGCATGTACTTGGACCCCGAGACGAAGAAAGTGAAGCGCGAGGCGTTCGGCGGCTACGGCCAGCCAGGGCTCCCCTACACCTCCTACGTCGAGCCGGACGCGGTGGAGACCGTGACCCTCATTCTCACCGACAAGAAGCACAACCAGGCGGGCTACTGACGGCAATGGCGCGCGGCGTTTTCATCACCTTCGAGGGCGGCGAGGGCTGCGGCAAGTCGACGCAGGCGGCCGTCCTCAAGGACGCGCTGGAGCGCTCGGGGCGGAAGGTGTTGCTCACCCGCGAGCCCGGCGGCACCTGGCTTTCGGAGGAGATCCGCGCGCTTCTCAAGGACCAGTCGAAGGACCCGCCGTGCAACCGTGCGGAGACGCTCCTCTTCCTCGCGGCGCGCGCGCAGCTGGTGGAAAGGGTGATTCTGCCCGCGCTCGAGCGCGGCGAATGGGTGGTTTCTGACCGCTTCAGCGATTCCACCCTCGCCTACCAGGGGCATGGGCGCGGCCTGCCGCTCGACCTGCTCGCCGAGGCGAACGGCTTTGCCTGCCGCGGGCTGAAGCCCGACATAACCTTCCTCTTCGACCTGCCGCCGGAGGAGGCGGAGCGGCGCATGCGCGAGCGCGAGGCCCGCGAGCACGCCCGCGCCGACCGCATCGAGCGCGAGGCGGCTGACTTCCACGAGCGCATCCGCCGCGGGTTCCTGGCGATGGCTGCGGCGGAGCCGGAGCGGTTCGTGGTGGTGGACGCTTCCGCGTCCAAAGACGAGATTGCGGGGAGGATATGGACGGAGCTGAGGCGTTTCGGCTGATCGCGCGCGCAATCGACGCGGGTTCCGCCGCCCACGGCTACCTCGTTGTCGGCGATGTGCGCGGCAACGCCGCGGAGCTGGTGGAAAAGGTGCTCAGGAAGCTCTTCCCCGACGCGCAGGAGCAGGTCGCCGCCGGCGTCCATCCCGACGTAGTGACGCTCGAGCCCGAGGGCAAGAAGCGCATCATCACCATCGACTCGATGCGCAGCCGCATCGTCGTCCCCATGTCCACGACCTCATTCTCCGGCGGCTGGAAGGTTGGCGTCATCTCAGGCGCCGACCGTCTCAACACCGAAAGCGCCAACGCCTTCCTGAAGTCGCTTGAGGAGCCGCCGCCGAAGACGATGTACTTCCTGCTGACCGATCAGCCGGACGCGATCCTGCCCACCATCGTCTCGCGCACCCAGCGCATCGACCTCAAGCTGCCGCCGGGGCTGCTCGAAGGCGAGGAGTACGAGGCGGTGGCGGAGGCGTTCGCCGCCAAGGACGCATCTCGCCTCGCCGAGATTCTCGACGCTGCGGTAGACGAGGCTTCGGATGCCGATGCCGCGCTTGTCCGCCGCCGCTTCTTCCGCACCTTGCTTTCGTTTGCGCGCGCGCAGATTCTTGCCGGCAAGCTGCCGCGCCACCAGGCGTTCCGCAACGTCGAGTTCGTCGAGGAGGCCTATCGCCGCTGCGAGAAGGCGATGAAGGCGGAGCCGGTCCTCTCCTACCTCCTCGACCGTTTCGTGTTTTAATGCGCGAGGGAGGATGATGAAGCGAATACTCAGAAACACGTTTACCGTCGGTGGCCTTACCGCGGTGAGCCGTGTTTTGGGTCTGGTGCGCGAGATGCTCCAGTCGCGCCTCATCGGCGCCGGCGTGGAGCAGAGCGCGTTCACGCTCGCGTTTGCCATTCCCAACATGGCGCGCAAGCTCTTCGGCGAGGGCGCGCTCACCGCGGCGTTCGTGCCGGTCTTCAAGGGCGAGGTCGAGCGCGGCGACGTGGAGGAGGCGCGGCGGCTGGCGCGGATGGTGATGACCACGGTCGTCGCCGTGCTTGGCGCGGCGACGGCGCTCGCGGTGCTGGCGGTGACGGCATGGATGGGCTTCGGCGCGCATTCTCCGCGCGCGGAGCTGACGCTCAGGCTGGTGCGGATCCTCCTGCCCTACATGGTCTTCATCTGCGGCGCGGCGTTCGGGATGGGGGTCTTGAACTCGCTCGGGCGCTTCGCCGAGGGCGCGTTCATGCCGGCGATGCTCAACTTGGTGTGGATTGCCGCGCTCGGGCTCCTCTGCTTCTTTCCTGGGCTCGCCATCTCAACCCGCATCGCCGTGGTCTGCTGGGCGATCCTGCTCGGTGGCCTCGCGCAGATGCTTTTCCTCATGCGCTGCATGGCGAAAAGGGGGTATGCCTTCCGCTTTGCGCTGCCGGACTTCTCCAACCCGCGCTTCCGCCTGGTGTGGAAGAACACCTTCATCGGCGCGGTCGGGGCGGGGGCGATCCAGATCAACTACATGCTCGACCAGGTGCTCGCACAGTGCGCCGCGCCGTGGGCGGCCGGGGTGATCGGCTACGCGGAGCGGCTCATGGACCTGCCGCTCGGCGTCGTCGGGGTGGCGTTCGGTACGGTGCTGCTGCCGACCTTTTCCGGGCTTTTCGCGCGCAACGACCACGCCGGGGCGCGGCGCGCGCTCGGGGTCTCTGTCCTCCAGATGCTCGCGGTGATGGTGCCGGCGTCGGTCGTCACCTTCTTCTGCGCGCCGTGGATCGTCGAGCTCATCTACGAAGGGCACGCGTTCGACGCGACGGCCACGGTGCGTGTCGCGCGGGCGCTTTCGGTCTACGGGCTGGGGCTTTCGTTCTTCGCCATCCAGAAGTGCATGATTCCGTTCTTCCAGGCGCAGAAGGACATGAAGACGCCACTCAACGTGACGCTCGCGACGAGTGTCCTCAACGCCGCGCTCAACATCGCCGCGGTCGTCTGCCTGCCGCAGGAGTGGCGCCACGTGGGGCTGGCGGCGTCCACCTCGTTCTGCTCCTTCGCCGGCTGCCTGCTGTTCGCACTTGCGTTTATCCGCCAGATTAGGTATAATACGCGCCACTAATTTCACCCCAAAAGGAAGAAACGAGAGGTAGAAAATGGGTACTGGTCGCACACTACGCAAAGAATCGCATGTCCGTCCGTGCAAGACGCCGGCCGGCAAGGCCCGCCGTTCCAAGGCCCAGCGCGCAAGGCTGGTCAAGTTCGGCATGGACGCCGAGACCGTCGGCCACATGGGTGCGGAGGAAGTCCGCGTCCTCGTGCAGCGCCCGACGCTGGTGAAGAAGCTCGTCGCCAAGGCCAAGAAGGCCTAATCCCCGGGTGCGTCCGCTGCGGCCGTTGGCGATGACCAAGGTCTGCTGTTCGGTTCCCGAGCGCTGCGTCAATCCCCTCTTCGAGGTGTTCGAAGGAGGGGATTTCGTTTTGACTTCGTACCGGGACGTCGAGGCGCCGCTCGCGGAGATGCGCATCTTCTTCGAGGAGGGCGATCCCGAGCCCGCCCTTAGGCGTGCGCTGGAGCTGGTCGGCTGCGAGGCCGAGATCCGGCGCGAGGAGGTGGCCGAGGAGGACTGGCGCTTCGCCTACCGCCGTCATTTCAAGACCGAGCTCGTGAGCCCGCACATCCTCGTCCAGCCTGAGTGGGAGCGCCTGGCGGTCGTCAAGTTCGACCCCGGGCTCGCCTTCGGCACCGGCCGGCACGAAACGACTCGCGCATGCCTCCAGTACATCGACGAACTTGCTCCTGCCGAGGGCGAGGCGTGCTCGCTGCTGGACATGGGCTGTGGCTCGGGCATCCTCTCCATCGCCGCGGCGAAGCTCGGCTATGCGCCGGTCTCCGGCTTCGACGTCGACCCCGAAGCCGTCGCCGCCTCGCAGGAGAACGCGGCGAAGAACGGCGTGACGGCGAAGTTCTTCCGTCATGCGCTCGGTGGGCGCGGCGGCGCGGCGCTTGAACCGGCCGATCTGGTGGTCGCCAACATCCTCGGCCCGCTGCTCATCCGCTTCGCCGACGAGATCGTCCCCTGCGTGAGGCGTCGTCTGGTCGTCTCCGGCATCCTGAACGAGCTTTACGGCGATGTCTCAGCCGCCTACCGGGCGCGCTCGCTCGCGGAAGTCTCGCACAAGACGATCGGCGAATGGACGACCGGCCTCTTCGAGGTTGTGGTATAATACACCTATGCTCTACTATCTTGCCGATATACTCAAGGACGTCTGGGGGCCGTTCCGGCTCTTCGGGTCGCATGTCTTCTTGCTCGCGGGCGGCACCTTCGTCGCCGCGCTCGCGGTCTACTTCGCGCTGCCGCACCTGTGGGACCGGCTGCCGCGCGATCGCGGCAAGGCGATCCTCGGCGACATGGGCGGCATGCGCAGCGCGGGCAAGCCGACTGGGGCCGGCTTCTGGGTTACGCTCGTAGCACTGCCGGTGATCATCCTTTTCGCGCCGCTCAAGTTCTGGGACATGGCGGCGATGCTCGCGCTCTACGCGGCGATGCTCTTCGGCTACCTCGACGACCGCGCGGTCGTGCCGTGGGGGGAGCTCAAGAAGGGGATCCTCGACGCGGTGGTGTCAGCGGCGATTGCGGTATTCGTGTTCCTCGGCCATGCCGAGCCGGTCGGCGGCGAGCAGGTGATGATTGCCTGGCTGCCGTTCGTAAAAGGGTTGTGGTTCGTCCCATGGTACATCTACGTGCCGGCCGCGGCGTTCATCCTCTGGTTTACCATGAACGCCACCAACTGCTCGGACGGCGTTGACGGACTTGCGGGGACGTTGACGGTGATTGCGCTCGCGATGCTCGCGTTCGTTCTCTACGTGGTGACTGGCTATCGTCCTGTCGCGCATTACTTCCTCATCCCCGTCTACGCCGAGTCCGCGCGCTGGGCGATTGTGGTGATGACCGTCGCGGGTGCGTTCGCGGGCTACCTCTGGTACAACGCGGAGCCGTCGAAGGTGCTGATGGGCGACGCGGGGAGCCGCTTCCTGGGCATCCTCGTCGCCACCGCCTCGCTGATGACGGGCAATCCGTTCATCGTCCTCGCTCTTTCGCCGATCGTGCTGGTGAACGGCGGCGGCGGACTCGGCAAGCTTGTCCTCCTCAGGCTTGCCAAGCGCGTCGGCTTCGACATCGGCGAGGGCAACATCATCCGCCGCATCCGCTTCCCGCTGCACGACCACTGCAAGAAGAACCTCAAGTGGTCGAACGCCCAGGTGCTGATGCGCTTTGTGCTCTTGCAGCTGGTGGTGATGCCGGTGCTGCTGCTGGTGATCCTCAAGGTGCGCTGAGCGCCGCGGCATGGGCTGGACCGTACACCACCGCCGGGAGACCGCCTCCACCAACCTCGACGCGCGAGGCGGCGCGCCGTGGAGCGCGTTTACCGCCGACTTTCAGACCGCGGGGCGTGGACGGCTTGACCACCGCTGGCACGCCTCGGGCGGCGTCAATTTGATGATGAGCGCGGTCGTACCCGTCGATGGCATGGCGGCGGAAGCGGCCGCAACATTCCCGCTTGTCGCCGGCCTCGCCGTCGTCCGCGCGCTTTCTTCCCTCTGCCCCGACGCGCCGGCTCCGTTCCTGCTCAAGTGGCCGAACGACGTCTATGCCGCGGGACGCAAGGTCTGCGGCATCCTCTGCGAGCGCGACGGCGAGAGGATCGTCGCCGGCATCGGGGTCAACGTGGGCGAGCGCGACTTCCCCGCCGAGCTCGCCGGCCGCGCGACTTCGCTTGCGCTTCTCCTTCCCGATGCGCCGCCGCCGGTCGCGGCGGTGCGCGACGCGGTGCTGGGCGAAATCGCCCGCCTCCACGCCGAATGGCGCCGTGACGGCTTCGCCGCGCTTTGGCCGCAGGTCTCGGCGGCGGATTTTCTCCGCGGCAGGGGAGTCGAGGTAGTGCAGACCGACGCCGACTTTTCGCCGGTCACCGGCGTCTCAAACGGCATCCGCCCCGACGGTTCGCTTGATGTCGGCGGCGTTCCCGTCTTCGCCGGCGAGGTAAGATTTGGGCCAGTTTTGGTATAATACACGTCAACCGATGGCGGCAGAACTTACACCGATGATGAGACAGTACCTCGCGATCAAGCGTGAGGTGCCGCCGGGCGCCATCGTGATGTTCCGGCTCGGCGACTTCTACGAGATGTTCGGCGAGGACGCGATCGTCGCCTCGCCGGTGCTGGGCGCGACCTTGACCCACCGCGGCGACCAGCCGATGTGCGGAGTCCCCTACCACGCCGTCAACAGCTACCTCGCCAAGCTCATCCGCGCCGGCATGACCGCCGCGCTCTGCGACCAGGTGGAGGACCCGAAGACGGCGAAGGGGCTGGTGCGGCGCGAGGTGACGCGGATCGTGACCCCTGGCACGGTCACCGAGGACGGCATCCTCGACGAGACGGTCGGCAACTACATTGCCGCGGTCGACTCGCTTTCGCTTGCGCTCCTGGACCTGCCGACCGGCGAGTTCGTGGTCGAGGAGTTCGAGAGCCGCGCCAAGCTGGACGAGGCGCTGGACCGGACGCGCCCGGCGGAGATCATCTGCTCGCCGGAGGCGGAGGTCCGCCCCGAGGGCGCGCGTGTCTCCGCGACCGACGGCTGGATCTTCGGGCTCGACGCCGCTGGCGAGTGCCTGAAGCGGCACTTCAAGGTGACGGCGCTCGACGGCTTCGGCCTCGAGGGGCGCCCGGGGCTCGTGCGCGCGGCGGGCGCGCTCCTCTACTACGTGGGCTCGATCCTCCGCCACCGCATCGACCACGTCCGGCGGGTGCAGATCCGCCAGGCCGACGACTTCATGGTGCTCGACGGCGCCACCATCCGCCACCTGCAGCTGCTGCCGTACGGCGACGTCGCCCGCGAGGCGACGCTCCTCGGCGTCCTGGACGTCACCCGCACTCCGATGGGCTCGCGCACCATGCGCGGCTGGATCGCGCGGCCGCTCGCGCGCAGCGCGGACGTGAACCGGCGGCTCGACTCGGTGCAGGCGTTCGTGGACGACCGCGCCGCGCTCTCGTCCATCCGCGCCGCGCTCGCCGGCGTGCGCGACCTCGAGCGGCTCGTCGCCAAGGTCGCCGCCGCGCGCGCCAACCCGCGCGACCTCAAGGGACTCGCCGCGTCGCTGCGTCCGGTTCCGGAGATCGCCGCCGCGCTCGCCGAGACCCGCGCCGCCGGCGCCTTCGCGCTGAAGCCGCAGCCGGAGATGGTGGACCTCGTCGACCGCGCGATCGCCGAGGACCCGCCGGTGATGCTCGTCGACGGCGGCTTCATCGCCCGCGGCTACGACGCGGAGCTCGACGGCGTGCGCGACGACGCCGAGAGCGGCCACCGCTGGCTTGCCGAGTTCCAGGCGCGAGAGCAGGCCAGGACCGGCATCGCCAAGCTCAAGGTGAAGCACGTGCCGGCGTTCGGCTTCCTGATCGAGATCCCCAAGGGCTCGGTTGCCCAGGCTCCGGAGGACTACGTCCGCCGCCAGACGCTCACCACAGGCGAACGCTACACCACGCCGGAGCTGAAGGAGCACGAGCGCCGCGTGCTCGGCGCCCAGGAGCGCGCGGTGGCGATCGAACAGCGGCTCTTCCGCGAGCTCATTGAGAAACTGGCGGAGCGGACGGTGGAGGTGCAGGAGACGGCGCGCGCGCTCGGGGAGCTCGACGCCACGCTTGCGCTCGCCGACCGCGCGCTCGCCGCCGGCTACGTGCGTCCGGTGGTGGACGACTCGGACGTCCTCGACATCGTCGACGGGCGCCACCCGGTGATCGAGCAGTTGCCCGACGCGGAGCCGTTCGTGCCCAACTCGGCGCACCTCAACACCACCACCGACCAGATAATATTGCTCACCGGCCCGAACATGGCCGGCAAGTCCACCTACATCCGTCAGGTCGCGACGATCGCGGTGATGGCGCAGATGGGCTCGTTCGTGCCCGCCGCGTCAATGCGCCAGGGCGTGATCGACCGCGTCTTCACCCGCATCGGCGCCGGCGACGACCTCGCCCGCGGCCGGTCGACGTTCCTCGTCGAGATGCAGGAGACCGCGAACATCCTCAACAACGCGACGCCGAAGAGCCTCATCGTGCTCGACGAGATCGGCCGCGGCACCTCCACCTTCGACGGCATCTCCATTGCCTGGAGCGTGGCCGAGTACCTGCACGGCAAGGCGAGCGCCAAGGCGAAGACGCTCTTCGCCACCCACTACCACGAGCTCGCCGACCTCGCCGACGCCTTCAGCGGGGTGAAGAACTTCACCGTCAAGGTCAAGGAGGAGGGCGGCAGGATCGTCTTCCTCCGCCGCATCGCCCCCGGCGTCGCCGAGAAGAGCTTCGGCATCCACGTCGGCGCGATGGCCGGCTTGCCGCCCGAGGTGGTGGCGCGCGCCGGCGAGATCCTGCGCAACCTCGAGGCCAACGAAATCGACGTAAACGCCGCCAAGACCGTCCGCAAGCCCCGGCGGCGGCTCTCGGAGTGTCCGGGGCAGATGACGTTCTTCTGACCGACATGGTAATCCATCCATCCGACAACGTCGAGGTGCGCGAAGACGGGCACAAGTACGCGCTGAGGGACATCGCCGCGGGCGAGGACGTGGTAAAGTACGGCATGCCCATCGGCCACGCGACCAAGGCGATCGCAAAGGGCGAGCACGTCCACGTGGACAACCTCGCGACCAACCTCGGCGAGGTCCTGGAGTACAGCTACGAGCCGGAGTTCACCGACCTCAAGCGCGTCGAGCCGCCGACGATGAGGGCCTACCGCCATGCCGACGGCCGCGTCGGCGTGCGCAACGACATCTGGGTGGTGCCGCTCGTCGGCTGCGTGAACCGCCTCGCCGAGCGCCTCGCGCAGTCCTGCGGCGGCGTCGCGCTCACCCACCCCTACGGCTGCTCGCAGCTGGGGCAGGACCACGAGACCACTGCCAACTTGCTCGCGCGGCTCTGCCGCCATCCCAACGCCGGCGGCGTGCTGGTGGTGTCGCTCGGCTGTGAGAACAACACGCTGGAGAGCTTCAGGGAGCGGCTTGGCGACGTCTCGGGCCTCAACATCAGATTTATGAGGGCGCAGGACCCTGGCGACGAATACGCGCAGGGGCTGGAGCTCATCGCCGAGCTTGACGCGGCGCGCCCGAAGGAGCGCGTCGAGGTGCCGGTCTCGGAGCTCGTCGTCGGCCTCAAGTGCGGCGGGTCGGACGGCTTTTCTGGCCTCACCGCCAATCCGCTCGTCGGCCGCTTCTCCGACTGGCTCGCCGCGCGCGGCGGCTCGACGCTGCTCACCGAGGTGCCGGAGATGTTCGGCGCGGAGACGCTCTTGATGAAGCGCTGCCGCACGCGCGAGGTGTTTGACCGTTGCGTGAGGATGATCGACGACTTCAAGGGCTACTACGCCGCGCACCACCAGCCCTGCTACGAGAACCCCAGCCCCGGCAACAAGGCCGGCGGCATCACCACGCTGGAGGACAAGTCGCTCGGCTGCGTCCAGAAGGGCGGCAGCGCCCCGGTCGAGGACGTGCTCGGCTACGGCGAGGCGGTGAGGCGCCGCGGGCTCACGCTCGTCACCGGTCCGGGCAACGACCTCGTGGCCTCGACCGTGCTCGCGGCCGCCGGCGCGCACCTCATCCTCTTCACCACCGGCCGCGGCACTCCGTTCGGCTGCGTGGTGCCGACGCTGAAGATCGCCTCCAACGACGCGCTCGCCGCGGCGAAGCCGAATTGGATCGACTGGAACGCGATGTCAGCGCCCGACGTGGACGCCTTCGCGCGCAAGGTGGTGGCGGTGGCGTCGGGCGAGCCGGCGAAGAACGAGCTCGCCGGCGACCGCGGCATCGCCATCTTTAAGGACGGCGTGACGCTGTGAGCGAAATCGGGAGTCTGCATGAAGCGAACAATCACTGCACTGTGCCTTGCCTGCGCTGCCGCTGCGGTCTGGGCGGACGGACTTGTTGACATCTTCCGCTCGCCGCCGCCCGCGGCGCGTCCGCAGGTCTGGTGGCACTGGATGAACGGCAATGTGACCCGCGAGGGAATCGTCGCCGACCTCGACGCGATGGCCGCCGTTGGCATCGGAGGTGCGACGATCTTCGACGTCGGCGTCGGCATCCCGCCCGGCTCGGTCAAGTTCAACACCCAGGAGTGGATCGACACCGTCGCCTTCGCAGTCGCCGAGGCCGCGAAGCGCCGCATCGAGATCTGCCTCCACAACTGCAGCGGCTACTCTACCTCCGGCGGACCGTGGATCGCGCCCTCCAACTCGATGAAGGTCGTCTCCTACTCGCTCGTGGACGTCGCGGGTCCGCGGCGCTTCGCAGCGGCGCTGAGCGCTCCGCCGAACCAGCACGGCTTCTACGAGGACGTCGCGGTGCTCGCCTGGCCGGTGCCGGCGGCCGAGCGGTCGCCGGATGGCGCTGCGTGCAAGATCGCGAAAGTCAAGCGCGACAACAAGGAGATCGTCTACGAGTTCGAATACCCCGCCGACTTCCGCGCCTCGCTCTGGGAGTGCCGCATCCTCGACGCGGCGCCGGCCTGGATGGCGACCATAGAGGCGACGCTCTCCGCCGCGGACGCCGCCGGCAAGTGGCGCGAGGTCTCGCGCGAGACCCTGTATGCGCGTTGCGGCAGCCAGATTGACGAGAACGTCCGCTCTTTCAACTTCCCCGAGGCTTCGGCACGCCGCTGGCGGCTCGTCGTGAAGGCGGTAGACTGCTCGACCGGCGACTTCAAGTTCGAGCCAAAGCCGCTCTCCCGCGGCGCGCGGATCTCCAACATCGCCAACAAGGGCTGGTTCGTCTCCACCGCCGCGGCAACGCGTCCATACGCCGCCGCGCCCGACCAGGTCGTCAAGAGCAAGGACGTCCTTGACCTCACCGCCAGGTTCAACCGCGCGACCGGCGGCCTCGACTGGGACGTCCCCGCCGGCGCCTGGCGGGTGATGCGCGTTGGCTACGCCGCGAACGGCATGAAGTGCAATCCCGCGTCGGAGAAGGGCGTTGGCCTCGAGTGCGACAAGCTCGCCAAGGCGGGCGTCCGCGCCGTCTTCGGCAATTACGTCGCCAAGGTCTGCGACCGCGTCGGTCCGTCCCTCGCCGGCAAGGTCGAGTTCGGTCTCAACAGCGTGCTGGTGGACAGCTGGGAGGCGGGCACGCAGAACTGGACGCAGGGCTTCGAGCGCGAGTTCGCGCGGCGGCGCGGCTACGACATCGCGCCATGGCTGCCGACGCTCGCGGGCGTGGTCGTGGACGGCGTCGACGAAAGCGAGCGGTTCCTCGCGGACTTCAGGGACGTCATCTCGCACCTGCTGGCGGAGAACTTCTCCGACGAGCTCGCGCGCCTCTGCCACGAGCGCGGGCTCAGGCTCAGCGCCGAGTCCTACGGCGGGCTGCCGTCCACCCCGGAGCTCTACGGACGCGCCGAGGACATCACCATGTGCGAGTTCTGGATCAACCCAGGCTGCCCGGCCCGGGACATGGACGACCGCAACGTTCGCAGCGTCGTCGCCCGCGCGCGGAAGCGTCCCGACCGCGGCAACCGCATCATCGCCGCCGAGGCGTTCACGGCGTGGCCCACCAACGACCGCTGGAAGATCGACCCCTACACGCTCAAGTCGACCGGCGACCATATGTACGCGCTCGGCGTCAACCGGATGGTCTATCACCGCTACGCGCACCAGCCGTGGACTAAGGGCAACCTCGCGCCCGGCATGACGATGGGGCCGTGGGGCACGCACTTCGAGCGCACCAACACCTGGTGGTTCGACCAGAAGGGGTGGATCGACTACCAGACGCGCTGCCAGGCGCTGCTGCAGGCGGGCGAGTTCGTCGACGAGAAGACCTACGGCGACGAGATATGGATCCACCGCCGCTACGCCGACGGCACCGATGGGTTCTTCGTCACATGCGACAACGCCGAGGTGCGCAAAGTGCATGTGGTTCTGCCGGCAACTGGCCGTGTGCCGGAGATCTGGGACGCCGAGACCGGCGAGATCTCGCTCGCGCCGGTCTGGACCGCTTCGAACGAGGGGACTTCGCTCTCGTTTGAGTTGAGGCCGTCCGGCTCGGCGTTCGTGATGTTCCGTCCCCGGCCGACGCCGGGTGCGGCGGCGAAGCGTGCCGTGCACGAAGTGGCGGCGGACGAGGTGAAAGGGGAATGGACGGTGTCCTTCGAGGCGTCGTATCCCGACGTTCCCGAGCCGGTGAAGATGACGAGTCTCTCCTCGCTCTCGAAACACTCCAATCCCGAGGTGCGCTACTTTGCGGGGCATGCCACCTACCGGCTGAAGTTCGCCGACGCACGGCTACGGAATCCCGGCGAGCGCGCTGTCCTCGACCTCGGAGTGGTGAAGAACCTGGCGGCGGTGACGGTTAACGGTCGCGAGTTTCCCGTTCTCTGGCGGCCACCGTTTCGCGTGGACGTGACCGACGCCTGGAAGGAAGAGAACGAGATTGTCGTCCGGGTGACGACGCTCTGGCCCAATCGGCTCATCGGCGACGAGCTGCTGCCGGAGGATCGCGTGTGGCAGGAAAACGGTCACGGCGGAAGCGTGGCCAAGATTCCTGACTGGGTGTGGAAGGGCGAGAAGAGCCCGACCGGCCGCCACACCTTCACAACCTGGCGCCACTGGCGCGCCGAGGACAAGGACAAGCTTTGCCCCGCCGGACTCATCGGTCCGGTGAAGCGGATTGTCGAGAGCGACTGAAACGACGACGAGGGAAAGGAATGATGATGAAGTTTCCCGACTGGAAGCAACTGACGCCGAAGTTCGCGGCGAAGGAACTGCCGCGGCTTTTGGAGGCGGCGGAGACTGCGGTCGCCGCTCTCGAGGCTTCCGAGCCGAAGGGGTTCGAAGACCTCGTCTGGCGGCTTGACGACGCGACTAGGCCGCTCTGGGATCTCTGGGGCATGGTGCGCCACCTGTCCTCGGTGATGAACTCCGCCGCCTGGCGTAGGGTGGAGGAGGACTTCCAGCCGCGTCTCGTCGCCTTTTCGCTGCGCGTCGGCCAGTCGCGGCGGCTCTACGACCTCGCGAAGCGCGTACTGAAAAAAATGGGCAAAGATCCCAAGGCGGCGACGCGGCGGCGGATCCTCGAGAAGTCCATCGAGGGCGCCGAGCACTGCGGCGTCGGGCTCGAGGGACGGAAGAAGGATCGCTTCAACGCCGTCGCCGCGCGCCTCGCCGAGCTGGGCACCAAGTTCGCCAACTCGGTCATTGATGCTACCAAGGCGTTCAGCCTGAAGAAGGGCGGCAGGACATATACGATCGACGACGCGAACTATCCCGAGACGATGCGCGAATGCCCCGACCGCGAGGTGCGCCGCCGCCTCTACCTCGCCCGCTCCTCGCGCGCGCCGGAGAACGCCGCGCGAATCGACGAGATTCTGCGCCTCCGCGCCGAGATGGCCGCGCTCCTCGGCTACGCGAGCTACGCGGAGCTTTCGCTCTCCGAGAAGTGCGCGCCGTCCGTCGCCGCGGTCGAGAAGATGATCGACGACCTTGACCGCGCTACCATTGCGCCGGCGGCGAAGGAGGAGGAAGAACTAAAGAATTTCGCGCGCGAACGCCTACGTCTCGCCGGCGGACTGCGTCCTTGGGACCGCGCCTTCGCCGCGGAGCGGCTCCGCGAGGCAAAGTACGCCTATTCCGAGGTGGAGCTCAAGCGCAACTTCGAATTCGGCGCGGTGCTTTCTGGGCTCTTCCGGATGGCGAAGTTCCTCTTTGGCGTCGAGGTGGCGGAGCTGAAGGGCATGGCGAAGCCGTCCGTGTGGCACCGCGACGTCCGTTTCTTCGAGGTGCGCCGCGCCGGCAAGGCCGTCGCCCACTTCTACCTCGACCCGTGGGTGCGCAGCGGGCTCAAGCAGGGTGGGGCGTGGATGAACGAATTCCGCAACCGCAGCCGCCGCGGCCGCCGCCTCGAGATGCCGCTCGCCGTCGTCTGTGCGAATTTCCCGAAGCCGGACCGGAAGGGGCGCTCCTTCCTGCCGATGCGCGAGGTGGAGACCATCTTCCACGAGTTCGGCCACGCGCTCCAGTGCATGCTCACCCGCGTCGACGAGCGCGACGCCGCCGGCATCAGCCTCGTCGAGTGGGACGCGGTGGAGGTGGCGAGCCAGTTCATGGAGAACTGGTGCCTCGACGAGCGCACCGGCATCCGTATCGATCCGGCGCTCAAGGCCAAGGTCGTGGCGGCGAAGAACTTCCGCGCCGCCGCGGCGTGCCGCCGTCAGCTTGCCTTTGCCGCGACCGACCTCAAGCTGCACGGCCGGCGCACGGCCGCGTCGCCGTCCCCGGACCAGGTCAAGACCGCCGCCTTTGTCCGCTTCGGCGTTCCATTCGCATCCGGCGACCGCTTCCTCTGCGCCTTCACCCACATCTTCGCCGGCGGATACGCGGCCGGCTACTACGGCTACAAATGGGCGGAGGTGATGAGCGCCGACTGCTACGGCGCGTTTGAGGAGGCGGGGATCGCCAGCGACGCGGCGGTTCGCCGCGTCGGCGCGCGCTACCGCGACACCATCCTTGCCCTCGGTGGGTCGAAGTCCGCGCTCGATGTGTTCCGCGCCTTCCGCGGCCGCGATCCCGAGATTGGCGCCATCCTGCGCCAGCAGGGACTTGCCGCCGCCGAGGACCCCGTCGCCGTCCGCCGCCGCGCTGCGCTCAGGAAGCGGATCGACCGCGCCGACGACGCGATCCTCGCCGCGCTAAACCGCCGTTTCGCGCTTGCCGCCGAGATGCGGGAGCTCAAGTCGTCCGCGGGGCTCGTCTCCGTCGACCCCATGCGTGAGGCGGAGATCCTCGTCAAGGCCGCGAAGGCGGTGCCGCCGGCAGACCGCGACACCGCCTGCGCCGTCTACGAGGCGATTCTGCGCGGCTCGCGCGGGGCGATCGAGGTGATTGCGCGTGGGGTGCTGGTGCAGGACGGCAAGGTGCTTCTCTGCCGCGCCAAGGGCGCGAAGACGAGCTATCTTCCCGGCGGACACGTTGACTTTGGAGAGACGGCTGCCCAGGCGCTGGCGCGTGAGATGCGCGAGGAGACCGGGATTGAGGTCGAGGTCGGCAGGTTAATTGGCGTTGTCGAGAACTCGTTCCTCCAGCATGGGCGCCGCCACGCCGAGGTCAATCTCGTCTACGCAATGAAGGCGGCTAAAGGTGTGCTACCGAACCGGGTCAGGTCGCGCGAGAACTGGATTTCGTTCGAGTGGTGCCTGCCGAAGGCTTTTGCCGCGGCGGGTCTGCTTCCCGAGACGATTCGTCCGCTGACGGCAAAGGTCTGCCGATGAAGCTCGAGGCCTGCGAGCTCTGTCCGCGCCGTTGCGGGAGGCGTCCAGGCTTCTGCGGCGCCGGCCTCTCGCCGCGCGTTTTCCGCTGGGGTCCACATTTCGGCGAGGAGCCGCCGATTACCGGCGAGCGCGGCTCGGGGTGCGTGTTCTTCTCGCGCTGCACGATGAAGTGTGTCTACTGCCAGAACTCGCCTTGGAGCTGGGGCGGAGAGGGACGGGACATCTCCGTCGAGGAGCTGGTGGGGATCCTGCGCGACATGGCGACCAAGGACCGGGTGGATAACTGGAACCTCGTCTCGCCGACCCCGTACCTGCCGTTCGTCCGCGAGGCGGTCGCGTCCCTGCGGCGGGAAGGGGTGTCGCTGCCGGTCGTTTGGAACTCGTCGGGCTACGAGCGGGTGGAGACGCTTGAGGAATACTCCGACCTTTGCGACTGGGCGCTTTTCGACTTGCGGTACGCGAACGACGCGACGGCGCAGCGGTACAGCTCCGCTCCGGGCTACGTGGCGGCCGCGCGCGCGGCGCTCAAGTGGGCGTTTGCACACTCTCGGCTCATAGTTCGCGTCCTGGTTCTGCCCGGGCTCGCCGACGAGGCGATCGAGTCCCTCGCCTGGATCGCCTCCGAGCTTTCCAGCGAGGTGCCGGTGTCGGTGATGAGCCAGTACACG
>CADCCW010000002.1:80182-111812 GCA_902800055.1 uncultured bacterium
CTACCGGGCGGCGTCTCTGCCGCCGCTCGACCGCACGGTGACGAAGGAGGAGTACGACTCGGTGGCGGCTGCTGCGGCCGACTTCGGGTTCGTGAACGGGTGGGTTCAGGGAATGGAGGCCGCCGACCCCAAGCTGGCGCTGTTGGGGGAAAATATGACCGAGGGATATGGCGCAGTAGCAAATAATATGCTATAATATCCACCAATCAAGTTACATTAACCCCAAAATGGGAGAAAGGCAGGAGAAAAATGAAATATTTGGTTTCGACCGTGCTGGTGGTGGCACTGGCCGTGGCGCTGGCTTGGGCTATTTTGCTTAGCGGCAAACTGGAGACAACCCTGAGCACCGCTAAGGAGCAGGCTAAGGCGTCAGAGAGGAATATCGCCGAGAAGGATCGCACCATAGCCAACCTAAAGCACCGTCTCGACCAGATGACGAAGCGCTACGAGGAGGAGTACGCCGACCGCGCGGCGGTGATGGACTATCTCGCCGGCATCCAGCGCAAGATGGACTTTGCTCATCCGTTTGGCTTTTCGCTGCGCGACAAGGTCGAGAAGAGCCGCATCCTCCCCACCGGCATCTACATCCGCGACGGAGACTACGAGAAGTTCGAGACCGGCCACATGCTCGTCGACCGCGACACAATGGCATTCGCCAAGATCTCCGGCGTCCTCGAGCCCGAGGAGCCGTTCAAGGACGAGAAGGGCGTCCTTGCCGAGTACAAGGCGCGCCTTGACGAGGACTTCAAGAAAAACCCCTATCCATTCGCGGTCTCCAACCGGGTGTGGATGGAAGAAGGCCGGCTCAACTTCGAGATCGTCGACGTCGACATGATGCGGAAGATGGAGAAGCGCGAGCAGCGTTCGCTCAAGGAAAGCCTCGACATGATGAAGGCATACCGCGTCACCGAGTGAGCGCGGTCTGTTGATGAAGACCCCGTCCGACAAGAAGATTGCGTTCTACTTCGTCTCCCAGGAAGTGGCGCGGGCGGATGACCGTTGGAGCGCGCGGGTGCACTTCCCGCCCGGCGCCACGGCGTCGACCGTGCTGCCGATCGAGGTACTGGACGGCAACGAGGAGCCGGTGGCCGACGCGGTGCTGGAGCTTTTCGGGCAGCGCTTGAAGGTAAAGGACGGCGCGACCTCCACCACCTACGCCGACTTCATCGCCGGCGTCCACTCGACGCCGGTCTGGATGCACCGCAAGGGCAAGAAGCCGGTGCCAGGGGAGTTGACGTTCGGATGACCGACCAGGAATGGTTCGAGCTCGTGCGCGACGGCGCCGACGAGGGTTGGAAGGCGGTCTGGGAGCGGGTCGTCGAGCCGGAGTCCCGCTCCGGCCGCAGCGCCGGGCTGATGAAGAAGTATTCGCTCGCCCGCGGCGACCTGATGGGGATGCTCTACGAGGACATGATAGGTCGCCGCAAGATCGACCTCTACCGCGGCGAGGGCAGTTTCGAGGGGTGGCTCAGGCGCTACGTGCGCGGCTACATCCTCAACGCCGACCCGAATCCTCACGGCGAGATTTCGCTCGATGGCGCGCACACCGGCGATGACGGCGAGAGCGAAGTGATGGAGATTCCGAAGGTGGACTTCGAGCGGGTCCGCAAGGAGGCGTGGCGGTTCACCCACATGTTCTTCCGCCAGCTCTGGAATCAGGATCCGCTGCGCTGCTACGTCCATGTGCTGAAGACCAGGTTCTTCCTCTCCTCCGAGGAGATCCGCGACTTCCTCGACATCTCCAGCGCGGCGAACGTGGACCAGATCTTCTCGCGCTCGGTCAAGTTCATGCGCGACTCGATGCACAAGTACGCGTAGCCAGATTTTTGCTATAATACACACTGTAAGGAACACCAACGGAAGACGAGCGATGGCCGAACAGGAAAACAGCGGATACAATGCCGAGAACATACAGGTCCTCGAGGGCATGGAGGCCGTGCGCAAGCGCCCGGCGATGTACATTGGCGACACCGGCGAGCGCGGTTACCACCATCTCGTCTATGAGGTGGTCGACAACTCCATCGACGAGGCGCTTGCTGGCTACTGCTCGTCGATCGACGTGGTCATCAACCCCGACGGCTCGCTCACGGTGCAGGATGACGGCCGCGGCATCCCGGTCGACATGCACCCGACCCAGCACAAGCCCGCCATCGAGGTGGTGCTGACGGTCCTCCACGCCGGCGGCAAGTTCGACGGCTCCAACTACAAGGTCTCCGGCGGTCTCCACGGCGTCGGCGTCTCCTGTGTCAACGCGCTCTCCGAGTGGATGAAGGTCGAGGTCAAGCGCGACGGCAAGCTCCACCACATCGAGTTCTCGCGCGGCCACGTGACGAAGCCGCTGGAGGTCGTCGGCAAGTGCGGCGACGAGACGGGCACGCGGGTCACGTTCTTCCCGGACCACGAGATCTTCTCCTGCCACGCGTTCAAGTGGGAGATCCTCTGCGCCCGCCTGCGCGAGCTCGCGTTCCTCAACAAGGGCGTGACGATCCACTTCCGCGACGACGAGGGCGACGCGCACCACGAGGAGACCTTCCACTACGACGGCGGCATCGACGAGTTCGTCGGTTACCTGAACCAGAACAAGCGGCCGATCTCGCCCGTCATCCACTTCGAGGGCGAGAAGCAGGGACTCACCGGCATGGTGCAGGCCGAGGTGTCGATGCAGTACACCGAGAGCTATTCCACCCTCGAGCAGACCTACTGCAACAACATCCACACCATCGAGGGCGGCACCCACCTCTCCGGCTTCCGCCGCGCGCTCACGGCGACGATCAAGAAGTACGGGCTCGACAACAAGCTGCTGAAGGACAAGGAGTTCGAGTCGCTCACCGGCGACGACATGCGCGAGGGCCTGACCGTGGTCGTCTCGGTCAAGGTGCCGCAGCCGCAGTTCGAGGGCCAGACCAAGACCAAGCTCGGCAACGGCGAGGTCGACGGCATCGTCGCCGGCATCGTGAGCGACAAGCTGATGACCTTCTTCGAGGAGAACCCCGCCGCTGCCAAGGTCGTCATCGAGAAGACGCGCCTCGCCGCCGCGGCCCGCGAGGCCGCCCGCGCCGCGCGCGAGTCGACGCGACGGAAGGGCGTGATGGACGGGCTCTCGCTTCCCGGCAAGCTGCGCGACTGCTCCGAGCGCGACCCCGCCCGCACCGAGCTTTTCCTCGTCGAGGGCGATTCCGCCGGCGGCTCCGCCTGCAAGGGGCGCGACCGCGCGACGCAGGCGATTCTGCCGCTCCGCGGCAAGGTGCTCAACGTCGAGAAGGCCCGTATCGACCGCGTGCTCGCCAACAACGAGATCCGCTCGCTCATCACCGCCATCGGCTGCGGCTTCGGCGAGGAGTGGGACGTCTCCAAGGTGCGCTACCACAAGATCGTCATCATGACCGATGCCGACGTCGACGGCGCGCACATCCGCACGCTGCTCCTGACCTTCTTCTACCGCAAGATGCCCGAGCTCATCGAGAAGGGCTACGTCTACCTCGCGCAGCCGCCGCTCTACAAGGTGGAGCGCAAGAAGAAGTCCGAGTACGTGCTTACCGACGAGATGCTCACCGAGAAGCTGCTTTCGCTTGGCCTCGACGACTGCGAGGTGAATGGGAAGGACGGCGCGCCGATGGATCCGGAGCGCGCGGCGGCGTTCCTCAAGCTGCTCGCCGAGATCGAGGCGACGGCGAAGATGGTCTCCGAGCGCGGGTTCAGCCCGGCGGCGCTGGTCGCGGACGATTCCGCGCGCGGCTCGGGCGCGTCGATGCTCAGGAAGCTCTTCAGCTCGCTCGCCGGCTACGGCTACGCCCCCGCCGACTGGTTCGGCGCCGGCACCGCCGCCGGCGCGGACGGTCCGCTCGCGAAACTGCTCGACGAAGTGCGCGCGCGCGGCCGCCAGGGCCTCACCGTCGTCCGCTTCAAGGGCCTCGGCGAGATGGACGCGGCCGAGCTCTACGAGACGACCATGAACCCCGAGAAGCGCCGCATCCTGCGCGTGAAGCTCGAGGACGCGGTCAAGGCCGACCAGATGTTCTCGCTGCTGATGGGCGATGAGGTGGAGCCGCGCCGCCGGTTCATCGAAGACAATGCCCTCACGGTCCGCAACCTCGACTTCTGAGGCGCCGACGCTGGCGCTGGTGTCGCTCGGCTGTGCGAAAAACGCAGTCGACCTGCAGCTCGCCGCCGGGCGGATGCTCAAGGCGGGCTGGCGGCTTTCGCCCGATCCCGGCCGGGCGGACGCGGTGATTGTCAACACCTGCTCGTTCATCGCCGCCGCGCGCGAGGAGTCGGAGCGCGAGATCCGCAATGCGCTCGAGCTCAAACGCCGCGGCGCCTATTCGCGCGTAATCGTGAGCGGCTGTTATCCCCAGCGCTATCCCGGCGCCGCCGCGGCGTTCCCGGGCGTGGACGAGTGGATCGGCGTGCCGCAGGGCTGGAGCGAGCCCAAGGTGCCGGGCCTCCGGCTTACCGGCAAGGCCTTCGCCTACCTCAAGATTGCCGAGGGCTGCGCCCACCGCTGCGCCTACTGTGCCATCCCCTCCATCCGCGGCGCCTACCGTTCGCGCCCGCTGCGCGCCATCCTGCGCGAGGCGCGCGCCCTCGTCGCCACCGGCTGCCGCGAGCTCAACGTGATCGCCCAGGACCCGATGATGTGGCGGGACGGCAAACGGCGCCTCGCCGACCTCCTCTGGGCACTTGACCGCATCCCCGGCCGCTTCTGGGTGCGCGTCCTCTACAGTTACCCGAGCGAGATCGACGGCGACTTCGTCTACTGGCTCATGACCGCGAAGCACGCGGCGAAGTACGTCGACATGCCGATCCAGCACACCGTGCCCGAGGTGCTGGCGAAGATGAACCGGCGCCGCACGATCGACGCCGCGGTGTCGCTCGCCGAGGACCTGCGGCTTCTGGTGCCGGACGTAACCCTGCGCACCACGGTGCTCGTCGGTTTCCCGGGCGAGACCGAAGCGCGGTTCCGCCGTCTCCTCTCCGACATCTCGCGGATGCAGTTCGACCACCTCGGCGCCTTCGCCTATTCACCCGAGCGCGGCACGAAGGGCGCGAAGCTGGGCGGACGTCCGTCGCAGGCTGCCGCGCGCGGGCGTGAACGGCAGGTGATGGAGCTACAGCGGAGGATCTGGGACAGTCGTGCGAGGCGGTGGGTGGGAAAGGTGCTGCCGGCGCTCGTCGTCGCGCCTGGCGTCGCGCGGCTCGAGTCGCAGGCGCCGGATGTGGACGGAGTGACGTGCATTGACTGCGCCGATCCTCGGCTCGTCGGCGAGTTCGTTCAGGTGCGGATCGATCGTGTTGACGGCTTCGACTTCGTCGCAAAGGTCGTGCGTGGAAGGGGACGGGCGCGGAAGTGAAGGGCGCGACGGAGTATCGGCTTGTCGAGGTGTTCGAGTCCCTCCAGGGCGAGGGGCGCAACTCTGGCCGCCCCTGCGTCTTCATCCGCTTTGCCGGCTGCAACCTCGAATGCCCGTGGTGCGACACGCCGCGGGAGCACCGCTATTCCGTCACGCTTGACGAGCTCGTCGCCGAGGCGAAGTCCTTCCGCGCGCGTTCGGTGGTGCTTACCGGCGGCGAGCCGGCGGTGCAGAAGGGAATGCCGGAGCTCGTCGCCGCACTGAAGCGCGAGGGGTTCTGGATCGCGGTGGAGACGAACGGCACGAAGTCGCCGGACTGGTTCGCGTTCGTCGACTACGTTGCCTGCTCGCCGAAGGCGGAGTACGCCGCGCTCTACGACGCGCCGGACGCGCTCGCTGCGGCAGACGAGGTGCGGGTCGTCGCCTCGGGGCCCGACACCGCGGCGTTCTGCCGCGGTATCCGCGCGAAGATCGCCGCGACCGACTACTACGTTTCGCCCTGCGACCGCGGCGGCGAGATCGATTTTGCCGCGGCGAAGGCCGCGCTCGCCGAACTCGACGGCTGGTCGCTGTCGGTGCAGCTGCATAAGCTTCTTGGCTTCCGCTGAGGGGATTTGTGGTATAATACACATCAATGACAAGCAACGACGAGTACGTACTGCAATTGCTGACTGAGCGCGGGTACCTGACCGACGCCCAGGTGGCCACGGCCAGGGAGTCGATGAAGGCCGAGAACGAGACCACCCTGGACGCGCTTGTCGCCGGCAACGCGGTGGACGAGGACATCGTGCTCGGCACCATCGCCGACCAGTTCGGCCTCAAGTACTGCCATCTCGACGCCGATGCGATCAACCCCGACGTAGTCAAGGAGTTCCCGCAGGAGATCGCCAAGAAGTACGGGGTGGTGCCGGTCGTCGCCAGCGAAAGCTCGGTGACGGTGGCTCTCCTCGATCCGATGGGCTATGACGCTGTCGACTCGCTCCGCTACGTGCTCCAGGGCAAGGACGTCGAGGCGGTGCTCTCGCCGATTGGCGAAGTGAAGGCGGCGATGGAGAAGCTCTATCCCTCGCAGGGCGCCGACGCAGTCTCCACCCGCGACGAAGTGGGCGGCATCGAGGAGGCGACGGGCGACGACGCGCCTGTCGTCAAGCTCGCCACGCTGATCATCACCAACGCGATCAAGATGAAGGCGTCCGACATCCACATCGAGCCGATGGAGAAGGAGTTCCGCGTGCGCTACCGCGTCGACGGCGCGCTCCGGAAGATGGACTCGCCGCCGAAGCGCCTCCAGGGTGCGCTCATCTCGCGCTTCAAGATCATGTCGAAGATGAAGATCTCCGAGAAGCGCATCCCTCAGGACGGCCGCATCCAGATCACCGTCGGCGGCAAGGACCTCGACCTGCGCGTCTCGTCGGTGCCGACGAACCACGGCGAGTCGATCGTGATGCGAATCCTCGACAAGTCCAACCTCTCGCTCGGCCTGCCGCAGCTCGGCTTCCTCTCCGACGACCAGACCACCTTCGAGCGGCTCATCAAGCTGCCGGACGGCGTGGTGCTGGTGACCGGCCCGACCGGCTCGGGCAAGACGACGACGCTCTACGCCTGCCTCGGCCAGATCAACACCCCGGACAAGAAGCTCATCACCGTCGAGGACCCGGTCGAGTACCAGATGAGCGGCATCAACCAGGTGCAGGTGAACAAGGACGTCGGCCTCGACTTCTCCGCCGCGCTCCGCTCCATCCTCCGCCAGGCGCCGAACATCGTAATGATCGGCGAGATCCGCGACGAGGAGACCGCCGACATCGCGATGGAGGCGGCGCTCACCGGCCACCTGGTGTTCTCCACCCTGCACACCAACGACGCGCCGTCGGCGGTGACGCGTCTCCTCGACATCGGCGTCAAGCCGTTCCTCGTCGCCTCGGCGCTCCGCGCGGCGATGGCGCAGCGCCTCGTGCGCGCTATCTGCGAGAACTGCAAGGAGGAGTACACCCCGTCCGAGCGCGAGATTAAGATGCTCAAGGGTCTCTCCACCGGATCCAACGTGCAGGTGCCGGACCATATGTACCACGGCGCCGGCTGTGACCGCTGCCACAAGACCGGCTACAAGGGCCGGAAGGGCATCTTCGAGATCTTCAAGGTCGACGACACCGTGCAGCGGCTCATCTTCGACCACGCGCCGGCGACGATTCTCCGCCAGCGTGCGCGAGAGCTCGGCATGCGCACCCTGCGCGAGGACGGCATGCTCAAGGTCGGCTCCGGCCTCACCTCGCTCTCCGAGGTCCTGCGCGTCACCATGGGCGACGCCGATTAGGCGTCCTTCTGGCCGACTTCATGTTTTCCACCGCGACTGTTTGCGCCGCGGAATTATGGTATAATACCCGCCATGAAGAAGCTCATACCTCTTTTCGTGGCCGTGTTCGCGGCGGCCGTCGTGTCTTGGCTGGCCTTCGCCAACAACGTCGCCGCCATCGTAAACTGGTGGAGCGACTTCATTGCCGCGGGCGGCGACTCGGCCGGGCTGGCGGCGAAGGCGGCGCGGGGCTTCATTCCCTGGCTCGACTGGAGCGTCGTCGACTATTCGGCGGTGACCACCTTCATTCCCGCGCTGGGGTTCACCTGCATGGCGCTGGCGCTGGGCAGGCTCATCGCCGGGCGCAGGACGAGCGCGGCGGAATTTCCTTTCTTCAAGGGCTCGGATCAGCTGAACGTGGCCCTGGGGCTCTTTGGAACCCTCTGGGGAATCATCGTCATTGGCTACTTCAATCTCGATACGGTTTCGATGGCGGACCTGATGCAGTGCCTCCACACGGCGCTCTTCTCCACCCTGATGGCGGTCGTCTGGGTGTTTATGATCGACCGTCCGCTGGTGCGTCCGTGGTTCTGCAGGATCCTTGCGCGCTCTGGGCTGGAGGAGACCGACGACGGTGACCTCGCGCAAGCGGTGGACCGGCTGGTCGTCAGGCTCGGGGCGGCGTCCGACGAGTTCGACCGGCGCCAGCGGGAGTACGAGGCCGCGTTCGAGCGGCGGCTGGCGGAATACGAGAAGGAGTTCTCCGCCCGCCAGCGCGAATACTCGGAGTTCTTCGCGCGGCGCATCGCCGAGCTGGAGAAGCAGGCCGCGGAGGAGCGCTCGCGCGCCGCGTCCGCCAACGAGAAGCTGAAGGCCGTGGCCGCGGCGCTTGCCTGAAGCCATGACGGAATCCGACAGAAGGGCTCTGGCCAGGATCGGCGGCGGCGCGCCGTCCAGGCGGGCGTCGACCGACGACCTCCAGGGGCTGCTGCTGCAGGTAGTGTTCGCGCTGCTGATGGTGTTCATGATCGCGTACTTCATCTTCGTGACCGAGACGAAGAAGGAGCGCGAGGAGCAGGTTCTGGACCTCAACCGGCAGAAGCTTGTCCTCGCCCTCGAACAGACGGCGGAGGACCACCGCGTGAAATACGGGCTGAACGCGCTGATGACGCAGGGCACGGACGGCCGGCGCACCTTCGACGCCGACGAGCACGTCTCCGCCGGACGGCTCGGCCTGGCTCCGGCTGCCCGCGCCGCGTTTGCGTCCGGCAGCGCCGCGGCGCTTTCCGACTACGGCGACCTCGCGGCGCTGGAGGCGACCTGGCGCGGGGACGTCCTGGCGACGGCGGGGCTTGCCGAAGCCGACCTGGCGCCGGCGGAGGCCGAGTGGCTTGCCAAGGAGATCTCAGAGCGCGTCGAGTCGATGCGGCTTGACGTGCGCGGCGTCCAGCGCGCGCTGGCGGCGCGGCTCCAGCAGTCGCTCGTCGAGCATCCGGAGATACTGGGCGACGTGCGCGACGCGAACGCGCTCGCCGAGGCGATAAAGTCGAAGTCGCTGGAGCTCGTGCGCGAGGCGACGGGAGCGGAGGTGCTGCCATGACGGTGCTTTTGGCGATGGTGTTTGCGGCGGCGCTCAGCGCCGGCAACGCGGAGTTCGACCGCGCCGCGTCGGAGGGCGCGGCGAAGATAGCGATGGCCCGGTTCGGGAAGTCGCTTGCCGAGAACGGCGCGGCGGCGGGCGTCCTGAAGGACGCGATGCTGGCCGATCCGGGACGGTTCGCGAAAAAATCCGCCGCGGAGTCGGAATGCCTTCCGATATATGTGAAGTCCGCGGAAGACGCGTACGCGGCAGAGATGTCCGACGTCGCCAGGAGGCTGTCGCTGCCGGACGACTTCCGCGTCGAGCTTTCCGAGCGGGACCGCAAGGGCGTCGAGGAGCGCTTCCGCCGTGCGTTCGACGAGGAGCGCCGCGAGGCGGTCGCCGCGCAGGCAAAGGGGATCGTCGCCGCGACACGCCCGGGCGAGGAGGAGTTCGAGTCGAAGGACGATGGGACGCTTCGCCGCGAGATGGCGGAGCGGATCGCCAAAGGGCAGAAGACGCCGGTCTTCGAGGAGAACCTTTCGTATATTTCGGAGAAGATGGTCGATCCCGTGATCGCGGCGGCCAAGGCCGAGCGCAAGCGGCAGGGCGAGTACCTCATGCGCGTCCGCAGCGACGCCGTCGTTCCGTCGAAGCTTGCGGCGGACATCGAGTCCCGGCTCCGCGCGAACGTCGAGGAGCGCGCGAAGAAGGCGGACGCCGCGAATGCCTGGGGGGTGTTTCCGTCGGTGCTGTCGCAGGGCGTGCCCGACGCGGTGGAGCGCAGGATCCTGAACCGGTTCGCCGAGCGCATCGACGAGGTGCGGCTGGACGTGACGGCGGACGAAGTGGCGAACACCATCGCCGGCGATCCCGCCGCGCACGCCAAGGCGTCAGAAAGCGAGAAGCTGTTCGTCGTCGCGTACTCGGCAAAGGCGCTTACGGAGGCCATGGAGCGGGCGCTTTCCGAGGTGTCGGGGGCGGACCGGGAGGAGCTTCGCGGATATCTTTCCTCACGGCTCCAGTCTGCCGCGGTGACGAAGGCGGTGGAGCGGCTCGTCCGCAAGGAGGTCATGCCGAAGTGGCGCGAGGCGCGTGCCGAGGCCGCAGGGAAGCAGGCGGAGAAGACCTGGCCGACGCTTTGCGACCGGACGTGGTATCCGCCGGCGGAGCTGGCGGACGAGACCGCGGCGAGAAGCGACTATTCACAGGCCGTCAGGGACTGGCGCGAAGTGAAGGGGATGGAGTCGCTTGCCGCGGCAGACGGCGGCCGGCCGGTGATGGAGGAGGCCGCGGCGAAGGCCGACGAGCGGGTGGCGGCGGCATTCGACCTGGCAAGGAGCGCGATCGCCGCGCAGAACGAGATCGTCGAGTCTTCGCACGCCGAGGTGCTGGCGGAGTCGCGCGCGCGCAAGGACAGCTTCTGGCGCAGGACGCCGGACCTGAAGGCGATCGCGGCGATGCTGACCGCGGCGACGGAGGACAAGTGGGCGGAGCGGAGGATCGCTACGCTCTGGCCTGACGGCGAATTGCCGGCGAACGCCGACGAGCAGCACGCCGGGCTTTTTCCGAGCGTCAGGCGCAAGATCGAGTTGCTGGCCAGGATGATCCTCGAGGAGATGAACGAGCCGGTCGAGCAGAAGCCGGAGGAACCTCCGCCGGAAGAGGAGAAGCAAGACGACAGCACTTCGGAAGAGCAGCCGCCGGAATTGCCGGCGTTCACCATTTCGGTGTCGAAGAACGGCGACAAGGTGGAGGCGAAACTCCTCAAGGGCAAGACGCCGGTTGTGGACAAGTCCGTCGACGCGAAGCTCCAGCCGTTCGAGTCCGCGATGCGCGAGATATCCACCACGCTCGGACGCGACTTGCTGAATCTGCGTTAGCGCGGATGACTACCGATGGTGGATTTTTCGTCCGCCATCTTCAAGATGATGTGCCGCCGGTTCCGGATTCCGGCTCTGGTCACCACAACTGGTTGTGGCGGGATTTTAAAAAAAGCACAATTCCCCCTTGTCAAACTCACGTAAAATTGGTATATTACTCACATCCACAGCGGAAAAGGTTTTCCGAGTGGTTCACTAGTGAAACAAAAAGGATCAAAAAATGGCTAAGAAAATCCCTGCCACCAAGTCCGAGATCATGGCCGCCATCGCTGAGGCCGCTGGCATCAGCAAGAAGCAGGCCGTCGCTGCCTACGAGAAGTTCCTCGCGATCGCCTACGAGGGCGCGAAGGGCGCGAAGGGCATCGTCCTCCCGGGTCTTGGCAAGCTCATCAAGATCAACCGCAAGGCGCGCATGGGTCGCAACCCTGCGACCGGCGAGCAGATCAAGATCGCCGCGAAGAAGGTCGTGAAGTTCCGCGTCGCCAAGGCGGCGAAGGACGCCGTCCTCGCCTAACGGCACAATGGCGACTTGATTTCGAAGTTGCCGCTGACGGGCGCGGGCCGAGAGCTCGCGCCTGTCTTTTTTGATTTCGCAGAATGTTCTTGAGGAGGTAAGAGGATGAAGAAGGCTGGACTGGCAATGGCGGCGGCGCTTTTCGCGGCGGCTGCCGCGGCGGAGGCGGCGAAGCCCGCGCTTTCGGTGGAGACGCTCTCCCCGCGGCTCTGGCGCGTGCGCGAGCAGGGCTCTGCGGGCAGCCTGATGAACCGCTACGGGACGGTCCGCGACTTCCCGGTCCTCTCGTCCAACCTCGTCGCCGACGGCGCGGTGTCCCTTGCCGGCGCCGAGATTACGGTCGCGAAGGACGGCGAAGGCTTCCGCATCCGCTTCCCGCTCGACCCCGACGAGCGCGTCTACGGGCTCGGCGATGCGAGCCGCGCCAACCTTCAGCGCCGCCCAGGCCGCTACGAGGTCTATGTGAGGAACATCTCGAGCTACATCCCTATCCCGATGGCGGTCACCTCGAAGGGCCGCGGATTCTTCCTCAACACCACCTGGCCGAACGTCGTCGACGTCGGCGAGACCGACAAGGACGCGGTGGTCTGCACGGCCAAGAAGGGGACGGTCGACTTCTACGTCTTCACCGGCCGCGACTTCCGCGAGCTCCTCGAGGTCTACACCTCGCTCACCGGCCGCCCCGCGCTGCTGCCCGCATTTGCCTTCGGCTTCTCCTTTGTCTGCAACCAGTGGGTCAACGCGTTCGACCTGCTTCAGGAGGCGCGCGAGTTCCGCGACCGCAAGCTTCCCTGCGACGTCCTCGGCCTCGAGCCAGGCTGGATGGAGTATTTCTACGACAAGTCCACCCGCAAGCGCTGGGACCCGGGCAGGTTCTACATGCCCTACTGGATGAGCCCCGAGACGCAGCGGCGGCTCGGTCCCGCCGGGGCGCTCGAGCGCATGGGCTTCAAGCTCTCGCTCTGGCTCTGCTGCGACTACGACCTCACCCGCTACGAAGAGGAGCTGCTGGATGGCAAGTGGAAGGGCGCCATGTCGCGCGACGCGAAGCCGCAGGAGACCGACGAGACCTTCGTCGACGACCACATCGTCCAGCCCAATGCCATCAAGGACCCGCGCTACAACGTCGAGTGCGGGCGCGCGCGGGCACTCGGGCCGGAGGGGACGCGCCCCTGGTTCGAGCACCTCAAGTACTTCTGCGACTCCGGCGCGAGGTGCTTCAAGCTCGATGGCTGCCAGCAGGAGAACCCGTCCTCGCGCCAGTGGGCGAACGGCCGCTCCGACGACGAGAACCACAACCTCTACCCGCTCATCTACGCCAAGCAGATGTGCGAGGGCTATGAGGCGTACACCGGCCGCCGCGCGATGGTCTACACCTCCTGCGGCTACGCCGGCATCCAGCGCTACGTGGCGACCTGGGCCGGCGACACCGGCGGCGGAGTGGGGAGCATGGTCTCCTGCCTCAACCTCGCCGCCAGCGGCCACTCCAACCAGAGCTGCGACATGTCCGTCTTCAAGGACGGCGTCCTGTATCCAGCCGGCATCCACTTCGGCTTCCTCTCGCCCTGGAGCCAGCAGAACAACTGGGACTACCACAACCAGCCGTGGTACCAGGAAGACGCCGGCGTCGAGGCGTTCCGCGCGGCGGACAACCTACGCTACCGCCTCTTCCCCTACCTCTACGGCGCCGCGGCGGAGGCGCACCGCACCGGCTGGCCGCTGATGCGCCCGCTCGCGTTCGTCTATCCCGACCGCGACGAGTACGCGAACGTCACCACCACCTACATGCTCGGCGACGACCTGCTCGTCTCCGCCTTCGCCGAGGAGGCGTTCATCCCGCCGGGCGATTGGTACGACTTCTACACCGGCGAGAAGGTGACGGGTCCGCGGCGTCTGCGCCTCAGAATTGATCCCTCTCGCGGCGGCGGATTCTTCGTGCGCGCCGGGGCGGTGGTGCCGATGTGGCCGCTGAAGCAGCACCTCGAGCGCGGCTGGAACGAGACGGTCGAGCTCCACGTCTGGCCCGGCGACGGCGAGGCGACGCTCTACGAGGATGACGGCGACTCGCTCGCCTACCGCGACGGCGCCTACGCGCTCACCAAGATCGTCAACCGCGGCGGCAAGCTGGAGATCGGCCAGCGCCAGGGCTCCTTCGCCGGCATGCCAGCTGCGCAGCCGGAGTTCATCGTCGTCAACGAACCCTAGCGCCGCACTTGATTTCTGTGCGTCAGTTTTGCTATAATACGTTCAATTTCCGGGGGGTGTCCGGAGACAGACCGTATCGTAAACTGACCGGGAGCGTCAAAAGACATAGATGGCAGAGACACTGCTCAAGATAGAGAACCTCAAGAAGAGCTTCGGGAATCTCGAGGTGCTGAAGGGCATTTCGACCGAGATCCGCAAGGGCGAGGTCGTGGTGATGATCGGCCCGTCGGGCGGCGGCAAGTCGACCTTCCTCCGCTGCATGAACCTCCTTGAGCAGCCGACTGATGGCTCGATCATCTTCGACGGCATCGACATCGTCAGCGCCGACGAAAAGACCAAGAACCGCGTCCGCTCCGAAATGGGCATGGTGTTCCAGCACTTCAACCTCTTTCCCCACCTCACCATCCTCGACAACATCACCCTCTCCCCGCGCCTTGTCCGCCGCTGGCCGCGGGAAAAGGCCGAGAAGAAGGCGATGGAGCTTCTCGAGGTCGTCGGCCTCGCCGAGAAGGCCAAGGCCTACCCGCAGCAGCTCTCCGGCGGCCAGAAGCAGCGCGTCGCCATCGTGCGCTCGCTCGCGATGGAGCCGAAGGTGATGCTCTTCGACGAGCCGACTTCCGCGCTCGACCCGGAGATGGTCGGCGAGGTGCTGGACGTGATGAAGGACCTCGCGAAGAACGGCATGACGATGGTCGTCGTCACCCACGAGATGCGCTTCGCGCACGACGTCGCGACGCGCGTCTTGTTCCTCGAAGGGGGCAGGATCGCCGCGGAGGGCACGCCGGCGGAGATCTTCGACGCAAAGCACGGCGGTCGCCTCGGCGAGTTCCTGGGCAAGGTGCACGTCGGCATCGGCTTCCGCGACAAGGTCAAGTCCGAGCTCTTCGACATCCTCGAGGACCGCGAGGTCTCCGAAGAGGAGCTCGCGCGGCTCAAGGCGCTGCTTGCCGCAAACGAACCGGCGAAGTGAACTGATTTCCCTACAAAACCACCAAAGGAGAAAAACACATGAAAAAATTGATGATCACGCTCGGCGCCATGACTGCCGCAGCTGTTGCATTCACGGCCATGGCCGATGAAAAGACACCCGCCCCGAACGAGGCCGCCAAGCCCGAGACGGTGCAGGCGGAGCCAGCGGAGATGGAGGAGGAAGAGGATTCCCCGCTCTTCGAGTTCGCGCTGCAGCTCGACATCAAGTCCGCCTACGTCTCCCACTGCCGCATCTTCTCCGATGCGCCGGTCGCGCAGTACGACATCTGGGGGCAGATTAACCTTCCCGAGAACTTCGGCTGGATCGGGATTGACATCTGGGCCAACCAGGAACTCCACAAGAAGCACAGCTCGGTCGACTACGGCAACGGCGGCAAGCGGCTCGGCGGATTCGGCGAGTTCGACTACGAAATCGTCTACGGCAACTCCATCGGGCCGGTGAACTTCACCGCATCCCACCTCTGGTATACCTATCCGCGTTGCGGCTGGACGTCGCAGAACTTCTGGACCTTCGGCGCCGAATATGACAACGAGATTATCGTCCCGAGCTTCAAGTTCTACTGGGAGTACTGCCATGGCAACAAGCCGGGTGCCGCGTTCATGATCGACTTCGCGCTCTCCCGCAGCTTCCAGCTCACCGAGCAGCTTTCGCTCAAGCTCACCTCCAAGACGACGCTCTATACCTCTGAGTATTCCCGGTACCTCTCCGACGGGGAGCTTGACCGCGCTGCGTTCGGCGGCTGGGACAATGGCATCGCCTTGAGCTATGCGCTCACCGACAACATTACGATCGGCGGGAACCTCAACTTCCTCTACAAGCTCGACCACAGCGTCCGCCACTGCCCGGGATGGGACTCCTATTCGGTCGGAGGCGACCACAGCACGCACGCCGGGCTGCTCTACGGCGGCGTCTCCATCTGCTTCGCGTTCTAATCTCGACCGGCAAACGGGGAAAACGACATGAGGAAAATCCTGATCGCGGCCGCGGTGCTTTCCGCCTCGGTCGCCTTCGCGGATGGGGAAACGCCGGCGGAAACGCCGGCGTATCCCGTTTCCGTGGTGGTTGACGACGCCACGAACGCGTACAACCTCGCGGCGGTTGCCGACGAAGGCGACGTCAAGGGTGCCAAGTCCTACATCGACGCATATGCGGACAACGTGCAGAGCGACAAGGAGTTCAAGGCGAACGAGGCCAAGGCGCTCGAGACGATCCGCACCGAGAACCGCTTCTTCGGCACCTGGTGGGCGATTTTCCCCCCGCTCCTCGCGATTTTCCTCGCGCTCATCACCAAGGAGGTCTACTCCTCGCTCTTCATCGGCATCGTCTCGGGCGGGCTGCTCTACTCCGGCTTCGCCTTCGAGGGCACGATGACGCACGTGATGAAGGACGGCTTCATCGCGTCGATTGCCGACGCGTACAACGTCGGCATCCTCCTGTTCCTCGTCCTCCTCGGCTCGCTGGTCGCGATGATGAACAAGACCGGCGCCTCCGCTGCGTTCGGCCGGTGGGCCAGGGACCACATCAAGACCAGGATCGGCGCCCAGATTGCGACGATCATCCTCGGCATGCTCATCTTTGTCGACGACTACTTCAACTGCCTCACCGTCGGCAGCGTGATGCGCCCGGTGACAGACGCGAAGAAGGTCTCGCGCGCAAAGCTTGCCTATCTCATCGACGCGACCGCGGCCCCGATCTGCATCATCGCGCCGATCTCCAGCTGGGCGGCGGCGGTCGCCGGCTTCGCCAAGGGAGCGGGCGCCGAGAGCGGATTTTCGCTCTTCATCGCCGCGATTCCCTACAACTTCTACGCGATCCTCACCATCGTCGCCATGTTCGCGTTCGCGTTCCTCAAGTTCGACTTCGGGCCCATGAAGCGCCACGAGTCGGCCGTCTCGTCGGGCGAGCCCGACCTCGGCGCGATCGAGGACGCGACCGAGGCGCTCACCCAGAACGAGCGCGGTCGCGTGATCGACCTGGTCATTCCGGTCGTCGTGCTCATCGCCTGCTGCATGGTCGGCATGGTGTACTCCGGCGGCTACTTCGGCGGTGACAACTCCGGCGACTTCGTCAAGGCGTTCTCCGACTCCGACGCGTCCGTCGGGCTCGTGTTCGGCTCGATCGCCGCGATCGTGTTCGCCGTCGTCTTCTACCTCTGCCGCCGCGTGATAACGTTCCGCGACTGCATGGACGCCTTCCCCGAGGGCTTCAAGGCGATGGTCCCCGCGATCATGATCCTCTGCTGCGCCTGGACGCTCAAGTCGATGACCGACTCGCTCGGCGCGAAGGTGTTCATCTCCGACATCATCAGCGGTCCGGCGGCTGGGCTGTGGAACTTCCTCCCCGCGATCATCTTCGTCATCGCGATTGTTCTCGCGTTCTCGACCGGCACCAGCTGGGGCACGTTCGGCATCCTGATCCCGATCGTCCTCGCCGCGATTCCCGGCTCCTCGATGACCATCATCGCGGTCTCGGCGTGCATGGCCGGCGCCGTCTGCGGCGACCACTGCTCGCCGATCTCCGACACGACGATCATGGCGTCGGCGGGGGCGCAGTGCAACCACATCGTGCACGTCAACACGCAGCTTCCCTACGCGCTGACGGTCGCGGCGGTCTCGTTCGCCGCGTACATCATCGCGCCGTTCGTCGGCACGGCCTGGATATCGCTTCCGCTCGCCGTCCTGCTCATGCTGGCGATGCTCTTCTTCCTCAAGCTCGTCCTCAAGGGCTCGGTCGACGAGAGCTCGCTGCCGCTCGTGTTCCGCCGGTTCTCGCAGAACATCAACGACGCGGCGCTCTCCGCGGCGCTTTCCAAGATGGCGTCGGCCATTCTCGCGGACGGCTGCATCGACGAGCGCGAGGCCGCGCAGCTCTCCGAGCTCCTGAAGGGCATGGAGGGCCAGAGCGAGTTCCGCAAGGCGCTCGACGACGCGCGCGCAGACGGCGTCATCACGCTCGACGAGTCGGCGGTGCTGGAGCGCTTCCTCCGCAAGGCCATCGGGCGCAAGGTGTAGGCTTTTCCCAACGAACCACAAAAAGGGCAACAGACATGATCAAGAAGACGCTTATCGTACTCGCCGCGGCCGCGGCGCTCGCCGGATGCGGCGGCAAGGACGACGGAATCCGCAAGTTCACGGTCGGCTTCGACGCCGACTTCCCGCCCTACGGCTACAAGGATGGTGCTGAGTACAAGGGCTTCGACCTCGACCTCGCGCGCGAGATCTGCGCGCGGAAGGGGTGGAAGTTCGTCGCCAACCCGATCAACTGGGACGCGAAGGACATGGAGCTCAACTCCGGCTCGATCGACTGCATCTGGAACGGCTTCACGATGCAGGGCCGCGAGGAAGGCTACACCTGGACCGCTCCGTACGTCGACAACTCGCAGGTCGTCCTCGTGAAGGCCGGCTCGCCGATCAAGACCTTGGCCGACCTCGCCGGCAAGATCGTCGGCGTCCAGACCGACACCCCGGTCCAGAAGGCGCTCTCGAAGGACGGCGACAAGAAGGAGCTCGGCGCGACCTTCAAGGAGCTCGTCGTGATGCCGAACTACAACCAGGCTGTCAACGAGCTCAACATGGGCGGCGTCGACGCGGTCGCGATGGATGTCGGGGTGGCCAAGCGCAAGATGGCCGACCTCCCCGGCAAGTTCGCGGTCCTCGACGAGATCGTGATGACCGAGACCTACGGCATCGGCTTCAAGAAGGGCAACGTCGCCCTCAAGGACGAAGTCGAGGCGGAGCTCCGGAAGCTCGCCGCGGACGGCACGATGGCGAAGATCGCCGCGCAGTACGGCATCGAGCCCCAGGCGCTGATCCTCAAGTGAGATGACGTTCGCGTCGATGCTGCTTGATCTCCTGCGGGGTCTTGGCACCTCGCTGGAGATCTTCGCATTCACGCTGCTGATCGCGCTGCCGCTCGGCTTTCCGCTGGCGCTCGGGCGCATGTCGAAGAACCGGCTCGTCTCGGGCGCCATCGGGGTGTGGATCTCGATCGTGCGCGGCACGCCGCTCATGCTCCAGATCATCTTCGTCTACTTTGCGCCCTACATCCTCTTCGGGATGCCGCTCGCGCGCTACCCGCGGCTGCTGGCGACGGTGCTTGCGTTCGGTCTCAACTACGGCGCGTACTTCGCCGAAATCTACCGCGGCGGCATCCTGGCCGTGGACCCGGGGCAGCACGAGGCGGCGAAGGCGCTGGGGCTGACGCGGGCGCAGACATTCTTCCGCATCATACTTCCGCAGACGGTCAAGCGCGTCATCCCCGCGGTCGGCAACGAGGTGATCACGCTCGTGAAGGACACTTCGCTTGCCTTCACCATCGCCGTCACCGAGATGTTCACCATCGCGAAGCAGCTGTCGTCCGCCAACACGACGATGACGCCGCTTATCGCTGCGGCGGCCTTCTACTATGCTTTCAACTACCTCGTGGCCTTCGCCATGGGCAGGATAGAAAAGCGGTTCGCCTACTATGCATAGCTTTGCAGGCGCCTTCCTGCTGCTGGTAACGACGTTCATCTGGGGAACGGCCTTCCTCGCCCAGAAATACGGCGCCGACCACCTCGGGGCGGCGTCCTTCACCGTCCTGCGCAACGTCCTCGGCGGGTTTTTCCTGCTCGCGCTGCTGGCGATCCGCGCGGCGGCGAGGTCCTGCCGCGCGGACGGCCAGCGCGGCACGGGCGGCCAATCGGCCCGGCGGTCGGTCCTGGCCGGCGTCCTCTGCGGCATACCGCTCTTCTTTGCGATGTCCGCGCAGCAGATGGGCGTCACCTACACGACGCCGGGCATCTGCGCGTTCCTGACGACGAACTACGTCCTCTTCGTGCCGATCCTTGCGTCGGTGGTCACGCGGAAACTGCCGCGCATGTACGTTTGGTTCGGGGCGGTGCTCGCCATCGTCGGGACGTATCTCATCTGCCTGACCGGGGAAGGGAAGGCGGCAGAGGGCTTCGCTGGCATCGGAAAGGGCGAGCTCTGGTCGATTGCATGCGCAGTCATCTTCGCCGTCCAGATGATGGTCGTGGATCATTTCGCGCGGTCGTCCGACCTTCTGGTGATGAGCGCATCGCAGCTCTTCGCCTGTGCGCTGGTGGGCGCCCCGTTCATGTTCCTGCTGCCGTCAGAGATGGCGAAGCTCTCGCTCGGCGCAGTCCGGGACGCGCTGATGCCGCTCGTCTACTGCGGAATCTTCTCCAGCGGCATCGCCTATACGCTCCAGAACGTCGCGCAGTCGCGCACCAGCGCGCCGGTGGCCGCGATCATCCTTTCTACGGAATCCGTCTTCGGGGCGCTGTCGGGCTGGCTGGTTCTTCACGACGTCCTTTCCGTTGGGCAGTTCTGCGGCTGCGCGCTCGTCTTTGCCGCGGCAGTCGTGACGCAGCTTCTTGCGGCGCGCAAGCCAGCGGCGGTTTTATCAGCCGCATAGGTACGAGGAATATGGTATAATACCGCAATCAGCAAGGCAATATCTGCCAAGCAAGGAGGTCTACATGAAGGATCCGTTCGTTATCGCCGTCGCAATCATCGCCACCGCGTGCACCACAACTGCCGTTGACAGCGGGAAGATTGTGTCTGCAAACGCTACGCTTAGGGACGGTTCGTCCGTCAAGGGCGAGTTCTGCGCCAAGTGCATTTCCGGCTCGACGATCTTCTCGGAAAAGCTGAAACTCGATCCGGCTCTCGTCAAGTCGCTCGACTTCGTCGGCACGAACGGCGAGGCGAAGGTCGCTCTCGTCAACGATGACAAGTTTGCGATGACAGTTGCCAACGAGGACTTTACCATCAAGTCCATTCTCGGCGACCTCAAGATTCCCCGGGCGAGCTTCAAGTCGCTTAGGATGTCGCAGCGCAGTGTCGCTACCGGCGCCGCTGCCGAAGAAGGACTTGTCTTCTACTGCACCTTCGATGACGAAGCCGCGATCACTTCACCGGTGGTCGGGCCGAATGGAACCGTCTGGTCGCGCGAGTTCGTGGACGGGAAGGTCAATGGCGCCGTCCATGTTCCGGTAGGCGGCAGCGCTGGGGCGTTCACTCTTCCTGCCGGGACGTTCGGTGAAGAGGGATGCATTGAGTTCTGGGCGAAGCTCGACGCCGGCCGCGACGTCTACCGCGACTGCGATCCCAGGATTATATTCATCAAGTCTCCGGCTGGGTGGTTCACGATTGAATACTCCTCGAACAATGGTGGCGGCCGCGGCGGTTTCTGTATCCGATGCTTCGGACTGGAGAGCGTTATGGGCGGGTCTTGCGGCGGCTTCTACCGGTACGCCGATGTCATCCACGACGCCGCGGCGTGGCATCACTACGCCGTCTCATGGGAAAACAACGCCATGACGATATACATCGACGGCGAGGAGCTGAAAGGCGCGTTCAGGACGGGTGAAGGGCGCGTCAATGCGGAAAAGCTCAAGAGCGGTCAGGCGGAGCTTGGTCTTCCTCAAAACAAGGCGAATCCATTCTGCGGTGGCACCGAACCCCGCTCCGCATTCAGCATAGACGAGCTGAAGATATGGAATCACGCGAAGTCTGAATTTGCGCTGTAGTTCTCGCGGATTCGCGGCTTACACTCGGTACATCCGCCAGATGTTCAGCCGATAAAGGCAGTTGCACGCCACGTCAAAGAGTGGCTGCGGCAGGATGCGGTGTAGCCAGTACTGAAGTTTGTAGTCCGCCGTCATCGGCTTTGTCTGCTCGGCGGTCTCCTCCAGCCCCGCTTCCTTTGCCGCTTTTCTGTATGCTTCTCTCATGGGATGCCGCGAGCTTGTGTACCATGGCCGTCCAAGCGTGTTGCCGAGGAAGTGAAATATGCGTGGGTCGCGCTGCGCCTCGCGGTACTGTTCTTCGGTAAAGCGGACAAGGCGTTTTCCGCCCACGACTCTTGCGACGCCGTTGTAGGAGAAGAGGAAGTAGTGCGAAATGAAATTCCACTTCGGTGGCATCAGCGTCGTCTCGTTCGGGAATACGCGGACAAAGATGTCTTGGTCGCCCAGGATGTTTGGTCCCTTTGGATTCGCGAGCTCGTCCAGGAAGCGTTCGGTACAACGCCTTTTGCGCCATTCTCCCATGTCGATGACCATGACCCCGGAGTTGTAGTACGGAAGGTCAAGGGGGTGGTTTATGACGCGTTTGTATGCGCAAGGCACGCAGTCGATGGCGAGCGAAAAAGGGTTGCCCTCCAGGTTCATCGCCAGCAAATCCTCCAGGGACCCATTGACCAGCGTGTCGCAGTCGAGATACAGGACGCGGCCTTCGCCGTCCAAGACCTGCGGAATGAATATCCGCGCATACGCGGCATACGACGTATAGCCAGCATATCCTTTTGCTTTCAGTTCCGAGATCGCAGAACTGACGTCCTTGTACTCGAAGGTTCCACCGGCTTTCTCGACGCGGCTCCGCACGAGTTCCTGGGCGTCGGATTCAAGGTTGTAGCCCAAAAGGACTATCTTGGCGCCCGGGTTGTGCTTAAGCAGGGACACCGCGCTGATTGCCGTCAGCGCAGCGTAGTTCTTGTCGCTGGCATATATCGCTGTCATCGTTTTCCTCTGGTGATGCGTATTATACCAAAATCATATGCTTCAGACCGCGGCGGATTGCGTGGCAGATTGATGGTTTGGTGGTTAGGTGGTTGGTCAACTTTTCAACTTTTCAACTGGCGAAGCCCAACCTTTCAACTTTTCAACCTTTCAACCTTTCTAAGGAGGCAGGGGTCTGTCCCCTCTGTTTTTACAACTCGTGGCACGGTAGATTGGCTATGATTTTGTGCAAGGACGGAATTTGAAGGCTATGATTTTGTGCAAAGACGGCATTTGAAGGCTATGATTTTGTGCATCGGCTTGTCATGATGACAAAATAATGATATACTACGCTCAAAATTTGAGGTGAAATATGTACTTTAAGCGCAAGATTAAGGGGGCAGGGGTCTGTCCCCTGGGTTTTTCGCCTTGCTACTAGAGGGCATTGACTTTGTCATCGATTTTTTGATAAATTACCCGCATCTGGCAAAAGGTAAAATAAATCCTGTACTATTGACATAAGGGGGTAGGGGTCTGTCCCCTCTGTTTTTATATGCGCTGTGAAAAGCCATATAACATCCGCCCTCGCGCTTACGCTCGCTATCGTGAGCGGAATGGCGGCTAATATGCGCTGTGACGCGTCCGTGAAGGTGGAGAAGACCCCCCCCATCCAGGAAAATCGGGCTTGCAGCGTAGCCGTCTCGCGGCCTGACAGCGCGGCAGTTCTTGGTCGCGCAACCGCGCGCGCGGAAGTGCGCGGACGCGTCGTCAAGGTTGCCGACGGCGACACCATCACTGTGCTCGACGCGGCGAAGACGCAGCACAAGATTCGCCTCAACGCAATTGACGCGCCGGAGAAGTCACAGGCGTTCGGCGAAGCCTCGCGCAAGCATCTTGCCGCGCTCGTCGCCGGCAAGGATGTCCGCGTCGAATTCGCCAAGCGCGACAAGTACGGACGCATCCTCGGCATCGTCTTTGTCGACGGCAAGGACGTAAACCTCGAAATGCTCCGTGCCGGCTTGGCTTGGCATTACAAGCGCTTCGACCAGACGCCGGCCTACGCCGCGGCAGAAATGGAAGCGCGGCAAAACCGCCGCGGGCTCTGGGCAGACAAGAACCCGATCGAGCCGGAGAAGTTTCGCCACCCTGACCGCGCCGCCACGAAGATCACGATTCCGCGCACACCGGGACCGAGCATGTCGGCAGGCGCAAGCGTCCCGCAACACCGCGAAGAATACTTCGCCGGCAGCGCGATGCCGGTCGGCAGTCGCACTGCCGCGCCAGTCTGCGACAAGTGGCCGGACACCGGTTATTGGCTCTCAACCAACAGCAACAAACGCCACAACCGCAACTGCGAAAATTATAGAAAGACCCGGGGCTATCCCTGCCAGAAAAGCGAAGGTTCGCCTTGCGGAAAATGCGGAGGGTAAACATGCTTTCAGCTGAAGCGAAGAGTTCAATCGACCGAATCTGGAATGTGTTTTGGTCAAACGGAATGACGAATCCGCTCACTGTCGTTGAGCAGATAACGTTCCTCATCTTCATGAAGCTCTTGGATGATAATCAGATTATGCAGGAGCGCAACGCCAATCTGCTTGGCACGAAGCTGAAAGACCCAGTCTTCAAGAAGGGCATCTGCGTTGTTCAGGAAGACCCGCGCATTGAAGCGCCATACGCTGATCTCAGGTGGCAGAACTTTAGGCACAAGGAGCCTGAGGATATGTTCCGCACCGTGCGAGACCTTGTCTTTCCGTTTGTGAAGTCGCTCGGGTCGGGGCGTGATAGCGCGTTCAGCCGCTATATGTCTGACGCTCAGTTTGAGATTTCCAAGCCGAAGATTCTTGATGTTGCCGTAAGTGAAATAGAGGCGATGCACCTTACCGGCAAAGACATGATGGGCGACATCTACGAGGAACTGCTTGACCGCATCAAGTCCTCTGGCGAAAACGGACAGTTCCGTTCGCCCGGCCACATTATCGCCATGATGGTTGAACTTGTCGAGCCAAACCTTGATGACCGCATCATTGATCCTGCGATGGGAACGGCCGGGTTCCTCGCAGCGTCGGCGCGTTACCTGACCAAGCACTACGCAAAGGAGCTTAGGAACACCAAGCGTCAGGAGCATTTCAAGACGACGATGTTCACCGGCTTTGACATCGACATGAAGATGCTCCGAATCGGCGCGATGAACATGATGCTGCATGGTGTCGAGGCACCAGACATACGACATAATAATTCAATCGAGCCAGATTCTGCGAAACGTGCCGACTACACGCTCTGCTTGGCGAATCCGCCGTTCTCCGGCAACATGACTGAGATCGAGATTGCGCCCGACCTTCTTGCCATCGCTAACACCAAGAAGACCGAGTTGCTTTTCGTTTCGCTCTTTACCAAGTTGCTCAAGATTGGTGGCAGGTGTGCGTCGATTGTTCCGCAGGGCGTGTTGTTCGGTTCGTCAAATGCACATGTCGGCGTAAGGAAGGAGCTGGTTGAAAAGCAGAAGCTTGTTGCCGTCATCTCGATGCCATCCGGCGTCTTCAAGCCATATTCAGGCGTTGCGACCGCTATTCTCGTCTTTACCAAGACCGACCATGGCGGAACCGACAATGTCTGGTTCTACAACATGGAGGCAGACGGCTTTTCTCTCGACGACAAGCGCGAGGTCGTGAAGGAAAACGACATCCCCGATGTCATCAAGAAGTTCAAGGCGCGCGATCCAAAGAAGCAGAAGGATCGCAAGGCCAAATGCTTCTTTGTCTCGAAGAAGGAAATCGTTGCCAACAACTACGACCTTTCGTTCAACAAATACCGCGAAGTTGAATATGTTGCCGAGAAGTTCCCTCTGACGGCGGAGCTGATGGGCGAGATCGATTCGCTCACGAAAGACTTCGCGGCAGGCTTGAAAGAGCTGAAAGGAATGCTCTGATGGCGGCGAAGGGGAATAAACTCACGCCGAGATGCCGAGAGGCAGAGGTCGCAGAGAAGGTGCGGCTCGGGGGATATGTAAGCGAGTATTCTGCGCGAAATAGCAATGGAAATGTTAGCTCTGTTTACAGCGTGACTAATTCACGTGGTTTTGTGCCTTCGACAGATTACTTTAACAAAGAGGTGTTTAGCAAAACACTGACCACTTATAAAATAGTTTCTAAAGGGTCTTTTGCATATAATCCCTCGCGTATTAATGTTGGATCGGTTGGACTTTATGGCGGAGAAGACGAAGGAATTGTTAGTCCGCTTTATGTGACATTTACAGCCGATACTTCAAAGATAGATAATCAATATCTACTGGCTTTCTTAAAAAGCAATATAGCATTGCGTCAGATACGCAACCTTACGGCTGGTTCAGTACGAGATTCACTTAAATTTTCTGCGCTTGGCAAACTTTTATTGCCACTCCCTCCTCTCCCTGTTCAGCGGCGGATTGCGGCGGAGTTGGATAAGATTTGCGAGCTGAAGAAGAACGCCGAGACGCGCCTTGAGAAACTTGACCTCCTCGTCAAATCGCGGTTTGTGGAGATGTTTGGGGATTTGAAATCCGTTGTAGCTATTGGGGACCGCTTTGAAACTCAGTCGGGTGGAACGCCTAAGAGTTCAGAAAAAGAATTTTATGAAAACGGAAATATCCCTTGGCTTACAAGCGGGGAAGTAGGCCAAGGGATTGTTAGAAAAGTTGATCGTCGTATAACGCAGGCTGGATTAGATAACTCATCAGCCAAATGGACACCAATTGATTCTGTTCTTGTTGCCATGTATGGCGCGACAGCTGGGAAGGTTGGTCTTTTGAAGATAAGGGCAACGACAAATCAGGCAGTTTGTTCAATCCTACCAGCACAAGGCATGATCCCAGAATTTGTATATTACGCTGTATCGAGTAAGACTGATTGGATGATACAGCAAGCAGCGGGGGGCGCGCAACCCAATATCTCACAGGGAGTGGTTAGAAAAATGAGAATCCCCAACCCGCCCCTCGCCCTCCAGCGCGAGTTCGCGGCGTTCGTGGCGAAGGTCGACAAATTGCGGGTGAACGTGCGGGAGACGGTGGCGAAGATGGATATGCTGTATCGCTCAAAACTTCAGGAGTACTTCGGGTGAACGACTTCGAGAAGATGCTCGCGCAGCTCAAGGCCTGCGACGTGAAGAGCAACGCGGCGAATGCCGCGCTGCTGGCGCGCGGCGTAGTCTTGCAGGCGATGGGGGCGCTCTATCGCGCGTGCGGCGAAGAGTATCCGAGCGAGGCGTCTTTCCTCGAGATCATGGGTGGAAGGTGCGTCCGCGCGCTGGTGCGCGAGCGCGGCCTATCCGCCGCGTTTGAGTTTGTGCGCGTCCTTGGCTCTCATGCGGCGCACGAGAAGCACGTCACTAAAAACGCGGCAGTTGCGGCGGTTGCTTATGCGGCGTCAATCGTCGAAGCCATCCAGAAGGTCATAGCACCTGGGACGTTCAAGTTTACGATGCCGCGTCCGCTTTCGGAGGCGGAGACGCGCAAGGAGTACATCGACCTCTTTCTCTCGGAAGCCGGCTGGGAACTTGTCGGACACGACAACACGCCGCAGCCCTGCAAGGCCGGAACCGAGATCAAGGTAACCGGGATGCCGCCCAAAGGACAGGACGGATTCTGCGACTATGTTCTCTACGGCAAAGACGGAATTCCGCTTGCCGTCGTCGAGGCGAAGCGAACCTCTGAGAGTCCTGCGAAGGGGCGCAAGCAGGTGATTCTCTACGGAGAGCGGCTGGTCGCGCAATACGGATGCGCGATGCCGGTGCTCTACTACACGAACGGCTACCAGATTTGGTGCATTGACGGAATCTACCCTGACCGCGAGCTTTGCGCATATCACACCTTGGCCGAGCTTGAGGGGCTGTTGCACAAGCGCACACGCGCGGCAATCAGCGACTTCAAGATCAACCGCGACATAGCGGGGCGCCCGTATCAGATAACGGCGGTGACTTCGCTCTGCGAGTGGTTCAACGCGATGCACCGGCGCGGGCTTCTGGTGATGGCCACCGGAACCGGCAAGACGCGCGTTGCGGTTTCGCTGGTGGATGTGCTTAGCCGCAACAGATGGGTGGAGCATGTGCTTTTCCTCGCTGACAGGACGGAGCTTGTTGACCAGGCGAAGAATACTTTTGCGAAGTTACTTCCAAGCATGTCGATTTCGGTTTTGTCCGACAAGCGCTACGAAGGAAACCCCGACACCGCGCGAATCGTCCTCTCAACCTACCAGACGATGATTCATGCCATCGACTCCGAGAAGAAGCGCTTTGGCGTTGGGCGGTTTGACCTCATCATCATTGACGAGGCGCATCGCTCCATCTTCAACAAGTTTGGGACAATCTTCGAGTACTTTGATTCGCTGCTTGTCGGGCTGACCGCCACGCCGCGCGACGAAGTGGACGCGAACACATACAAGGTCTTTGAGTGCGACATCGGTGTTCCCAATTTCGAGTATACGATGAAGCAGGGACGCGACGAACACTTCCTTGTCGGCTGGAAGCTCAAGAACTATACGACGGAAGTGCTGCGCGAGGGCATAAAGTACGATGAGCTTTCCGATGCGGAAAAAGAGGACTATGAAGAGGGGTTTGAGGAGGCTGGCTACGACGACGCACCAGAGGAAGTAGGCAACGAGAAGATTTTCCGCGCCGTCTACAACACGCCGACCTGCGACCGCGTCCTTGAAACCTTGATGCGCGAAGGGCAGAAGGTAGAGAGCGGAGAACTGCTTGGCAAGACGATAATCTTTGCCTACAACCACAAGCATGCCGTGATGATTGTGGAGAGGTTCCGCAAACTCTACCCCAGTCTTGGCGCGGACTATTGCCAGCTGATTGACAACCAGGTGAAGTTCAGCAAGCAGCTGATTGATGACTTCAAGGGGAAGCGCGAGCCGCGCATCGCGGTTTCGGTTGACATGCTGGACACCGGCGTGGACGTGCCGGAGATACTGAATCTCGTCTACTTCAAGAAGGTGCGCTCAAAGATAAAGTTCTACCAGATGCTCGGACGCGGAACGAGGTTGTCGCCCGACATCTTTGGTCCGGGCGACGACAAGAAGCACTTCCTTTGCTTCGACTGGTGCGGGAACTTTGAGTATTTCGGCGCTGGCAACGAGGGCGAGGACGATTCCAAGGTTCCGCTCAATGTTACGCAGAGGGTGTTTTCCGCGAGGGTTGCGCTTATGCTGGCGCTTCAGGGGACGGAGCATCAGGCGGTTGCGTGGCGGGCAGAGTTCAGGAAAGGGCTGGTGAAGGAGGTCGGCGAGCAAGTCAACGACCTTAGGACGCATCTTGCGCGCATATCGGTGAGAAAGGCGCTGCCGCATCTGGACAATTTCCGCACGGATGATTCGTGGCTTGTGCTAACGCAGGAGAAGGTCAAGGAGATTGACCGCTACATTACGCCGCTGGTCGAGGACTTGAAGGGCGAGCCTGAGCTCGTGAAGCTGTTTGACTGCCACATGCTCGCGATTGAGTTGTCGCTTGCGACGACCGGCTCGTGTGCAGGTGCAAACGCCGAGGTTGGCAAGGTGCGCAAGGTGGCGAAGCAGTTGAAGCAGTTCGGGACGATCGCCGAGGTGATGGCCAAGAGCGCCGAGCTGGGCGTCTTGGAGTCCGCGGCATTTTGGAAGACGGCTACGCTTGAGCAAGTCGAGGAGTTGCGCGTGGCCGTTCGTGGTTTGATGGTGTATTTGCAGACGGACGGCGTCGGAATAGTGACGCTCCACATCTCCGACGAGACCGAGGAGAAACCGGCTGAGACTGGGCTACTCGACATCCGCACGTATCGTGAGAAGGTCATCGACTATCTGGCCGAGCATATTCTCAGCCCGGTTGTGGATAAGATTCGGCGTCTGGAGCCAATCAGCGCAAAGGACATGGCGGAGCTTGAAAACATACTGTGGAAAGTGCTTGGCACCAAGAAGCAGTACGAGGAAGAGCGGTACAAAGGTTCTCTGCCTGGGTTCGTGCGCTCGCTCGTTGACATCGACGAAGATGCGGTGCAGGAGAAGTTCGGCGAGTTCCTTTCTGGCGGAACACTAAACCAGCAACAGCAAGAATTTGTCCGCGCAATCGTCGACTATCTGCGCGAGAACGGCGAGGTCACGCCAGACGACCTCACCAACGACGAACCGTTCGTAAACTACGACATCGGCAGCCTATTCGAGGATCGCATCGGCCAGCTGCGCAAGATCATCGCGCGGCTGAACGAGATTTCAGGGAACAAGGCAGCATGAGGACATCGGATAGTTTCCGCGGCACTTTCCGCGGCAGAATGAATTTCTAACGAAAGGAGCAAGCCATGAAGAAGAGGAATGTTATACTTGCAATGGTGCTTATCGCAAGCATGAACCTGTTCGCACGCATGTACGACAGGTGTCCCGAATCTGTGTTTACCAAAGTAAAGGACAGTATTGTTATTCTCACTGGAGACAATGGCTCGGGTACTGGCTTCATCGTTGAGATGGATGGGGCAAAATGGTTAATGACCAACGAGCATGTTGTCAGGGGACAAGGCAAGATACGTGCACGAACATTGTCTGGTCAGAAGATCATTCCAACGAATACGGTAGATCTCGCCACAAATCGAGATTTGATTCGGTACAAGCTGGACGGTAAGTTTAAGGCATTGAAAATGAGGCCGTCTCTTCCCTCGATGAACGAAGATGTTTGGGTGTTCGGCAATAGCGACGGAAGCGGTGTTGTCACAAGCATTGGTGGTGATGTGCTCGGTTTAGGGGAGGATAAGATCGAGGTGTCGGCAAAATTCGTTGCCGGGAATAGTGGAAGCCCTGTTGTTGATAATAATGGCGAGGTAGTCGGGGTTGCAACGTTTGCAGAGATCAAGAGAGACTATGATAATTGGGTGAAGGAAGGAACCAGATTCAACGAAGTTCGACGATTCGCCGAGAGATTGGACGGGGTCGACTGGGAGCCATTAGGATATGAGCAGTATCTGAAAGATTGCTTGGCCATAAATTCTTGTATAGAGCAGTGTATAGGTTTTCTGGAATTGATTTATCAAACCGGTACGACTCATGATCGTAAGCCGTATTTTAGAAGAGCAAAGGCGGTGAGAGATTCGGCGGTCTCGGCTATCAACAAAGATAATAAGTCTCGTAGAGTTTATGATAAGATTAAAAGTGCAGACGCTGCATATGAAAAGGCTGTTAAAGCATATGAGGATACGAGGGCAAGAATGAGAAGCGACTATGGGAAGCTTGGGTGTCCGACGGAAACAACGGTAAAACGTCGTCAAAAAGATGTTGATAGTGCTTATCAAGCAGTTCTCAAGAGTCGTAAGGAAGGTTTGTCAAGGGCGGAGGCGCTTCTTCGAGAATGTGTTGTAAAAAGTGAGCGCGGCAAAGTTAAGATTGACAAATGCCGTGGCTACATTGAAGAAGCGATTGCTGAGTTTGACGAGACTTACAGAAAGTATAGCGGCAGATAGCGCGGCACTTTCCGCGGCAGAATGAATTTCTAACGAAAGAAAGGAGAAAAACGGAATGAAGAGACTGATGATGGTTGTGGTGATGTGCCTTGCGGGCGCGGCGGCGTTCGCGGCGCAGTGCGAGGGCGTCACCCAGAAGGGCGAGCGCTGCAAGCGCGAAGCGGCCGAGGGCTCGAAGTTCTGCATCGGCCACGCCGACCAGGCGAAGAAGGCCGAGCCGAAGGACAAGGAGGCAAAGACCGACTCGTGCTGGGCCGTGACCGAGGCCGGGACGCGCTGCAAGCACAAGCGCGATGGCGAGAGCGACTACTGCAAGCAGCATTCGCCGGACGCCAAGCCAGCGAAGCCGTTCGACCAGTGCCGCGCGATGACCTACGAGGGCAAGCAGTGCTCGCGCAAGCCCGTCGGCCTCGGCCGCTACTGCAAACAGCACGGCGGCAAATAATCCGCGGCACTTCCCGCGGCACATTCCGCGGCAGTTTGGGAAAGGGGGAGAATTGAAATACTCGAAGTTGATTCTTGGTTTGGTCGTGTTGCTGTCCGCGGCAGTTTGCTGGGGCGGGGGCGGGACGGCATCGCTGGCCGGTTTCCGTCTCGGCGAGGTGATCGACGTCTCCTCCGCGGCAGTTCTGAAGGAAAGGGGGCTTAAGGCCAACGAGGTCGTGAGCGTCCCGCCAAAGAAGGACCTCTATGCCCTCTACCATGTGATTCCGCCGCCGGCTGGATTAGCTTCCGTGCTTGTGTTTCTTTCGACGAACCTCGAGGTAGTCTGCGTCTCGGCCAGAGTGAATTGCCAACCGGGCGAGACGGTGGAAGGGCTGATGGAGAAGTGGAAGGAGAGGTTTAAGGGGTCGATTTCCCCCG
>CADCCW010000003.1:0-3312 GCA_902800055.1 uncultured bacterium
CGAGATTGAGGTGAAACATACGGCTAGGCAACATTGGTGTGAAAGAAATACGACACCTTGATGTTTAATATTGACAGAGGCAACAAGAACAAACAACAAAAGAAAGGAAAACAGTATGGCGAAAAGACCTTGCTACAGACCGTTGGAGAGATATGTTGGATACAGGACCGTGGAGTCTCCGGAGTTCACATGGCATCCCGGGTTCGCTTTTTCGCAGAAGCAGAAAAACGTCGTTGCCCTGCACGACGCCATCCACAGGATCGATCCGTCGGCGAAGGTGCTTGAGATTTCAAGCAAGTCGCTGCAGCCGCTCGGCGTGAGTTTGAGCGCCTTCAACCTGAAGTTTCCGCACGGCGGAGTCGAGTGCTCCGTGGAGTCGGTGTTTCAGGCGAGCAAGGTGTTCGACGGCGGGGTTGGCCCATTCCCGGAACTCTACTCCCACGATTCGCGTGAAGTCCGCCACCATGTCCAGGAAGCGTCCGCCGGACATCGCCTTCTCGCCTTCGAACTTGATGGAGTCCGGTGGGATCTCGAGCCGAAGACGGCATTCTTCTATCATCTCTACATCAAGGCGCTGCTCGCCAATCCGAAGCTGGCCGAGGAGCTGAGGGAATTCGACGCATTCACTGACATCGAGTTCAATCCGAACAGACAGATCAACTGCCAGGCTGCTGCTGCGGCGTTTTACGTCTCGCTCTGCAGGACCGGAAAATTGGAAGAGGCGATGTCAAGCCGCGAAGCGTTTTTGCGCATGCTGTGATATCAAGCATGGCGCTTATGCACCGGTAGGGGCCGACCACCGGGCGGCCCGCAATTCCGGCGCGCTCGGTGATCGCGCCCTACCATGCGGCGCGCTCGGATCACTCCAGCCAGAATCCTGCTATGGTGCGCGGGTAAATCTTCAGTGTTTTTGTGCAAAAATACATGGACGATGGATACCCACATAAGTGAAGCAAAAGGAATATGATCGTGATCGTGAATCATCTCACAATGCCCGCGATTATTTGCTATACTATTCCCGTTGGAGAAAAAGTATGAGTACGAAATGCAGATACTGCGGAAGCACGAGCTACGGCTTGGGTTGCATCCATTCGCCCACGCGCAAGCACCGCCACGGCCCTGGCGGCAACAAGTGCATCTGGTGCGGCTCCACCTCCAACGGCTCCGGCTGCTACCACAGCCCGACCGGCAAGCACGAGAAGTAAGATTGTCGATGCGTCGTAGTTCCTCTTAATCGAAGGAGAATGATAAATGAAGTTTGAACTAATTAAGAAAGTTCCGATTGTTGAGATCGACGGGAAGCGGTGTTTGGTCGACACTGGCTACCCAGACGCATTCATGTCGGCTAAAGCGGGGGTGCAGAAATTCTTCGGGATTCCCGGACTTCACTTCGCGGGCGTACAGGCGCTGAAGCGGTACACGAAGTTCGACTACCGCAACAACGAGATCACGACATCCGACGAGCCGATTCCACTTGAGAGCGGCGAAACCCTACCAGTCGAAATCCGCGAGAATTGCCCATGGCCTGGCTGGCTCGTGAAGATGACGGTCGGGGGCGTGGAGGGCATGCGCTACATCGACACCGGCGCGGCATTCTCGTATGTGCACAACCTCTCGAAGGACTTCCCTTCGGCCGGAATCGCCGACGAGTGCTCTTTTGACGGCAGGCCTTGGACGGCACCGATGTGCCGCGTCCCGTGCGAGTTCGCGGGCCATCCATTCGAGAGCCTCTGTGGCGACGCACGCGACAACAAGGCGAACCCCAACGGTTGCGCCGTCCCGCCCGCCGGTGTGATCGGCTACGACTTCTTCAACAACTTCACCCTCGTCGTCGACCGCCTCGGCGGGAAGATGACATTTGTCAGAAACTGAAAGGAGAATAAAAATGCCTGACTTAAATGCGTATCTTCGTTCAATGGGAATCGCATGGTTTATTTCGTATTCGTATTATCTTCGAGTTGATCGGAGGCACATAAATTGGCGTAATGTCGGAGACGTCGATTCAAGGATCTCGACTTATGAATCTGGGAACCGATATTACCGTCAGATGCTGGATATTGTTGGCGGTAAGGATTTTAATCGATTCGCGAGAAATGGGCTGGGCTTAACGGTACAGGAAATCAGTGACATGTTCGCGGCGCTTCGGGTAGCGGATCAATAACATGCCGACATGATCAAACCTGAAACGATAACGGTGATGATCGCAAATAATCAGATAAGGAGCTGTTAATATGAGTATGATAGAAGCGTTAAGAGGTGTTTATGGAGTCGAAATTCCCCGTGTGGGGGAATTTCATGCCAATTCTATTGGCGAATTATACAATAATGTTATTGATTTAAATAAGTTGGATCATGATGTGGTGTTGCGATGGTGGAGGATGCTCCGTGACTATGTGACAGGCAAAGAGGATTGCCGGGTTTTTGTTAGAAAGCTTGAACATGAACAGCGCCGAGGATTCGTGTCATGTTTCGAGGGCGGGTTGAGTTATGTTTTTTGTGACAATTCTTTTGCCAAGGTAATTTATGGTTTGGCACGACAACCCTACTCCCCGAGAGATGTGGGTGATTTTACAGAGGCGGTGAGTTTGTTAAAATTCAAATGCCTGCAGTGCTCGCATGGGGACGAGAGGCACGCCGTTGACGGTGGCGGCAATCGATATTGTGTATACAAAAATGGAACCATGCCAAATTTTCACGAAGAATGGAAGCTTGCGCATATCATAGGTGTCAATCAATTCTATCTGGGCAATTACGCTGATTTTCAAGGCAGGTATTTCCAGCCTGGTGAATTGGAGGATTGGGCATATGCCGCGCGGTATGGGTTTGTTGTGCGGAATATGGGCACCATGAGAAATCCCAATGACAGAGGATTCTTTATTTCTCATTTTCTTAGATTTTGTAATCCAATGAATTATTTTCTAATCCCCAATGGACGCAAAGTTAGAGTGGGCGTGGGGGCGGGCTTCGCGCGCGACATTAGTGAAGATGTAAATCTTCTTGAATACATTCGTCAGCGTCGGCTTGAGGAATCTGGCGACGCATGGAGGGAGTTTGAGGAGTGCGCACGGTTCTCTGGGTTTGGCGACATAGCCAATAGAGCGGGGATAGGAAACATACGGGTTGATTTCTCCTGCCAGCCTGTTGTAGGTGCGCGAAGGTGGAATGGGAATCATAACGCTGCTGCCAATCGGCAAAATAACCATATGCAACCAGGTGCGCGCAGGCCAGCGAATATTGAAATCATCTTGGATCCCGCCGACCCGGTTGAGTTTAAACGGCAGTTATTGCAAACGCACTTGGCACGACGTACAC
>CADCCW010000003.1:3375-78125 GCA_902800055.1 uncultured bacterium
ATTCTTTCACTGCGAATTCCAACTTGATGGGTAATATTAAATCGTCGTCGGCCTATCGAAACGCAGTTCGCGATGGAGTTGTTCGGTTGGAATATTCCACTGTCAATAATTAGGATGCCCGCATAGCGAGGAAAGGATTTGGTAAGACAACTATCCGATGGCGAAGAACAGACAGATTGCAGAGAACCTGGTGCTGCTGCGGATGGCGGTTGGCGCCGCAGGCGAGGACAAGAACCTCGCCTGGTGGCGCAGCGCGTTCTGCGGCGGCATGTCGGGGGCGTGCCTGGCGCCCGTCTTCCCCAAGACCGTCGCGCTTGCGGCGCTGACAGGCGTCAATCCAACGGCCTGCCGCAAGGATCACGCCACGGCGATCGCGCACGACCTGGAGGATGCGCTTGGGGAGGAGGTCGAGGTGGTCCTGGCGCCCAACCAGGTCGCGCGCAAGGTCATCGGCGTGGTGGGGAGCCTGCTCAAGGCATGAGGGTCGGTCCCGGAGACCCCCGGCGGCTGCAGGACTTTCTCGCGGCGAAGCTGAAGCTTTCGCGCCGCGCGGCGAAGGACCTGGTGGACCGCCGCCTCGTCTGGGTCAACCGCAAGTGCGTCTGGATAGCAGGCTACGCGTTGAACGGCGGCGACGAGGTTGAGACCGCGAAGGCGGTCCCCAAGGCGCCGGTCAAGTTCCACGTGCGCGTTTTGTGGTCCGACGCGAACTACCTCGTCTGCGACAAGCCGGCGGGCGTCCTCACCTGCGGCGACGAGCGGTCGGCGGAGGCGATCCTGCGCGCCCAGGAGTCGCTCCCCGGCCTCGCGGCGGTGCACCGGCTCGACCGCGACACCACCGGCTGCGTGCTTTTCGCCAAGACCGAGGCGGCGCGCGAGGCGGCGGTGGAGGTATTCAGGACGCGGCGGGTCTCCAAGACCTACCACGCGATCGGCGCGGGCGAGTTCCGCTACGCGCACCAGAAGATCGACGCGGAGCTGGACGGCGAGAGCGCCGTCTCCTACGTGACCCGCGAAATGCAGGGCGACGGCGCCTGCTTCCTCAGGGTGCGCATCGAGACCGGGCGCACCAACCAGATCCGGCGCCACCTAGCCTCGGTGCGCTGCCCGGTGGTTGGCGACCGGGTCTTCGGGCTCAAGCGCGCGCGCGACCCGCGCCTCATGCAGGTGCCGCGCCAGATGCTGCACGCCTCCACGCTTTCGCTGCCGAACCCGCTCGACCCGCACGCCGAGATCAGCGTCCATTCGCCGCTGCCGGCCGACTTCCGCGCCGCGCTCGCGCTGTTCGGGATGGGTAGGGGCAAGGCGGCCCAGAAGCCAAGGAAAAAGAAGCCGGCCGCGTCCGGCGGAAAGGGGAGAAGATGAGGAAACTGGTGTTTGCCGTGGCGGCTGCCGCGTGTGCGTCCATGGCGTTCGCCGAGTACGAGGCGAAGTGGGAGTCGCTCGACTCCCGTCCGGTGCCGCAGTGGTGGCAGGACGCGAAGTTCGGCATCTTCATCCACTGGGGCCCCTACGCGGTGCCGGCGTTCGGCAACATCACCAAGGACGGCAAGTTCGCGTGGGACTGCTACGCCGAGTGGTACCAGGGCTTCATGCTCAAGGGCAAGAAGCCGTACCTCGAACACCACGAGAAGTTCTACCACAACGCGCCATACGGCAACTTCGCCGCGCAGTTCAAGGCGGAGCACTTCGACCCCGCCGAGTGGGCGCGGCTGTTCAAGCAGGCCGGCGCGAAGTACGTCGTCCTCACCTCGAAGCACCACGACGGCTATGCGCTCTGGCCGAGCCCGGAGTCTCCCTACTACAACGCCGTCGCCATGGGCTCGGGCCGCGACCTCGCGGGCGAGTTCTGCAAGGCGATGCGCGAAGCCGGCCTCAAGCGCGGCTTCTACTTCTCGATGCTCGAGTACGCGAACCCGCTCTATCCCGGCATCCGCGACGGCCAGCCCTCGCCGACCGCGCTCACGCCGGAGGAGTGGAACCGCCGCGTCAACCTGCCGCAGCTCAAGGAGCTCGCCGAGAACTACGAGGCGGACATCATCTGGCCTGACGGCGAGTGGGACTACCCGTCCGACCGCCACTGCTCGAAGGAGTACCTCGCCTGGCTCTTCAACGAGTCGAAGGTGAAGGACACCGTCGTCGTCAACGACCGCTGGGGCAAGGAGTGCCGCGGCCACCACGGCGGCCACTACACCACCGAGTACGTCCTCGAGGGCGGCGACGCCTCTGGCGACAGCGCGGCGCATCCGTGGGAGGAGTGCCGCGGCATCGGCAACTCGTTCGGCTACTCGAAGTTCGAGACACCGAAGGACTACATGTCGCGCGAGCGCTGCGTGGAGACTTTGGTCAACTGCGTCTCGCGCGGCGGCAACCTGCTGCTCAACGTGGGGCCGACGGCGGACGGGCGCATCCCGGCGATCATGCAGGACCGCCTGCTCGCGATCGGCCGCTGGCTCGACGTGAACGGCGAGGCGATCTACGCATCGGCGAAGTGGGACGAGGCGCCGAAGGGCCTCAAGGGCGTCTACTTCACCCGCAAGGGGAACGACCTCTACCTCATCTCCTTCGCCTCCGGCCGTACGCCGATCACGGCGAAGACGGGCGAGGTGAAGTCGGTCGCGGTGCTCGGCGCGCCGTCGGCCAAGGTCGACTGGTCGGTGAAGGACGGCGTCCTTACCGTCGTTCTGCCTGCGTTCGCCGCCGGCGAGATGCCGTGCGAGTTCGCGCCGGTTCTGAAGATTTCGCGTTGAAAAGCTGCGGAAGGAGTTCCGCCGACGCTCAGTCGCACGCGGCGTTTTTTGGTATAATACGCGCATGAGAACGGCAAAGATTGAACGCAGCACCAAGGAGACGAAGGTCTCCGTGGAGCTGAACCTTGATGGAACCGGAGCGGGCTCGATCGAGACCGGCATCGGGTTCTTCGACCACATGCTGGAGCTCTTGAAGAAGCATGCGCTCATCGACCTGACGGTCAAGGCGGAGGGCGACCTGAAGGTCGACTACCACCACACGGTGGAGGACGTGGGGCTCGTTTTTGGCAAGGCGCTCGACCAGGCGCTCGGCGACCGCGTCGGCCTCGTGCGCTACGGCTTCGCCTCGATTCCGATGGACGAGGCGCTCTGCGAGACTTCGCTTGATCTCGGCGGGCGTCCGTTCCTGGTGATGCAGTGTGCGATGAAGCACATGTTCGTGAAGGACTTCGAGGTGAAGCTGGTCGAGGAGTTCTTCCGCGCCGTCTCGGTCGAGGCGCGCGCCAACATTCATCTTCGCCAGATCTACGGCGACGAGGCCCACCACGTCTGCGAAGGACTGTTCAAGAGCTTCGCGCGCGCGCTCAGGGCGGCAAAGGCGATTGATCTGCTCGAAAAGGGCGTCCCGTCCTCAAAGGGCGTTATTTAGCCAGTAGACCCTAGCCGCGGGCGCGCGCCCAGGCGCGGGGTGAGAGCCCGACGTGCCGTTTCCGCAGTCTGCGGCGATTTCGTCGAGGGACATCTGGGTTGTTTTCAGGAGCTTCTGCGCGTGCCTGATGCGCGCCTCGGCGATTGACGCGCCGATTGTGGTCCCCCTGACCTGACGGAACCTCAGCTCCGCCAGCCGCCGCGAGACTCGCATCGCGCGGACGACGGATGTCACAGTAATCCCCTTGGCGAAATTGCCGCAGATGAAGTCCATGCCAGCCTGGACGATGGCCTCGGCGGAGTAGACCGGACGCGTCGATGCCCGTACGACCATGCTGCTTCCGCTGACGAGCGGAATGCGGTGCGGTGGCTTGCCCGGCCCTGACAGCAGCCGGTCGAGCTCCTTGGCGGCCTCGTAGCCCTCGCGCTCGAAGTCCGGCTCGATGCTGGTGAGCGTCGGGTCGCTGTGGTTGCACAGCAGCGTGTCGTTGTCCACGCCGATGACGGCGACCTCGGCGGGAACCCTCACTCCGGCGCTTTTGCAGGCGCTGAGAACGTTCGAGGCGCAGCGGTCGTTCGCGCAGAAGACGAAGACTGGCCCGGACTGTCCGGACAGCGTGTCCAGCAGCTGGTGGAAAGAGCCTTTCGCCGGGTGCGGCAGCGCCGCGTATTTCACGCCGGTTCCTGCGACGAGTTTCCGGAAATTCCGTTCGCGGAGGACCGACCATTCGGATCTGTCGGGATCGTGCACATAGACGTAGCTCTTGAACCGGCCGAGCTCGCGGATGTGCGCGGCAGCGAGCCGCGCGATTTCGCGGTTGTCGATCTTCACGGTCGAGATTGACGCGGCGGATTTCGGCAGCAGCCTCCTCTCGACGCCGAGCGCGACAATCGGAACCCGCGCACTCGCGATGCGGGCGAATTCCCCGGCATGTTTTCCGTCCACGATATAGCCTGCCGCCGGAATGGAGCTGCTGTTGAACGGATCTACGACTGTTGTCCAGTTTAGCGCGTGCTCATGGATGTAGCGGAAGATGCCGGACAGCTGGAGTCTTCCGCTCCCGCCGATGCAGTCGAGCAGCAGTGATATCGTGACGGGTGATTTCGACATATCCGGAATTATACCATAAATAATACGGCAGTTGCGCAAATGTGCTAAAAAATTTTGCGGTATAATATAGTTAGGATTTGTTATCATATGCATGATTTTAACAAGCAGATTCGTCTGCATACTCAGAATCCAACAGGAGCTACGAAATGGACAGGATGAGAAAACTCGCATACGTTTTTGTCTTTGCGCTCGCCGCGTTGCCGCAGGCGACATTCGGAGAGCCCTCGCAGCGCACGGTGCGGATCGCCGCCGTGAATTCCGAGGACGGCAAGGTGACCTCGGTTGATTTGGCGGTGTCGGCCGGCGCGGACGCGCTCACGCTATACGCCGTGCATGGTGCCGCAGACCATGGCGCGGACATGACCGCCTGGGATTCCATTGATTCCGTGGCCACGGTTCCGGCGAGCGAGAGCGAAGAGACTTTCAACTACCCCATAAGCCGACCGCACGGCGCCGTCTATCGCTTTATGCTGGCCTCGGTTAACGCCCCTTTCAAGAAGCAGCTCGCCTTCCTCCAGTCAACGGGCTCGCAGCATTTCATCCTCGGGGATAAATGCCCCGACCAGAACTGGCGCGTCGCGGCCGATGTCAAATTCACCCTTGGCGGCACCTACGGATACTGGGGTGCCAGAAAGGCGGCGGGTAGCTTGTCTTTCGTCTGCCTGTGCGAGGGCGTCACCACGCTTCGCTTTGATACAGCAAACGGAAAGCCAACCTATAACGCCACAGACAATCGACGCTATCAAATCGACCAGTCGAACCAGGGCGCTTCCCTTGTCTGGGATGGCGGAGCCGACAATGTCATCGTCAGCACTGCCGATTTTACGTCGCCCTGCCCGATGGGGCTTTTCGCCGTCAACTCCAACGGATCGCCCACCGCGCTGAATCGCGGAAGGATGACTCTCTACAGCTTCAAGGTGTGGACGAACCGGACGGACGAGGCCTCGCTCATCTACGATCTTGTTCCCTGCGTCAAGAACGACGACACGGTGACGCTCTACAACCGCGTGGACGGGAGCTTTTTGTCGCCTGTTGGAACATTCAAATACGACGAGGCCGACGTTGTGGAGCCGACGGTCGGCGACTTGACGATTGTCGCCTGCTCCGACCTTTTGACGGCGGACAAGCAAATCCTCTCCTCGTCCATTGCGCGGCGCAACGGCGTGCTGACGGGCAGGGCCGTCGTCACGACTGGATTTGACACGAATACCGTGATAGTCGCGTATGGTTCCGCGGATGGCGGGGACGACCCGGCGCGCTGGGAAAACTGCGAGATTCTGGGATCGGCCGCCTTCGATGCGACTACATTCTCCGCTGCGCTGCCTTTCGAATGGAGCGATTCGGTTCGTTACGCCCGCTTCTTCACAGTTCCGCAATCTGATTCGCTCGGCGACAAGTTGCTCAAGTCCTCGGGGACGCAGTATATCGTGACGGACTACACGGCAACCAGCAATACAATGGTCGAGGCAAGAGTGGCATTTCTGGACACTTCGTCTACTGCTGCGCTTTGGTCTGGCCGTGAGAGCGCCAACTCCAGCACCTTCGGCATGATGCTTTACCAAGGCGGGATTAGAGTTGACTATGGAAGCGAGGTGCATCAAATGACAGGCCCAATCGCCGCCGGCGGCACTCTGCACACGGTCTCGATGGGCGGTCTTCAGTTCAGCTATGATGGAGCAACTTCATCGTTTAGCGCCTCAAGCAAGCCTTTGACCGTCGCCGGCGCACCGCTGACATTCTTCGCCGTGAACAACGCCGGGACAATCTCCTACAACTCGCGCGTCACGTTCGCCGAGGTGAAGGTGTGGTCGGAATATGCGGATGAGACCTCGCTTGTCCTGCATCTCAAGCCGGCGATCAAGGACGGGCGCTGCGGCTTCCGCAACATCCTTGAGGGCGGCAAGTTCTACCCCAACAGCGCAACGAGCGGCGACGACTTCGACGTCGCCTATTACCCCGACCTCAGAGTTCTCAGCGTCTCAGACGTCATGAGCGACAGTGGTTCGGACGGAACCGGCACCGTAATCCGCCTCATCTAGTCCAGAAACCGGCGACTGCGCCCTGATGGCAGACGCCGCGCGCGGCACTTGCACGCGCGCTCAGGGCGGCAAAGGCGATTGATCCGCTCGAAAAGGGCGTCCCGTCCTCAAAGGGCGTTATTTAGCCAGTAGACCCTAGCCGCGGGCGCGCGCCCAGGCGCGGGGTGAGAGCCCGACGTGCCGTGGCGAGGGACATATTCGTCGTCTTCAGGAGCTTCTGGGCGTGCTTGACGCGCGCCGCGGCGATTTCCGCGCCGATGGTTGTCCCCTTGACCTGGTGGAACCTCAGCTCCGCCAGCCGACGCGAGACCCGCATGGCGCGGGTGACGGATGTCACCGTGATTCCCTGGGCGAAATTGCCGCGGATAAATTCCATGCCAGCCTGGACGATTGCCTCGGCAGTGTAGACCGGGCGCGTCGACGACCGCACGACCACGCCGCTGCCGCGGACGAGCGGCATACGGTGCGCCGCCTTGCCCGGGCGCGACAACAGCCGGTCGAGCTCCTTCGCGGCCTCGTATCCCTCTCGCTCGAAGTCCGGCTCGATGCTGGTGAGAGTCGGGTCGCTGTAGTTGCAGAGGAGCGTGTCGTTGTCCACGCCGACGACGGCGACATCGGCGGGCACCTTCAGTCCGGCGCTCTTGCAGGCGCTGAGGACGTTCGAGGCGCAGCGGTCGTTCGCGCAGAAGACGGCGACTGGTTTGGGCTGTCCGGCCAGGGTGTCCAGCAGCCGCATGAACGAATCGTTCGCCGGGTGCGGGAGCGCCGCGTATGCCGCGCCGCCATCGGCCACGAGTTTCCGGAAGCGGCGCTCGCGGATGGTCGACCACTCGGACATGTCGGGGTCGTGTACGTAGACATAGCCATTGAATCGTCCGAGCTCCCTAAAGTGCGCTGCGGCGAGTCGGGCGATCTCCCCGTTGTCGATTTTCACGTCCGAGACAGGCGCGGAGAATCGCGGCAGCAGCTTCTTCTCGACGTCGAGCGTGACGACCGGAACGCGCTCGCGCGCTATGCTGGCGAACTCGCCGGCGTGCAGTCCGTCCACGATGTAGCCGGCCGCCGGAAGCGCGCTGCTGTCGAACGGCCTTACGACCGTCGTCCAGTTCGGCGCGCGCTCGTGGATGTAGCGGAAAATGCCGGAGAGCCGAAGCCTTCCGCTCCCGCCGGTGCAGGCGAGCAGCAGCGATACCGTGAGGGGAGATTTCGTCATGGCACGTATTATACCACAAACCAAAGACTCTGTTGCGAGAAAATCCAATTTTTTTGTGCGCCATAGTCCAATGAAGGTATTGGTATAATATACAGCATGAAAACTTCAAAGACCTCTACGCTTGTGTGTATGTGCGCAGTTGCCGCGCTCGCGGCGGTGGCGCAGGGCGCGGTGAGCGGCTACGTGCAGAACGGCCTCATCGCCCACTGGGACGCAATTGACAACGTTGGCACCGGTGTCCACGACGCGAGCGCGACGACCTGGAAGGATATAACCGGTCTCCATGCCGACATGGTTTTCCCGAACGGCACTTTGATCGGCGAGAACTACTACGACATGAAGAAGGACGGCGTTTCGGGCGGCACCGGCGGCTACGTCACCAACATCGCCGACATCGCGACCGCCATCATGAACAAGGCCTGCACCGTCGAGATCGTCTGCGACTTCCGCTCCCAGGTCGAGGACGGCACGCTGTTCTGCTGCTATGAATCAACAGCATCCAAGCGCATCCTCTGGGTCCGATCGAGCAAAGGTGGTTATACCGTGGATGCGAATGGCTGCATTGGCGCGGCCGAGTATTGCTGGAACGGCGGCATTGGCAACAACTTCAAGATTGACAATGGCTGCCTGAACGAGCCTCGCATTTACGCCATCAGGTGCAATGGCAGCGCTGCCAAGATCTACAGGAACGGCATTGATACGTCAAAGTCGATATCCAGCAGCGGTCTTGCCAGCGTCGATGCGTCGAAGGCGTGGTTCTGCATTGGCCGGCGGTATGCGGCGTCGTCGCCAAGTTCTGCCGTCGCGGACATGAAGGTCTATGCCGTGCGCGTCTACAATCGCGTCCTTTCGCCAGCCGAGATCATGATCAACGCCAAGACGGACGACAGCCGCTTTGGACTTCATGTTGTTTTCCCCAGTCCTAAGTCGTCGCGGGACTACGTGCAGAGCGGTCTGATCGCCCAGTGGGACGGCGTCGAAAACGCCGGGCGCGGAGCTCGCAGGGACAATGTAAAGACATGGAAGGACTTGGTCGGTTCCAGCGACTTCATCTTCCCGGACGGCGCGAATGTCGGCGCAACCTTCTTCGACATGCTGCATACGAACGGGACGTCCGCCGCCGGCTACGTCACGAACGTCGCCGCCGCCGCGACCGCCATCGGCATCGACAACAACGCTACGGTCGAGGTTGTCTGCGACTTCCGGTCGCTGGTTGACGACGGTACGCTGCTCTCTTTCTGCGATGGCAACAAACGTGTGCTTTGGACACGCTCCGCCGACAACAACACCCTGAAGGGTTGTGTGTTTTGCTGCGAATACATGCAGTCTGGTTATGTGCCTGCGGCGGCGGTAAACCTCGACCCATCGTTTTTCAATGTAGTCCGCACCTATGACTTCGTCTGCTACAGTGACGTCTGCGCCGTCAGCAAGAACGGTATCTTCTTCAAAAACTGCAGCAAAGGCGAGGTGACGATCGATGCTGCCGGCGCCACTAACACCTGGCTATCCATCGGCTGCCGCAGGTCAACGACTGCCGTAGCTTCAAAAATCGCCGACGTCAAGATCCATGCCGTCCGCATCTACAACCGCCAGCTGTCCGACGCAGAACTCGCGGCAAACGCGGAGATTGACTCGCTGCGTTTCGCCGTGGGGTTGTATGTTGCGCCGAACAGGTCTGGTTCCGTCTATTTCCTGCGCTGACGCGGTTGACCTGCGAGAGCAATATTCCGGGCTGTTCAGACAGGGTGAACCCCTTGCGGGGGGCCTGCCGAAAATAGTATAATATCGGTGCCTTATTTCTCGGTTGTGAGTGAAAGGACAACCAGCTATGAATACCTCTCGCATAAAAGTCATTGCCGCGAAAAAAATGTTTATGTGCGCGGTCGTGTTTACGGCGGCCGTTCTTGCCGTTCCGGCGCTGGCGTCGACCTACCAGGTCGAGACTGACAAGCCCGAAGGGGTCTACCGTTGCGGCGAGACCGCGACCTTCACCGTGACCGTGCTCGACACGGCGAACCTGCGGAACGGCGACGCGAAGCAGGAGGCGCGGCTCGACAACTTCGGGACGCAACTCGTCGCGAAGGCGTCGTTCGACATGGCGAAGGGGGCGAAGTTCTCGATTTCGGGAACTCTCGAGCGCCCGGGCTTCCTGCGGCTGACGCTTCCCGAGACGAAGGGCCACTCCGAGGTCGATGCGTTTGTCTTCAGCGCTGGCTTCGAGCCGGAGAAAATCCACAAGGGCAGTCCGTCGCCCGCCGACTTCGACGAGTTCTGGGCGGAGGCGCGAAAGAAGCTCGTCCGCGAAGTGCCGCTCGATCCGCGCATGGAGCGCGTGGCCGAGCGCTCGACCGACGAGTTCGACTTCTACCGCACCTCGTTCGCCACGTTCGGCCGCCGTATCTACGGTTTCCTCTCGGTGCCGAAGGACAAGGCAAAGGCGCCGTTCCCCGTTCGCATCGGCGTCAACGCCGCCGGCTTCGGCGACTGGTCTAACAATATGCAGGGCAGCCCCGACGCGATCTGCGCGCAGTTCGCCGTCTACGACTGGCCGATGGACTGGAAGTGGCGGGCGAGCGGGCTGGAGCGCAAGTACGACGCGTTGAACGACGAATGCAACGCGAAGTATTCCTGCGACCGATACTGCGTGGCCGGCATCACGGAGTCGCGCGAGGCGTATTTCTTCTATCCCGTTCTCCTTGGCATCGACCGCGCAGTCGACTGGATCGCGGCGTCTTTCCCGGTGGACGCGTCCAGCTTTTCCTACCAGGGCACTTCGCAGGGCGGCGGATTTGGCTTCTACCTCTGCGGCCTCAGCCGCCGTTTCACCCGCGCGGCGTTCTACGTCCCGGCGATCACCGACACCATGGGCTATCTCGCCGGCCGCAGGAGCGGCTGGCCGTATATCGTCGAGGGCAACTCGTCCACGCCGGAGCTCCGCGCGGCGGCGGAGCGGTGGGCCCCCTACTTTGACGGCGCGAACTTCGCCTCGCGCATCGAGTGTCCGGTCAGGGTTGCCGTCGGATTTTCCGACAGTGTCTGCCCGCCGTGCGCCGTTTACGCCGCGTACAACGAGATCAAGGTGGCGGACAAGGCCATCGTCCACGGCATCGGCATGACGCACGATTGCTTCAGAAGGTTCTACGACGAGCTTGGCCGTTGGGCCACGCAGCGCGTCGCGGCGGCGGCCGAGTTGCCGCCGGAGGTCAAGGTTGGAGACGCGGCGCTGCGCGTCGAGGTGGCGCGCTGCTCGGCGATGCCGGTCAACATCCGCTGGCCCGGCCACCAGCGCGAGCTGGACCAGACGGAAATCTGCTCCTTCGCGCGGTTCGACTTCAGGGGCGCGGCGGAAGTGCGCGTGACGCCGCGCCGCGCTTTCACGAACGTCGTGGTGCGACCGGTTTCCGCGAAGGTCGCCGTGCGGCGCGAAGGCGACTCAGTGCGCTTCACCATCACGAAGGCGGGCGCGTATTCGGTCGAGTTCGACGGTCGCCACCGGAACCTTATGCTCTTCGCCGATCCGCCACATGACTGGTCGGATGTAGACCGCTCCGCGGCGAATGTGCGCTACTTCGGACCCGGTGAGCACGATGCGGGGCTCATCACGCTCAAGACGGGCGAGACGCTTTTCATCGACGAGGGTGCGGTCGTCTATGGGCGAGTGTTCGCGAAAGACGCGCCGGGGATACGCATCTGCGGAAAGGGCATCCTCGATTCAAGCCGCGTCCTCGCCGTGCCGCGCGCCATAGACCCAGCGCTTGCTGAGGAACAGCGCCGGAAGGGCTGGGCGATTACCAACGTGAAGCGCTTTGATGCGGTTCGCTTCGAGTTTTGCGACGACGTGCGAATCGAGGGCATTACGATCCGCGATTCCCCGCTCTACACCATCCGCCCAATCTGCTGCGACAACCTGCTCGTCGACAACGTCAAGATCGTCGGCAACTGGCGCTACAACTCGGACGGCATCGACATGCACAACTGCCGCAAGGTGCGCATCCGCGACTCGTTCCTCCGCACCTTCGACGACTCGATCTGCGTGAAGGGGTTCGACTACGTCCTGCCCGAGTCGGAAATGCTGCACAACGGCGTCATGCACGACGTATTCGAGGACGTCGTCGTCGAGCGCTGCACGATCTGGAACGACTGGGGCCGCGCCCTCGAGATCGGCGCGGAGACGCGGGCGCGGGAGATCCGGAACGTGGTCTTCCGCGACTGCGACGTGATTGCGCTGCACGAGGCCCCCCTGGACGTGCAGAACTGCGATCAGGCCTATGTCCACGACATCGTCTACGAGAACATCCGCATTGAATACGACCCCGACGCGACCTGGACCGTCTATTCCGCCTCGGCGAAGGACTTCGATCCCAAGAACCGCCGCACTCCGCAGGTCTTTGCCGCGGTCGTCATCTGGTTCATCGCGGAGTACTCCAAGCCCGGTGCAGAAAACCGCGGGCAGGTGAGCGACATCGTCTTCCGCGACATCGACATCTTTGCGCCGACCATGCCACCCACCCGCATCAAGGACTTTGACGAGAACCACCGCGTCGAGCGCGTCAGCTTCGAGCGCATCCGGCTCAACGGCAAGGACGTCACGGCGGAGTGCCGGCGGTAACCTGTAATAGTACGCAGAGATGCCGGGCTGCCCACCCCAAAAGTAGCCGTAGGAGTGCCACTTTAGAGGGGAATTATGATATAATACGCCTATCAAAAGGAGACTGGCTATTATGGCATTGGCAAAATCGTCTGGTTCTGAGCCGCATGGGGGGATGAATCGCCGCGAATTTATCGTCGGCGCGGTTGCTGGCGCCGCAGCTGGTGCTGCGCCTGCGGCAGCTGCGCCTGCGCAGGACGGGCGCATCCTCTTCGGCGCGTGCCGCGATTCCGTCGCTGACGTCACGGTGATGCGCGATCTCGGCTACGACTTCTGGGAGTGGAGCGCCGGCGCGGCGTTCGACCCGTCGAAGGACGACGCGTGGTGGCAGACCCAGAAGGAGGAGATCGCGAAGCGTCCGCTGCCTTTGAGGAGCTGCAACGGCTTCATCCCCGGTTCGTTCCGGCTCACCGGGCCGAAGGCCGACCACGGCCCCGCGCTCGACTACGCCGAGAAGATCCTCCGCCGCGCGGACGAGATCGGCGTCAAGACGGTCGTCTTCGGCTCCGGCGGCGCGCGCAACGTGCCCGGCGACTTCACGCAGGGCAAGCCGCCGGACCTCGAGGCCGGCACGCGCCAGTACGCCGACTTCTGCCGCGCGCTGGTGAAGCGCGTCGCCGACCTCAAGACCGTGCAGGTGGTGATCGAGCCGCTGCGTCCCAACGAGTCGAACATCCTGAACTACGTCTTCCAGGGGCTCGCAATCTGCCGCGACGTCGCCTCGCCGCGCCTCGCGCAGCTGGCGGACATTTTCCACATGATGATGGGCGGGGATCCGGCGTCGGCGATCGTCGAAGCGGGTCCGCTCCTCGCCCACTGCCATGTCGCGGACTACGAGACGCGCCAATTCCCCGGCTTTGACCCTGCCGTGACCGACAGGCTGCGTCCATATTTCGCCGCGCTTAAGTCCATCGGCTACACCGGCGGCGTGAGCTGCGAGTGCAGCTGGGGCGACTGGACGAACTTCGCCAGGGACGCCGCCACGGCTTTGAAAACAATGAAAGGACTCCTCTGATGGAAAAGATCGACCGTCGTGAATTCTGCAAGGGCGCCGCGGGCCTCGCGGGCATAATCGCCGCCGGCTACGGGCCTTCGCTCTACGCCGCGGGCGCGAACGCCAAGGTGCGCGTCGCCTGCGTGGGCTACTCTGACCGCTTCCGCCAGTCGCTCCTGCCCTGCTTCCTGCACCACAACCAGGAGCTTGGCTTCGACATGGTGGCCGTGGCCGACCTCTGGAAGAAGCGCCTTTTCGAGGACGCCAAGCCGGGGATCGAGAAGGCGATCGGCCACGAGGTGGAGGCGTTCGGCAGCGACGTCGCGCTCTACGAGGCGAAGGACAGGCTCGGGCTCGATGCGGTGATCATCTCCACCGCCGACTTCCAGCACGCCCAGCACGCGGTTCACGCGGTCGAGGCCGGCTGCGACGTCTACTGCGAGAAGCCGATCGCCGAGGACATGTACTCGGCGAACATGCTCCTGGACGCGGTGAACTCTAAGCGCGCGCTGGGCGCGATGAAGCCCGGCGCGGTGCTGCAGGTCGGCTCGCAGCGGCGCTCCGGCCGGAAGTACCAGGCCGCGAAGGAATACCTCAACTCCGGCAAGTTCGGCGACGTCAGCTACGTGCACCTCACCTGGAACGTCAACCAGCCGCGGCGCTGGCGGCGGGACGAGAAGCTGATCGCCTCGCTCAAGCAGGAGGACGTGGACTGGAACCTGTGGCTCCTCGACCGCGACCCAAAGTCCTATCCGTTCGATCCGCGCAAGTACCTTGAGTTCCGGCTCTTCTGGCCGTTCTCGTCCGGCATCCCCGGCCAGTGGATGTGCCACCAGATCGACACCGTGGCGTGGTTCCTCGGCCAGCCGTACCCGAAGACCGCGGTCTCGTCGGGCGGGCTGTACCAGTGGGTCGACGGCCGCCAGAGCTACGACACCTTCACCACGCTGATGGAATACGGCGAGTCGGGCGTGAAGGGCAAGGGCTTCCAGGTGATGTTCCAGTCCCACCAGACCAACTGCGCGGGCGGCTCCAACCCCAACGGCGAGTCGCCGACGGAGAAGTACTTCGGTCCCTCCGGCTGCCTCGACCTCGGGTCCGGCTGCGTGACCAATGAGGGCGTTGAGGGCGCCAAGCCCGTCAGCGAGCCGCTGCCGGCGCCTCAGGAGCAGGTGGTGACGTCCGCCAACACCGGCGGCGACGCGCTCACCTCGGCGCACATGCGCAACTGGATGGAGTGCGTGCTGCAGCGCAAGGACCCGGCGGCGCCGGTCGAGGCCGGCTACAGCCACTCGATCGCGCTCATCATGTCCAACGCCGCGCTCCGCACCGGCATGCGGGCGACGTTCGACGAGAAGTCGCGCCAGGTGCTCGCCGGCGGCAAGCCGTGGGTCGGCTACGACTCCACCGCCGGCGGCAACTGGTTCACCAACTTGTTCTGAAGCCAGTGACTATACTTCCGGCGATCGACCTCAAGGGAGGCAGGTGCGTGCGGCTCAGGCAGGGCCGCGCGGACGACGTGACCGTCTACGGCGACGACCCTGCGGCGCAGGCGCGCGACTGGCGCGAGCAGGGCGGGCGCGAACTGCACGTCGTGGACCTCGACGGCGCCTTCGCGGGCGAGCCGCGGCACGCCGAGGTCATCGCGAAGGTAATCGAGGCGTTCGGCGGCCCGGTGGAGGTCGGCGGCGGCATCCGCTCGATGGACTCGCTGCGCGCCGTCCTGGAGGCCGGGGCAGCGCGCGCGATCATCGGGTCGTCGGCGCTCGAGGACCCTGCGTTCCTTTCGGACGCGCTGGAGCTCTACGGCGACAGGATCGCCGTGGGCATCGACGCGCGCGACGGCTTTGTGCAGACCAGGGGCTGGGTGGAGACGACGAAGGTGAAGGCGACAGAGCTCGCTGTGGCGGTGGCGAAGGCGGGGGTGAAGTCCATCATCTACACTGACACCGCCACCGACGGCATGCTGGGAGGCCCCAACCTCACCCAGATGGCGGCCATCTGCGACGCCGCGCCTGGCTGCGCGGTCACGGCCTCGGGCGGGGTGAGCTCGCCCTACGACGTCAAGAACCTCATGGCGCTCGGCCGCGCGAACCTCGTCGCGGCGATCGTGGGCAAGGCGCTCTACGACGGGCGCACGACACTGAGGGAGCTTAACCTCGCCGGGATCTGAGCCCGGCGGACAAGGACGATTCAGGAGGAAGCGATGAAAAGCGAGAGGAAGGCGGTCTACCCCGGCACGTTCGACCCGATGACGCTCGGGCACTTCGACCTCATCCAGCGCGCGGCCAAGCTCTACGACCGGCTGGTCGTGGCGGTGGCGGCGACGAGCAAGAAGCAGGGTGCGCTCTTCGACGCCAGGACGCGCATGGCGATGATCCGCGAGGACGTCCGCCGCGCCGGGCTCGCGAACGTGGAGGTGAAGCTCCTCGACTGCCTGCTCGTCGACTTCTGCCGCCGCGAGAAGGTGAAGGTGGTGATCCGCGGCGTGCGCGTCTACAGCGACTTCGAGTACGAGTTCCAGATGGCGCTCACCAACCGGCGGATGGCGCCGGAGATCGAGACGATGTTCATGATGCCGAGCGAGAGCCTCGCCTACGTGACCGCCTCCACCGTGCGCGAGATCGCCAGCTACGGCGGCGACACCGCGCCGTTCGTCACCGAAGCCGTGCAGAAGCGCCTGAAGCGCGCCAGCCTCGGCTGATGGCGGACGCAGCCGCAGGGGAAGCCGCCGGCAAGGAGACGGTCGAGGGGACGATCAAGAGCGTCGTCTTCCACAACGACGAGAACGGCTACACGGTGCTCCACGTCGAGCTGCCGAGCGACTTCGAGCTCGCCCGGCCGCCCGAGATTACCGTCGTCGGCCGCGCCCAGGCGGTGTGGGAGGGCGAGGACGTGAAGGCGGTCGGCGCGTGGGTGGAGGACAAGGTCCACGGCCGCCAGTTCAAGGCAGATGAGCTCGTCTGCGTCGCCCCGCGCTCGCTCAAGGGGGTTGAGCGCTACCTCGCCTCCGGACTCATCAAGGGCATCGGGCCTGTCCTCGCGCACCGCATCGTCGAGACCTTCGGCGAGGAGACGATGCACGTCCTCTCGCACCAGTCCGCGCGCCTCTCCGAAGTGCCGAAGCTCGGCCGCGCGAAGATCGCGCAGATCCGCGCGAGCTGGCACGAGAACGAGACCATGCGCGAGAACATGATTTTCGGCCAGACCTACGGCATCTCGGTGACGAAGATGACGAAGATCGTGCGCCGGTACGGGCCGGACGCCGTCGCCATCGTAAAGGCCGACCCCTACCGCCTCTGCCGCGACATCTGGGGAATCGGCTTCGCCACCGCCGACAAGATCGCGCTCTCGGTCGGCATCGACCCCAACTCGCCGCTGCGCGCCCGCGCCTCGATCTCCTTCACGCTTGAGACCGAGGCGGAGGCTGGCGGCCACTGCTGGACCTACGAGAACGACCTTATCCTGCACGCGCACGAGCTCACCGGCATCCCGCCCGAGACGCTCGCCGCCGCCCTCGCCGACGAGGCGGAGGCGGGCCGGGTGGTCTGCGAGAGCGGCGAGCCGCGGCGGGTCTTCCTGCGCACGCTCCACCGCGCCGAGTGCGAGGTGGCGGCGCGCGCGCGGGCGATCCTCGCCTCTCCGCGGTCCTTCCCCGCCTTCGACGCGGAGAAGGCGATCGCCTGGTGGCAGGCGAAGAGCGGCTTCGACCTCGCCGAGCGCCAGCACCTCGCGCTCGGTCGCTCGCTCGCGTCCAAGTTCTCGATCATCACCGGCGGCCCCGGCGTCGGCAAGACCACCATCATCCGCGCGCTCGTCGACATCTACCGGGCGAAGCGGCTGAAGGTGGTGCTCGCCGCGCCCACCGGCCGCGCCGCCAAGCGGATGACCGAGTCGGTCGGCGCCGCGGCGGTCACCATCCACCGGCTGCTCAAGTGGAACCCGGTCACCAACCGCTTCACCTACAACGCGGAAGAGCGCCTGGAAGGGGACGTCTTCGTGTTCGACGAGACCTCGATGATCGACGTGCGCCTCGCCGCCGACCTCTTCGCCGCGCTGCCGGACGGCGCCGCGGTCGTCTGGGTGGGCGACACCGACCAGCTGCCGTCGGTCGGACCCGGATCGGTGCTCGGCGACTTCATCCGCTCCGGCGCCGTGCCCTCGACCAAGCTCGAGCTCATCTTCCGCCAGGACAAGGCGGGGCTCATCGTCGCCAACGCCCACCACGTCAACGCCGGCGAGCCGCTCGAAGTGCGGCAGGGCGACACCGACTTCTACTTCATGCGCTGCGAGGACCCCAACCTCTGCGTGAAGCGGGCGATCGAGCTGATGACCGACCGCATCCCGCGCAAGTTCGGCCTCGACCCGCTCCAGGACGTGCAGGTGCTGGTGCCGATGCGCCGCAACACACTCGGCGCGGACAACCTCAACTTCGAGATTCAGCGCGCGCTCAACCCGACCGGCGACGCGGTCGTGCGCGGCGGTTCGTCCTTCCGCGCCGGCGACCGGGTGATGCAGCTGCGGAACAACTACGACAAGGAGGTCTTCAACGGCGACATCGGCTTCGTGAAGCGGGTCGATCCGGCGGAGCGCTCGATGGTGGTGGTGTTCGACGGCCGCCCGGTCGAGTACGGCCCCGGCGACCTCGACGAGCTCGTCCTCGCCTACGCCACCACCATCCACAAGTCGCAGGGCAGCGAGTACCCGGCGGTGATCGTGATCGTCCACACCCAGCACTACGTGATGCTGCAGCGGAACCTCCTCTACACCGCCATCACCCGCGGCCGCCGGCTGGTGATGCTGATGGGCGTCCCCTACGCCGTCGACCGCGCGATCGCCACCAACACAGTGCGCGAGCGCCGGACCGCGCTCGCCGAACGCATCCGCGCATGATCCTCGCTCCGCTGAGAGGCGTAACATTGAGGTGCTTCCGCGAGGTCTTCGCGGACGCCATCCGCGAGGCCGGCTTCACCGAGGCGGTGACGCCGTTCGTCTCCGCCATGCCCGGCGTCGACCCGCTCGCCGGCCGCGAGCTCGCCGGCGGTGCCGCGGAGGGCGCGATTGTGGTGACGCCGCAGTTCATCGGCAAGGACCCGGAGTCGCTCCGCCGCTGCCTCCGGCGCGTGCGCGAGGCTGGCTTCGCCACCGCCGACCTCAACTGCGGCTGCCCGTTCCCGATGGTGCGCCGCAAAGGGCGCGGCAGCGGCATCCTGCGCACGCCCGACGTCCTGCGGCGGATGCTGGAGGTCGGCTGCGAGGAGATGGGCGAAGGTCGGTTCTCGGTCAAGGCGCGGCTCGGCGTCGACGCGCCGGATGAGCTGGAGCGGCTCATGCCGATCCTCAACGAGTTCCCGCTCCGTCGTCTCGCGGTGCACGCGCGCACGGCGCGGCAGATGTACGCGGGCGAGTGCGACTGGGCAGCGTTCGAGCTGGTGGCGTCCGCGGCGAAGATGCCCGTCGTCGCCAACGGCGACCTGCCGGTCGCACCGGTCGACGTCATCGGGCGCGAGGCGATGGTCGGGCGCGCGTTCATCCGCTCGCTCGGGGAGCGTGAGGACGCCGGCGAGTTGCTCGCGCGCTATGCGGAGGCTTCGCGGCGCGAGCTTTCCGGTGACCGCGCGGTCCTCGGACGGCTCAAGGAGCTCGTCGCCTACTGGCGTCCGCTCCCGGCCTGGTCGCGCCGCTGGAACGCAATCAAGATCTGCCGCTTGCTGGAAGAATTTCTCTCCGTTGCCATTGGCGCGCCGTAATATGGTATAATTCGCGGTAATGAGAACGAGGAACAGGATGAAATCGGCGGTCGCCGGTCTGGTGGCGGCGACGGCGGCGGTGACGATGGCGGCCGGGTCGGTGGCCGTTGGCACGGCGGACGAGCTTGAGCAGGCGCTCGCGGCGGCGGCGAAGGATCCGTCCGCGCCGCGCGAGATCGTGGTCAGGGCTGGACGCTATCTTCTGGAACGTCCGCTCGAAGTTGCCGCGGTGACGGGGCTCGTCCTCCGTGCCGAGCGTCCCGGCGCGGTCGAGCTCTGCGGCGGCGTCAGGGTGACGGGCTGGAGCAAGGTCGAGGGCACGCCGTTCTGGGCGGCCGATGCGAAGGATGCGGACGGCAAGCCGGCTTTCTTCCGCGCGCTCGCGAAGAACGGCGAGTGGGTGGAGACGGCGGTCGTCCCCGGCGGCACTAACCGCTTCGAGCATTCCGCGCGCTTCGGCGCGTTCCTCCTCCCCAACCTGGCGGGCCACTGGTCGCGTCCACCGACGGACGACGAAAACCGCGTCATGCCCTACGACGCGAAGGACATCCCCGACGCGATGGACATCGCGAGCGCCGACATCCACCTCCTGCACATGTGGTCCGACTCGCTCTGCACCGTGGAGAGCATCGACCGCGCGGCGAAGATCGTCAAGGTGAAGGAGCCCCCCGACTGGCCGATGGGCGCGCAGGGCAAGTACGAGTACGAGATCTTCAACGTCCGCGAGGGCATGGCGCCGGGCCGCTGGTTCCTCGACCGCCGCGCCGGGCGTGTCTACTACCAGCCGCTGTCGGGCGAGGAGGTGGAGAAGCTCGACTTCATCCGTCCGGCGCTGCGCCACGTCCTGGTGCTGAACGGCAGCCGCGGCGTGAGGATCGAGGGAATCGTGTTCTCCGGCGCGACGCCCGCGTACGGCGCCGGCGCCGGCTTCGGCGGCATCTCCGCGCCGGCGGCGGTGGTCGTCCGCAAGGTGGACCGCATCGAGCTCCTCGGAGTCGGGATAAGGAACACCGCCGGCGTGGGGCTGAACATCAGCGGCAGCCGCGACGTCCTGGTCGACGGCTGCTCAATAACTTCCTGTGGCGCCTGCGCGGCGTTCGTCTCGGGCGCGAATGTCGTCGTCCGGAGGACTCTGGTCAGTGGTGCCGGACTGGTGCACCGCGCCTCGTGCGGGGTGTTCGCGAGCGGGTCGGACATCGTCATCGCCGGGAACGAAGTCAAGAACGTCCCCTACAGCGGACTCATCGTCTTCGGCGACCGCAATCGCGTCGAGGACAACTTCATCCACCATGTAATGCAGGTGCTGCACGACGGCGCGGCGGTCTACGGGCTGTTCGTGGACGGCGCGATGCGCGGCAACGTGGTCAAGGACGTCGTTGCCTGCGGCGCCGGCTTCGGCGTCCACGCCTACTATGCCGACGAGAACTCGCGCAACACGGTGGTGGAGGGCAACTACGCTGAGGGGATGCCGGTGCCGATCCACAACCACATGTCGGCGGGGATCGTGGTGCGGAACAACACCCTCGTCAACGAAGGCGGCGACATGGTGGTTTCGTTCGAGCGCAGCGTCGGCTGCACGTTCGTCGGCAACCGCATCTTCTGCGGCGGCAAGTTGGACACCGTCTGGCTCGACGGCATCGCCGACTGGCGCGGTAACGTGGTCTTGAACGGACGCGACGCGCCGTTCGAGTGGAATCCACCGCGCGAGCCGCAACCGCGGCGTGGTCCGGTGGAAGTCGCCCGCGCGCCGAAGGTTCCGACGGTGGACGGCAAGTTCGAGGACGGCGAGTGGGAAGGGGACTTCTTCCACATCGACCGCCGCGGCGACGGGCACCAGACCGGGTTCTCGTCCGCGCTGGTGCGCTTCGCCTGGGACGACGACAGTCTCTACGCCTCCTTCCTCGCCGCCAACTTCGCAAACGGCAAGATGTCCTTCGGATCCCGCTGGGGCGTGGACGACGGCGTCGAGCTGGACTTGGGCGAAGGGCGGAAGATCCGCGCGTTCCACGACGGCTCGACCGAAGTGTTGCCGGAAGCGTTCGCCGGCGCCGTCAAGGTCGTCGCGTTCGGCAAGGGCAAGAGCGGACACCACAACCCCAACCTGGTGAGGGTGGAGATGTCGGTTCCCTGGAAGGCGCTCGGCGTCGAGCCGAAGGCTGGGGTGAAGGTGCCGTTCGCGGTGCGTGCCTACCAGAGCGAATTCGACCAGATGAAGGCCTACGACTCCGACGCGGAGCCGTGCGAGCTGCTGCTGAAATAGGGGGTCGGGGAAATGCTCGAGACCATCGCCTCGCATCTGGACTCCATCGCCGCGCTGGCGCCGACGTGGGGACTCGTGTTCGTGTTCGTATTCATGGCGATCGAGTCGAGTTTCGTGCCGTTCCCGAGCGAGGTGGTGATGATTCCGGCAGGGTTCCTCGCCGCGCGCGGCGAGCTGGGGCTTGGTTCGCCGCTGGCGGCGGCGTCCGTTGCCGTGGTGATCGGCGTGGCCGGTTCGCTCGCAGGCGCGTACGTCAACTACTTCCTGGCGCTCAAGGTCGGCAAGCCGTTCCTCGAGCGCTACGGGCGCTGGTTCTTCCTCAAGCCGGCCGCGCTGGAGCGCGCCTGCGAGGTCTTCAACCGCTACGGCGCGGCGACGACCTTCGTCTGCCGCATGCTGCCGGCGATCCGCCAGCTCATCTCCATCCCAGCCGGCATCGCCCGGATGCCGCTTGGCGAGTTTACGCTCTTCACCGCGCTTGGCGCGGGGGTCTGGACCGCCATCCTCGCTGCGGTCGGCTACGCGATCGGACGCTCCACCGCCGACATCGGCTACCTTGAGCTCTGCACCCGCGGCAAGGAGATGGCGACCGCCCACCTGCCGCTCGTCGTCGCCGCGGCGGTTGTGCTTGCGGCTGGGTACATTCTTGTATCGAAGCTGGTGATGCGTGGCGGCAAGCGCGATAAAATGGTATAATATATCACCAATGAACGGGGCTTTAGACAAAAGGGTCAACATCCTCACGCTGAAGTGGGGCACGCTGTACTCCTCCGAGTACGTCAACCGCCTCTACCGCGGGGTGAAGGCGCACCTGGCGCGCCCGTTCCGATTCGTCTGCGTGACCGACGACCCCGCGGGTCTCGCCGAGGGCGTGGACGCGGTGGCGTTCCCAGAGAAGCCGGAGTGGTTCCACCCCAACGCCCGCTACCCCGAGTGGCCGGGCATCTACGTGAAGCTGCTTGTTTTCGAGCCCGGGTTCGCCGGACTCGAGGGGCCAACGCTCTTCCTCGACATCGACCAGATCGTCACCGGCCCGCTCGACTGCTTCTTCAACTACCTGCCAGGGAAGTTCTGCATCATCCACAACTGGGTGGCGCTCAGGAAGCGGCTCTTCCGCAAGGTGCCGTTCTGCGGCAACTCGAGCTGCTTCCGCTTCGACGCCGGCGAGGGCTGCCGCTACATCTACGACACCTTCCGTTCCGAGGCCGACGTGGCGATGGACCCAGAGGTCTACGGCACCGAGCAGGAGTACATGACCCACGCCGTCGGCTTCGACAAGGTGAACTTCTGGCCGGACAATTTCGTCCGTTCCTTCAAGCGCAGCTGCACCTGGCCCTGGCCGCTCAACCACTTCCTGATGCCGCGGATGAAGAAGGACACCCGCATCCTCTGCTTCCACGGCACGCCCACGCCGCAGCAGGCGATCGAGGGCTTCCGCGGCTCGAAGCACATCGACGGCTGGACGCTGCCGTGCCCGTGGGTCAAGGAGCTCTGGGAGAAATGAAGAACTACGACTTCTGCTTCGGCTGCGGCTTTTCCTGCGGAGTGACCCAGGCGCTGCGCTCGGCGAATCTCCAATTCGCCTCGCTGCCGTTCGACTGGACCGCGACGCCGAGCTTCCCGCGGGCGGCGCGGATCGCCGCCGCCGACTTCGCGCACTGGCTCGACCGCGAGGACCTCGAGCTCATCGACGTGAGGCACAGCGGCATCAACCGCCGCATCTACTTCAACCGCAGGACCGGCTTCGGGTTCGTCCACGACTTTTCGCTTTTCAAGTCGCCAGACGACGCCTACGCCGAAGTCGCCGCGAAATACGAGCGTCGCGCCGAGCGCTTCCGCAAGTGCGTGGAGGCGTCGCGCAAGGTGCTGGCAGTCTGCGTGGAGTGGCCCATCCTCGGTCGGCTCCGGGACGAGACACTGGACGAGACCAGGCGCGTATTCGAGACACGCTTCCCCGGGGTCGCGTTCGACCTCCTCTACTTCCACGTCGCGGAGGGCGCGAAGGCGGCGAAGGTGGAGTCGGAACGTCCCGGCGTCACCGTGGTCGGCTGCGAATACCGCAAGTACTTCGAGAACGGCGAGCTGCATCACGAGATCGACAACTCGCAGATACTCGACTTCCTCAAGGACAACTATTCCGCGCCAGATCCGCGCAGCGAAGAGGAGAAAAGCAGGTACGCCGCCGAGTGGCGGCGGCAGGACCGCGAGCGCTGGCACGGGAAGGGCGCCTTCGATACCATGGTCAACCGCTCCGCCTTCCGGCTCTACCGGAAGCTCGAGCGGTTCCTCGCGCGCAAGGGGCTGGCGCCGCAGGAGCACGCGATGTGGTTTGGGCTGGAGAACGAGCCGAGGTGACGCAATGAAAAGGGTGTTTACATTCTGGGAGCCGAAGGAGCGCGTGCCGGGGTACGTGCGCCTCTGCATGGAGACGTGGAAGGACCGCCTGCCCGGGTACGAGACGACGGTGCTCGACTACGGGACGCTCGGCGACTGGCTCACCGAGGCGGAGCAGCGCGAGGTGCTCAGCCGCAGGATGACGCTTGCGATGCAGTCCGACTGCATCCGCTGCGCCGTCCTCAAGAAGCACGGCGGCGTATGGCTGGACGCCGACTCGGTGCTCACGAAGCCGCTGGACGAAAGGTTCTCGGCGGCGGACTGCACCATCGTAGCGCGCCGGCAGGACGGCGGGCTCGTCCACTACGCCGCCTACATCAACGCGACGAAGCCGGAGGCGAAGTTCCTCTGCGACTGGCACCGCGAGCTCGGGCCGCGCGTCGCGAAGGCGGAGCGCTTCCGCTCGAGCCGGCTCACGCGGCTCCTCCACCGCGGCGAATGGAAGCTCATCCGGCGCTGGAACTACTGCGTCAACGCGATCATCGACCCGCTCGCGGCGACGGCCGACCCGAAGGACTACGCCTGGATCGACAAGGACGCGATCTTCGCGGTGCCGGAGGAGGAACTGATGGCGACGGGGCTCGACGCAGTGGCCGCCTACCAGAAGTACTGGTTCGAGCCGGGCGAAATCGACGACGTGCTCGTGCGCTGCGCGGGGCTCATAATGCTCCACAACTCCTTCACCCCCGAGCGCTTCCGCGCGATGTCGGCAAAGGAATTCATCGCCACCGACACGCGTCTTGCGCGGCTGTTGCGCACGCTGGGCGCAGGCGCCGCGGAGTAGACTCCGCTATCCTTGCGTCTTCGCCTCGCCGTCCTTGGGCGGACGGCAGTTGAAGGTGCACATCACCGTGGTGCCGGTGGGGATCTTCGAGGTGATCTCGAAGGTGTCGGCGACGCGCTTCGAGTTGGCGAGTCCCATGCCCGCGCCGAAGCCCATCGAGCGGATCCAGTCGTTGGCGGTCGAGGTGCCGTCGCGGCAGGCCCACTCGACGTCCTTGATGCCGGGGCCGGAGTCCTTGGCGACGATCGTCGCCTTTTCGGTGTCAAGGATGAAGGTGATCGTGCCGCCGACGGAGTGGATGCAGATGTTGATCTCGAGCTCGTATGCGGCCACCGCCACGCGCCGGATGATCTTCTTGTCGACGCCGGCTTCCTTGAGCATCCGCTTGATCTCGTTGGCGGCCTTGCCGGCGTTGGTGAGGTCGTTGTGCACGACTGCGAACTGGCGCATGGAGTAGTAGGGGAGCGCGCCTTCGCCTTTCGCAGCGGCCGCCGCGCCCGGCGGCGGCGTGCGCCCCTCGAGGCGGGCGAGCTCGTCGGTGAGCTCTTTCATGATGGCGCGCATCACGTCGCGCTGGGAGACGATCCCGACGAGATCGCGCTCCTTGTTCAGCACCGGGAACCGCCCAAAGGTGTAGTTCTCGAAGTACTTGATCGCGAACGCGAGCGGCATGTCCTCCTCGAGCACCACCAGATTCGTCGCCATGTGCTGCTGGCAGGTGTCGTGGATCCAGCCGCCTTCGAGCGCGCGGATGATGTCGTTCACCGAGACGATGCCGAAGAGCCGCCGGTTTTCGACCACGGGGACGCCCGAGATGTTGTTGCGCTTCATCAGGTTCTGGGCGAAGCGCAGCGAGTCGGAGCGGATGACCGAGATGATGTCGCGCGCGCGCATGACGTCACGCACCCGCAGCCGCTGCAGGAGCTCCATGATGACGAGCGGGGAGTCCTCGGCCCCCGGCAGCCCCGAGCCGGAGACGCGCCGCGCGGCGCGTCCGTGGGCCTCCATGATCTGGTCGTCGCTGCGGGTGTCGCCGCCGGTGAGGATCGTCGGGCTGTAGTCCATCATTCCTTCGCGAGGAAGTCGTGGACGCGCACGCAGCTTTCGTACTTGGAGAGCGGCGAGGAGACGAGCGGGATGCCGAGCGTGTCGGCGGTCTGGCACATCGTCTGCGGCAGGGGCTTGGCGTTGTGCACCACCACGCACATCGCGCCGACGATGTTCGCCGTCCTGATCGCCTGGTCGGAGGCGAGCGAGGTCAGCAGAAGGATGTCGTCGGCGTCGTTGAGCAGCACGTCGCTCATGAGGTCGTTGGCCACTACCGCCCCGACTGTCCGCCCGTTGTCACCGCCGGCGACGAGCTTGCCGTCCAGCGTCTTTACAATATCTTCGATGTTCATGGCGGATATTATAGCATAAATTTGGTATAATTAGCACCGTGAAGTTCGACCTGCACATACATTCCTGTCTTTCGCCGTGTGCGAACCTCGAGATGTCGCCATCCGCCATCGTCGAGCGAGCCGTCGCCGCGGGCATGGACGGCATTGCCCTGACCGACCACCAGTCAGCCCGCAACACGCCTGCGTTGGCGGAGTGTGCGCGCCGCGCAGGCCTCGCTTTCCTGCCCGGGCTCGAGGTGCAGACGGCCGAGGAGGTCCACACCGTATGCCTCTTCGACACGGTCGACGCGGCACTGGCGATGACTGACTGGGTCTACGCCGCCCTGCCCAAGCGCGTCAACGACCCCGACACCTTCGGCGACCAGCCGGTCGTCACCTGGGACGACGATATTGTCGAGCTCGAGTGGCGCATCCTCGCCATGGGCTGCCGCCGCACCATCCCCGAGGCCGCCGCGAAGGTGCACGAGCTCGGCGGCCTCTACATTGCCGCGCACATTGATCGGCCGAACTTCTCGGTGCTGAGCGGCCTCGGCGCCGTGCCCGAGGGATGCTTCGACGCGGTGGAGCTCTCCCGCACTGCCGACGCCGCGCAATGGCTGCCGCGCGCGGAAGGGCTCGCGGCGGTGCGCTCGTCTGACGCGCACAACCTGGACGACGTCGCGCGGGTCTGGACCGAGGCGGAGTGCGAGTTCTCCGTCGCCGGCCTGCGCGCGGCGTTCGCGGCCCGGGCGACCAGGCTCTCGCCGCCGCTTACCAGTTTCTGAGAAAGGACAACAGGATGAAATTCAGCGAAGTCGTGGACAAGGTACATGGGACCGTGGTGGTGGACAACCCGGAGGCGGAGGTCGACTCGGCCTACTGCGGCGACTTGCTCTCGGACGTGATGGGGCACTGCGGCGACTCGTCGGTGCTGATCACCGTCCAGAACCACCTCAACGCCATTGCCGTCTGCTCGCTCGCGGGCATCGAAGTGGTGCTGATCTGCCACGGCCGCCCGGTGCCGGACGACATGAAGGCCGCCGCGGAGCGCGAAGAGGTGGGAATAGTGGTGACCGACCTCTCCCAGTTCGCCGCCGCCGTCGCCCTTGCCGAACTCGCGCCTTCGTCGAAGTAGCTTTGTACGGCCAACGCATATGCGTTGGAAGTGTCTCAGCAGCGCAGCAGCCAGCAGCGCAGCAACCAGTAAGGAGGTCTTCCTGTCCGCTTCACACTGTCCGCTGACAGTTGGTTGCTGTCTGCTGAAACACTTCCGACGCGACGCGTCGGCTGTAAGTAGCCTTGGCGGTGGGGTTGACTTGCGAGGTCAGAATTTGGTAATATACGCACTGGTTTGGAGAGATGGCAGAGCCTGGTTGAATGCACATGACTCGAAATCATGCATACCCGCAAGGGTATCGGGGGTTCGAATCCCTCTCTCTCCGCCAAAGACTTTGCACACGCGGGCGTAATTCAATGGCAGAATAGGAGCTTCCCAAGCTTCTTACGTGGGTTCGATTCCCATCGCCCGCTCCAACTTTTCGAATGCTGGAGACACTTACAGTCAAGAACCTCGCTGTCGTCGAAGCGGCCCACATCGTTTTTGGCCCCGGCCTCAACGTTATCACCGGCGAGACTGGCGCTGGCAAGAGCGTGCTTATGGGTGCGCTCGACCTTGCACTCGGAGCCCGCGCCGACGCCGAGATCGTGCGCGAGGGCGCGAAGGAGGCGGAGGTAGAGGCCGTGCTCGACGGCCACACGGTGCGGCGCACGGTGACGCGCGAGGGGCGCTCCCGCGCGTGGATCGACGACGAGTCGGTCTCGGTCGCCGAGCTGAAGGCGTTCGGCGCCGGGCTTGTCGACGTCAATGGCCCGCGCGCCAGCCAGGAGCTGCTGGGCGAAAGCTTCCAGCGCGAGGCGATCGACAGCTGGGGCGGCATCAATCTCGCCGCCTACCGCGGCGCCTACGGCCGCCTCGTCTCGCTGCGAGAGCGCCGCGAACGTCTGCTTGCCGACGGCGGCGAGGACGAGCTTGACATGCTGCGCTTCCAGGTCGACGAGCTTTCCGCCGCCGACATCACTGCCGAGGACGACGACATCGCCGAGCGCCATGCCGCCGCCGCGCACGCCGGCGAAATCGTCGAGAACGCCAATGCCGTCATGGAGACGCTGGGCGGCGAGAACTCGGTGGCCCAGTTGCTGGCGTCGACCCGTCCATCGCTTGCGGCGATAGCCCGCCACCTGCCTGCCGCGGCGGAATGGTCGGCTGCGATGGACGACATCGCTGCGAGGGTGGAGGACCTTTCGCGCACAATCGCCGACGCGGTTTCAGATCTTGACCTCCCGGAAGAGGGGCTGGAGGCGCTAGACAGCCGGCTGACGCTTTTGAACCGCCTTGAGCGCAAGTATCTGCGCGGCGCGAACAACGGCGTGGCGACGCGCTCGGAGCGGCTGCTCGCGGCGCTGGAGCAGAAGCGCACGCGCCTGGAGGAGCTTGAGAACCGCGACGCCACGCTTGCTGCGCTCGAGCGCGACATTGCCGCCGCGGAGGCCGATGCCCGCAAGGAGGGCGAGAAGGTCTCCGCCGCGAGAGCCGCGGCAGGACGCCGCTTTGCGAAGGCGGTGGTGGCGGAGCTGAAGGACCTGGGTTTTCTGAAGGCCGATTTCTCAGTTGCCGTCGAGCCTGGGGAGATGGGCGAGAGCGGGCTTGACCGCGTGGTCTACATGTTCGGCCCCAACCCCGGCGAGCCGGCGCGTCCGCTTGCTGACATCGCCAGTTCCGGCGAAATCGCGCGCGTGATGCTGGCGATCAAGACCGTGCAGTCGTCCCGCGCCGCCGGCGACGCCCGCCCGGTGCTTGTCTTCGACGAGATCGACGCCAACATCGGCGGCGAGACGGGGAGCGCGGTGGGCGAGAAGCTCCGCCGCGTCGCCGCGCACGGGCAGGTGATCGCCATCACCCACCTGCCGCAGAGCGCGGCCTGGGGCGACCGCCACTTCGCGGTGTCGAAGAAAGTTTCCGCGGGACGAACCCGCACCGAGATAAACGAAGTCAAAGGAGAGGCGCGCGTCGACGAACTCGCCCGGATGATGGGCGGGGAGGGGCCGACCGACGCCGTGAGAAGGCATGCGCAGGAACTTGCTCAAATATCGCGCTGAAGTGGTAAAGGGAGTCTTCGGCGAGTCGGACGCGCTGGCCGAGACGCTGGCCGAGACGCTGGGGGAGGGCGGCAGGGTGCTGCTCGCCGCGGACACGAATGTGGTTTCGCACACCAATGGACTGGGGGCGATGATCGGCCGCTACGTGACCGCGCACGACATCAAGCTCACGGGGCGTCCGGTGGTGGTTCAGGGCGGCGAGAAGGCCAAGCACGAAGACCTTGCGAACGTGTTTGCCATCGTGGACGCTGGGGTGAAGGCGCATCTTGGCGCCGGTGACTGCATTCTCGCGCTCGGCGGCGGAACGATGTTTGACCTCGCCGGCTGGGCGGCGGCGCAGCTGGGCGGCGTCAAGGTGGTGAGGATGCCGACCACTCCGGCCGCGATGACCGGCGCCGCGTTTTCCGACAATGCCGCGATCGACCGGTGTGGCCACAAGGACGCGGTGAAGGTCGAGTCCTTGCCTGCGGCGGTGTTGGTTGACGTCGATTTCCTCGGCACGGTGTTGGAAGGGGTATGGCGCGCCGGTGTGGGCGAGATCGCCTGTCTGGCCGCGCAGGACGACAAGTTCCGTGCCGAGTTCGTCGATTTTGCCCCGCGTTACGCGCGGAGGGACTACGATGCGTTCGCCAAGATGGTCGCGCGCGTGATTGAGCTGCGTCAGAGCCGTCGCGACGAGCGCATTGCCGAGCCGATCGCAGCCCGGCTGGAGGAGATGAGCTCGTTCCGGCTGCCGCACGGCTACGCGATTCCGCTTGCGTTGCTGATCGAGATGGGCGCGAGAACCGCCAAGGGCGAGATGTCCGCCGAGGCGGCGAAGGAAATCCGCGCCGCGCTCGAGACCTGCGGTTCGCTGGAAGGACTGTACCACTCGCACCACCTGCTGCTGCGCCGCGAGGCGCTTTTCGACGCGAAGATGGAAGGCAGAGAACACTACATCGCCGCGGTCGACGCGCTTCTCGCCGAAACTTCGCGGTAGATGTTGACGCGCAGCGCTTACTTCAAGTTGTCCTTGATGTAGCGGCGGTCGGCTTCGGAGAACTTGTGCAGGACCGCCCGGATGCGGCGGCCTTTCTCCGTCTCAAGAGTGATCGACTTGCCGTCTTTCGCGGTGTCTATCCATTTCGCCTTGATGACACCGCCTTTGTGGTCGTGCCAGAGGCGGAACTGCGGCTCAGGTTTTGTCGTCGCTGGCGCTGGCACTGCCACTGTCGTTAGCGTTGTATTGGTGGCTGGCACGACGGTTTCAGCTGCCTTTGCAGGGGTGGCATTGGTCGTCACGGCAACTGGTGCTGCGTTGGTGGCGGGCGTTGGCAGCGGAATTGGCAAGTCATTCTTGCTGAAGGTTGCCAGTTTTGAGATCATGCGCATGCAGGATGCGCTGATGCATCCTTGAGGTAGATATTCGTTGGCGAAGGCGATGGTGAGCGCGAGCAGCAGCGCGAGCAGGAAAACGCGGCGGACAACTGGCGTGCCTCTGCGCTTCGCCGATTTGCGGCGCTTGGCGCCGGCGTACTTTTTGCCGCGGCGCTGCTTTGACTCTGCTTCGTGGCGGTCGAGGGCGGCCTCCAGCACGCCGATGTCGCGCGAGCGGTCCTCGCCGGTGATGGCAGTGGCGCGGACGACGTCGGCGAGCAGGCGGGAGAACCTGCGCACACGCGACGAGTAGGCGCTGTCGCCGGAGATGGGGGCGTGGACGGCTTCGCGTCCGTCGGCGTAGGCGTCGAGGTCCTCGCGGAGCGCGGAGAGCTCCTTGACGAGCTCGTCCGCGTCGCCGTAGGTCTGGCGCGCGAACTCGCGCATGGCCGGCAAGATGCCGTCGGTCTTGAAGCCTTCGGCGGGGCGTCCGTCCGCATCGGTGGCGCTCACGGACGCAATCTCCACCACGGGAATACCAGGGGCGACGGCGCGGATGCGCGGCCAGTGCGCGGCGAAGACTGCTGCTGGTCCGCCTCCGGCGGCGAGCGCGTCGCGGTAGCGGTCGGCCTGGGTGAGTCCGATGACGACGCCGGCGCCGGGCAGGCGCTCGCGGATGAACTCGATGAGTCCGCGCGTGACCCAGAGCGCCTCGGTGCTGCGCTCGAACTCGGCGTCGGCCACGGCCACGTCGTCGCGCAGCAGTTCCTTGAGGCTGACGAGGAGGATGACGAAGTCCGCGGCGGCGAGGTAGTCCATCAGCTCCTTTACCGCGGCCTGGCGTCGGGACGAGCCCTCTTCCTCGCGGAAGGCGGCGCGGAAGGTTTCGCCGCCGAACTCGAGCATGGAGATGTCGGCTAGGGTCTCGCCTTTGGAATCGCGCAGCGACCATTCCAGCGCGATGGTGCGCCCTGGGTTGGTGGCGGGAGGCCATTGGCGGAGCGTGCGCAGCTGGCGGTGCGCGAAGGCCGCAAAGCGGTTGGAAGCGGAGTTTTCGGGGACGAGATTGGGGTAGAAGTCGGTCAGGGCGGACATGAAGACCGTCTTGCCGCTGGCTTCGCAGCCGACTATCGCGATTCGCGCCATGGTGGTTTTCAGGAGTTGCCGCCGGGCTTGTGCCAGGGGGAGGTGGTTACTTTGGCCGCGCCATTGTCCTTCACGAGGAAGAGCCAGCGGTCGGCGAGGTGCGCGTGGCGGGCGAGGAGGTCGCCGGCGGAGTGGAGGTCGAAGTCGTCGAGCTCGTTGCGGCAGAGGAGGCGTCCCGGGGCGTCGATGGCGACCGCGGCGGACTCAGGTCCGGCGTAGGCGATGCTCGTCGGCGGCTCGTGGTTTGGGACGCGGAAGAAATCGTCCGCGAGCAGCGCGGCGAAGTCGATGTGGGAGGCGTCGGTGCAGGGGACGAAGGCGAAGGCGGCGTAGTCGGCGTCGCGTCCTTCGGAGTCCCAGGCGCGGGCGCGCATGAGCGAGAACGCGGCGGCGGTCTTGCCGTCCGAGGCGATGCCAATCGCCGGCGCGCCGTCATCCGCGAACGCGTCGCGTCCGGCGGTGGCGATGCGATATAGCCCGTCCAGAGTCTCCCGTCCGATCCCCGCAGGCTCCGTCGACCAGTCGTAGCCGCGGCCGGCGGTGAACACTGAGACGGGGATGTGGACCGGAGCTGCCATCGTCTTAGGCTACCAGAGTTGGAAGAGCTGGCACCAGCCGCCGACAAGGTTGGCTTTGGGCGGAATGTACACAAGCGCGGAAGGGCCGCTGAGCAATTGCGTGGAGCCGGAGACGGAAATTGTGCGGCCGTTGTCGCCTTCGACGCTGCCAGACCATTTCACCTTGCCGTTCGCCGCAAGCTTGAACGTGAATCCGTCGACTTTGATTGTGGAGTTGGCCGCGATGTCGCCGCGTTTCCAGGTGTTTTGTTCCAGCATGGCGGTCATCCCCGGCAGCTCGAGGCTCAGCTGCCCGGCGCCGTCGTACGCGGAGAGCGCGAAGGGGACATCGACCGTCTGCCTGTTGACGCGCATGGTCGCGGTGCCGTAGAAGGTGTTCGATTCCTCGTCGAAGTCGGAGAATCCCTTGGCGGTGTAGCTCAGCTTCAGCGACTTCTTGCCGTCGTCGGACGGAACCATGATCTTGCCCGAGAGCTTGCCGGCGGCGGAGATGGTCGCAGTGGCGGAGCCGATTTCCGTGGTGCCGTCGAAGCAGACGCCATTGTACTTTCCGCCGACCCAGCTGGGCATGGCAAGCACCTTGATGGCGAACGAGACGGATTCGTTCAGCTTGTTCTTCTTGTTGGTGACCTTGAGGACGACGGTCTTTGCGCTTTGGGCGCGAGAAGGGGTGCCCTCGATTGCGTAGATGTACTTGACGACCTTCCTGCCTTCCTTTACTGCCGTCTTCACCAGTTTTACGCCGGCGGGAAGTCCCTTGGCGGTCACGGTGCTGAGCGAGCCGTCAGGAGCATTTCCGACGCTTAGCGGAATTGACAGCTTGATTCCGACATGGGCTTCGACCACGTCGCCTTCCTCAATAGCGGATAGGTTGCCATTGGCGTCCACTAGATATGGCCTGACGCCAAATCCGTCGTCGGTGTCATCCAAGGCGTCGTCAGGCTCGTCGACCGGTGGATTGACCACGACCACTGGTGGAGCCTGCACGGTCGTGTTCTTTGAGGTGAAGTGGCTGTTGTAGAAGGCGAGATTGCTGTAGGAGATGCCAGTGGGAATGCTAATGGGTATTGCGTACGAGATGGTTTTGTCGCTGTCGCTGGCGGTGTGGTAGAGGCAGACGGAGCCTTTGTAGAATCCAGCCTGGGAGTAGATGTACGAATAGGAGTGGCCGCCGGTCGAGTCGGTGCCAACCGGAAGTGTGAACGTACCCGTCTTGCGCTCTGTCTCCTTGCCGTCAACTTTTACGACCAGCGTTCCCGTGACGGTTGATCCCTCCGGCATCAGTCCGCAGTCGGTGAAAGCGTAGTCGGAGATGGCGGTTACGCCGCTGAGAATCATGTCAATGGAAAGCGACGGGGAGAATTCAGTCGCTGTGGTGGAAGTGCTGGTGCCGTAGGATTTTAGCTCGATGATCTGGTTCGGCTCTGTGGTCATGGTGTCGGGGTCGGTGCTGCCGATAACCTCCACGATTTCCTTTTTTGCGGCGGTTTCCTTTTCGGTGAAGGTCGCGGCAAAGCTGGTTTTCGCCGGCACCTTGACGAGCGTCCTGCCGTCCTTTGAGTACAGAATGCCGTTGCGTGAGGAGTAGGCCGGGTTTTTGGCGTCCACGCTGAAGGATTCGAGCGAAGTGCACCCGTTGAATGCGTCTGCGGCGATGGTGGTGATCGACGCGGGAATGTTGATGGCCGTAATCTCGCTGCAGCCCTCGAACGCGCCGTCGGGGATTGAGGTTATGGTATAGGTATTTCCGTCAATCGTGATTTCGCCTGGCACCGTCACCTCGCCGCTAGTCGAGGCGGGAATGATCGGCGTTGCGCCGTTGGCTCCCAGTTCGGCCTTGTTGTCGTAGACGGTAACGTCCCAGACAGTTCCGTCGCTGTCGGTATATTTGTCAGCCTCACCAGGCGCAAGTTCAATTTTTCGGTTGCGCCAGAGGCCTGAGGCTGGAAGGGCGCTGGACGTGGGGTCGCCGTCCCAGCCGAGCGAGCCGTCCAGGACGGTGATCACAAGCGTTGCCGGCGTGTCGGCGAGGATGCCGTCCGCTGCGGCGGGCGCGTTGCCGAGGAACTTGACGTTTGCGAGCGCCATGCAGTCCGCGAATGCATCGTCATTGATTGTTGTCGTCGTCTCTGGGACTGTGAGCGTCTCCGATGACATCGGCACTGCGTAGAGAGTCTTGAAGCCTTTGTCGTAGAGTGCGCCGTCGTCGGAGAGCGAGAAGTGCTGGCTGTCGCTGGATACGGAAACCGTCGCCGCCGGGCCGCAGCCGTAGAGGACATTGCCGTCGATGGACGAGACCGAGGCGGGAATGGAGACTGCACCGACGTTGGTCCCATTGAATGGATGGCGGCCGATAGTCCTGAGGCTGTTCCCGAGCGTGACGGACGCGAGCGAGGTGCAGTTGGAGAAAGCGCCGTCTCCGATCCACTCGTAGGTGGCGGGTATTGACACTCCAGTTATGCCACGTTGGTTGGCGATCGCGCCGTTGCCGACGCCCTTGACGGTCAGTGCGCCGATGGTTGCCGGGAAGGAGAGGGCGGTGATGGCGTTTTCCGAAGACACGGATAAAATCTCGGCAACGCCATCCTCGACGACGCGATATTTCCAGACCACGCCAGCGGCATCGGTGTAGGTAAGGGGTTTGTCGCCAGGATCGACGTCGAAGTTTATGGTTCTGTTCTTCCAGGTTGGTTCGGTGAAGCCCTCGGCTTCGCTTGACGCATAGCTGGTAAGTGCTTCAGGCGTGCCGATGTATAGGTCGTCCGGCGCCGTTGGTGCGTTGCCGGCGTAAGTCACCGAGAGCAGAGAGTTGCAACCTGTAAACGCGTCGGAGCCAATTTCGGTCACGGTGGCGGGGATGGTTAGCGCCGAGATGCTGGCGCATTTGGCGAATGCGTTTGTCCCTATGTATTCAAGTGATTCGGGCAAGAGGACAGACTCAAGGTTTTTGCAGCCGGCAAACGCCTCGTTTCTTATTGCGGTAACAGTTGAGGGAACGGCAATGCTTGATTCCTCGAGATTGGCCGGCGCACCGACAAGAATTTTACCTTGTTTGTCATAGAGAATGTTTCCAGCCACAGAGAAATTGGGACATGATCCGTCGATTGAGACTGTTGTTAGGAAATCGCATCCGGCAAGTGGGTTGCCGTCTGTCTCCAGAAGAGTATAAGGCAGGGTTATTGTCGATGCTGGCACTCCCTCAAATGGGTGTTTGCCGAGTCTCGTTATTCCACTGGGCAATTCGATAACCCCTTTGTCTTGAGTAGTTGTCAAGAATCCCAGCCCGCAGATGTCAATGATGGCTGTGCAGTTCGAGAATGCAAAATCGCCGATTTCCTGAATAGACGACGGAATGCCAACATAGGTGAGGGAAGTGCAGCCAGAAAATGCAGAGGAACCGATTGAAGTGACCGTGAACCCTCTGATAATCGTGGGAATCTCCAGAGTATACCGAACGTCGTTGGCGTCTACATCAACATTTGGTACTCCTCTGGTTGATTTCGGTTCAATGCCAGTAATGGTGACATTGTTGTTGATGATTTTGAATTTCCATGTAATGCCGTTCGCGTCGGTGTAGTCCAGAACAGGCGGATCTTCTCCGGAGATCACCATGACTTTACGGTCTTTCCAGATCTCTCCGTCTGTCCATCCGTTTGTTGTGAGCGCATAGCTGACGAGTGGGTCTGGAGTACCGGCGTAGATGTTGTCTGCTGCGTTGGGCTTGGTGCTGTTGTAGAAGATTGATTCGAGATGGGGCGTGGATTCCGGCGCGGAGAGCCCGGGCCAGATGCCGGCGACATTGAACGCGCCATCGCCGATTGTTGTTACGGAGGCTGGGATGTTGAGATAAGTCAGACGGTGGCAGCCGAAGAACGCATCCGCGGCGATGTTCGTCACGGTGTTTGGAATCGTGACCGTTCCCTCTGCGCGCGTCGGACAGACGTAAAGCTTCGTCATGTCGCGGTTGTAGAGGACACCGTCGTCGGAATACTTGAAATGTGAGCTGTCGTCGATGGAGATTGTCGAAGTGAAAAGCGTTCCTGCCGAAATGTTGCCTCCCATGTCGAGGAGTGAGTCGGGAACTTTGATTTCGCGGATAATTGTGTTGACAAAGGCGCGGGCTCCAATGTAGCGAACGCCGTATGGGATATCAATGCTGGCAAGCGAGGTGCAGTTGGAGAACGCATTGTCGCCGATCCACTCGTAAGTGTCGGGAATTGAGATTGATGTGATGCCGCGCAGGTTGGCGAGTGCCCCGTCGCCGACCCCCTTGACGATATAGCCCCCAAGAGTTTGTGGAAGTGAGATGGATAGGATTGGCGAATTAGGATCGTCGCTAACCACCGCAGGATTTCCGTCATCACGGTAGATCTCGGCAACATCGTCGTTTACGCGGAAGTACCATGTAATGGCTCCGTCGTCGTAATGGAGGATAGTGCTGTCGGGCGAGGTGGATATCACAACAATTGGCCGATCCTCCCAGAGGACAGGTGAGAAGCCTGTTGCAGTGTCCAACACAAAGCTTGTGAGGTTGGTTTGTGTGCCGGCATAGAGTGTGTTGTCCGTTGCCGGTGCATCGCCGTCATACGTAATCTTAAGAAGAGCCGTGCAGTTTGTGAATGGGGAATGCCCAATTTCTATCACGGAGGCGGGGATGGTTAGCGCCGATATGCCGGTGCACTTGGTGAATGCGTTTGTTCCAATGTATTCAAGAGAGTCGGGCAGGAGGATCGACCTAAGGTTTTCGCAACCATACAGCGCCTCGGAATTGATTTTTCGCGCTGAGTTCAGGAAGTGGATTGAAGAGCTGCTGTAGTTTGCCGGGACTGCGACGACTTCAGTTGACTGCTTGTTGTAGATAACGTTGTCGGATGAAACAAACTTAGGGTTGTTTTCGTCGACTTCAACAGCGGCGATGAATGGCATCCCGGCTAATGGATTGCCTTCGATTTCGATTGTTGTGCGAGGAATAATCACCGCGACTGACTTTAGATCTTCAAATGGATGGTATCCAAGCGTAGTTATGTTGTCGGGGATTTCAATTGTAGCATCCTCGCCAAAAGAATCAGTTCCGCGAATTCTGCTAATGGCCGCGCAGCCTTTGAAGGCATAATCTCCGATTGTAGTAATCGATGGCGGAATGTCGATTCGAGAGAGGTTCTTGCAGTTTAAAAACGCGTAGTCGCCGATTTTGGTCACGACATAGCCGTTAATTGATGAGGGCAATAATAGGTTATCCCCACGAGTTACCGAACTGCGATTGCTGTCGGTGTATGTCGGGTCAATTACAGCCTCTCCATCATTGTAAAGCTCGGCTTCGCCATTGACGATTCTGTAATACCAGGTGAGACCATAGCTGTCTTTGAATTTCAGCACCGGCGGATTTGTGGCGGTGATTTTTGTGACCTTGCGACCTTTCCATGGATCGATCCAGTCTTCGGAAAACACATAGCTGACTAGGCCAGTTGGGGCTCCGTCGTAGATGTCGTCGGCTGCGTCAGGAACTGACCCGTTATAGAACACGGACAGAAGTTTTGGCGTGGATTCTGGCGCGGAGAGCCCTGGCCAGATGCCGGCGACATTGAATGCGCCCTCGCCGATCGTTGTGACGGAGGCGGGGATATTGAGGTAGGTCAGGCGATGGCAGCCGAAGAATGCGTCTGTGCAGATGTTGGTAAGCGTTTCCGGGAGAACAATCGTCCCTTCTGCGCGTGTTGGGCAGGCGTAGAGCTTGGTCATGTCGCGGTTGTAGAGGACGCCGTCATCGAAGTAGACGAAGTGCGAGCTGTCGCCGATGTTGAGCGACATGGCGAAGATTGAACCAGCGGAGATGTTGCCGCGCATGTCAAGGAGGGAGTCGGGCACGGCGAGCTCTCGAACGATTGTGTTGAGAAACACCCGCGCGCCAATGTAGCGGATGCCATAGGTAAGGGTCACGTTCTCAAGTGAAGTGCAGTTTCTGAACGCCTCGTCGCCAATTTCAAGTATGGTGTTGGGAACAGTAGCCGAAAGCAGTGCCGGGTTGTCCGCAATGGCGCCCGCCGCAATGTTCGTGACCGTATACAGATTGCCGTCGACGAATACGATGTTCTTGATGGTGACATCCCCGACTGCGTTTTCGAGCTTTTTGAGTGTGGCTGTCAGAGGCGTGCTGTTTGTGTGCAGCTCATAAGTCCAAAACATTTCATAGTCGATGTCCCCGACGGTATTTGTTTCGGAGATTATGATATTTGCGATGTCAATGCCGCCGACGATGACTATCGGGCGTCCCTTCCAGGTGCCGCTTGTGAAGCCCGCGTTCTCCTTGGCGTAACTTGTCATCGCCGCGGGCGTGTCGGCGAATATCGTATCCGCCGCAGCCGGCGCGTCGCCGAGGAACGTGGTCTTCTTCAGGATCGCGCATCCGGCGAACGCGTCGCCGGCAATCGAGGTTACCGTCGCCGGGACAGTGATTTCCGCCGAGCGCGGCGGAACTGCGAGAAGTGTGGTCTTCGAGTGGTCGTAGAGGCAGCCGGCCTCGTCGGCCGAGAAGTTGATGTTTCCTTCGTCGACTGTGAAGCCGGTGAAGCGCGAACATCCGGCTGCGGGATTGCCGTCGATCGCCTCGACGTAGGCCGGGACCGCGAGCGTCGGCACCTTTGTTCCCGCGAAAGGCTCCACGCCGATGGTTTCGATCGTGGACGGCAGTGTCACGGCGGTGACATACCTGCAGCCGTATAGGGCTCGGTCGCCGAGTCCGACGACGGTGTATTGCTTGCCGCTGCCGGAGTCGGTGACCTGGGCCGGGACGTCGACTGCGCCGATGTGGTTCGTGTCGAGAAGGGCGCTGTCGCCGCCGTTGTAGAGGATGGCGACGTCGCCGTTGAGAATCCACTTCCAGGTGCCGTCGGTGTTGGTGTCGACGACGACCTCCGCGGGGATGATGACTATTTGGCGTCCCTTCCAGGTGCCGCTTGTGAAGCCCGCGTTCTCCTTGGCGTAACTTGTCATCGCGGCGGGCGTGTCGGCGAAGACGTCGTCCGCCGCGGTCGGCGCGTTGCCGAGGAAGGTCGCCTTCTTGAGCCTGATGCACCCGGCGAAGCACTCGTCGGCGAGCTCGGCGACGGTCGCCGGGAGCTCGATCTCCTCAGCGGTCATCGGGTAGGCGAAGAGGGTGGTGAAGTCCTTGTCGTAGAGCGCGCCATCGGCGGACACCGCGAAGCGCGGGTTGTCGTCGCCGATGGAGAGCGACACCGACGGGTCGCAGCCGTAGAGGATGTTGCCGTTGATCGAGGAGACGGTGTCGGGAATGGCGATGGTCTCGATTGCGGTGCCGGCAAAGGGGTGCCGCCCGATGCTGCGCAGGCCGTGGTTGAGCTTCACGTCCATGAGGACGTTGCAGTCGGCGAACGCCTCGTTGCCGAGGTTGGTGATGGCGTTGGGGATCTCAACGGAGAGAAGTCCGGTTGAGTTCGCGAAGAGGCGGTCCCCAAGTGACTTTACGGTGAGCGTGCCGAGAGAGCTGATGAAATCTGACGGCACGGTGTAGTTGCCGATCGGCTTGGGCGAGATCTCGAGAATTTCGACGCCTCTTTGGGCGAGAACCTTTAGCGTGTGGGCGTACTGCGTTGTCCCATTGGTCGTTATGCAGACGAAGATGTCACCTTCCTTAAGTTCTGCCTCGGCCGAGACGTCGAGGTTCGCGATGCTGCGCCCGTACTCGTCGTCGGACGGCCATTTGCCTGATGTGGGGAGGGCTGTAGAACTGGGGTCGCCGTTCCAGCCCTTTGTTCCTTGGGCAACGTAGATCTGCAGCCCTACCGGCGCGCCGCGGAAGAGCTGCGGGTCCTTGCCTGGAGCATTGCCGGAGAACCCGATGAACTCCAGCGACCCGCAGCCCTCGAAGAGCCCTGCTCCCTCAAGCGCGGTGACAGACGTCGGAAATACGAGAGATGCGAGCCTCGGCATATCGCTGAACGCGCATTCTCCGACGCTGGCAATATTGCTGGGCAGCAGCAGCGCGCGCAGGCGGAAGCAGCCGTCAAATGCCTCGGGTCCGATTCGCTCCGTAGTCGTGGCGATAGAGGCAGACTCTTTCCTCGCAGGGCAGCCGACGAGCGTGCGGACGTCCTTGTCGTAGAGAATGCCGTTGACGACGGTATAGTAGGAGTTGTCGAGCGAAATCGAGACGGTGAGGAGCGTGTCGCATCTTGCAAGCGGATTTCCGGCCAGAGAGCGGAGCGAATCCGGCAGGGCAAGCGCCGTGATCGAAGAGCCGACGAAGGGGCGATAGCCGATTTCCTTTGTTCCTGTCGGAAGCGTAACGGAGCTTAGGCTTGAGCAGTTCGCGAAGGCGTAGTCGCCGATTCTGCGGAGTGTCTTGGGCATCTCGACTTCCGAGATTCCCGAGCATCCGCTGAAGGCGTAGTCGCCGATGAGTGTGACTGGGTAGCCGCCAAGGGAGGACGGGACGACGAGCTTGCCGTCCGAAGTCCATTCGAAGGTTGCCGGGTTGTAGGTGTATGTTTCCGAAGTCGAAGTCGGGATCGCGGCGATGCCGCCGTTGTAGATCTCTGCTTCGCCGTTGATGACGCGATAGAACCAGGTCACGTTTCCGGCCTTGTCGGAGACGATTCCGGACGGCTGCTCCGCGGCGGATTCGACTACATTGAAGACGTCCCATGGAGCGGCGTCCCAGCCAGTCGTGCCTGGTTTCTTGTAGAAGCAGAGGTTGGCGTTGGCGCCGTCGATGATGGAGGCGTCGGCGGCCGGGGCATTTCCTTCGAACGAAACGGAAGTCAGGCGCGTGCAGCCGAGAAACGCCTGTGCGCCAATGGTCTCGACGGTGGCGGGGACGGCCAGCGCGGCGAGACGGTGGCAGCTTGCGAATGCCTTGATGCCAATTTCTTTCAGCGTTGCGGGAAACTGGATGGTTTCGATGCGCGGCGGGCAGGCGAGAAGTCGCGTGTGGTCCTTGTCGTAGAGTGCGCCGGCGGATGATGCTAACCAGGGGTTGTTTTCGTCGACAGAAATCTGTGAAAGGATTGTGCAACCGGTGAACAGTCCTGTCCCGAGCGTCTCGACCGTTTCGGGGATGGAGATGGATGTGATGCCGATCTGGTTTGCGAATGTGCCATCGGCGATTTTCTTGACGATGAGAGGAGTTCCGTCTGAACAGACGAGCGACAGCGGGACGGAAATGTCCCCGATGAGGTACTTGCCATCTGTCGTTGTGTCGTTTTTTATCGTGACGCCGGTGATGACGGCGTAGGTTATGCCGTCGCTGGTCTCCCGTTCGAATTCCCAGACGAGGTTGAATCCTGGTGCCGGGGTGTCGGCTTGTCCATAGTTCACATTGGAAGTTTCCTCGGCCAGGACTGGGATAGCGAGGATTGCGGCGAGAAAGCAGGCGATGAATTTTTCCATTGCTTAACTCCTTTCTGCTTACTGGTTGGCGGAGGGCGTGACTGTGACACTGCCGTAGTTAGTGTCGTTCTTGGCGGCGGCCTTCTTGGCGTCGTGGTTGCGCCGGTCGAATGAGCGCAGATCGAGCGAGAGCAGGTCGGCGGCGCCGTCGGGGCGGTCGCCCGGCTCGAGGCGGCGGCCCTCGACGTATTCGCGGCCGATGACGGCGTTCTTGGGCAGCCCGATGTCCTTCGGCAGGGCGTCGGGTCTGGCAATGCCGACGGTGACGCAGATGATGATCTCGTACTGCACTTTCTGGCGGCTCTTGCTGCCGAAGAGCTTTTGCCCAATCCACGGCAGACGGCGCAGATAGGGGATGCCGTCGTCGACGTCCTCCTCCTCGGTCTTGGAGAGGCCGCCGATGACTGCGGTCGAGCCGTCCTTCATCGTGAACTGGGTGGAGATGCTCTTCATCTTGATGATGGGGAACTTGCCGTAGGAGCTGTCGGCCCCCATGTTGCTGCCGTTGGCGACGCTGTAGTACTCGTCAACGTAGGAGATCGACGGGATGATTTCGACGGAGATGAGCCCGTCCGGCGAAATGCGCGGCTTGACGGTGAGCTCGATGCCGTAGGAGAAGAACGCGGAGCCGGCGAAGAGGCCGCGGTCTTTGTCGCCGGGGATCTGCTGGAGCTTGGCGGAGTAGTCGAGGTAGGAGTTCTCGGAGCTGGTGTTGCGCTGGGAGGTGAGCTCGATGTAGGGGTATTTGGTGGTCATGTCGACCTTGGCTTCCTTGCCGTTGGAGACGATGACCTTGGGGTTGGAGAATATCTTTGCGTCCTCGAGGCTCTCGAACGCGCTGATCGCGAGCCGGAAGTCGTCCACCGAAAGCGTGCCCGAGAAGGTGCGGTCGGCGCTGGCGGTGCGGGTGGACGTGCGCGAGTTGCCGGAGGAGCCGTTGTGCCCGCGCGTCCGCTCGGACGACGAGGAGCTCGACAGGCCGTCGGACTTGTCTGCGCTCGAGCTGTAGGAGGAGCCGGACTCGCTTGCCTTGGATCCAGTCGCGGAGTCGGTCGAGCCGTTGCGGGAGGAACTGGAACTGGACGAGCCGCTGTCGGTCACGGAGAGCGAGCCGTCCTTGGACATGGTTACGGACTTGTTGACGCCGAAGTCGACCTTGGCGGCGACGTCCTTGGTGGAGACGCCCCAGCTCTTGAGCTGGCTCCAGTCAAAGCCGAGGCTGTGCATCGCCTCGCTGGAGAGCTCGATGAACCTGGCCTCGATGTAGATCTGGTCGACGGCCTTGTCGACCGAGCGGATGATCGACTCGCAGTCGGAGATGACCTTCTCCGGGGCGGTGACTACCACCACGTTGGCGCCGGGGAAGGCGTTGGCGATCTTCTGGACGGTCTTGCCGTCCTTGCCCTTGACGGCGTAGTTTTCGTTGAAGAGCGCGGCGAGTTCTTCGGCGGAGGCGTGGTTGAGCTGGAAGCTCTTGGTGACGATCGGGATCGCCATCTTGTCCTCGTTTACGAAGTAGATGTTGTCGCGGCGCTCGAGGCGGAAGCCGCGTGCGTTGAGGATCGACTGGAGGGCGTCGAGCCACCTGACGTGCTTGAGCTCGGCGCTGACGCGGCGCTGGAGGTTGGTGGAGTCATCGGAGATGATGTTGGCCCGCGTGGTCTTGCGGAACTGCCTGAGGACGTCGGCGAGGGTGGCTTCGTCGCAGGAGATGTCGACGAACTCGACGTCCTCGTTGTTGGTGCGGATCTGCGGGCGCTTCGCGGCTTCCGCGGTATCGTCGATTTCCTCGAGGTCGATTTCGTCCACGTCTTCCTCGCGCAGCGCGGCGGACGGTTCCTCCGCCGGCACGGCGTTGGTGGGCGCCGCGGCGGACTCTGCCGCGATGACGGCGTTGGTGGATTCGTCGGCCGTGTCGCCGGCGATCTGGGCGAGCGCGATCATGGCTGCGGACGCGGAGGCGATCGTTGCCGCCGTGATTGCGAGGTGTTGTCTGGTCATTTGGTTTCTCCTTTGTCCTCGGAGGGTTCTTCAAGTTCACGCATTCTGATTCGCTGCAGCCTGAGCGTGCCGGTCTCGGTGAGGCCCTTGACGCGCCAGGTGAAGCGCAGTCCGTCGACGTTGGCCGAGACGAGGTCGCCGTCGGCGTAGATGTTGCCGTTGATGGTGACGGCCTGCCGCGAGTTGGCGCCGGAGCCGACGCGGAGGGTGCCGCCGATCTTCAGCGACTTGCGCGCGGCGATCCAGAGGCGGCCTTCGCCCTTGTCGTTGGACGCGGCCTCGGCGGCCTCGGCTGCGGCGATCGCCTCGGGGTTGACGCTGGTTTCGGCGTCCTTGCGCGTCTCCTCCTCGGTGGGCGCGCTCACTTCGAAACGCGGATCGGCGGAGATCGGTTCGCGCTCGCCGTTGTAGCCGACGGGCCAGAAGGGGTTGCGCAGGGGAATGGTCGCCGCCAGGGCGGCCGCAATCAGAAGGGGAGTCGTCATTTCTTCGTCCTCCCTCCCTTGACCGGCCACTCGAAGACGAATTCGACGCGTTGTGCGAGCGGGTCCTGCTGGGCGGTCACCGACATCGCCTCAAGCGCGACGAGCGGGAACTCCTTTTCCACTCGCAGCAGGAACGAGACGGCGGCCTGGTAGCTGCCGCGGCAGACGAGGCGGATTGGCCGCCGCGCGAAGAGCTGGACTGGCAGGCGCTTCGGCACCGGCAGCGCGACGAGCGGCAGTTCCTCGTATACGGTCTCGGAAAGGCCGGCGCCGGCGGCGAGCGGGTCGAGCAGTTTCTTCGCGCCCATGGCGTAGGACTCGAGCGAGGGCTGGAGGATCGCTGCGCGGAACTCGTCCAGCCCGGCATTGATTTTTTCGAGCCGCTCCTTGACCTTGTCGGCGTCGGAGAGGTTGTGCATCATAATCTCGTGGCGCGTGCGCACCTCCTCGAGCTCTTTCTTGGCGCGGACGAGATCCGCCTCCGACGGCTCGACGGCAAAGAGGTAGATGCACGCCGCGGCGGCGCCGAAGACGGCGGTGATGAGTAGCGAGCGCTTCGCGTTGGGGGCCATGTTCTGGAGATTCATTTCGCGAACCTCCTGTCCTTGAGCCGGTATTCGATCTCGAACGCGAGCATTCGCGAGCCTTCGCCGCGGCGCGAAGTGTCCTGGCGGATGGAACGCACCTTGGGACTCTGGTCGCTTCGCCGCGGATCCTTGACGATGGAGATGAAGTTGGTGAAGGTGTCGGACTCAAGCGACTCCATCAGCGAGACGATCGGCGTCTCCTTTGGCGTCCGCCCGGCGAGGACGAGCGAAACCGACTCGACGTTGCCCGTCGGCCCCCAAAGCGGGATGTACGGCCGCCCGGGCAGCACGCCGGGTGGAACGAGCGACTGCGGCGGCGGCGGCGGAATCTCAAGCCGCGTGAGCTGGATCTTGAGCGGCATCACCTCGGCGAGCGCGGTGAAGACGTCGCCGTAGCTGCGGCAGCCGCCGCGGTAGTACTCGAGTTGCTCAAGTCCAGACTCGAGTTCGTTGGCGAGGTTCATCTTCTCCATCACGTCGGCGTAGGCGGCCTTGCGTGAGTCAATCTCGGATTGGAGCGTCTGGATGGACGACCTTGCAATCAGCACACGCCCGAGCAGCGAACCCCACCACACGACGGCCCCGGCGACCGCGAACATCGCGAGCACCGGCAGCATCACCCGGATGCGCACCGGCGAGGAGCTGACCCGCTCGGAGGTTTTCAGCAGGTTGAGGTGATAGGCCTTGGCGCTCATGCGTCGGCCTCCTCTCCCATCAGCGCCAGCGCCGCCCCGAGCGCGCCGGCGTAGGTCACGGCCTCCGCGCCCTTTGGCGCCTCGCCCTCGATGCCGTCGAAAACCTCCGGCGCCGCGAGCTTCATGTGCGCGCGCTCCTCGGCGATTGCCGAAAAGTAGCCGGCGCCGGCCGGAAGCCCGAAGACGAAGGCGGCGGGCGACTCGAGGCGTAGCTTGTCCGCCAGGTAGTCGCGCGAGACGGCGAGTTCGTCCACGATCGGCGCTACGATCGGCTCCAGCACCGGGCGGGGGTCGATGAGCGCGTCGTTGAGCACGCTCTCCACCATCTCCGCGTCCAGCCCTAGTCCTTTGCGCACCGCGTCGAAGATGCCGATGCGCCCGGGCGCGCCGCGGCAGGTGCGCCAGAGGACGAGGTCGCCGCCGCGGTAGCCGGCGATGTGCACGAGGCTGTCCTCCACGAAAAGCGCAATTGCGTTGCCGCCAGCCGCGGCGAAGGCGCTTTGGCGCAGAATCGACGCCGCCAGCGCCGAGGTACGCGGCTGGATTGACGCGGCAGTGGGACGGCGGCCTTCCGGCAGCAGGCGCGAAAGCCACAAGAGTTGGTACTCGGGGATTGTCGCTTCCATAACGAAGTCGCCGTCGATGGGCATCTTCTTCATCACGAAGCGGGTGCCGCCGTTGGAAATCGGCACACCCGGCTCGATTGCGGCGGTGGACGCAGTTGGTTGCGCGGCGGTGGCGGTCTGCGCCGGCGCGGACTCGGCGGCGGGCTTGTTTGTGCGGCGGATGCCGATGCGCTTCGACTTCGAGGCATCGGCAGTTCCGCCGCCAGCTTCGTCCTGGCGGTGCGAGCCGGCGGAGAAGTCGGCCTTGAACGCCTCCAGCGTGGTCTGGCCGACGAAGAGCGCGGCGGACGAGACGGCGAGCGCGGCATGCGGCGACTGGAAGTGCTGCGGCAGCGACCAGGTGCAGCTCTTCGACGCCTGTTCCCACGACTCCGGCAACGCGTTCGCCGGCGGTGGCACGAGCCCTGCGGCGATGACGTGGAGCGCGCCTTTCTTCTCCGCGAGGCGCACGGCGGGACAGCCGCCATCGACGCCGGAGAAGAGGTCGACGCCGACCACGTCTGAAAGGCGACGGCGCCCGCCGCCGATCTCGATCGTCTTTGTTTTAGTCAACTGCAACTTCATTGGTGAGTATTATAGCAGATTTTGTGCCGTTTGTATCACGCCAATATTTTGCCCGACGCGAAGAGATTTATGGTATAATACTCTCCCAAAGCCATGCTTAGGATTCTCATAGTCGACGACGAACCGCGCATTCTGCTGCTCATGAAGGGGCTGCTGAAGGCGAACGGGTATGAAGTCGAGACCGCGAAAGACGGCGCCGCGGCGCTTGACGCCGTCAAGGCCGGTGGCATTGACATCGTCATCACCGACCTGCGCATGCAGCCGATGGACGGGATGGCGCTCTTCCGCGAAGTACGCGCGATAAGCCCCGACATCCCAGTCATTCTGCTTACCGCCTACGCGAGCGTGGAGACGGCGATCGACGCGATGAAGAGCGGCATCTTCGACTACCTCACCAAGCCGTTCAAGGTGGAGGACATGCTCGCGTGCCTTAAACGCGCTGAGGACAAGATCCGCCGCTCGGCGGCGGTTGCGGCCGACTCTGGCCCGCTGCGCTACCGCTTCGAGAACTTCATCGCCAACTCGCCGGCGATGAAAGAGGTGTGCGAGACCATCCAGAAGGTGGCGCCGACGGCGGCGACGGTGCTCATCAACGGCGAGAGCGGCACTGGCAAGGAAGTGGTCGCGCGCGCGATTCACCTTTCCTCCACGCGCGCGAAGCGCCCGTGGGTGGCGGTGAACTGCGCGGCGATTCCGTCGGAGCTGCTTGAAAGCGAGATGTTCGGCCACGTCAAGGGTGCTTTCACCGGCGCGGTGGCGGACAAGGAAGGGCTCTTTGAGACGGCCTCCGGCGGCACGCTCTTTCTTGACGAGATCGCCTCGATGCCGCTCATCCTGCAGGGCAAGCTCCTGCGCGCGCTGCAGGAGAAGGAGATCCGCCGCGTCGGCGGCACCAAGGCGATCCCCGTCGACGTGCGCGTCATCGCCGCGTCCAACTCTAACCTTGAGGAGGCGGTGGTGAAGGGCACGTTCCGCAGCGACCTCTTCTACCGTTTTGCCGTCATCACCATCGACATCCCGCCGCTCCGCAAACGGCCCGAGGACATTATGCCGCTCGTCAAGCACTTCATCGCCGGCGAGACTGCGGAAGGCGCGACGCAGCCGACCGTGAGCGACGCGGCGGCCAAGGCGCTTCTGGCCTATAGCTGGCCTGGGAACGTGCGCGAGCTCGAAAACGCCATCAAGCACGCGCTCACTTTCATGCGCGGCGGCGAAATCACCCCCGGCGACCTGCCGACCAGAATCACCGAAAACAAAGAAGGGTCGGCTGAGTCGGGCGACGCCTCGGTTGCCTCTGGGCAGAGCGCCTCGCTCAAGTCCTTCCTCAAGCAGAAGGAACGCGAATACATCGGCCAGATCCTCAGTTCCGTCGGCGGAGACAAGGAAAAGGCTGCGGAAACGCTGAAAGTGAATCTTTCGACGCTTTATCGCAAGCTTTCTGACGAATAACGTTATTTTTCAAGAATGGATAGTTACCAAAATGGATTTCGCAAAAGCGAGAAAATGCCAGGGGCCATTTGCAGAATTGAGAAGGATGCGGCGGTTTAAAGAGGTGCTTGAAGGGGAAAAAGGTGCTTGGCATGGTATATGCTAAATAAATTTTTGCTGTCGGCATGGTGCCGGCGGTAAATAAAAACAAAACAAAAAAAGGAACACAACCATGAAAAGAATGCTGAAGGGTTTTACCCTCGTTGAAATCATGATCGTGGTCGCCATCATCGCCATTCTGGCTGCTGTTGCGATCCCGAACTTCATTAAATACCGCAATGAGTCGCAGAAGAGCTCATGCATCAGCAACATGAAGCAGCTTCAGACTGCGGGCGAGCAGTGGTGCATGATCAATGGCGCCACGGCCACTCCTCCGCTTACGGATCTCTGCGGTTCCGACAAATACATCAAGACCACTCCGGTTTGCCCGTATGCCAAGGAGTCCTACACCATTGCAAATGACTCTGGCGTCATCAAGGTCACGTGCCCGCAGGAGTCGGCGCTGGGACATATCATTCCTGGGCAGTCTACGACTACGGCGTCCGGCACTTGATAATGTATCGTGATGCTCGTAAAACTGCGGCGTTCGAAAGGGCGCCGCTGTTTTTGTTGCCTCTCCTAATAGGAGTGGTGCAGATCGTGGGCTATTACCTGTCCGCGATGTTTGCATCGACGGATGGCGTTGTTCCTGTTGCACAGCCTGACACGCTTCTCTACTGCCAGGCTGCCCGTCGTATCTGCGAGGGCGCGCCATTTTCGTTTTCCGCAGGTACCGCTGTGTCGACGGGGACAACTTCGGTGTTGTATCCGTTTTTCCTTGCTGTTCCATACGCCCTTGGCTTCAACGGGGACTCCCTTCTCGTTGCTGGCTTTTGGCTTAATGCCGGCTGTTATCTTGTCTTTCTCCTTGGGTGGTCGATAGCTGCGGCAAGATGGATCGAGAATCCCTGGGCGAGGCTGCTTGCGGTTGTCTTTGTCGCTCTGATGGGGCAGCCAGCCTATTGCGCGATGGCGCAGAGCGACATAGGCTTGTGGCTTGCCGTCTCGGCGATGGTTGTGGCGACGCTTCCAGACGATTCGCGCTCTTCGCGTTGGCGTGATGCCGCTTTCGTGACGTTGCTTTCGATCTCGCCGTGGGTGCGCCCTGAAGGCATGATGCTGGTCTTTGCGCTGTGCGTCGTCTATGGCGTCCGCTTCCTCGTTGACCGCAAGTCGAGTTCCTTGGTGTTCGCACTTTCCAGATTTTCCCTTCCGGTTCTGTCTGTGCTTGGTGTGTTCGCCTTGAACTACTGCCTTACCGGGCAATTCCAGTTTTCGTCTGTCGCCAACAAAGGATATCTCAAGAATCTTCCCTTTGCGACAGCAGTTATGCGGATTTTTCACGATGGATGGACGATGTTCAAGGGGCTGGGCCTGTCGTTGCCTGATTCCTTGCCGCGGAGCCTCGTCACTATTCCCCTTGCCGGTGGCATCATGGTGTTGATTGGCGTAGCCGTTCATGCTTGGAGACGGCAGCAGGTCGCCCTGATGATTGCCGTGCTAATGGGTTTTGCGTCCGTTGCGGATTCGCAGTTCCAGGGGACGAACATGGATCGATACCTTGCATGGGCTATGCCGCTTGTGGCCATCTTTACCGCAGAGGGCGTCGTCTGGCTTCGTGACAAGTTGGATAGGTATTCCGCGGCGGCCGCAATGCCGCTTGCCTTTGTGCTCTTCTTCGTCGCGACCTCGGTTGTGTATTGCTGCGTATTCCACAGCACATGCCGCCAGTCGGATCAACTGCGCGACTTCGCGAAGCAATGCGAACAGCTGATGCCGAAAGGGGCTTCGGTCGCGTCCTTGGGTGAATGCGGCGTTGCCTATTTCATGTCGCCGCGCCGCGTAGCCCAGCTATCCGGCCTTTATTCGCCGGAGTTTGAGTACATGACTATGGACGAGCGCATGGACGACCTCAAGCGCAATCCGGAGAAGCGCTTCGACTATTGGATTTTCGGTGACGAGTTTGTCGGGCAGCGCAAGGCCGAACTCGCAGAAAAGACGTTTGGGCCGCGTATCCTCGCAGGACCGGCTGCGCGTGCAATCAACAAGGCGGACTGGTCTGCATTTGACAATGCCGCTAGGTCTCCGCTGGCGCAAGACGGCGAGTCGCTCGTGGCGCGTGTGGACGTCGGGTATCGCCCCGACGAGCGAGAGGCCGAGTACGAAGTCGTCGACCGCTGGTCGCGCAGCCCCGCTGCGCCGTTCTACATCTGCTGCAAGAATGCCGCAGGTGAGTATCTGGTCGATGTCGGGCGCGTGCTGATCGGGGGCGACGCAATGACAGTCAGGCTGACTCCGGGACGCGATGTCCGCGTGGTGATGCGTCAGCTCTCCTTCGGCGGCGCGACGATCAACGACGGCGTTGCCGCCGAGACGATCCAGGGATCCATGCCGGAGAGGTATTCGCTCAACATTGCGGTTGACGGGAGCCTGGTTTCCAGAGTCGAGCTGGACTGCGACCAGAAGTGGTTCTCCGAGGTGTCGTTTGTTGTTCCAGGGTCTGCCGTCAAGAACGAGGTCTCGCGGCTGGCGTTCCTCGGCGACCACATTCCGTTTGGCTATTGGTTCTATCAGAAGTCTGATCGATGAGGAAGTTCGCCTTTGCAGTCGCCGCTTTCGCGGTCGTCTTGTCGGCGTCGGAATGGCTGCTCGGCATGTATCTCGCGGATGGTGCTTTCACTTATCCGCTTGACGACGCCTATATCCACCTGGCGATTGCGCGCAACATCGCCGAGAACGGGACATGGGGCATCGAGAAGGGCGTTCCGGTCTTTGCGAGCTCGTCGCCGCTCTGGACGCTGCTGCTCGCGTTGTCGATCAAGGTCGTAGGATGCCGCGAATGGCTGCCGTTCGTGTTTTCATACATTTTTTCGTTCTGCGTGCCGCTTATGGCGTTCAGGCTTTGGGGGAAGGCCGGGCTCCCTCCGCATCGTGCACTGGCCGCCGGCATCGTGCTTGTCTTTGTGATGCCGATAACTACGCTTGCCAACCTTGGCATGGAGCACGCGCTCCATGTGTTCTGCATTGGCTGGTTTCTCTGTTCGGCGTGGACTGCGCTTGAATCCGATGGCGTTTCCCGCGGCACATTCGCCGCGCTCGTCGCCTCTGCGATTCTGGCGGCGGGTGCGCGCTACGAGTCTCTCTTCGTGATAACTCCGGTCGCAGTGCTGATGCTGTGCCGCCGGCGCGTCGCCGCGGGGCTTGCCGTGATGGTCGCGCAGTTTGTCCCCGTTGTCCTGATGGGGCTTTACGCCGTTCACGAATCGCGGCCGTTTCTGCCGGTTTCACTGCTGCTGAAGGCGAACGTCGGGGCGGGTTCCATTGTGGAGGGGGTTTTCTCGCTTTACTGCGGGATCGCCCCTGAAAGCATCCACTTCCACCTCACTGTCCTGCTCCTTCTTACGGCTGTGCTCCTGCCGCGCACGCCGGTCGTTGTCCGAGCGCTTTCCTTTGCGCTTGTCGTTGCCGTGTGCGGACACGGAGTCTTTGCGCAGCTGGGATGGCTCTATCGCTACGAAGTCTATCTGCTTGCGCTTGCCTTTACGGTGTTGCCTCTCGCGTTCGCCGGGGGAGTCGGCGCGGAGTCGGATTTTTTCAGGCGTTATGCGCGGCTGCTTCTGGCGATTGGGCTCGCCTGGCCGTTTGCGGCCAGGTCGTTCAAGGCCCAGTATGATACGGTGATAGCTCAGCGCGAGATCAACGCGCAGCAGAAGCAGATGGGACGCGTCTTCGCCACGCTTCCGTCGCAGCAACGAGGCGCTATTGCGCTGACGGATCTTGGCTGCGTCGCCTTCTATTCTGGCGTCCACATCCTCGACCTCTGGGGACTGGGCTCGCCAGAGGTTGCGGAGATAATCCGCAGCGGCAGAAGTCCATCCGGTGGATACGGCGATTTGTTTACGCACAACGGGGTCAGGTATTTTGCGTTCTACGACGGTTGGTGCGACATGTCCAAGGTGTCTGGCGATGCCCGCGCTGTGGCATTGCTGACCTTGAGGCACAAGCCGGTGATCTGCGCTGGCGGCCGTGTTCTCCTTGGTGTTATGCACTCGTCAGATGCGCCGGCATTCGCTGCGCACATCAGGAATATTGCACCGACGATGCCGAGCGAATGCGAACTTACGGTGCTTGAAGACTGCAAATGACTTCAGGTAGCATAGATCTGTCGCTGCAATCCGTTTGTGGCTGCTGGCGTTTTGCGCTTTCATAAGGAGAAATCATGAGCGAGTGTTTGGATATTGTTCAACTTGAAGGCGTCGTCCGTGCGTTTGCCGGCGCAAAGGCGGTCGACGGGCTCTCTTTGAAGTTGAAAGCTGGGGAGGTCATGGGCTTTCTCGGCACCAACGGCGCCGGCAAGACGACGACCATAAAGATGATGCTCGGGCTTCTTGCCCCCACGTCCGGCACAGTCAAGGTTCTTGGCGGCGATCCCTCCGATCCGCGCATCCGCGCGCACATTGGCTACATGCCTGAGGTCGCGACCTACTATCCCTACCTCAATGCGCGCGAACTTCTCGCGTTCTACGGCGGCATCTGCGGACTTGACGCGAAGACCGTCCGTTCGCGCACCGACTCGCTGCTCGAGTCCGTCGGTCTTGCCGACACCGCGAAGCGACCGCTTAGGACATACTCGAAGGGAATGCTTCAGCGCGCAGGCATCGCGCAGGCGCTCCTAAACGATCCCGATCTCCTCGTTCTCGACGAGCCGTTCACGGGGCTTGATCCGCTTGCGCGAATCCATTTCCGCGAGCTTCTGCGCGGTCTCAAGGAGCGCGGCAAGACGATTTTCTTCTCTTCGCACGAACTTGGCGAGACCGAACTTCTCTGCGACCGCGTCGCGATAATGAAGAAGGGCCATTGTGTCTACCAGGGCCCTGTGAAGGACATCGCCGGCGACGGCGCGACAAATCTTGAGCGTCTTTTCCTCAAGACGCTGGAGGAGGCGAAATGAAACTCTTTGCAAGACAGACATGCGCTCTCGTAAAGCTTTCGTTCATCGAGCTTTGGCGTCGCAACGATGTTTTTGCGCTTGTCCTTCTCGGCCTCGCGCTGATGGTGCCGCTTTCTATGGCGACTCCATTTGGCGCGGCAGGCGCGTCGCGCTACCTTGACGAGATGGCGCTCCTTCTCGTGTGGGGATTCTCCCTCTTCGTCGCGCTTGGCGCGGGGCAGCGGCTTTTCCCGCCGGAATTCGAGTCGCGCACGATCTATCCACTGCTCGCAAAGCCGATTTCGCGCGGGCGTCTTCTCGTCGGCAAGTACATCGGCGCGGTTGCGGCGTCCTGGTCGGCGCTTGCGTTCTTCTATGTCCTCTTCGTCGCAAGCGTTCTCTTGCGCGGCGGTGCATTTTCCGCGGAACTGCCGCAGGCCGTCGTGCTGCATTTTGCGTTTGTCGCGCTTGCCGTCGCAGTATCGCTTCTCGGCTCGCTGCTCGTGACGGCGTCCGCGAACCTGTCGCTTTCCGCAATCGTCCTTGTCGGGATGTTCTTCTTCGGGCGTCGCATCCCTGAATACGCCGAAGGGCTCAATCCCGCGCTTGCGTGGATACTCAAGGGCATCTATGCAGTCGCGCCGCACGCCGAGTTCTTCGACATGCGCCAGCGGTTGATACACGGCTGGGGCGCAGTCGACGGAATCGTATTTGTGACGGTGCTTGTGTATGCGGCAGTCTATGTATCCGTTCTGCTCCTGCTTGCTTCGCTTGCGCTGGGGAGGAAACGCCTGTGAGTGCAGCCGGCAGGGTCTTTGCTGCTCTCGGTGGCATTGCGCTCGCGTGGTGCCTGGCCGGTCTCTGCGGCCGCGACATCGGGCGCATGCCGCAGGTCGTGCGCGGCGAGGGAGCGCTCGCCGTCGCGTTCGGCGATGCCCGCGAGACGATAAGTCGGGCGTTTGTTGGCAAAGCCGACTCTTATTTCCACGGCGGCATCGACATGGATTGCGGCCATCTTGGCCACCATCGCCATGACGAGCATTGCGAGGACGAATGCCATGAGCACGATCATGGGCACGCCCATGGCCATGATCATGAGGCAGAACACGAGACGGCGAATGAATCTTTGGATCTGTGGCGTTGGATCAACGTGCACGTCTGCGCCCCCCAGGAGCACAGGCACCTCGACGGGGAGAAGTCCGTCGAACTGATGCCGTGGCTCTGGGCTTCCGTCAAGGCCAACCCCCACAACATCGAGGCATGGACGACGACGTGGTACATTGCGAACAACATGCTGAAGGACAAGGAGCTTGCACTACGTGTCGTTGCCGAGGGGCTTGAGAAGAACCCTGACAATCCTGAACTGCTCATTTGCCGCGGTCGGACGATTTACGATCGTGGACATGGAGACTTGGCGGCGGCGCATGCGGCGTTTGTAGCGGCAGTCGCGTCGGCTGACGGCATGCTGCAGCGTGGCGGCGATGAGACTGACGAGCGAATTCTGCGGGCTCGTGATTTCGCGCAGGCGTATATAGACGAGATAGCGAAGAAGCGTGGGCCGCCCCCAGACGCCAAGGAATAGACTTGCCGCGTTTTATGGTAACCGGAGATTCCGGAAACTCCGGAAAACCAGCGGGCGGCAATATGGTATAATACGCGTAGATTTCACTCACCTACAACGAAAGGATGGCAGAGATGGCGGTTACCGAGACGACGACGCAGTCGTGGACTTCGAGGATGGGCGACGCCGCAAAGGGCGTGATCGTGGGGCTGGTGCTCTTTCTCATCGGCTTCCCGGTGCTCTTCTGGAACGAGGGCAACAGCGTGAAGACCGCCAAGGCGCTCGACGAGGGCGAGAGCGTCTGCGTGCCGGTGGAGTCGATCGCCAAGATCGACCCGGAGATGGAGGGCCAGCTCGTCCACATGACCGGCAGGGCCGACACCAAGGACGTCCTTTCCGACGACGAGTTCGGCATTTCGGCGACGGCGATCGCGCTTAAGCGCACGACCGAGATGTACCAGTGGGTCGAGCACTCCAAGACGACCGAGAAGAAGAACCTCGGCGGCAGCGTCACCAAGACCACCACCTACACCTACTCCAAGGAGTGGGTGGGCGAGGCGATCGACTCGAGCTCCTTCCACGAGCCCGGCCACGACAACCCGGGCGGCATCGAGTTTCCGTCCCAGGAGACGCGTGCGGCGAACGTGACCTTCGGCGCGTTCCGGCTCAGCGAGCGCCAGATCGAGCGCATCGGCCGCTTCCAGAGCTACGCGTTCCCGTCTGGCTACGTGTGCCGGGTGGCGCGCGCGAAGGTGCAGGGTCCGACGATCTTCATCCCCAACGCCGAGACGCGCGAGAACGAGAAGAACGTGCGCGACGTCATGGCGCAGCCGCGCGTCGGCGACATGCGCGTGAACTTCACGGTGGTGCTGCCGCACGACATCTCGATCGTCGCCAAGCAGCGCGGCGACACGTTCGTCGGCTACCTCGCGAAGTCGAAGAAGAAGGTGGACCTGCTCAACGACGGCGTGCGCGACATGGCGGAGATGTTCGAGTCGGCGCGCTCGGCGAACACGGTGATGACCTGGCTCGTCCGCATCGGCGGATTCCTGCTGATGTTCATCGGCCTTGGCATGGTCCTGAAGCCGATTTCGGTGCTGGCGGATGTGCTGCCGATCCTCGGCGACATCGTCGAAATCGGCACCGGCATCGTGGCGTTCGCGTTCGCGCTCGTCTGCTCGCTGGTGACGATTGCGGTGGCGTGGATCTTCTACCGGCCGCTGTTGGCAGTGGTGCTGCTGGCGATTGCCGGCGGGATCGTGTTCCTCGTCTGGAAGAAGCGCCGCGCGGCGAAGCAGGCGTGAGCTGGTCCGAGAGGCTCAGGAACTTCAACTACCTCGCGTTCGCCGCGATGCTCGCGCTGGTGGCGGTGGGCACGGTGGCGATTTGGTCCTCCGGCAACGCGCGGGCCGAGGCGGTGTTCCACGGCAAGTGGGTGGCCAACCTGACGGCGGCGGGCGTGGGGCTCGTCCTCTACTTCGTGCTTGCCTTTGCCGACTATCGCAAGACGCTCTCGTTCTTTGCGCTGCCGGCGTATGTGGTTTCGCTGGCGTTGCTGGTGGCGGTGCTCGTCTTCGGCTCGACGGTGCTTGGCGGCAGGCGGTGGCTATGGTTCTTCCAGCCAAGCGAAGTCGCCAAGCTCTGCGTGGTCGCACTCGTCGCATCGGTGTTCGGCGCGGCGGAAGGTCGCATTGCCGCGTTCAAGGACTCCTTCCGTGGTTTTCTCCTCGCGGCAGTCATGGTCGGCGTCCCGTGTGCGCTGATCCTCGCCGAGCCCGACCTGGGCACGGCGCTCACGCTGGTGCCGGCGACGGCGCTGATGCTCTTCGTCGCCCGGGTCTGGCGGCGCGGGCTGGTAATCACGGCGGCGGTGGCGGCGGTGGCGGCGCTGGCGGTGCTGGGCGCGGTCTACGAGGCGGAGAAGCCCGGGGTTGCGCCTGAACGCCGCGAGCGCATCTTGAAGATGCTGCCGCTCAGGCCGCACCAGGTGAAGCGCGTCAGGGTGTTCCTCTTCCCCGAGCAGGATCCGCGCGGGGCCGGCTACAACCTGATGCAGGCTAAGATCTCGATTGGCTCCGGCGGATTGACGGGGAAGGGAATCGGGAAGGGCGAGACGAGCCGGCTCAAGTACCTGCCGCCGGCGATTTCGATGAACGACTTCATCTTCTGCGTCTGGGCGGAGGAGACCGGGTTCGTCGGCTCCGCCGCGCTGCTCGTTCTCTTTGCGCTCTTGCTGGTGCCGTGCTGCTGGATCGCCTTCGTCTGCGAGGACGGACGCGGGCGGCTCTTCGCACTGGGCTTCGCGACGCTCGTCTTCGCCCACGTGTACATCAACCTCGCGATGTCGATCGGCCTCGTGCCCATCACCGGGCTGCCGCTGCCGTTCGTCTCCTCGGGGCGCACGTTCCTGGTGGTGGTGATGTGCGGGCTCGGGCTGGTGCAGAGCGTCTCCATCCACCGCCGTTCCCCCGTCCACACGTTCTGAGCGGTTGCAAAGTGGCGCCACGATTTGGTATAATTACGGGAAATCCGGCGGCGGAATATGGCGCGGCCGGCGAAAACTTTCAAAACCAGAAACAAGGAAAGGCAGAGACAATGAAGATCAACCGCAGAAACTTTCTGTTCGGATCGACGGCGGCGGCCGCGCTTGCCGGATGCGCGACGAACAAGGTCGGGCTCAGGGACCTCAAGCCGGGAGAGAAGCTCCGCGCCGCAATCATCGGCTACGGCATCCAGGCCCGCACGGCGCTCGTGCCTCAGTTCCTCGGCCAGGACAAGGCCGCCGGCGTGGAGAAGATGCTTGACATCGTCGCCGTCTGCGACTGCGACAGGGTCCGCGCCCAGGCTGGCGCCAAGCAGGTGAACGACGCGCGCGGCAACAATGCGTGCAAGGCGGTCTACGACTTCCGCGAAATCCTCAGGGACCCGTTGATCGACGTCGTCTGCATCGGCACGCCCGACCACTGGCACGCCTACATGTCCGTCGAGGCGATGAAGCACGGCAAGGACGTCTACTGCGAGAAGCCGCTCACGTTCTCGATCGACGAGGCGAAGAAGGTCATGGCCGCGCAGGAGAAGTACGGCCGCGTCTTCCAGACGGGCTCCATGCAGCGCAGCTGGAACAAGGTCTCCGAGTTCTACACCGCGGTCATGATCGTCCGCAACGGGCTCATCGGCGACCTCGTGTACGTGGACGCGAACTACGGCCGCGGCGGACAGAAGCTCGGAGGCCCTTCGCACCCGGTCCGCTTCTGGGACGACCCCAAGAATGCGGAAAAGGAGTCCGCCCCGAACCCAGACGTCGACTGGAAGATGTGGCTCGGCCCGGCGAAGTGGCGGCCTTACTCCGACCAGCTCGCGCCGCGCGGCGTGAACGCGTTCTATCCGATGTTCTGGCGTTTCGACGACGACATCGGCTCGGGCTACAACGGCGACTGGGGCGCCCACCACCTCGACATCGCGCAGTGGGGCATGGACATGGACAAGTCTGGCCCGTACAGGATCATCCGCTCCGACGAGCCCTATTCGGACAACCTCTACCACGGCGGCCGCCGCCAGTTCGGCATGAGGATGCTCTTCAGGAAGCCCGACGGCTCCGACATCGAGCTCTACCACGGTCCGTTCGGCGTGTGGGGCACGGTCTTCTACGGCACTGACGGCATCGTCGCCGTGAATCGCGGCAAGATCGCGGTGTGGAAGGGCACCGGCCTCGTGAAGCCCACTTCCGAGATCCGCCAGCAGCTGCAGGACATGACGTTCATGCCCGACAAGGTCGTCGCGGCGTCGGTCGGCAAGGACTACGGCACCGATGCGGCGGCGAAGGAGGACGACGCTCTTGACGCGGCGATCAAGAAGCTCGAGTCGACCTTCGACCTCGCCAACGCCAAGGTCAAGCTCTACAAGAGCGACAACCAGGTGCTCAACTTCGTCGAGTGCGTGCTTTCGCGCAAGCCGACGATCTCGCCTGCCGAGGTCGGCGGACGCAGCTGTGCGCTGTGCCTCCTGTGCAACATGTCCTATGTGTACGACACCGGCTTCGACTGGGATCCGTTGAACATGACGTTCGCAAACGGCACCGGCGCCGGCCTTTCGCTCAGGCGCGAGGGAGGATGCAACGGCTGGGAGGTCGTGGTCTGATGAAGGGGCTCACGGTCGTCGCCGTCTCGCTCGCCGTCATCGTCGCCGCGGTCTCCGTGGCGGTGGTGAGCGTGAGCCGCTCCTCCGCCGCGCGCTCCGCTGCGGAGGCAGAGTCCGCCGCGGCTGACAAGGCGGAGGCGGAGGCCCGCTCCGCGCGTTCTGCGGCCGAGGCTGAGGCGGACAAGCGCCGTGCGGCCGAGGCGAAGCAGAAGGCGGAGGAGGCCGCCCAGGCCAGGGCGGAGGCCGAGGCCGAGAAGGCCGAGTTCGACGCGAAGACCGCCGAGGAGAATCGCCTCGCGGCCGAGGCCGCCGCGGACGAGGCGAGGAGTCGCGCCGACGAGGCGCGGAGCCGCGCCGCCGAGGCGAAGGCCGGGGCCGCCGCCGCGCGCGATGCGAAGGAGGCAGAGGTCGCCAAGGCCGCTGCCGAGGAGGCGAAGGCCAAGTCTGCCGCGGACAAGCTTGCCTCCGAGCAGCTCAAGGGCGAGAAGATTCTCGCTGAGGCGAAGCTCCTGGAGCTGAGGCGGATCGACTTCGAAACCCTCGAGCGCGAACTCGCCGAGTGGCGGCGCGACCTCGAGGAGCGCGAGCGTGCGCTGACGCCGGAGAAGACGATTGCCGACCTCGCCTGGGCCGGCGGGCAGGAGGATTCGGTGCTGGACGAGAACGGCAACGTCGCCAAGAAGACGAAGGAGCCATATCTTGCCGAGAACGACCGCACTTTGCCTCGCCCTTCCCGCGAGCTTGCGAAGGTCGAGCGCGAGATGCGCGAGGGCCTGTCGGCGGAGACGGAGAAGTCGCGCGACCGGCTCGTCGCGACGCTGGAGCGGCTATATGTCACTGCCATCAAGGACGATCGCGTTACCGACGCCGACTTCTACCGCCGCTCGATCCTCTCGCTCTCCCCGGGCTGGAAGCTTTCTTCCGAGTCAGCCGAGGGCGCGGCCGGCAATCCATAGATTGCTTCCACACTTCAGCCCCGAATTATGGTATAATACACAGTTAATGTTCGGGTTTTTGAAGAAGCAAAGCAAGGGACCGGTCGTCTACGAGCGGTCCAAGCACTGCATTTCCAGGAAGAACATCGACCCGGACGCGCTGAAGGTGCTTTATCGACTCGATTCGCTTGGCTACACCGCCTACCTCGTCGGCGGCGGCGTGCGCGACCTGCTGCTTGGCCGCAAGCCGAAGGACTTCGACGTCGGCACCAGCGCGACTCCCAACGAGGTGAAGCGTGCGTTCCGCAACTGCTTCCTCATCGGCCGCCGCTTCCGCCTCGCGCACATCCGCTTCGGCGAGAAGGTGATCGAGACGGCGACTTTCCGCCGCAATTCGCAAACGGTCGGCGAGATCATCGAGCATGCCGCCGAGGGCCCGTTCGAGGACAACACCTTCGGCACCCCGGAGACCGACGCCTATCGCCGCGACTTCACGGTGAACGGCCTCTTCTACAACATCAAGGACTTCTCGGTCATCGACTGGGTGGGCGGGATGAAGGACCTCGAGGGCAAGGTGATCCGCTCCATCGGCGACCCTGAGATCCGCTTCCGCGAGGACCCGGTGCGGATGATGCGGGCGATAAAGTTCTCGTCGCGGCTCGGCTTCAGGATTGAGCGCAAGACCGCCGCGGCGATGAAGAAGCTCCACGCCTGCATCCTCTCCGCTGCGGTGCCGCGCGTCTGCGAGGAGGTGTTCCGCCTCTTCCCCTACGGCTGCAGCGAGGAGGCGTTCCGCCAGATGTACGCCTGCGGGCTGCTCGGCGACCTGCTGCCAGACCTCGCGAAGTTCATCGACTCCGACGGCGGTAAGAAGTCCATCACCTTCAAGTACCTCCGGGTGCTCGACGAATATGAGCGGATGATGTCCGCCAAGGGTTTCGAGGTGTCGAACGGACTGCGCGCGGCGGTTTTGCTCACCGGCCTCTTCCGCCGCGAGCGCAAGGACGGCGCCGGGCGCAAGGTGATGCAGACCCTGCACGGCGCGCTGAAGACGCCGAAGTCGGTCTATTTCACCGGCGTGCTGTTGATGGAGTCGATGAAGCGTCTCTCGCAGCCGCCATCGAAGGGCAAGCAGCGCTTCGTCCACAACCGGGATTTCCTCGACGCGCTCGACTACAACCGCATAATCCTGCGCGCCGAGGGCAAGAGCGAGAAGACGCTCGACGAATGGGCCGACCTCTACGAATCGAAAGGAACGAAAGAATGAACCTGATAGACCTCAAGAAGAACCCCGAACTCATCCCCGTCATCGAATGGTGGGAGAAGGACGGCAAGCAGACGGTGATTTGCCTCCTCGTGGCAGTTGCCGCGGTGGCCGGCTGGTACGGCTGGAAGCACCACCGCGCCTCGGAGCGCGCCGCGGCCTCCGCCGCGATCGCTGACGCCACGGCCCCGGCCGACCTCGAAGAGGCAGTCGCCAAGTTCTCTGGCTCCGCCGCCGAGCCTGCGCTCGAGATCAAGCTCGCGAAGAGCTACTACGACGACGGCCGCTACGAAGAGGCGCTCGCCCGCTACGAGGAGATGTCCGGCAAGGTGCCGCCCGAGTTCGCCGACATCCCGGTGGTCGGCAGGGCGATGTGCCTCGAGGCGCTGAAGAAGTTCCCCGAGGCGCTCGAGGCCTTCGACGGCTTCGTGGAAGCCAACCCCAAGAGCTACCTGGCGCTCACGGCGAAGCTGGGCGCGGCGCGGTGCGTCGCTGAGTCCGGCGACTCGGCGAAGGCGCTCGAGCGCATCGAGGCGCTCAAGAAGGAATGCGAGGGCGACGAGGTCTCCAAGAGCAGGGTGGAGGCCGCCGAGAACGCGGTCAAGCGGCTCGCCAAGGAGCCGAAGGGGTGACCGCGGCGGTTGAAACCGCAGGGCTGAATTTGGTATAATCCGCAAAACTACGAAAGGTAAAAAGGGAAAATGACTATCTTCATCGGCTTTCTCTATGTAATCGAAGTGCTGTCCTGTCTGCTGCTGGCGCTGGTGATCCTGCTCCAGAAGCCCAAGGAAGGCGGGCTTGGCGGCGCCATCGGCGGCGGCATGCTCGAGGCTTCGCTCGGCGCCGACGCCGGCAACGTGCTCATCAAGGCAACTGCCATCCTCGGCGCGATCTTCCTCGCCAACACGCTGGTGCTGGCGCGGCTCACCTCGACGGTGCATTCGCGCTCGATCATGGCTCGCGAAGTCGCTCCTGCGGCTCAAACAGCTCCCGAGTTGCCGCTTGGCGCTCCTGAGCTGCCTGCTCCTGCACCCGCGGCACCTGCGCCTGTGGCACCCGCGCCTGCGCCGGAGGCTCCGGCCGCCCCTGCGCCCGCGCCGGCACCGGTTGCGGCTCCGGCTGCTCCTGCTCCCGCGGCGCCTGCGCCGGCTGCTCCCGCTCCCGCCCCTGCGCCGGAGGCTCCGGCGCCGGCGAAGTGAAGAAGCTCGCGCTTTTCGTCGCAACGGGGTTCGGCTTGGGTCTCGTCGCGCCTGTTGCGCCCGGAACGATTGGATCGTTTCCGGGCGTTGCGCTTGCTTACCTGACCACGCAGCTGCCGGTCTGGATGCAGATCGTGGTCTGCGCGCTCTTTACTCTCGCGGCAATTCCCATCTGCGGCTCGGCGGAGCGCACGCTGGGGATCAAGGACGACGGTCGGATTTCGGCGGACGAGTGGATGCTCTTCCCGATTGCGCTCATCGGCATTCCGCTCGCGGACCTGCCGTGGTGGTCGATGGCGGTCTTCTTCGTGATCGTGCGCTTCGTCGACATCGCAAAGCCATGGCCGTGCCGCGCCCTGCAGGCGATCCACGGCGGCCTCGGCATCGTGATCGACGACTTCTTCGCCAACCTCTACTCGCTCGGCTTGAACTGGCTGGTAGTCGTTTTCGTCATCCGTCCGGCGCTCGCGCCGGCGTAGCATTTTAGGGGAGGTTAAGGATATGAAGACTGCAAGGACACTCGTCGCGCTCGTGGTGGCCGCGTTCGCAGCATGCGCATTTGCCGCGGAGTCGCCGGTACGCGAGCCGGCGAAGGTTATCTTCGACACCGACATGTTCACCGACTACGACGACATCGGCGCGATCGCCGTCCTGCACGCACTTGCGGACGCCGGCGAGTGCGAGATCCTCGCCACCGTGAGCTCGACGCGCGGCAATTCGTCCGTCGCCGTCTGCGAGGTGGTGAACGCCTGGTACGGACGGCCGGACATCCCCGTCGGCTGCGTCCGCGGCATCGGCATCGGCGGTTCGCCGGAGACCGGCGACGGCAACGGACACGGGAAGTTCCGGGAGATCGCCGCGAAGTACGCGCGGTTCGTGAAGCATCCCGACTCGTCCCAGGCGCCGGACGCGCTGGAGGTCTACCGTCAGGTCCTTTCGGCGCAGCCGGACGGCTCGGTGACCGTCTGCACGGTAGGCTTCACCAGCAACCTGCGGCGGCTCGTCGAGGCGTATCCGGAGCTGGTGGCGAAGAAGGTGAAGCTCTGGGTGGCGATGGCGTGCAAGTATCCGGACGGCGAGGAGTACAACTCGTCGATGGACGCGGAGTCGTCGCGCATAGCCTTCGAGAAGTGGCCGACTCCGATCGTCTTCAGCGACTTCGACTACGGCAGGTGGATCTTCACCGGGCGTCGCATCGCCGAGGACGCGGACGCGTCGGGTCCGGTGAAGGACCTTTTCGCCGCCTGCCTGCCGGCGCGGAGCGAATGCAGCGAGACGACCTACGACCGCAGGGAAGGGCATCCGAGCTGGGACGAGACGGCGGTTCTCTACGCGGTGCGCGGCGCGGGCGACGTCTTCGGGCTCGAGCGCGGCACCTACCGGATGGCGCCGACTGGCGGGCGCAACGTCTGGAAGGCGGATCCGTCCGCGCGCGACGCGAGGATCGTGGAGAAGCTGCCGAAGGCGGAGGTCGGTCGGATCATCGACGAGCTCATGTGCAGTCGGCCACGGCGCTAGAGTGCCCGGTGCGGTTCGTCGTGGGCTACAGCGACGTCACCTGCCCGCCGGCAGCGGTCTGGGCCGGCTACAACGCCTGCCCAGCGAAGGACAAGGCGATTGCCGCGCGGGTGAACATGACGCACGGCGTGGACGGGGCGTCATACTGGAAGTACGAGCGCTGGGTGCGCGGCAAGTAGGGGAGCGGCTACTAGCCGCGGTCGAACTTGCGGTCGAGTTCGCGGGTGGAGGTGAAGATCATCACCGGCTTCCCGCGCGGGCAGACATACGGCATCCGGCAGGAGCAGAGCTCCTCGACTAGCTTCGTCGCCGCCTTGGGCGTGAAGCGGATCGGCGCGCCGGCGAACGAGCGCGCGACCGACTTCGCGATCAGCTCCTCGCGCCAGCGCTCGCCGCCGCGGCGCTGTCCCGGTTCCGAAAGGTCACGCGAGATCGTGGCGAGTAGGTCCGCCGCCGAGAGCGACGAGGCGATCTGTGGCATGGCGTCGACCTTGAAGGTGTTCTGCCCGAACGGCTCCAGCGCGAAACCCATTGCGTTCAGCACGTCCATCGCCGCGGCAAGCCGCGAGTAGTCGACCGGCGAGAGCCGCACCGTCTCGGGGATGAGCAGCGGTTGGGACGGCGTCTTCACGTCCTTCAGCCGCTCGTAGACTATGCGCTCGCGCGCGGCGACGGGGTTGATGGTCACGATGCCAGCGTCGGTCTCGATGAGCAGGTAGCCGCTTTCCGGCTGGGCGAGGAACTTGAACCACCGCCACGGCTTCGACTTCTCGCCGTCGACCGACACCTTGAGCTCGGTTTCCACCGGCGCGGGAGCTGGCGGCGCGGCGGGGACGGACGGCGCCGCCGCAGAAGTTGGAGACACCGGCGCAGAAGTCGGCGGCGGTATTGGCGCGGCCGAAAAGGGCTTTGTGTCCGGCGTTCGGCTTTCCGCCGGCTGTCGGCTGTCGTTCGTCGGCTGCACTGCTGCCGCCGCTGGCTCGGCGGCGATTCCGATGGCGCGGCCGATGGCGGCGGTGACTGCGGCCTTGACCGCCACATTGTCCCGGAAGCGCACCTCGCGCTTGGTGGGGTGGACGTTGACGTCGACTTGCCCCGGGTCGAGTTCGATGAAGAGGATCACCGCCGGCCGTGCGTCGCCCTGGCGGCGCGGATACGCCTCTCGGATAGCGTAGACGATGGAAGGGGCGCTCGCCGGGCGGCCGTTCACGAAGACATACTGCTCGCGGCGGGTAGGATTGGCGAGGTTGGGCCGCTCCACGAAGCCGGTCACTTTCACGGTGGCGGTGCGGCCCGCGGCGGACTGGTCGTCGGGAATCGGCAGCATCGACTCGGTGAACTCGGGGCCAAAGAGGTCGCGCACCCGGTCGGCGACCTTGGCGGCAGCGGGGAGCCGCCCGGCCTCGCGTCCGTCCACCGTGAGCGAAAAGGCGATCTCGGGGTGGGCGAGGGCGTGGACGGTGTAGATCTGGCGGACGTGGCTTTCCTCGGTGGCGTAGGATCGCAGGAACTTCCGCCGCGCTGGGATGTTGCAGAAAAGGTCGCGCACCTCGACGAGCGTGCCGGGCGGGGAGCCGGCGGGGCGCACCTCTGCGAGCGTGCCGGCGTTGACCTGGAGCATGGTGCCTTCGTCGGAGTCGCGGCGGCGGGTAGTCAGCGTGAAGCGCGAGACGGAGGCAATCGAGGGGATCGCCTCGCCGCGGAAGCCGAGGGTGTCGATGCGTTCGATGTCTTCGGCGTCGAGGATCTTCGAGGTGGCCTGGCGTTCGAGGGAGAGAAGGGCGTCGTCCTTGGTCATGCCGCAGCCGTCGTCCAGCACCGACACGAGCTTGCGTCCGCCCTGGGTGATGGCGATGCGGATTGACTTCGCGCCGGCGTCGATGGAGTTCTCGACGAGCTCCTTGACGACGCTCGCCGGCCGCTCCACCACCTCGCCGGCGGCGATCTTGTTCGCCACGTGGAGTGGCAGAACTCTTACGTGCCCGTCGCGCATCAGAGGTCGAGGTTGATGTTGCGCCTGAGGTAGGTGGGCAGGTCGAGGTCCTCGCCGTGCCAGATCGTGGGCTCGGTCTTGTGGAAGCGGCGGGCGCTGCCGTGTCCCACGCCGAGCGGCCCCTTGGGCGCGGTCCGCCGCGCCCCGGGCCTGGCGCCATTGGCCTCGCCGCCGTTCGCGGCGGACTCGAAGAGCATCGCCACCACGCAGAGCCGGCCGCAGTAGGTCTGCTCGTCGTTGACGGTGCCGATCTCGAAGGGCACCTGGTCGCCGAAGGCCTCGCGCACTCCGTCCGCCACCCGTCCGAGTTCGCTCAGCCGCAGGTCCTCGCCGGCGAGGACGCCGCAGAGGATCGCGTTCACTGGCGCGCTGGCGACGGCCAGCAGCTCGGAGCGGACGAGGCGGTCGACCGCCTCGGAGGCGCGGTCGGGGCCCTGCACGGTCACGAAGGCGAACCGGCCGCGGCCGGCTCCTGAGACGAGGCGGCGGATGCGGTCGGCGTCGAGGCGGATGTAGCCGGGCTTCTCCACCAGCCGCCAGAAGAGGGTGACGCCGCCGGCGAGGGTGTCGACGGCGCGCCGCATCGCCTCCGCCATGTTGTCCTCGCCGCCGACGAGCTTGTCCAGCGGCAGGAAGAACGTGGCGCCGGCGGACTCCTCGATCATCGACATCACGCCGCGCGCGTTGCGCAGGCGGTCCTCGCCTTCGAAGGCGAAGGGGGTGGTGGCGAAGACGATTGACTGGATGCCGAGGTCGGAGAGCCGCTTCAGGACCTCGAGCGTGGCGCCGCCGCCGGTGCCGCCGCCGAGCGAAGTGACGACGACCGCGAGGCGCACGCCTTCGAGATGCTCGTCGATTGCCCCGATCGAATCCTCGGCGGCGAGCCTCGCGGCGACCACGTCGCCGCCGGCGCCGCGGCCGGAGAGACGGTTGCCGCCGAGCAGCAGGAAGTTCTCCTCGTCCTGGCCCGACGACGCGTCGGTGTCGATGGCGAGGTAGCGGAGCCCTTCGCCGAAGGCGCGCGAGACTCCGCGGGCGATGCGCGTGCCGGCGGTGCCGACGCCGACGAGAAGCATTGACGAGGAATTGCCGCTCATTTGAAGAACCTCCCGAGGATGCTGTTGAGGAAGCCGGCGTCGTCGCCGGTCCGCTGCGAGTAGAGAAGCGCCCCCGAGATGGTGGCGTACGACCACGGGTCGGGGACGCCCTCGAGGCCGTCGACGTGGAGCGGTCGCCCGCGCCTGACGCCGAGGCCGAGTTCCTGCTCGGCGAGCGCCTCGATGTCGCGCATGCCAGCGCCGCCGCCGGCGATGACCACGCCGGCGTGGAGGCGGTGGATGAGGTCGTTCTCCTCCAGCGTCTCGCGGATCATGGTGAATATCTCCTTGAGCCTCGCGTTGACCACCGTGTCGAGCGCGCGGCGCGAGATGGCGCGGCTTTCCATCAGCGCGGAGGAGCCGGTCAGCCGGACGCGCGAGTTCTCGGTGGTGTACTGGCCGATGCACGCGCTCGCCTCGTCGGTCTTCAGCTGCTCGGCCTGGGCGTTGGTGGTCTGGAAGGCGTAGGCGATGTCGTTGGTCACGTGGTCGCCGCCGACGCCGACGACGCCCGCCGTGGCGAGGATGCTGTCGCAGTACGCGGCGTAGCCGGTGGAGCCGCCGCCGAGGTCGAGGACCAGCGCGCCGTTGCGGCGCTCGTGCTCCTCGAGGACTGCGTCGGCGGTGCAGGTGGCGGCGAAGACCGGTTCGGAGATCTCCAGCCGCGCGTTTTCGGCGGCGGTGCGCGCGTCCTGGATGCGGTCGGAGCTGGCGTGGATCTGGAGCGTGTTGAGCTTGAGCATGCGCCCCGACATCCCCTTGGGCGAGGAGATGCCGCCGAGGCTGTCGATCTGGTAGTCCTGGTCGATGATGTCCAGGAGCTCGCGTCCCTTCGGCAGCGGCATCTCGCGCGAGCGGCGGGCGGCCTCCATCATCTCCGCCTCGTTCACCTTGCCGCCCTCGACGACGGCGTTGCCCTCGGAGTGGGCGACGTGGATGTGCTGGCCGCTGACGACGAGGAGCGCGGTGTTGATTTCGACGTTCGCGCCCGACTGGTCGCGCTTCGACTCGATCTCGCGCAGCACGGAACGGATTGACTGCGTCGCCTGCGAGATGTCGATGATCTGGCTCTTGCGCACGCCCGACGACGGTATCTCGGCGTGGCTGATGATCTTCATCCTTCCGCCAGACTGCGTCTCGCCGACGGCGAGCATGGTGCGGGAGGTCCCGATCTCGAGCGCTGCGTGGATCTTGCTCATTTTATCTTTTCCTTGGTGTCGACGTAGATCCGGTTGGGGTTGGAGAGGTCGTCCGCCTTCCAGACGACCGGGTGGTCGCACTCGCCCAGCCTGGTGCGGATCGCCTTCAGAAGCAGCTGCAGCCGGCTCGCGAGCGCGGCGCGCGAGGCGGGGCTGGGGTCGTCCATTCCCTCCCATGCGAGTCTGACGGTGGAGTATGACCCGCCGAGGGTGGCGGAGATGTAGTCGGGTTTGGAGACGTCCACCTCGAGGATGCCGAGCTCCTGGAACTCCGGGTCGCGCACGAGGTCCACTAGCTGCAGCGCCGCCGCCGCCCGTCCCTCGAGCCGCTTGCCGGGCGGGGTGCCGGGCGCCGCGGCCTCGCGGATCGTCGGCAGCATCTGGGTGCCGCGCGAGCAGAGGAACACCATGCCCTCGGCGTCGGCGACGCGCCCGGTGTCGCTGTTCCTGCCCTTGACGTTCATGCGCACGATCGGCGAGCGCTCCTCGGTGACGATCGTCACCTTGTCCGGCAGGCGGCGCACGATCGAGATCGACTTCAGGTTGGGGATCTTCGCGAGCACCTCCTTGCGCTTGGCGTCGAAGTCGACGAGGGCGATGTTCGCGCCTTTCCTGAGGCCGAAGTTCTCGGCGATGACGTCGGCCTTGACCATCTTGCCCGAGGTGATGGAGACCTGCGCGGAGACGTCTTTGATCTCGCACTGTTCGATCCACATCGCGTGCAGCCTGCTCCACGCGGTGGCGATGCCGGCGGCGACGAGCCCAAGAATGACCAGCGCGGCGACGGTGGCGACGATGCGGCGCGGGCCGCGGCGGCGGTTGTCGGGTAGCTTCTTCATGGCTTGTCGCATTTTGCGCTGGAGAGGATGCGGTCGCAGACTTCCGCGAACGAAAGCCCCGTCTTCATGCCGGCCTTCGGCACCAGCGAGTGGCCGGTGAAGCCCGGCGAGGTGTTGAGCTCGAGGACGTAGATCCTCCCGACGGGCGAGACCCTGAAGTCGACGCGGGTGACGCCGCGGCAGCCGACGGCGCGGTACGCCTTCACCGCTACCTCGGCGAGCCTCTTCTCCAGCTCCGCGCCATCGGCGCCGGCGTCGCGCACGAAGTCGTAGCGCGTTTCGTTCGAGTGGTACTTCTCCTCGTAGCCGTACCAGCCGTTCTTGGCGACGATCTCGAGCGCCGGCCAGGTCTCGCCGTCCACCACCGCCACCGTGTATTCGCGCCCGGGCACGAACTCCTCGACGAGCACCTCGCGTCCGCCGTCGGGGCGCGGCTTCATCGCCGCGAGCGCCGTCGCGAGCGCCTTCGGCCACGCCTCGGCCGTCGACACCTTGGAGATGCCCACCGAGCTGCCGTCGCACGGCGGCTTTACCACCACGGGGAGCGGCAGCGGCGAGGACTCCGCGCCTTCGGAGGCGAGCGACCACGGCGCCGTCGGCACCGCGTTCATCTCGAGCGCGAGCTTCGTCTTCACCTTGTCCATCGCGATGCGCGAGGCTGCCGCGCCGGGGCCGGTGTAGGGGATGCCGAGCCGGTCGAGCGCCGACTGCACTCCGCCGTCCTCGCCCCAGCCGCCGTGCAGCGCGATGTACGCCGCGTCTACGTCGCGCGGCATCGCGTCGAGGCTCTCGGAGTCGAGCACGACGGGAATGACCTCGTATTTGCCGAGGCTCGCGAGAGCCTCCCCCACGTTGCGGCCTGAGTCAAGCGAGACTTCGCGCTCGCTCGAAACGCCGCCCATCAAAACCGCAATTTTTCTCATTAGTGGTATTATACCAAATTATGATGTGGTATAATACCCAGAAATGAATTCAGTTTCCATCCATCTCATCGGCGTCGGCGGGGTCGGCATGGCCGCCCTCGCCGTGCTGCTCAGGCGCCGCGGCTATCATGTGAGCGGCTGCGACTGCGCGCTTTCGCCGCGTACACGCTGGCTCGAAGGCGAGGGGGTGAAGGTCGTCTGCGGGCACGATCTCGCCCATGCCGCCGCCGCGGACGAGGCAGTGGTCACCCCCGCTGTGCCGGCAGATCACCCCGAAGTTGCGGCATTCTCCGGACGCATCCGCTCCCGCGGCGAAGTGCTCGCCGAGCTCGTCTCTGCCGCGGCAGACTCCGTCGCCGTCTGCGGCTCCCACGGCAAGACCACCACCGCCACCTGGACCGCGCGGCTTTTGATCGCGCTCGGCGAGGCGGTCGAGTGGGCGATCGGCGGCGAGACTGGTTCGTTCCCGGTCGCCGGATTCGCGCCCGGACGCGGCGCATTCGCAGGGAAGGAGCCGGTTCTCGTTGTCGAGGCGGACGAGTCGGACGGCACGCTGGCGTTCTACCGCGCGAAGACTCTGGTTGTCACCTGCTGCGACTTCGACCACCCCGACCACTTTCCGAGCCGCGCCGACTACCTCGCCTGCTTCGACGCCGCTCGCCGCGCAGCGCGGGATGTCGTCGAGTCCGAGGCGCTGGATGATCTGCCCGCGCTTGCGGATGTCATTGCGCCGCTCGCGCCGCACAACCGCCGCAACGCCCGCGTCGCCGCCGAGGTGGCAATCCGCCGCGGACACTCAGTCGCCGCCGTCGCCGCCGCGCTGGCGGACGTCGTTGCGGAGCTTCCCGACCGCCGCTTCCAGAAGGTCGCCGAGGGCGTCTGGACCGACTACGCCCACCATCCCGCCGAAATATCCTGCGCCGTCGCGATGGCGCGCGCCGCAACGAAGGGCTGTCTGCGCGTCCTCTTCCAGCCACATCGCTATTCTCGCACCCGTACCTTCGCGAAGGAGTTCCCCGCCGCGTTCGCGGGGGCGGACGAAGTGGTGCTCTGTCCAGTCTACGCAGCCTTCGAGCCGCCGATGGAAGGCGGCGACATCGCCGACCTCTACCGCGAATTCCGCGCGGCGGGGAAAGTGAAGTGCCTCCTTGCGCAGTCGTGCGCCGAGGCGTGGGAGCACGCATATTCATCTGCCGCGCCCGGCGATGCGACGCTGCTCCTCGGCGCTGGCGACATCGTCGACCTCGTCGACCGAGTGCGGCGAGACGTCGCCGCTGGCGTTCCGCTGCCGCGGCGGAGCGTCGTCGTCGGCGCGATGACTAACACCTGGCGAAGCGACCTCGACCTGCCAATCGACTACGTCCGCGCGGAAGGTCCTGCCGGCCGACTCGGCGCGGAGATTGTCGCCGCGCGTCCGCGGCTCTGTCCCTGGATGGCCGGCATTCCCGGCACCGTCGGCGGCTGGGTGAAGATGAACGCCGGCGCGTTCGGGCACTCCATCTCCGAAGTCATCGACGCGGTGAAGGTGTCTGGACGCTCGATTCCCGCCGGCGAGTGCGGCTTCGGCTACCGCACGAGCGCCATTGACGGCGTAATCGAGGACGTGCGCTGGAAGGACGATCCGCCAGCCGACGCAAAGGTGGAGCCGCCCGAGTCGTATCTCGCGCGGCGCGCACGCTTCCCCGCCGGCACCTACGGCAGCTTCTTCAAGAACCCGCCCGGAGACTTCGCGGGACGCCTCCTCGAGGCCGCGGGCGCGAAGGGGATGCGGATCGGCGGCGCGTATGTCTGGGACGGCCACGCCAACGTCATCGTGCGCGGCGAAGGCGCGAACGCGTCTGACGTCCTCGCGCTCGCGCGGCTCATGCGCAACCGCGTCTTCTTCCGCTTTGGCGTCGAGCTGGAGCCTGAAGTGCGCGGAATCGTCTTCTGAGCGGGGGTGGCCCGTTTGCCGAATCGCGGCGATTTTGGTATAATTCTCATCATAACAAACCAACCAAAGAAAGAGAGCAGGAAATGGGCGAGGTAATCGGCGCAGGCGAACTGCACAAGGGTGTGAAGCTTCTCATCGACGGCGAGCCGTGGGAAATTACGGAGTTCGACTTCTCGAAGCCGGGCAAGGGGCAGGCGATCTACAACTGCAAGCTCCGCAACATGATGACCGGCGGCGGCATGTCCAAGAGCTACCGCTCCGGCGACAAGTTCGAGAAGCCGGAGCTGCTGCAGATGAGTGTGACCTACTCGTACGACGACGGCCAGGCGTTCGTCTTCACCGACGACAACTTCGAGGAGATCCGCGTCAGCTACGACGTGATGGGCGACAAGAAGTACTTCCTGATGGACGAGATGGAAGTGAAGGCCCTCTTCTTCAACGACAAGGTCATCGGCGTCGATCTGCCCGCGCTCGTCGAGCGCAAGGTGATCAAGGTCGAACCCGGCGTGAAGGGCAACACCGCCTCGGGCAAGGTGACGAAGCCGGCGACGGTCGAGGGCGGCTACGAGCTCGCCGTCCCGCTCTTCATCAACGAGGGCGATGTCATCCGCATCAACACCGAGACGGGCGAGTACAACGACCGCATCGCGACGAAGTGACGCCATGGCGTTGGAACGGTTAGAGCGCGCGGCCGAGGCGCTGCGCCGCCGCGGCTACGAGGCCGCTGTCGCCGCTTCCTCCGCCGAGGCGAAGGAACTTGCGCTCGCCGAGGCGAAGGGCGCGTCGTCCGTCGCCTGGGGCGGGTCCGAGACGCTCAAGCAGACCGGCGTCCGCGCCGCGCTCGAGGCCTCGGGCGTCGAGATCCGCGAGCACCAGACGGTGGCGGACCTCTTCCTCCTCAGCGCCAACGCGCTCACCGAGGACGGCGTCATCGTCAACATCGACGGCACTGGCAACCGCGTCGCCGCCTCGATCTTCGGGCCGAAGCGCGTCCTTTACGTGGTCGGCCGCAACAAGCTCGTCGCCGGCGGCGTCATGGAGGCGATCCGCCGCGCGAAGAAGACGGCGTCGCCGCCGAACTGCCGCCGCCTCGGGAAGAAGACTCCCTGCGCGGAGCTCGGCGTCTGCGCCGACTGCGACTCGCCCGACCGCATCTGCAAGGTGACGGCGATTTTCGAGCGTCCGCCTACGCACACGCCCACCAAGGTGATCCTCGTCGACGAGGACCTGGGCTACTGAGTCCGCGCGTGGCCGTTTCGCTCGAGTACGAGAAGGCGGCCGGCGATCCCGTGATGGGGATCGACGAGGCGGGGCGCGGTCCGCTCGCCGGCGGCGTCTACGCCGCGGCGGTTTCCGTCCCGATTGCGCTCGCGGAGGAACTGCTCGCCGGCGCGTGGAGCGAGATCAACGACTCGAAGAAGCTGACTCCGGCGAAGCGCGAGCGGCTGGCGGAGGCGATCAAGTCGACGCATGGCTGCCGGTGGGCGGTCGCGAGCGCGAGTTCGAAGGAGATCGACGAGCTCAACATCCTGAACGCCACTCACCTCGCGATGCGCAGGGCGGCGGACCAGGTCGGAGCGGAGCACATCCTCGTCGACGGGCTGCCCGTGAGGACGTTGCCGCAGGCGGTTAACGTGGTGAAAGGAGACGCGAAGTCGCTTCTCATCGCGGCGGCGTCGATTCTCGCCAAGACGGCGCGAGACGCCGACTGCCTTCGGCTCGAGGCGCTTTATCCCGGCTACGGCTTCGCAAAGCACAAGGGCTATCCGACGAAAGCGCACATGGAGGCGCTGGCGCGGCTGGGGCCATGTCCCGAGCACCGGATGAGCTTCGGCCCGGTGGCGCAGCCGGAGCTGGATCTGCAGGAGGAGGTGGATTGACCATGAAGTGCAAGGTGATGGGAATCGTCAACGTGACGCCGGACTCGTTCTCCGACGGCGGCAAGTTCAATACGCCCGAGGAGGCGATTCGCCGCGCCAAGAACCTCATTGAGGAAGGCGCGGCAATCATCGACATCGGCGGCGAGTCGACGCGTCCCGGCGCAACGCCACTTAAGTGGGATGAGGAATGGGCGCGGGTGGAGCCGGTTCTGCGGGGACTGTCCCCACAACTTCTGGGGTCTGTCCCCATTTCCATCGACACCTACCACCCGGAGACGGCGGAGCGGGCGATTGCCCTTGGCGTCAGCATCGTGAACTGCGTCTTCAAGGAGCCGATCCGCGACATGGCGGCGATATGTGTAAAAAACAACGCGGAATTGGTCATTCCGTGCAGAATTGGCGACCTTCCGCTGGGGTCTGTCCCTATGGACGCGGGGCGGCTTTACCTTGATCCGATGATTGGCTTTGGCACGACCCGCGAGGAGGACCTGGAGATCCTGCGGTCGATCCCCGAGCTCGCGAAGCATGGGCGGGTGCTGGTGGGCGCGAGCCGCAAGCGCATAGTCAAGCGGCTGACTGGCGAGAAGGCGCACGGCAAGGACCTCGCCGGCAACCTCGCGCTTGCGGTCTGGGCGGCGATTTCGGGTGCGAGCGTGGTGCGGGTGCACGACGTGCGCGAGACGGTGCAGGCGCTGAGAGTAACTGCCGTGCTCACCGGCGTGGACGAGGCGAATTAGGAGGGTGCTTCCATGAGATACACGTTCGATTCGAGGGAAGTGAAGCCGGGCATGGGCTTCGTGGCGCTCAAGGGCGAGAAGGTCGACGGGCGCGAGTTCATCCCGATGGCGCGCGAGCGCGGCGCGGCGGAGATCGTCGAGGGGCTCGACGCCTTGCAGCGCAAGGCACACGAGCGCCGCCGCGCGCTGAAGGCGACGGTGGTGGCGCTCACCGGGTCGGCCGGCAAGACGACGACCAAGGAGCTTCTCAGGGCGTTCCTCGCCAAGGCCGGCCGCACCTACGCGACGGAAGGGAACTTCAACAACCACATCGGGCTGCCGATGACCATCCTCAACTGCCCGGACGACGCGGAGTTCCTGGTGCTGGAGATGGGCACCAACCATCCCGGCGAGATCGCCGCGCTCTGCGACATCGCCGAGCCGGACGCAGGGCTCATCGTCGGCATCGGCACCGCGCATCTCGAGTTCTTTAAGACCCGCGCCGGCATCGCCTGCGAGAAGGGGACGCT
>CADCCW010000003.1:78138-99159 GCA_902800055.1 uncultured bacterium
GCCGCGCGCGCGAAGCGGTTCTGCGTCTATCCGGAGAGGGACGACTTCGCCGCGGCGTTCCGCGCGCTGAGCGCCGAGGGCGTCCCCGCGCCCGCCGCGGTCCCTGGGCTGGTGGACGGCATCGCCGCGCCGCCGCCGCACTTCGCCGCCAACGCCGCGCTCGCCTTCACCCTCGCCGCGCGCTTCGGGGTGACGCTCGAGGCGGCGCGCGGGGCGCTTGCCGGCTTCTCGCTCCCGGGCGCGCGCTGGCGCGTCTCGGAAAAGTGGGGCGCGACATTTATTGACGACACCTACAACGCCAACCCGGACTCGATGGTCGCCGCGCTCGACGCGCTCGCCGCGACGCCGTGCACCTCGCGGCGGATCGCGGTGCTCGGCGACATGTTCGAGCTCGGCGAGGAGTCGCTTGCCATGCACAGGAAGGTCTTCGACCACGCGATGAAACTCGGCATCGACCTCGTGATCGGCGTCGGCGAGACGAGCTCGAAGTGCCTCGCGCACCTCGCCTACAAGGACCTCGCGTCGCTGAAGAAGCGCTTCCGCACCGACGTCTCGGCGGGCGACGTCGTCCTCCTCAAGGCGTCCCACGCGATGAACCTCGGCTCGCTCGTAGAGTAGCGAACCGCCCCTTGATTTTCGGCGGTGGAAAGTGGTATAATTCAGCACATGACGATCAAGAAACCCTTAAAGCCCAAGACCCCGGCCTCTGGTCCGGCTGCCGGCGCGACCGGCGGCGCGACCATCGCCGACCGCTTCAAGCTCGACGCGCCGGTGCAGAAGCAGGCGCCCAAGGGCACCACCGCAGTGTTCATCTGCGCGCTTATCGCGCTCGGAGTCGCCGGGGTGCTTGCGTACATGCTCTGGAAGCATTGGGAATTCCTGATGCCGGCCTGATGGGGGCGCCTGCAGTGAAGGACGTGATGCGTTCGCCGCGCGCGAAGGCCGCGGTTCGGTTCGCGCTCGACGAGGATCTCGGCAGCGCGTCCGCGCTCGCGTTCCCGCGCTGGCTGGACGCGACGAGCGAGGCGCTGGTCGATCCCGACGCTGTCGCGACCGGCGAGATCTACCCCAAGGGCAAGGGCTGTGTCGTCGCCGGCGCGACGGTGGCGCGCGCGGTGCTGAAGGCGGTCGACCCGCGCATCCAGGTGCGCATCCTCGTCCCCGACGGCACGAAGGCGCGCGTCGGTGAGCCGATCCTCGTCTTCCGCGGCAGGGCCAGGAGCATCCTCGCCGCCGAGCGCACCGCCCTCAACTTCATGCAGCGCATGTGCGCGACGGCGACGCTGACGCGCGCCTTTGTCGACGCGACGAAGCGCTACGGCACGCTGATCCTCGACACGCGCAAGACCACCCCCGGGCTCAGGGTGTTCGAGAAGTACGCCGTCCTCTGCGGCGGCGGCACTAACCACCGCATGGGCATGTACGACCGCGTCCTCATGAAGGACAACCACCGCCGGCTCTGGAAGGGCGGCGACCCGTCCGCGCTCGACGAGGCGGTGCGCGCCGCGCGCGCGAAGTTCCCGCGGCTCGAGGTCGAGGTCGAGGTCGAGTCGCTTGAGGAATGCGCGAGCGCGCTTAAGGAGAAGCCGGAGTGGATCATGCTCGACAACATGTCCGTCGCCGACATGCGCCGCTGCGTCAAGATGTGCCGCGGCATCTCGAAGACCGAGGCGTCCGGCGGCATCACGCTCGACCGCGCGCGAGAGGTTGCCGCGACCGGAGTCACGGCGATCTCGCTCGGCTGCCTCACCCACTCTGCCGGCTCCGCCGACCTGAGCCTCGAATGGCGCGCCGTCTAGGGCGCCGACGCTGACTTTCAAAAGAGAAAGGAAACAAGGGAATGAAGAACATGCTCATCATCGGGGTGGCGGCGCTTGCAGGCTGCTGCTTCATCGACAAGTTTGCCGGGGAATACCCGACGACGGTCGACGAGGGATTTGTCGAGCTTTTCAACGGCAAGGACCTCTCCGGCTGGTTCGGCTCGAAGATGTACGGTGTCGAGGAGTACAAGTTCAAGCTCAACAACGGTGAGGAGAAGGCGGTACCGGTGCTCGCGTACCGGCCCGGCCAGCGGACCGACGACGACCGCGGCAACCTGCTTACCGAGAAGGAGTACCGCAACTTCGTCCTCCGCTTCGAGTTCATGCTGCAGCCGAACGGCGACTGCGGTCTCGGGCTGCGGGTGCCGTGCGAGAAGGCCAACGCCGCCTACGACGGCATGTGCGAGATCCAGATGCTCGACGACGGCGGCAGCGACTACTACGACGCCGAGGCGAAGAAGGACCGGCTGGACGGCTTCCGCTACTCGTGCTCGGTCTTCGGCATTGTCCCGGCGCGGCGCGACAACTTCGACCGCCAGATCTGGGGCAAGGACGCCAACTTCAGCGGCGGCGGCAGCTACGTGCGCAAGCCGGGGATGTGGAACTTCGAGGAGGTCAAGGTGATCGGCGAGGAGATCGAGGTGTGGATCAACGGCTACCTAGTGACCAAGGCCGACCTCTCCGGCTTCCGCGGCGACGGCACAGACACGCCCGACCGCAAAAAGCACCCCGGCCTCCACGCCGCCAAGGGCCACCTCAGCTGGTGCGGCGACAACTCCCCCGTCATCTGGAAGAACATCCGCATCAAGGAGCTGCCAGAGGGCGCGAAGATGGACGGCGCCTGCCCCAAGGCCAAGATGCCGTGCCCCGATGGCTTCGAGGTCTACTTCGACGGCTGCCCCGAGCAGCTCAAGACCATGTGGAAGGGCGTGACCACCGAAGGCGGCTTTGACAACCCCTGCGTCCGCGAGAAGGCGACTTCCGCCGAGCTCGCCGAGAAGCAGAAGCTCGCCGACAAGGGCCGCGATGAGCACTGGCACGTCCGCAACGGCGTCCTCTACTTCGACGGCTACAAGGGCGGCTACTCGCTCGCCACCAAGCGCGACTACGCCGACTTCGAGCTCTGGGCCGACTGGCGCACGCTCTCCATCACCGGCGACTCGGGGCTCTACCTGCGCGGCTCGCCTCAGGTGCAGATCTGGGATGTCCACAACCAGTGGGGAATCGGCTCCGGCGGGCTCTACAACAACCAGAAGAACCCGTCCAGCGCGCTCGCCATCGCCGACCGCCAGGTTGGCGACTGGAACCGCTTCCACGTCATCATGCGCGGCGAGAAGGTGACGGTCTGGCTCAACGGCGTCAAGGTCGTGGACGACACGCCGCTCGAGAACTACTGGGACCGCAAGCGCCCGATCTTCCCGTCCGGCCAGATCGAGCTGCAGTGCCACGGCGACCCGACCGAGTGGCGCAACGTCTTCATCCGCGAGCTGTGAGGCTCGTAGTCGTAGACGTCGGCAACACGTCCACGGCCGTCGGGCTGTGGACGAACGGCCGCGTGGGCCGCGTCGGCCACTTCGACGGCGGCTTCAAGGAGGCTTCCGCGGCGGTTTCGGCGATGCTCGCCGGCGCACAGCGCCCCGACGCGATGGCGTACGTATCGGTGGTGCCGAAGGCCGACCGCGCCTGGCGCGCCTTTGCCGCGTCGCACTCCCTCAAGTTCCACCAGGTCTCTTGCCGCGACTTCCCGCTTGAGCTCGACGTAGGTACGCTCAGGCTCGACTATCCGCGCCCGGAGACGATCGGCGCTGACCGCCTCGCCGACGCCGCCGGCGCCGTTGCGCGCCACGGCGCGCCGGTCATCGTGATGGACTTCGGCACCGCGCTCACCGCCGCCGCGGTCACCGGCGACCTCGTCTGGCGCGGCGGCGTCATCGCGCCCGGCTTCCCGCTGATGCGCGACTACCTCTTCGAGCGCACCGCCAAACTGCCGCGGATGGAGCTCGGCCGCGGCCGCGCGCCGAAGATCGGCCGGTCAACCGAGGAGGCGATGCGCTTCGGCGCGATCGTCGGCTACCGTGGCATGGTGCGCGAAATCGCCGCGACCCTTGAAAGCGGCTTTGCCGAGAAGTTCCGCCTCGTCGCCACCGGCGGCTTCGCGCGCTGGGCGCTCCGAGACCTCGACCTCAATTTCTCGATTGACCCAACCTTGACCCTCTACGGAGCAGGAGTGATATGCGCAAGAAGAATCTGATCGCAGCGGCAGTCGCCGCGGCGCTGGCGGCGGTGGCCGGGTGCGGCCCGTTCTGGGTGGACCCCTACATCACGGTGAAGGAAAGCTCACTCAACTGGGTGTCGATCCACTACTACAACCTCAACCGGACGCCGATCCGGCGCATTGGGGTGGACATCTACGGCAGCGGGCTGGTGGAAGTGAGGAGCGGCGAAAGCGAGCTCGTCTCCAACGACTTCGCCAAGGGCTACAAGAGCGAGGACTGGTCCAAGATCAAGTCCCACCGGATCCAGATCGACCCCAAGGACGCGAACGACATCTTCCAGAACCTCGTCAATTTCGGCGTCCTCGACCGCGAGAAGACCGGCAAGGCGTCGAAGAAGAAGACCTTCCCCCGCTTCATTGCGGTCAAGGCTAACATCTGCTCCCACACCTATTCCGACAACGTCAACATCTTCGAGGAGGACCCCGACCTCGCCGAACAGCTGCTTGACGTCATACGCGAGTTCGAGAACCCCGCCCAGTAGTTTCGAACAAAAAACGAAAGGAACCCTATGAACAAGACGATCCTCGCCGCACTTACGGCCGCGGCGGCCTGGACGGCGGCCGCCGGCATCGACATCGACCTCGACCTCAAGGCGAAGCCAATCAAGGACATGAAGGGGACCGCCAACGGCATCGCCATGGGAGTCAACGGCGCGATGGAGGCGTGGCTCAGTCACGTCAACGGCAACGACGACATCCTCTTCGTCTCCAACAAGGTCGAGACCGCGCGGATCTTCCGCGAGGCCGGCCTGAGGGTGATGCGCCTCCAGGGCATGAATTCCTGGTTCAACAACCGCAACAAGCGCACCAAGGACGGTAAGTACCCGCTCACCAACCCCAAGGCAGCGTTCGACTTCTACCAGGCCAACGGCATCAAGGTGTTCGTCTGCCTCGAGTGCCCGGACCAGGGCGCGGTCGCCAACTGCGTCGAGATCATCCAGTGGATCGTCGACAACGGCTACAAGGACCAGGTCGTCGGCGTCGAGATGGGCAACGAGACCTACGCCAGCCGCGACTACTACAAGCGCGCCGAGTTCTGGCCGCAGGTCATCGACGCCGCGCACAAGATCTGGCCCAAGCTGTCGTTCGGCATCGTCATCGGCGAGTACATGGAGAACGACCCCGACATCGCCCAGATCGCCGCGCGCATGAGGTCCAGCGAGTCGCTTCACCACGGCTGGACCTACGACACCGGCTACTTCAGCGCCGGCGAGCTCAACCGCAACACCGCCCGGTTCGTCGAGGCGATGTCCAACCACCTCCACAAAATCGACCACATCATCTACCACGGCTACGGCGCCGAGACCCCGTACAGCTGCTCCTACTACGGCTTCCAGCGCTTCCGCAACTTCATCGAGGCGTATCCGCAGCTCAAGGGCAGGAACTACTGGCTCACCGAGGTGCGCCTCCGCTCCGACGAGGACAACCGCTGCCAGCGCATCTTCCGCGAGACGCTGCTGTGGTCGCACTACGCGCTGATGGCGCTCTGCCAGCCCGAGACCGACGCGCTCCTCCAGCACCAGGCGAGCTCTCTCTCCGGCACGGTCTACCAGTCGACCGGCAAGTCGTGGGCGGTCCAGTGGATGGACGGCGCGAAGTGGGGCTCCCGCGAGATTCCAGACCGCGTCTCGCCCTACGACATGCCGCGGCTGGAGGTCGGCTCGATGGGCGTCCTCTACCGCCTCTTCACCGAGGCGATCATGGACCATCCCCAGTTCCTCGCGCACGGAACCTCGAAGGTACGCGACGCCGAGGATACGTTCTTCACCTCCGCGCGCGTAACCGACCAGGTCTACAAGCGCCGCCGTGCGCTCATCGAGGGGACGCCGAAGGACCAGGCGCCGAAGGTCGAGGGCGAGGTCGAGTGGGTGGCCGCGCACGGCTCCGGCGAGCTCTGCCTCCTCATGGTCAACACCAAGTCCACGCCAGAGACGTTCAGGGTGACGGTCAAGGACAAGCTATTCTACGCCCCGGTCTACCGCACGCTCAGCTGTCCCGAGGAGTTCGTCGACTGCCGCGCCATCCCCGGCGACGGCCAGGTCTGGCGCCAGGCGAGCTGGGAGGAGACGCAGTTCGGCGTCTCGCACATCCCGATGGAGGCGTACGCCAACCTCAAGCCGAAGTGCGACGTGCTGACGGTGACGATCGCGCCGAATACCGTGCAGACGGTCTCGGTGCCGCTCGCCAACCCGCCCAAGCCAGACAAGAAGTAAATAATTAATCGCAGCTTCGGGCGTGGGAGCTCTGCCCGCCCTCCGCCACACCGGCGCATTTCCCGCATCAGGTTTTGGCGAGATCGTGTCTGGTTTCTCCCGGAGTTTCCACAAGCGGCGAAGCGGGGAGGGGGGTGAGTGAGGAGACGGGTGCGACTCGCCGTGTGAGTGATTCTGTGCGCAACCAGCGATAGGATTCAGGCTGCCAGGGTAAAACAGGCCGGTTGTCCTAAGCGCGGAAGGCGACAAAGTCACCCGCGACGAGACCGAACCCCCGCTTCACGCACCGCCGCGCCCCTGCCTTTTTTGGTATAATACGCCTCCATTATGAGCGAAGAATGCAAGCACGACTGCGCTAACTGCGCGAAGAAGAAGGAAGGCGGCTGCTCCGATCCGAAGAGCTTCCAGGTCGCCGCCAATGCAAAGAGCCGCATCGGCAAGGTTATCGCCGTCATGAGCGGCAAGGGAGGCGTCGGCAAGTCGCTCGTCACCGAGCTGCTGGCGGTGGCGGCGTCCCGGCGCGGACTCAAGACTGCCATCCTCGACGCCGACGTCACCGGACCGTCCATCCCGACCGCCTTCGGCCTCGCCGAACGCGCCGTCGCCGACGGCGAGGGCGGCATCCTGCCCTGCCGTACCCAGGGCGGAATCGGGGTGATGTCGCTGAACCTGCTCGTCGACGACCCGAAGTCGCCGGTGGTCTGGCGCGGACCGGTGATTGCCGGCGCGGTGAAGCAGTTCTGGAGCGAGGTCGTCTGGGGCGACGTCGACGTGATGTTCGTGGACATGCCGCCGGGCACCGGCGACGTGCCGCTTACGGTGTTCCAGTCGCTGCCGGTTGCCGGCGCGGTGGTGGTCACCTCGCCGCAGGACCTGGTGCAGCTCGTGGTCGAGAAGGCGGTGCGGATGGCGGACATGATGAAGGTGCCGGTCCTCGGGCTCGTGGAGAACATGAGCTCCTTCAAGTGCCCCGACTGCGGCAAGGTGCACGAGGTGTTCGGTCCCTCCAAGGCTGCGGAGATGGCGGCCGCGCACGGCATCGGCGCCGTCGCGTCGGTGCCGATCGACCCCGCGCTCGCCGCGGCGGTGGACGCAGGGACGGTCGAGCTTGCCGATGTCTCGTTCATGAAGCCGATCCTCGATGCGCTCGTCTGAACGCCAGACCTCGGGCGAGGAGGTCGCCAACGCCGTCACCCACGTCGTCGGCTCCCACCTCGGCGCGGCGATGCTGGCGCTGCTCGTCTGGCAGGGCGCGGTGAGCGGCGTGGACGTGGCGTGGAAGGCGACTTCCGGCGCCATCTTCGGCGTGTCGGCGATCTTCCTCTATGCAATCTCGTCCGCCTACCACGCCGTCTCCTACGAGCCGGCGAAGCAGGTGCTGCACAAGATGGACCACATGGCGATCTTCTTCCTTATCGCCGGCAGCTACACCCCGTTCTGCCTGGTGACGCTGCGCCAGACGCATCCCGCCCTCGCTTGGACAATCTTCGGGGTGGAGTGGGGCGCGGCAGTCGTTGGCACCGTCTTCAAGGCCTTCACCACAGGACGCTTCCGCTACATCTCCACCGCGGCCTACGTGGTGATGGGCTGGGCTGCGCTCGCGGCGATTGCGCCGCTGGTGCGCTCGCTCACCGGCCTCGGCACGATGTGGCTTGTGCTCGGCGGCGCGCTATACACCGTCGGCTGCGGCTTCTATCTCTGGAAGCGGCTTCCCTACTCGCACATGGTGTGGCACATTTTCGTCCTAGTCGGCACCATCTGCCACTTTTTCTGCATTTTCTGGTATGTAATGCCATAGCCGGCTGCTGCGTCGCCGTCCGCGCAGATGCTCTTGACCGCGCGCGCGCGAATATGGTATTATACACAATGCAAAAATGAGGTATTGTTCTCATAGCCAGATTCTCAATTGGAGAAATGTGTTTAGCGAGGTAAAAAGCCTCGCTTATGGGGTTGTTTTGTCGGTTGCGGTCGCGCTGTCCGCGGTGAGCGCGTGGGCCGATGAAGTTGAGGCCCAGGAAGGGCTCTGGCAGAATAAGTACTCCGGATGGACGACGACCGCCGACCCGTCGGTAGGCGGAACGCTCGTCCCCGGCGCACTGATTGCGAGCTGCGCTGGTGCCAGCTACACCTATAATGGCACGACTTACACGATGGGCGACAGCCAGACATGGGCCTATTCCGGCGTCATGTACATGAATGGCGGCGTCACCTACCGATTCGTCAAAAACTACGACGACAACGGCTGCATCATCATCACCGATCCTGACACAGATGTTAAGACGACGGTCATCTTAAGCACATCCTACAGCGAAACCAAGTACGGCACCTACAAGCCCGCCGAAGACGGCTACTATCCGATCTACCTCGCAGTCTACAATGGCACGGGCGGGAAGGGCCCCGTTTCCGCGCCGTTCAACAACGCCAGCCAGCTTGGCGCTGGCTTGGCCTGGACGGACGATCCTTCCGTCACTGACTGCACGACTTCGAACTTCCAGAAATGGCACAAGTTCCTCAACAACCCTGGCGAGACGCCAATATTCTACACCTCCGAGCCCATTATCTCCCGATTGAAGATATCCCTTGACACGAGATCCGTTGTGTTCGACCCCGCCATGCAGACTCTTCCGGTGGCGACTGTCACTGACTCTGATACCGGTGAGCTGCTCTCCGAGGGCGCTGATTACACCCTCTCATACTCAAACACCACCTGGAGGGGGACCGCGTGGGTCTATGCAATTGGCGAAAATTCCTACGCTGGCGAGACCAACAGGGTTTCGTTCAAGATCACCTCCGACATCGTCTTGCCGAGAGGCTACAACCAGCTCGAGTACATCCGCTCCACCGGCACCCAGTACATCAAGACCGGTATGTTGCCCGGCACGACCACCACGGTTGAGATGGACTTCAACACCGGGCCATACGTCAACAACACTACATTCTTTGGCCAGGCCTGGAGCGGCAGCCAATATCTCTTCATCAAGCAGGACAACGTCTACAAGTTCTTCGGCAACCCTACCGTGCAGGTCGGCACGCTCCACAACAACACCGACTGCCATCTCACCATCAACGATTCCAACCAGTTCATCCTCGACTACGTCGAGACCGCAGTCACCAGCACCGTCAACCGGGCCGCCAGTGGCAGCGAATTCAACCTCTTCGCCTATGCCGGCGGCGGGAACAAGGGTTCCTGGACGCTTTACTCGATGCAGATCACGAAGGGCGGCGTCTTGGAGCGCGACTATGTGCCCGCTCGCCGCGAATCGGACGGCGCGGTCGGCCTCTATGACCGCGCGCACGATCTCTTCTATGCCAACGCCGGTACGGGCGAATTCGTCGCCGGCGACCCCGTTAACTATCTTGACTGTTTTTTGCATATCGCACCCATCGAGTCTATCGGGTGTATTGTCGGCGGGTCGGCGTGTCCGGAGCCGGTTGTCACCTATCTTGTAACTGGCGCGCTACTCGTCAAGGGCGTCGACTATGAAGTCTCGTACACCAACAACACCGCGCCAGGCATCGCCACGGTGTTTGTGACCGGCAAGGCCGGGTCGGCATACGAAGGCATGTCTTCGCAAAGGAAGTTCAAGGTCTACGACGGTGGCCCGGCTGCGCCGTATCCCAACCTCTCGCGCTCGTACGTGCAGGGCGGACTTGCGGGCTTCTGGGACGCGATCGACAACACCGCCACAGGGGTCCACGACTCCGCGGCGGCGGTCTGGAAGGACCTCTCCGGCAATGGCTTCGACGGCACGATGAACGGCCTCGCCACCTGGGTGAACGGTAACGCGATGCACAACGAGGCGGACGGCTACCCCTGCACCATCCCCGTCGGCTTCTCGGAGATCCTCGCGGGCAACATGAACTCGTTCGAGTTCGCGTTCCGCCCCGACGAGCTCGGAGTCACGCGTGTCGTGTTCTCCAACTACAAGGCCGCCAACTACGGCATGATCATTGGCCATAACAGCAGCGAAGGCACCACCTACGCCGACGGCTCCATCCGCTACTATTCAAAATCTGGCAACACCGGCAGCGACGCGAAGGTAGCCTCGGTCGTCAAGACCAACGAGCTTGCCTATTTCACCTTCAACACCCAGCCGTATTACGTGGCGGCCTGGCGCGATGATGGCAAGACCACCGTCTATGCCGCCAACTGCCGTGCTCTCCAGGTGGCCGCGAACCCGTTCATCATCGGCGGCCGCGACGACAAAGCTGCGCTGGCGATGCGCGGCGACATCTCGTTCCTGCGTGTATATAACCGCACGCTGACTAAACAAGAGCGCGAGCTCAACCGCGCAATCGACCTCGTGCGCTACAGCGGCCGCTCGCTCAAGTTCACGCTGCCATCCGACCTGCCTGACGGCTATGCGCTTGACGCTGAACGCGATGTCTTGCGGGTGCGCGTGAACGCAAACGCGATTGGCACCCGGGGGCTCGTGTCGATCGGCGGCGGCGCGCCCTCGAAACTCGTCTCCGCCTGGTTCGACGTGGGCGAGACCGTGACCATGACCTACATCGGCGACGGCTTCCTCGGTTGGACCAACCTGCCGTGTATCTACACCTATCCGAACCAGGGCAACCAGCGCACCGTGACCTTCACCGCCGGTGCGCCGGTCTACGTGAATGCCCTCTCTTCCACTGGTGACTCTGACACCTCGCTCACCGCCTATTCCTACGTGCAGAAGGGGCTTGTCTCGCTCTTTGACGGCATCGACAACGCAGGCGTCGGCGAGCACCAGATGGACGCGGCGACGCCGTGGGTGGACCTGACCGGCTCGGGCCGCAAGTGGGTCCTCCGTGGTTCCGGCGCCTGGGGCGGCAATAGCCTTACCCTCGTCAACTCCGCCGCCTCGGCCTACACCACGGAGACGTTGCTCTCATACGAGACCGCCGAGTTCTGCGCCAGAGTCAGCTCGGGGAACTGCCTCTTCGTCAATGCCGACGACTACAGCCGCCTATTCATTTTCAGCCCAGTCTATGGCATCGCTGCCCAGCGCCGCAGCGCCGACTACGGCGTTCTTTCCGGCGAATCAGCGCTCGTCCAGTACGGGTGCGCCAACACGATGACGGCCGTCTACCGCGACATTGGGAACACGCCATCTGACATCGACTACTTCATCAACGGCGCGCCGATTCCATACGGCCGCAGCCAGGCGAAGAGCTACAACGTCGGCACCTACCCGGCGCTCGGCTCGCGCTACGACGCCGCCGAGACCGCCGTGGGCGGCTCGCTCTTCGCCGTCCGCTTCTATTCGCGCCGGCTTGAGCCTGCCGAGGTTGCCTTCAATGCCGCGCTCGACCAGATCCGCTACTTCTGTGCGGACGAGGCGGCGACGCTTTCCAACTTGACGCTGCCCGACGGCTACCGCTGGAACTCATCCGCCCGCTGCCTTGAGGTTCGCGTCGACATCGCTGCGAAGGGCGGTGCCGTTTCGCTCGCGAGCGGCACCTGGTTCCGGGTTGGCACACCGGTGGAGATCGAATTCACGCCCGCCGTCGGCTACGACGCACGCTGGCGTGGACTGCCGCTCAAGACGACCAAGTCGGATGACGGCCTCACCATCTCGTTTACCGCCGCCGCGCCTGCCGAGATCGAGGTCACCGGCGACAAGGGGCTCCCAGCGCTCGCCTACGTCCCCAACGGACTGATCGGGCTCTGGGATGCGCGCGAGAACATAGCGCCCGGCGTCCATGACGGTTTTTCGATGAAGTGGTACGACCTCACCGGCTCTCAGCAGGAGCCGTGGACGCTCGTGCGGGGGCGCTCCGCGTTTCGCGACGACGCGATGGAGGCCATGGGTGCGGTCGGTGCCAATCAGCCGGACTACCTCGCTAGCCTGCTGCCGCAATGGTACTACATCGAGGCGAGCGTAGAGCCGCTGAGGACGAACTCGGTCGTGCATATTGTCAGCGGCCGTTACACTGCGCGGCACCTCTACCTCAACCCGATACCTGGCCAGGAATTCGTCGGCGGCTACAACAACTCCGCGGCGAAAGTCGGCCTCTGCCCGTCGCCGGTCGCGTTCGTGCGCGGTACCTACGCTGCGGCCTACAACTCCGGGGCCACGGCGTGCGATCACTACTACATGAACGGCGTGGAGCTTGATTCCTACGGGACCTACAACGCCAACTTCGACAACAATGTCGACTATCCGTCCCTCGGCAACCGCTACAACGCCGCCGACCGCCGCTTCCTCGGCCTCTTCAACTCGCTCAGGATATACTCGCGTCCGCTTGACGCGACCGAGGCCGCGTTCAACGCGGCGGTGGACCGCATCCGCTACGACGATGCGCTGCTTTCGGAGGCGTTGCCGGAGACGCTGCCTGATGGCTACCGCTACGACTCGGTGAATAATGTGCTTGAGGTCAGGATCGGCGTCTTTGCCGCGGAGGGCACGCTCACGGTCAATGGTTGTGATGCGACGAACCTCTGGGTCGTCGTGGGCGTGCCGGTGGAGGTCGTCTACACGCCGGTCGCTGGACGCGGCGTTAGGGACTGGTCGGGGCTGCCCGGCGACGCGGCGACGGCGGATTCTATGACGCGCATCTCCTTTACCGCCGCGGCACCGGTCAACGCCGTGGTTGAGACTGCCGCGGCGACGGCGCTGCCCGTCTCAACCTACGTTTCCGAAGGCCTGCTCGCATCATGGGACGGCCTTGACGCCGCCGGCACCACCGCAGGCTGGTTGGTTAGCGGCACGCTCGATCGCCGCGTCAACGCTGTCGTCTTCGACGGCAAGACCTACATGTCCAACTACGTCGACGGCGTTGCCGCCGCGCTGCAGGACAAGTCGATGACGGTCGAGATGTTCATCCGCCCGCGGCGGTTCATCTGGAACGGCGGCTACATCCACATCGGCACCGGCGTCGATATGCGTGAGCTGCTCCTCTCCATGCAGGGCGAAAGGGATACCACCTACCTCAAGGCGCAGGGCGGCGCGTTCGGCGCGCTCCAGTTTGCGTCGACTGCGTCGGCCATAACCCTGCAGTACTGCGGTGTCCGCAAGAATACCGATGCCTACTTCGGCCAGGACACGTCCGTCGCGATTATCCGCGACGACACGGGCGCTAAGCTGGCGCTAAACGACGAGGGCTTCTGCCTCACCAACAACTCCACCTCGTACACGGCGCGGCCGACCTCGGACCTCGTGAACGTCGGCACCTGGCTCGGCAAGCGCAACGCCTCGTTCGACCTCTACGCGGTCCGAATCTACAAGCGCATCCTCACCGACGGCGAGCGCGCCTTCAACCGCGCCGTCGACCGCGCGCGCTTCACCGATGCGGGGCTGGTGCTGCCCGAGGGGTTCACCAACGACGCCGGGGTGGTGAAGGCGAAGTACACGGTGGCGGTGACGGACGGCACCGGCCTCGTCTCCGTGAACGGCGGCACGCCGGCTGCGGCGGTCGAGGCGTGGCTCCCGATGGGCTCCACGGCAAGCGTCGTCTACACGCCTTCCGCCGGCTGCGCGATCGATGCGTGGACCGGTTTCCCCGACAACGCATCCTACTTCGACGGCGGCGCACGGGTGACGCTCAAGGTGACCGGTCCGCTTGACCTCGCGGCGACTGGGCAGGAACTCGAGTACAGCGACGACAACTTCGACGCGACTGCGGCGATTCCGTCCGCGACGGCGCTTGGCAACTCCTCCGTCTACTCATTCACGAACGGTGTGGTGACGCTCAAGGCGAAGCGAGACCTCACCATCGAGCAGGCGCTGGTGGTCGGCGGCGGCGGTGCGGGCGGTAACCAGATCGGCGGCGGCGGCGGCGGCGGCGGTGTGATCTACGTCGGCAAGAAGACATTCGTCCCTGCCGGTGCATCGATTATGTTCGAGGTCGGTGCGGGCGGCGCAGTTTCCACTTCCAACGGCGGCCAGGGCGGCAAGGGCGCATCCTCCTTCCTGCGTGCCGGCGACTTGGACATTGAGGCGTTCGGCGGCGGCGGTGGCGGCTCCGTGAACGCAGGCATGCCTTCCGGCGGCGGCTACACCGCCTCGTCTGGCGGCAGCGCCAACCAGAGCACCACGGCGCATATCGACGGCTGGAACTACACCTCGTCGCAAGGACACACCGGCGGTATCAGCTACAACAACGGCACCTACAAGGTCTACGGAGCCGGCGGCGGCGGCGCGCTTTGGTCCGGCGAGAGCACCCTGGCCGCCGCCAGGGGCTACAAAGGCGGCCAGGGCTTGCCGTATTACATCGGCGCGGAAGTCGGCGTCTATGGCGCGGGCGGTGGTGGTGGCGGCACAATCGGCGGCGTTGGCGGCACCAACGCCGGCGCGGGCGGCAGCGGCACCGCGTCCACCAACCACGGCACCGCGGGCACCGACGGCTACGGCGCTGGCGGCGGCGGCGGCGGCAACCAGACCTCTACCCGCGGCGGCGCTGGCGGCGCGGGCGCGGTGATCTTCGCCGTCGCGGAGGGGAACACGACCGAGAGGAATCTTGAAGTGACGCTGCCAGAACGGGTAATCTACCTCGGCTCGCCGGTAACGCCCAAGCCGATCGTTACCCTCAATGGCGCTGCGCTTGAAAAGGACGTCGACTACACCGTCTCCTACGTGAGCAATGCCGCGCCCGGCTTCGCAGGAGTGCTCGTGGCCGGCATCGACGGCACTGCCGCGGAAGGACTCACTGCCACCCGTGCATTCGTCGTCTACAAAGGTATCTTCGCCTCTGCCGCTGGCGCGGGCACGCAGGACGGTTCCTCGTGGGCGAACGCGATGGCGCCGCAGGCGGCGCTTACCGCTGCGAAGACCAATGCCTTTGACGTCGGAGCATTCCCCGCAGTGTTATTCAAGAGCGGCACCTACCCGCTCGACGCGGCGCTCTCCCTCGGTGCTCCGGGACTTGTTCTTGGCGGCTACTTGGGCGCGGCTGGTGTTTCGCTTGAGCTGGACGAGTCGAATCCCGAGACCATGTTTGACGGCCAGGGAACCAAGACCACTGCCAGCACCGTCGACCAGGCACTCAAGATCAGCTCTCCCCTGTCCGGCGCCACCAACGTCGTCGAGCGCTGCGCGTTCTACTGGTGCAGGCTCCATGGCTTCATGAAGGAAGGCGCATCGTCGATCGTGCTGCGCAAGTGCCGCTTCAACTGCAACGCGGCCGACAAGGCCAGCAGCGCCAGCGGGCGCGGCTTCCACCTCACCGGCACCAAGGACGCTACCGCCGTCATCAAGGACTGCGACGTGAGCGGCCAGATTCAGTGGAATAGCACCCAGATCGACACAGGCTCCGGCTTTGGCGGCTACATTTCCACCTTCCGCCGCGTTTACATCGACAACACCACCTTTGCGACCAACGGCTGGGTCGGCAACTACCGCTCCGCCCAGGCCTCGGCGCTCTACGTCACCGGCGCGCCGCTCACGATGCGCAACTCGCGCATCGTGGCGAACCAGCTTTCGCATCCGGCGAATGGCGGCACGGTCTGCCTCGTCGGCAACTGCGGCGGCAGCGCATTCACGAACTGCCTCTTTGTCGCCAATGCCAACCGCTGGTACGGCTACTTCGGCAACGGCGGCCATTCTGGCGCGCTCCATGTGCGTCTCACCAGCCCCGACGACACGGTCGACCTCGATCACTGCACTTTCGCCTACAACCTGCAGGGGTCGATGGAGCGAGTCGAGGTCAGCGGCAGCACAACCACCTACGAACACTGTTCTGCGGCCGGCCTCGACGTCGACAGCGGCACCGTCAAGGTGCGCAACTCCATTTTCTGGGGCAATGCCATCTCTTCCGAGAACGGCACCTCGGCCGACCTCTACGTGCACAGCGGCCGGGCTGACGTCGACTACACGCTCTTCGCCGGAGTCACGCCAGACTACGTCAACGCGTATCCTGGCGCCGAGGTTGTGTTTGGTGAGCACATCATCATCGGCGATCCCAGGTTTGCGACCGGCGTCGATACGGTGAAGACGCTCTCCGGCAAGAGCGGTTTCGGCATTCCGCGCTTTTCCACTGGCTGCAGCACGACCGACTACGCGATCGGCAACATCGAAGGCGTTGCCGCAATCGACGTGCACGTCTCCTCCGTTGCTACGAACTATTCGCCGGCAATCGACGGCTCGATCCCGTCGTGGCCGGTCGGTTCCGAACCAGAGCCCAATGGCGGCATCGCCAACTTGGGTTTCTATGGCACTACCGCCGAGGCCGCCACCTCTATCCTCGGCGCACCGAGCATCGTCGGTGACGAGGTCGACGTCACCTTCCCGCCCGAGACGGCCGGTCCCAGGATTGCCTTCACGCTGGGCGACGACGGCATACCATACAACGCCACCGCGCTCGTAGAGGTCTCTGGCGGCGGCCAGAGTTGGACGCACGAGTACGGCGGGCTTCATGCCGGCGACGAGTTCGTCGCCAGCTGCCCCGTCGTCTTCCCTCTCTCCACCGAAATAACCGTACGCGTCACTGTATCGGCACCGGGTCAAACCGACGTCGTCGTCACCACCACGGCTACCACGCCCGGCTCGCTGCCGCCATGGTATGGACACGGCGGCGACCCCAACAAGGTCGTCCATGTCCGCGTCGGCTCGGCTGCCGAGAACCCGAAGGGCACGAGCTGGGAGGACGCTTACCCCGACGTCTGGACGGCGGCTTCGGCCCTCACCGAGACGCGAAACGAAATCTGGTTCGCGGGTGAGGCCCTGCTCGGCGAGCTGCCTCCGGCGTTCAACAACGAATACGAGACTGTGATCCGCGGTGGCTTCACCGGTACCGAGGACAGCGCTGACGAGCGCGCCGACGGCGTCGTCTCCACCATCGACGGCGACTCGCGCTTCCAGTGCATGCGCATCTACAACCACTCCCGGCTGACCATCGAGCGTGTCGACTTCAAAAACGGCTACCCGCGTGCGGTCCTCCGCGGCGATGCGTTGGGCGACCTCGTCATCGAGGACTGCGGCTTCTACGCCAACGGTGCCACCAACGCCGCCGCCATGACCGGCTGCGCTGTGTACTTCTATCGTAACTACTACGGAGCCGCGAACCTCTTCATCCGCCGCTGCCGCTTCGAGGGCAACGGGCGCCGTTTTGACTCCGACGCCCAGCTCGACGGCGCATGCATCTACCTGAACGCGTCGCAGAAGTCGCTGGTGGTGGAGGACTCGGTCTTTCTAACCAACGGCGCGCCGTTCTCGGCCGCCTTTGAGACCGTGCGGCCGGTCGGCTCGTGCATCTACTCGGTCAACACTCCGGTGACGGTCACCCGCTGCCGCTTCTCTGGCAACCGCGCGTGCAGCTACAAGACCGAGAACCAGGGTGGTGTCATCTACCTGAATGGCACTTGCGGCGGCAGCCGCATTGAGAACTGCGCGTTCATCGCCAACGAGAGCGTCGCCCGCACCAGCGCCGCCGCCAACCTCGGCGAGCTCGGCGGCGCAGTCGTGGTGAACCTCGACCAGAAGATCCGCGTTGTCGACATCGAGAACTGCACTTTTGCCTGGAACCTCGCCTCGGGCAAGTGCATTCCGACCGATATTCTCGCCTACAAGGGCACGGTTAACCTCAGGAACTCGATTTTCCTCCGCGGCTTGCAGTACGCGACCGCGGAAGGCACCGGTCGCTATGTCCACGCAGCGGCCGACGGTGTCGTCAACGTCAACTACACCATGTTTGACGTCACCAACACTGTCGCGGTGGCGGGACCTGGATCGATCACGGTGGCCGCCGAGACCTGCATGCTCGACCTTCATCCGAGCTTCGTCTCGGGTGACGACCTCGGGCTTAGGGTGCGCAACTCCGACGCGGCCATGATGGCCTACGACGACGACCAGGAGAAGAAAGCCGCGTCCGGCGACGTCCACCTCCTCTCGGACTCTGGCTACGTGGACAACCAGGGCGTCTACCACGATGGCTGCAACATCGGTTCGTCGGCAATCGACGCGGGCGACCCCGCGTCCGACAGTTCGAACGAGCCGGAACCCAACGGCGGCGTCCTCAACCTCGGTGCCTACGGCAATACCATCGAGGCGTCGCGTACCTACCGCGTGAGCCCCGTAATCGTGAACGACGAGATTACGATTTCGTTCCCGGACGGCCGCACCTTCCCCAAGGTCGAATTCGACCTCGAGTACGCCAAGCTCGAATACACCGCAACTGTCCAGCTGGCCTTCAGTACCAACAACTTCGCCACCGAAGTCCTGTCGCCGCCGATTCCGGCGCGCGGCGGCGAGCACTTCTCGTACCTCTCCGGCCTCGAGCCATACACCAACGGTTCGACCCTCTATGTTAGGGTTATCGTGAAGTCCGGCGAAAACATCCGCTCCATGGAAGTCTCCGAGACCGTCGTCGGCAACTGCCCAGCGTGGTGGAACGCCGGCGGCGGCGAGGGCATCCTCCACGTCTGGGCGGATGCACCAGGCGACGAAAGCGGCTCGGGCTGGCGCAACGCCTTCCACGACATCGAGTCGGCGATGGAGAAATATACGAGCTCCGTTAAGGAGATCTGGCTCGCTGGCGACTTCGAGCTCACCCGCGGCGCGCTCGAGATCGCCCCGATGCGCAAGTTCACCCTGCGCGGCGGCTTTACCGCCACCGAGAGCTCGCCGATGGAGCGCCCGGCGGGAACGGTATCGGTGATCGACGCCAAAAACACCTACGACGTCCTGCACATCTCCAACTCTTACGGCATTTCGGTTGAACTTGACCGCCTCTCGATCTACAACGGCTACAACATCGGCATCAGAAAGACAAACGAGGGCAATCTCGTCGTCACTGGCTGCCTGGTGCTGACCAACGGCCAGAACGGCATCTCCGGCAACGCCCACGGCAAGGGCATGCGCATCACCTCCGCCGCCGGCGCGAACATCCTCATCACCAACACCGTCTTCATGGGCAACATGCTTTCGGTCTTCCAGCAGCAGGCCCACACGAAGACCGGCAACGGCAACGGCTCGGCGATCTACATCGACAGCGGCGCGTCGTTCACGGCGGTCGACAGCTGCTTCTACGGCAACGGCTACCCGAACGCCAACCAGGACGGCTCGCACTCCGAGAACCCGCGCTCTGCCTCGATCATGGGCGGCGCCGTCTACGCGACCGTCCCGGTCGTCTTCCGCGGCTGCCGCTTCTGCGGCAACAGGCTCCTCAACGGTCTGAACAACACCACTCACTACGGCGGAATCCTTGCGCTCAGGGGCAACGCCGGCGGTTCGCGAATCGAGAACTGCGTCTTCGCGGCCAACCTGGATACGCCCAACGGCAGCAACCCGCCGCAGACCGGCGGCGCCGGCGCAGTCGCCGTGGTACTCTCCTCGCGCGAGGCGACGGTGGATATCGTCAATTGTACCTTCGCCTACAACGTCGTCGAGGCGAAGAATTCGGCGTCGGCCCTCACGGTCTTCAAGGGTACGGTGAACCTGAAGAACTCGATCTTCTATGGCAACGTCCTCTCCTACAACACCACCGACCACGGCGTGGACCTCAACGTGCATGCGGACGGCGTCTGCAAGGTCAAATACACGCTCTTCTCCGAGCCCGGCGCGGTGCGTGCGGCCGACGTGGCCACCTTCTGCGCGGCTGGCGGCGAGCTCGACCTCGGGCCTGGCGTCATCTACGCCAATCCGCTCCTGGTCACGGAGATCGCGACCGTCACCAACCTCATCGAGAACTTCAACGCCGCGCACATCCGGTAGCCGTCGCTCAAGCCCGACGCCACCATGCAGAGCGTCAACGTGCACCTGCTGGGAAGGGGCGGCTACTACGACGAGCATACGGGCGAATTCCTGAACGTCATCGGCAAGTCCTCGCCGGCGATCGACGCTGGTGATCCGTCCTCGGCCTGGTCGCAGGAGCCGAATCGCGCCGGCGAAGGCTATCCCGGCCGCCGTATCAACCTCGGCCGCTACGGCAATACGCCGTGGGCGACGATGACCCCGCACCCGGGCAACCTGTTCATCCTGCGATAGCGCGTCAGTTTGCACGGCGGAATCGGTGCGGGCGCAGGCGTTAGATGCACTGGTGTTTGCGCAGCTTCTTCTTGAGGAAGAGGAGTGTGGCGGCGAGCGCGGCGTACCACGCGGCGCTCGCGCCGAGCCCCCAGCCCTCCACCTCGAAGTTCGCCCAGTCGAAGCCGGCAACCGCCCGCGCCATGCCGGTCATCGCTCGTGTCAGAAGCGCGGTGAGGTTGTTGAAGTGGGCCGCAGCAGATTGCGCGGCACTTTGCGCGGCAGTTTGGGTGGCGGTTGAGTTGAAAGTCACGGCTCTCGCTGGTTGACGGATTAGGCGGGTTGTGGTATTCTATGCGATATGAAATCCATAAGTGTAGATATTTCGGGGGGGGGGTGGAATTAATAGTTTTCCCGCCCGCTCGAGAACCGCACTTTATTCCTGACTAAACAGAAGGAGTAGCACCATGAAGAAACTTGTGTGTGGTTTTGTTTTGTCGGCCGCGGCAATGTCCGCGGCAGTTGCATGGGCCGACCCGGCGACGAGCTATGTCTCGGTCGGTTCAGGCGACGCGACGATCGTCGATCTTGGCGACCAGTTCGCCGTCGTGTTTTCCAACGCCCAGTCGTCCGCGACGCTGACCGCGCTTTAGGACTGCTATCTCCTGCGCTCGCTTGTGGTCGGCGGCGGCGGCGACGGCGGAAGGACGATGGGCGGCGGCGGCGGTGGCGGACAGGTCCTTGAGCGCAGCGCATTGGTTGCGTTTTCTGCCAACGACGAGTTCACCATCACTGTCGGCGCGGGCGGCGAATGGACTGCTCCCACG
>CADCCW010000004.1 GCA_902800055.1 uncultured bacterium
GACGGCTTCAAACTTGACTTTATTGATTCGTTCGCGATCTGGGGAGAGGATCCTGCCGCAAAGGAGAATTACGCAGGGCGCGACATCAAGTCGCTTCCGCTCGCGGTAGACGCCCTGATGACCGAGGTCAAGAACGCGCTTACGGCGATAAAGCCCGACATTCTCGTCGAGTTCCGCCAGAGCTACGTCGGCCCCGCGATCAGGAAGTACGGCAACATGCTGCGCGTGGGCGACTGCCCCGGCAACCTCCGCCGCAACCGCTTCGCGATCGCGAACCTGCGCCTCGCGTCGGGCGGGACGGCGGTCCATTCCGACATGCTGGAGTGGAACTTCGCGGACAGCCCCGAGCACGCCGCGCTCTACGTCATCAACTCCATGTTCGGCGTCGTGCAGTATTCGGTCATGCTCCGCGACGCGCCGAAGGAGCACCTCGCGATGGTGGAGAAGTGGATCAAGTTCTCGCAGGACCACCGCGACACGCTGCTCAACGGCAAGTTCACGCCGCGCCATCCCGAGCTCCAGTATCCCGTCATCGAGGCCGAGGGCGACGACGAGGTCGTCATCGGGCTCTACGACGACGGCCGCGTAGTGGACGTTCCCGAGGGGAAGAGGACGTTCGTGATGAACGCGTCGGGCAAGGACTCCTTCGTCGTCCGCCGCGGCGGAAAGCTCTCCGAAGTCGCCTGCAAGTCGGGCGACTGGATCGAGTTCCGCGCGCCGCCGCCGCCCGAGACCGACTGGATGGCCGGCAAGATCGGCGCGTTTGTCCACTACTGGCCGGGACTCGCCGGGCACGAGGCGAAGAAGTTCGACGTCGAGCAGCTGAAGCGCGACCTCGTCGCCGCAGGGGTGGACTACTTCTTCCTCACGCTCGGCCAGAACGCGGGGACGTACATCGCGCCCAACGAAACCTACGATCGCCTCACGGGCCACAAGCGCGGCGAGGCGACGGCGGCCTGCAACGGCCGCGACATTCCGCGCGAAGTCATCGAGGCGCTCAAGGGCACCGGCATCAAGTTCTGCCTCTACCTTCCCTGCCGCGGCCCCGGGCGCGCGCCGGAGGACTGCGAGAAGCTGGGCTACATCCCTTCGCGCGACGACCACTCGGACTGCACCGACACGCCCGAGGGCCTCGAGAACTGGTGCAAGGTCATCGCGGAGTGGAGCGAGCGCTACGGCCGCGACGTCCACGCCTGGTGGTTCGACGGCGCGGGCGGCCCCGGCTTCGGCGGCGACCGCGAGACGCTGGCGATCCGCGCCGCCGCGAGGCGCGGCAATCCCGCCGCGGTCTGCGCCTTTGCGAAGAAGATCGTCGACTACGACCACGGCTTCCGCTGGGTGCTGGGCATGGACCGCAAGGAGGGCCGCGAGCTCGACACGCTCTTCACCGACTACAACTGCCGCGGCGAGGCGAGGCACGACGTGTGGGCGGGATGCGACTTCACCGCCGGCGAGGCGACGAACCCGATGCGGCTTCCCTGCGACGGGCGCGAGGTGCTTGGCCGCCAGTGGTTCACGCTCACCTACCTGGGCGGCATGTGGGGCTGGTCGGATGTCCGCCACACCGACAACGTCTGGTCCGACTGGATGAAGCGCGTCCTGCCGCTTGGCGCCAGCGTCTGCTTTGACGTCGGTTTCGTCCACGAGGACGGCAGGATGTCGCCGGCGCAGGTCGCGCAGCTCAGGCGCATCGTCGCGCTCGCGCGCGGCAAGGCCGACGCGGAGACCGCCGCGCGACACGAGCGCGAGATGAAGGTCATAGACGCGCTCAGGGACGTCGAGCTTGCGTATGGCCGCGGCTGCGAGCATCCGCTCTGTCTTGAAGACAGGGACACGGGCGACGCCGAGATCCGCGCCGCGCTCGACAAGGACGGCGCGGTGTTCGTGAACGAGCGCGCGAAGGCGACGGTGATCGAAAGCGATCTCATGCTGAAGCAGGGTCAGGTGTTCATCGGCGACAAGAATTCGAAGTTCGCCGCGCCGGAAGGGAAGCGCGTCACGGTGAAGCTTGCCGACGGCGTGATGTTCGAGGGCGGCACCTGGAAGGGCGTCGACTTCGACCTCAGGGGCTGCAGGCACTTCATCTTCCGCCGCGTGTGGACGGAGGACTGCCGTGTGCTCACGGACGGCGCGGAGGAATGCGTGATAGAGTACCTCGAAACTGCCGCGCCAACACCGAAGCAGGTGTTCGTGGTTAAGGGGTTGAAAGGTTGAAAAGTTGAAAGGTTGAAAAGTTGAAAGGTTGAAGGGTTGGAAGGTAAAGGATTTAACAACAACAAAAAAGGAGGAAATCATGATTAACAGAAGGTCATTCATCGGCGCGGGTTCCGCGCTTCTCGCAGTCAGCGGCTGCGCGACTGCCGGCAATGGCGAAAAGAAGGAAGTGATGCAGGGCTTCGACGAGAACTTCGCCGGCAAGCTCTCCGGCGCCCCGTGGAAGCCGTTCTCCGACAAGAAGGTCCGCGTCGGCATCGCCGGCGAGGGCGTGTGCAACTTCGGCTCCGCCTTCGCCTACCAGACCCACCCGAACGTCGAGGTGGTGGCGGTCACCGACCTCAATCCCGAAAAGTGCAAGCAGCTCCAGGAGCGCACGAAGGCGCAGAAGACCTATCCGAGCTGCGAGGAGCTGATCAAGAACGCCGCGGCGGACAAGATCGAGGCGCTCTACATCGCGACCGACGCGCCAAGCCATGCGCGGCTTGCGATCATGGCGCTCGAACACGGGCTCAACGTCGCGAGCGCCGTCCCCGCGTTCTTCGGCAAGGACCAGCTCGAGCTCGTCCCGAAGATCGTCGAGGCGGCGAAGAAGAGCGGCAAGCTCTACATGATGAACGAGACGACGGCGTTCCGCCCCGAGTGCTTTGCGATGCGCGCGCTCTTCGAGGGCGGTGCGATTGGCAAGCACGTCTACACCGAGGGCGAATACTTCCACTACTGGGGGCAGAACGGGATCGCGTCGTACAACGGCTGGCGCCACGGCCTGCCGCCGCAGTACTATCCGACGCACTCGAACGGCTTCTACACCTGCACGACGCACGGCTCCTTTACCGAAGTCTCATGCATTGGCATCACGAGCGACCTCCCCGACTTCAAGGACGGGAAGAATCCCCACAAGAACCCGTTCGGCTCGGAAGTCGCGCTCTTCAAGACATCCGACGGCGGCGCGGCGCGCATGGGGGTCATGTGGGACGCGCCCGGCTACCACGGCGAGACGGGACGCATCAACGGCTCCAAGGGGAGCTACGGCACCTACACGTCCAACTACGAAGGACAGGAGAAGGCGCTCGCGGCGAAGATCGACATCCTGAAGAAACCGCTGCCGCCCGGCGTCAATGCCGGCTGGCACGGCGGATCGCACGCGTATCTCACCGACGACTTCATCCGCGGCATCCTCGTTCCCGGGCACAAGGTGTGCTGCGACCTCAAGACGGCGCTCGACACGACGATCGGCGGCGTGTATGCGCACATGTCGGCGCTCAAGGGCGGCGAGACGCTGAAGATCCCCCAGATCTAAGCGGCAAGCACAATGAGAAAACTCTGCGGAACAATTCTCGCCGCAGCGATGCTCGCGGCCGGGTTCGGCTGCGGGCGTCGCGGCGACGAGGCCAGCTTCGCGACGTTCGACGCCAGGGCGAGGGCGGGCGAGAGCCTTACCGTCGCCTACTTCGGCTGCTCGCTCATGTGGAGCGCAAACGCCTCCGAGCCGAACGAGACCGGGTTCCGCGGGCTCATGTCGCGCTATCTGGAAAAGCGGTATCCCAAGGCGCACTTCCGCTTTGTGGATGCCTCGGTCGGGGGCACGGGCGCGATGCTCGGCGTGTTTCGCCTCGAAAGGGACGTCCTGTCCAAGCAGCCGGACCTCGTGCTCCTCGACTTCGCCTGCAACGACGGCTGGGACGGCAAGGCGCTGGCGACGACCTGCTGCTACGAGTCGATCGTCCGGCGGCTGGTCGGCGACGGCATTCCCGTGATGCAGATGTTCTTCACCTTCAGGTTCTGGATCGAGGGGGCGTTCGAGCCGGGGGCAGAAATCGCCGTCCACCAGCGGCTGGTGCCGTACCGCCGCCTCGCCGAGGCGTATGCGACCGGCGTCGGCGACGTGTACCGGGATTCGCCGCTCGTCGCCGACCTGAAAAGCGGCAAGACCACGCTCGACGACGTGTGGCCGATTGACGGCGGGCATCCCGCCGACCTCGGCTACCGCTACTTCGCGGAAGCCGGCATTGCCGGCTTCGAGCGGGCGGTCAGGGAGGGAACAGTCTGCCGCGTTCCGGAAAAGCCCGTGTTCGGAACAGTTGCGGATGTGCAAAGACTTGATCTTAGCCGCAAAGAACGCAAAGGGATTTGCGGCAATGGATTTGTGGCTGACGCAAACCCAAATTCGTGGCGCAGGGCGCTTACGTACCGCACTTCGCTTTGGTACGACGGGCTTTCCTCGCGCTGGATGGACGACGTCCTGGTCTTCTCCGGAACGAACCGTGCGCCGGTGGTCGTGGCGGCGGCGGGCAACGCGCTGGGCGTGTTCGGCGAGGCGGACGAGAACGCGCTGACCGCGGCGATCCTCTGCGACGGGGAGAAGATCGCGGACTTCAACGCCTACCACAACGCTGGCAAGGGGCGGCTCTTCTTCTGGCGGGACGTGCTGCTGAAGGACTACGCAAAAGGGGAGTCCGCGGCGCATCAGTGGACCATCGACCCCGTTCCCGACGGCAAGGGAGAGTTCCGGATCGGCGCCATCTGCACGGCGACTATCAAGCCGGAGGCCGAGTTCGCCGGCGACGCCGGCTCCGATTTCGACATTTCCGCCATCGACCATGCCCGCGGCGTGAAGTAAGGCACGAAGCGCTGGCGAAAAGTTGTCTACAGACGAATTTGTCAAGCGGTAGATTATTGTAGATAGCCCCTTGATTTTTTGGGGGTGTTTTTGGTATTATCTACAATGTTTGATGGGGGCATAGTGTCTTCATCAGGCGAGACATGTAGATAAATGATGAAAAACACGAGTAGATATCTCGTGCCAATTGTGCTTGGCGCAGTTGGCGTAGGGATGGTTTGTCTCCTTTGTTTTCGCGGCTGCGGCAAGGGTGGCGAGCCTGACAATGCGGCGGCGCAGGCGGCGCGCAAGACGGAGCTGGACGCGAAGATGCGCGAGTCGTACGAACGCCGCATGGAGATTGCGCGCACCCGCCACGAGCTCGCCGAGCAGATGAAGGCGATGGTCGACGCAATGCGGGCGAAGATGCCGGGCGCGGACGACGACGCGGTGCTCGCGGCGCTCGAGAAGGAGGCGGAGTGGGCGTCGCTCCGCCGTCGGATAGTTGATTTGGAAACGGCGAATGCCGACAACCGGCGCAGGACCGGCGAGGTGCTGCGGGAGTACAAGGACGTCGCTGCGCCGACGCCGGAGGAGAAGTAAAAAGCCATGCAGATTTCGACGATGAAGAAGAGGAGGACAGACATGAAGAAGCGTCTTGCGTTTCTTGCGTTCGCGGCACTCGCCGCATTCGGCGCCAGGGCGGTCGGCACGGAGGGCGACATCCGCTCGATTGAGGCGGTTGACGTAATCTACGACGAGTCGCACGGCTACTACTATCCCAACAACCGGACCCCGCACACGGTGGGCGAGTCGTTCTACATCCTGGTGCGGCTCCTCAACCAGGACTTCGCCGACACCACCGCCGTCCACCCCTGGCAGCTTGGCCTCAGCGCCGCCGGCATCGCCGCGGGCGAGACGGTGGCGGACGTGCTCTACCATCCTGGCCTCAGGATCGCGATCGGCTCCGAGATGGTGACGGCTTCGTACGTAACCGAGGGCCCGAACGGCGAGGCGTCGGGCCCCAATCCGCAGTTCCCGAGGTATTACACCGACCTCTACTTCAAGTACACGGTGAAGGAGGGGCAGCTCGGCCTGCCGGTGAGGCTGGTCAACACGAAGAACGAGATCATCAGCACGTCGACGACCGGCTCCTACAGCCTCCAGTTCGTGAACGTCAACACGGCCGGCGGCTTCGTCGACAAGTACTGGGAGCTGAGCAACAACGAGGGGACCCTGGCCAATTTCTGGTTCGGGCCGCTCATCCCCGATCCCGAGCCGTCGCATTATCCCGGCGAGCCGGAGAAGACGCAGCACCTCTTCATGGAGTACGTCTACCCCGGCATCTACGTGCAGACGATCGACTTCGAGCCCACCTACGCCGACGAGACGGACCCCTCGGCCAAGGTCTGGCGCGAGGTCTACCAGGGGCTTGACGACAGCGTCGGCAAGGCCCCCGCGATCGTCGGCACCGCCAACAGCTCCGGGACGCCCACCACCGTCTACATCTGGAGCGAGGACGAGAGCGTTTTCACCATCAGCGGCATCCAGGGCCACGAGGTCTCGTACTATGTCAAGGGCGTGGAGGTGACCCACAACGTCTATCCGGTGCAGCTCACGGCGGACGGCATCACCACGTTCAAGCTTAAGGGGGTGGCCGATCCGGGCGCCTGGACGAACATCGTCCTCTGCGCCACCGAGAAGCCGGCTATCAACGCTGCCGGGGACATCGTGGAGGGCAGCATGGTGACCCGCCGCGTGGAGGTGGTGGACGCCCCGGCGCCGTTCATCACCATCTCCGATGCGGACGGCAACCGCTCCGTCTCCCTGGAGGCGACGAGCGCCTACACGGTCGGCTCGCGGATGAAGATGACCTTCTCCAAGGCGTTCGCCGACTCCGACGTGAAGGTGAAGCTGATGATGAGCGTCGGCTCGACCACGATCGACCCGGTGGCGGAGAAGTACATCCTCGTCTCCGACTCCGACGGCGCCGACCCGGCGAGCACCGCGTCGCTCGCCGAGATCACGATGCCCAAGGGCGAGACCGAGACCTACTTCTACATCTACCCGCTCGGCACCTGCAAGGATCTGAAGACGACTGGCGTCACCATCTCCAACAGCATCGACCAGGCGACGCAGCCCGCCGCCTACGAACAGTTCAAGGACGGCAAACACCGCAACCTCACTGTGAAGGTGACCGACCAGAAGCCGGTGGTGTCGGCCTCGATCCCGTCCTCGGGCTTCAAGAACGACACGGTGAACGTGGACGTGACGGTGAGCGACAACTGGCGCGACCTCTCGGAGAAGAACACCAACGGCTACCGGGTGGTGATCTACCTCGGCGGCACCAAGGTGTGCGAGTCGAACGAGGTCCACTTCGCCGAGAACGAGCAGAAGTCCTTCCCGGTCGTCATCCCCGCCGAGGGCGATCCGCTCAAGGGCACGGTGCAGGTGTGGGACCAGATGAACAACGCGAGCGACACCACCCTGGAGGGGTCGATCCTCGCCATCGAGGCGAAGGCGCCGCTCACGGTGATGGCCGCCACGTTCTCCTCCACCTCCTCGAGCGCCGAGCCCGACCACGACCCGACCTACGCCGAGGGCCAGCAGGTCTACGTGCGGGCGGTCCTCTCCTCCTCGTCCGCGACCGAGATGTACGCCTTCATCGTGCCGCAGGACACGGCGAGCTCCAACCTCGTCTACACCTCGGCGTTCACCAATGGCCTCAAGATCACCACTTCGGGCGACTACGCGCGCTACTCCGACTACGCCGCCCTGAAGCTCCTCGACGGCAACCTCGAGGGCCGCAAGGTCAACCTCGGCGTGGTGCTGCGCGACAAGCAGAACTGGTACGATCCCGAGGCGAAGACGCTCACCACCTACTCCCTGGGCGGCACCTGGACGCTTACCGTGACGAACGTCCCCCCGACCTACGCGTCCGACGGCGTCTGGGGCGGCGAGGAGACGAACCGCCAGGAGGTTGCCAACGGCACGCGCTATCCCGGCCGCGTCTCCGCGATGACCCCGGTGCAGTTCAGCGTCAAGGTGGCCGACGCCGGCGTCATTGACGCGACGAGCGGCACCACCCGCGTCAAGTGGATCTGGACCGACGGCCCCGCCGACGACCGCTATACGCAGAGCCAGATCACCACGGTCGACGCCAGCGGCATCGCCACCGCCACCTTTATCTTCGAGGAGGAGAAGCAGGTCCAGAACATCACCCTGCAGCTGCAGGACCGCGACATGCGCGCCTCCGACCCGAACGCCTTCGGCACCGACAAGTATGTCTTCACCGTGGCCGTCGGCGACGTGCCGACCGTGATCATCGACTTTGCCAAGAGCGGCGGCCCGAACTATGTGGAAACCGCCAACAAGAACTACAACTTCTTCACCGTCAAGGTCTCCGAATGGCCCACGGGCGGCGGTGTGTCCGGCCGCGAGCGCCTCGGCAGCAACAACCCGCTCTATGTGAAGGTGTCGCTGCCGACCGACTACAAGGACGACTCGCGGGCGGTTCTCCACCTCGTCGACACCAACGACGTAGTGCAGACTGACGACGACGAGGGCGTCGTGATTGCCTTCAAGAACTCGACCGAGGGGTACAAGAACGGCAAAAAGGTCTACTTCGACCTCGACAGCCAGAACGGCGGCTCCGGACCGTTGATGGACCCCTCCGCGTTCGTCGTCAAGGCCGAGGTGATTACCGAAACCAAGGCGAGCGACGAGCAGACCTGGGCGGAGTACTTCGCCTCGATTGAGGAGCAGATCACGCTCATGAACGAAAACCCGTCGAAGTTCACGCTTGACATGGCCAGCACCCAGGACTGGGCCGGCTACGCGGGCGCCACCAACGAATGGACGGCGGGCGAGACAATCAAACTCACGTGGAACTATACCGACATCGCGCCCGACGTCACCAACAAGGACGCCACCATCTCCTGGACGGTCGCCGACGTCAACCACAAGCGCTCGGTGAAGGTCAACGATCCCGGAACCTCGATTACCTACTCCACGAAGTCCCCGAAGACCGCCACCGCCACCGGCACCTACGAGTTCAAGGTGCCGAGCGCCAAGTACACCAAGGTCACCGTTACCGCGCGCGACGGCGACGGCGGCGAGGTGGTGTACGAGTTCTGGATCCACGTCATCCCCACGAAGAATGTGATCATCAACCCCTACGGCCCGAGCCCGACCACCAGCACCAAGTACGGCACCGCCTCCGGCCTCGGCCTCGGCCACATCTACGTCGAGGGCTCCACCAAGCAGTACACGATGCGCCAGTTCCAGCAGACCTGGCTGTACTCCGAGAACGACCCCCAGGCGTTCCTCTACGCGGCCGGCTATCCGGCCACCAATACCGTCGCCTACGACGACGGCAAGCTCGGCATCGCCGCCGGCTTCGAGCTCGCGGCGGAGCCGAACACGCAGGGCGGCAAGTGGGAGTCTTCGCAGGGCGAGTCCACCCGCTACAGCTACGGTCCGAGCGAGTACGACAACTTCTTCTACTGCTGGCTGATGAAGAACAAGGACAGCGGCGGCTGGGAGCTCCAGGTCGTCAATCCGCTGACCAGCCCCGCGACGGCCCAGCCCTTCAACCCGATGCTGCCGGCCACCGACGCCAACAACAACGGCGCTTATCCGTCCATCGAGGTGGAGGCGGTCTTTGCGCGCGAGTACTACCCCTCCGACAACCTCGGCGACCTCAACCTCGACGCCATCCCCGACGTCTACGCCCGTCGCTACGCCGGCTTCGGCGTCTTCGACGACGGCGGCGCGCTCACCGGCAACGACCTCAGCCGGCTTGACAACTTCAATGTCGACGAGGACTACCTGCCCGCGGCGGAGTCGGTGGAGTACGCGAAGTTCATCCCCGGCAACGCGGCCGACTGGGTGACGCGCGGCGTGCCGTTCAACGCGCGGCGCGAGATCCGCGGCTGGGACTACCACCTCAACAACGGCCCCGCCATCTCCGGCGTGCTCAACTCCGCGCCCGAGCGCCGTTACACCAATCCGAAGGAAGACGCCGACTCCACCCTCTCCGCGCTCGAGTACATGGGCTTCCTCACTTGGTGTGCGAAGAACGGGCATGACGCGGCGGACGAGGCTTCGTGGCTGCTCTGGTCGCCCGAGAACCCGACTGACCCGACGCTGGCCGACACCGACGACGACAAGATTCCCGACGGCTACGAGTACTACATCTGGTACCGCGCCCATGTCGGCTACATCGACTACGACGGCCAGTACCGCCGCCTGATCGGCCGCCGCTACAACACCGAGAACCCAGCCGAGCCGACGGTGATTCCGTCCGAGGAAGTCGAAAGCATCTACAACCCCAACGTGCCAAACGACCTGCTCGCCTACGTTGACACCGACGGCGACGGCCTCAACGACCTCATCGAGTTCGAGTACGGCACCAATCCGGTCGACTTCGACTCCGACGGCGACGGCCTGCCCGACGGCTACGAGGTGTTCGTCTCCGAAACCGACCCGCTTATCGCCGACCTCATGACCTCCAACCCCGACGGCGACGCCAAGGCCGAGCTGGTGGTCGAGAAACTCTCCGTAATCGGCATCCTCAATAGAGACGGCAAGGTGGAAAGGTACACGATCCTCAACCCCGACCTCGGCGAGAGCTTCGACGTCAGCGATGAGACGGTCGACGGCGACTGGACGTACATCCTGAACCTCTCCGACGGCGGCCGCGTCACCAACGCCTACGTGACGGCGACGGCGAACGTCGTGACCAACGGCTACTTCGGCTCCATGACCGTTGCTGGCACCTACCTCGTCAGCTACCTGCCGTCCGAGTCGACCTGGAAGTGCGTCGACGTGGGCGACGGAGCCTACTACCTCGGCGAGCCGGTCGAGGTGAACCCCGGGCTCAGGATCAACTTCATCAAGGCCGGCGTCACCGCCAAGCGGACGACCCTCGCCGCGGCCCCGAAGATGGCCTACAGCGTCTGGAAGTACGACTACAGCGGGCGGCTGGTGCTCGGCCAGGAGCTGCACGAGAAGTGGACGCCCATCTTCCTGCCCGCCGGATCGACGGTCGTGGAGCGCCCAGCCGCGAAGAACGTCACGCTCCTCCACCACCATGTCTACCAGTACCGCGGGCTCGCCAAGGACAAGCTTGACCGCTCCCGCAAGGTCTGGGTGCCCGTCAAGGCGTTCGATCCGCGCACCGCGTGGCGCGTCGCCGGCGGAGCCAACACCTCGGCGTTCTCCACCTACGACGAGTTCATGTACCCGCACTTCCTGCTGCAGGACTCCTACCGCTACTCCGCCGGGGCGGGGCTCTATACCGGCGGCTGGTCGGTGTCGCTCTCCGAGCTCACCCCGAACAACGACCACGGCACCCGCGTGAGCATCTGGGAGCGCTACTGTCCCGACCCGCTGAACGCCGACACCGACGGCGACGGCTGCCCCGACGGCTGGGAGGCGTACCTCTTCGACGGCCCGCCCGTGTATCTGCCGGACAATGACGCAAACTTCCCGGGCGAGCGCGTCTATTCCGTGGTGCTCACGCCCTCCATCTACAACATCGGCTGCAAGGTCGCGGCGGGCTCGCCGGTCTCCTCCTCGGTCGCCGAGGACGGCTCCTCCAGCTGGGCCGACGAATACGCCGGCTACGACTCCACCGGTGCCTACGCCGACACCCCGACGATTGTCAACGGCAACCGCTTCCCGGAGTGGACCAACAAGAACTGGCCGACCGACCCGTGGCAGGACGACACCGACGGCGACGGCATCTCCGACATGGCCGAGCGCAGCTACTTCCTCTATGGCGACGCCACCGCGCCCGGCGCCGGCGGCGGCCTCAACCCGCTCTCGTGGGACACCGACCAGGACGGCCTGCCCGACGAGTGGGAAATCGCCTTCGCCGGAACCTACACCCCAGGAGACGAGAAGACGACCGCCACCACCGTCGCCGTGGACGAGAACGGCAACACCAACACCACCGTCTCGGTCACCCGTGCCGGCGGCACCTGGTCCGGCGGCATGGACGGCACCGTCAACGACGCGGCGCTCGACTACGACCACGACGGTCTCCAGAACTGGCAGGAGTACCTCGTCGGCGCGATGCGCTGCTGGCGCTACGACGACACCATCTCCGAGTGGGACAACAACGTATTCAACGAGATGGCTCTGCAAGCCGCGATAGACAATCTGTCAGGCGTTGCCGATGTTGCCGACGCCGATGTCTGGAACGCGTTCTGGACCGACCGTCTGGTGAGCGACGCCCAGCAGGGCGCCAACCCCGACGGCCAGTATCCGGTCGGCAAGGGCTACAGCCCGGACCACGCCGGCTACAACCCGCGTATCACGGTTGACGGCTTTTTCGACTGCAGCGCCAGCTACTTCTCGCTCTGCGAGAACGAGTGGGACCCCGTCGCCGGCAACTGGTACATGTTCCACGACGGCATCAACCACGACCTCTCCAACCCCGGCGAGGAGTGGACGTTCCTGGAGGGTTCGACGCTCGTCCAGTGCAACCGCTTCACCTGGCGCCCGTACTACGAGGCGCTATCCGGCAGCTCGCCAAAGAGCCTCGGCGACGACTCGATGTCCGGCGGCTACGACTTCGGCACGTTCCCGAGCTACGTCATCGCGCCAGACAGGTACATCTGCTGCGACCCGACCCTCGCCGACACCGACGGCGACGGCATGGACGACTACTACGAGCTCTACCACGGCATGAACCCGCTGCTCGGCATCGCTGGCGCGAGCGAACGCAGCAACGGCGGCTACGACCTCGTCTTCGCCGCGTACGGCGGCGGACAGGGCACCCCCGGTTCCGAGGAGCCTCCGCCCGCCTCCGCCGATGTCAACTACTGGAAAAAGCGGCCGACGGACGGCACCCAGAGCCCCAACCCCTGCTGGCGCATCAACCAGACCCGGCGCATTGGCACGGGCCTGAGCGACTACGACTTCGAGGCCTATCCCTGGCTCAACGGCCTCGCCTACGCCGACCCCGACGGCGACGACCTGCGCAACCAGACCGAGTCGATCATGTCTGACATGCAGGCCCAGTCGACCTGGCTCCACTCCGACCCGACGCCGCTGTGGATGACCGACCTCGACTACGAGGGGTCGATTACCCACCGCTACTACATCCCCACGGAGGTCCGCGGCCTCATCATCCTCGGCGCGCCCGACGGCTTCTTCGACCCCGAGACCCTGAAGGAGTACAAGTTCAACGACTTCATGGGCTACACCTGGGTTGACGGCGAGCCGCCGACACTCTCCATCGCCGGCGTCGACCTCAACCTCGGCAATGTCTTTGACGTCGCGTACGACTTCGAGGAGAACGAGGGCTACGACACCGACCACGACTACATTTCCGACCACGACGAGGCCGCCGGCAAGACCAAGAGCGCCTCCGACCCGCAGGACTCCGACTCGCCGCTGCGCCGCCAGGCGATGTACTTCCCCGGCGAGGACTCGCTTCTCGAGACCACCCTCGAGGACCCCGAGTACTCGGCCGTTGGCGCGATCATCGGCAACGACCTGCCGTTCCTCTACTACACCGTCGAGTGCTGGGCCAAGCCCGAGGGCGACCTCACCCGCGACCAGACGGTGGTTGAGCGCGCGGTCTACACCGGCAAGTCGAACCTCGGCGACGAGCAGTTCCTCCGCAAGAACTTCCTCATCGGCATCAAGAACGGCCGCTGGTACACGATGTACGACTCGGCCGGCACCTCCGTCAACGATCCGCAGCAGATTCTCGACGGCCCGTTCGCGACCACCAACTGGACGCACGTCGCGGCGACCTTCGACGGCGAATACCTGAGCCTCTACATCAACGGCGTCAAGTACAAGCAGATCAAGACCAGCCTCCGGCCCGAAAACGGCGTCGCCGCGGTCGGCACCGACGTCGGCGGACGGCTCGAAGGCCGGTCCGACTGGGGCAACTACGCCGCCATCCTCGTGGGCGCGTCGGCGACGACCTTCGAGGGCGTCGTGATGGACAGCCTCTACCGCCAGCTTTCGATGGTCGGCACCAAGTTCAGCGACTACGACCGCTACTTCCGGGGCTACGTCGACGAAGTCAGGGTATGGGACGGCGCGCGCGCCGAGAGCGAGATCCGCGCCGACTACAAGAAGCGCTACACCCGCGCCGACGCGCTCGCCAACCGCGAGGCCGTCTGGGAGGTCTGGAGCCAGGGCATCGTCAACCGCTCGCCGTCCACCGAGAACCTGCTCCCGGCCGAGCTCAAGCGCCACTGGACGTTCGACCACATGCCCGGCGGCGTCAGCACCGACGTGGTGATGCACAGCCCCGCCGGCTTCACCACCGCCGAGGGCGTCGTCGACGCCAAGGCCATCTGGTCGCGACCCGAGGACTGGGAGAACCCGTGGTGGACCTCGGTTGAAGTCCGCTCGACCGTCTACAAGGAGCATTACGAGGCCTGGATTCCGTGGATTTCCGACACCGTCGGCCATCTGCCGCGGTTCGACAAGACCACCGCCGACTCCAAGTACTGGAGCGAGGACATGATTGGCGGCGAGTTCGCCTCCACCTTCGGCTATTCGCAGGTCTCCTTCCCGCGCTCGGCCGAGCCCTGGAGCCGCTGGCGCCAGGCGCTGCACCGCACGGTCCCCGCGACCGCCATCGACGAGCGCTACAACTGGATCTCCGAGGATCCAGCCCTCCTGCTCACCTACCACTTCACCATGCGCTATCGCCTGAAGGAGGGCTTCGACCTGCTGCCGCTCGGCGGCGCCTACGCCAAGCGCATATCCGCCGCCGAGGGCGGCATGTGGGACGACGGAACCGCCGCCGACGCCTGGGCCGAGACCGGCGCCGACGCCGACTTCGACCGCCTGCCCGACTGGTGGGCCGACTACGCGCGCAACAACTACTGCGACCCGCTCGACCCGCCGGAGCGCATCGGCTGGGACACCGCCGTCAACTACGACGGCATCGTCATGGCCGCCTGGGCCGCCTACCTGCGCGACCTCGCCCGCGGCATGCTCTCCGACGGCAAGTACCACCCCGAGTTCGCCGACAACCGCGACCTCGACCACGACGGCATCCCCGACTGGTGGGAGGACATGTACAAGATCGACACCGGCTCGAAGGACGACGCCGTCGCCGACCCCGACCACGACGGCCTCTCCAACTACCAGGAGTACCTCGTGGCCGAGCGCGACCGCCTCTTCGCCCTCGACCCGACCCTCGCCCACTCCATCACCGAGGACGTGGTCGACTACTACGTCCAGACCACCAACTCGCTCGGCGAGACCGTCTACCTCGGCGAGCTCTACGCCGACCACGACTTCATGGAGGACCTCGAGGAGGACGCGAACGGCCTCGACCGCACCCGCTACGACGCCAACACCGACGCCGACGAGGACGGCTGGTCGGCCTGGAGCGAGCTGCGCTACTCCGACTACAAGCTGACGACCGCCCAGAAGTTCGTCTCGCACCTCGCCGGCGTCGAGGAGGTCGAGGACTACCCGGTCCCGGTCGTCCACGCCACCCTGCGCTACAACGGCTCCAAGGTGCCAGTCGGCTCCACCGCGCCGGTCATCGTCTACGCCTACTCCGGCAACAACCTCCAGAACGAGCCCAACGCCGTCTACACCGTCACCCCGGGCGCCAGCGAGACCCGCTACCTCTACCTCGGCTTCTTCGAGGACCGCGTCTTCCACGGCACCCTCACCCCGGGCTGGGTGGTCAACAACCTCGGCTCGTTCTCGCTCCAGGTGGCGCATGCCCAGCCCGACGACATCTTCAGCTGGGAGATCTTCGACGACGAAGGCAACAGCCTCGGCCTCTACTCCGGCACCTACGATGAGATGCGGGCGGCGGTCACCACCTACGGCAGCCGTTGCAAGGTGAAGACGAAGGAGTTTGTCTGGTCCGACACCCTCGCCTCCGGCAACGGCGGCACCAGCGACGACGAGTTCGCCCTCAAGATCGCCTCCGTCGACAGCACGATGAAGGGCCATATCCTGCTCTTCAACAAGCGCGTGGGCGACATCGACCTCATCACCGGCGACTTCGACCTCGACGTCAGCGTGCTCAAGTCGTATTTCATGACCTATGGCATCGCGCTGCCGCAGCACTTCCTGCGTCTCATGTACCAGTCCCAGCTGCCGACGCTGCAGACCAAGGACCTCCAGGTCTCGCTCGCTCGGCCCGACCGCGGCAAGCTCACCGAGGGCGTCACCGCCTTCGTCGCGTTCATCGATGCTGACGGCGACGGCGCCTTCACCCCCGGCACCGACCCGATCGGCTTCATGAAGGACGTCGAGGTCGGCTGGGACCAGGTGCCCTCGCTCGTCATCGAGATGACCGACTCCTCGCAGGCCGCCGGCGAGCGCTTCGCCTACGGCGGCGGCTCCAACACCGTCGACACCCTGCGCATCATCCGCACCTCGGTTAACGGCTCCGAGGAGGGCGTCAAGCGCCGCATCGTCTACAGCCGCGAGACCGGCGACGTCAAGCGCAACACCGTCTACGAGGGCGACCTCGTCACCTCCGGCAAGTTCGGCCTCGACTGGTCCAGCCTGCGCGCCGACCTCAAGGCGATGGAGACGGTCGCGTTCGACGACGTCACCGAAGTCGGCTACACCGTCACCCTCGGCGGCGGCTCGGTGCAGAACATCAACCCGGCGAATGTGGCCCGCACGTTCACGGTGGAGTACACCACCAAGCCGGTCAAGCCCACCCTCTACTCGCCGAGCGCCCTCGCCGACCCGAAGGTCGAGACCGCGCGGCCCGAGTTCAAGTGGTCCGGCGCCGACGGCTACACCTCCTTCATCCTCCAGATCTGGAACGCCGAGACGAACGTCTACGCCTCGCCGCTCACCGCGCTGCCGCCGACCGACTCCTTCGGCCGCTACTTCTGGACGCCGCCGGTCTACATCGGCAACGACATAAGCGACGACGCCTGGGCGCTCAACAACAACACCAACTACCGCTGGCGCGTGGCGATGTTCAACGCCAAGTTCTCCGACACCAACGCCGCGGACGTGGCGTGGAGCGACTTCGCCGCCTTCGAGACCCGGCTCGCCCCGGCGAACGACTTCTCGACCCGCCTCGGCCGCGCCGACGTCAAGGTGCGCTACTACGGCCCGGCCACCAACGAGCTCGGCACGGTGATCGTGCAGCTCTTCCGCAACGCCGACTTCGCCGGTGTCCCCGCCGCGCAGACCCGCCTCTACGCCGCCGACCTCGCCGCCGAGGCGAACTCGCTCACCAACGCCGCGGCCGTCTCCTTCCTCGGCCTCGACGCCGACGAGTACTTCGCGGTCGCCTTCATCGACCGCAACGGCAACGCCAAGCGCGAGCCCTACGAGACCTGGGGCTACTCCGCCCAGGTCGGCCATTCGCTGCCGGCCATCTGGCGTCCGCTCGGCGCCAAGGTCGACCCGACCAGCTCCGAGGTTTCGACGGTCGAGGTGTTCATGGAGGACACCGACGTCAACCGCGACGACATCCTCGACTGGAACCAGGACGAGTCGCTGCTCGCCACCGCCGCGTCCGGCACCGCCTCCGGCGCCGACACGAGCGACGTCGACCTCGACGGCCTCACCGGCGACGAGGAGACCGGCGACACCTACACCAATAAGCAGCGGTGGGACACCGATGGCGACGGCATGCCCGACGGCTGGGAGGCCCGCTTCGCCGACACCGACCCGCTCATGGCCGACGCCGAGCTCGCCGCGGACGGCGACCTGATGGCATTCGCCGTCACCAACGGCATCTACCGCCTCGTCACCGACGCCGCCGGCGCGCGCTACCTCGTGCGCGACACCAACTCCGCCTACCGCGTGGGCGACGTGATCTCGACCACCAACCTCGTCACCACCTACGACTACATGACGGTAGTCGCCGACGAGACCGGCACCAACTTCGTCACCGTCACCTACGCCGGCCTCGGCACCAATGTCCTCGCGACCGGCACCTTCAAGATCGACACCATCTCGCCGGTGTCGGTGGCGCTCGTCCACGCCCAGGTCTACGACGAGTTCGGCTACTGGCAGTCCACCGCGGTCGACCCCGCCGACCCGCTCACCAAGCCGTTCACCGCGCTCGACAAGTACATGCTCGCGCGCTACTTCGAGGCGATCGGCTTCACCGGCGTCCGTGAGGAGGCGATGAACGTCTCGAAGACGTGGAAGGACTTCACCCTCAAGCCGCTCGACGCCGACTGCGACCGCGACGGCGTGGCCGACGGCTGGGAGCTCTACCTCATGTTCGGCACCAACGGCGTCGCCACCGCCCAGACCCTCGCGAAGCCCGTCGACGCAGAGATCAGCCCGTGGAAGTACGCCGACCGCGACGCCGACATCGACGGCGACGAACTCTCGCTCGTCGACGAATACGCCCAGGGCCGCACCCCGTCCGACCCGTGGAACATGTACTCGGTCTACGAGGAGCTGCTCGCCGCCGGCGTCGTGCCGGAGGACGCCGACAAGTTCACCGACGCCAAGGCCCGCCGCTTCGCGATTGCCGCGGCCGACTACGACGAGGACTGGGACCTCGACCAGATATCCAACGTCCAGGAGATGTGGGCGTACTACCGCGACATGGAGCGGCTCGCCGACATCGACCCCGAGAACCCGCGGTCCGACGGCTTCACGCCCGACTACTTCCGCATGATCGGCACCAACAGCTACCTCGGTGCCTACTACAACGGCGCCGAGTTCGTTGAGCGCGCCGCCCGCGGCATCCTCGACATCACCGACCTCGAAATGGCCGGCACCCGCGACCTCTACCACTCCGGCTGGGACCTCTGGTCGATCGTCCGCCACTCCTACGCCAAGCAGGAGGATAGCGGCGAGGAATTTTCCGAGGAGCTGAATGTCGCCAACAAGTTCACCTCTGTGGTGTACGAGGGCTACGAAGGCGTCACCGAGGACGCACTCGTCGAGTTCCACACGAAGACCCTGCACTGCATAACCTGTGGTTCGCTCGAAGGGGTGATCTCCTCCCACGGCGGCCTCGAAAAGATGAAGGAGGAAATCCGCAAGCGTTCGGTGAGCGCGCTCGACATTGCGGGCTTCGAGGAGCCCGAGCCGACGGTGAAGTTCACCTTCAGGTATACCGGCTTCGGCAAGCGTGACGTGATTGTCGACGTCTGGCAGACCTCGTCGATCTACCCCGAGCGCGGCGAGCAGGTGACTACCTCCTACGCGCTCCAGCCCGCCTTCGACGCCGGCGTCGCCTACGCGCGGGCGAAGATCCCCGCGCGCGGCACCCTCAAGCAGGGCCCGGCGAAGTTCATCGCCTACCTCGACGCGAACGGCGACGGCGCTCTTTCGCCCGGCGAGACCTTCGGCGTCGCCGAGGCTAACGTGGGCTACTCCAACCTCGACCTCACCATCCGGCTCGGCGACGGCAACCCGGCCCTGCCGACCATCAACCTCGTCGCCAACAGCACCAACGACACCGAGCGCCCGATCCAGACGGTGGCGATCGTCCGCACCAAGGTGAACGGCGAGTACGTCTCGCCGCGCGGCGTGATGCTCAAGCGCTACGACAACAACGTCGGCCGCACCGCGATCTACCCGAGCGACTGGATCAACGAGACCGACGGCTTCATCGGCGTCGACAAGTACCTCGCCTTCGACGCGCAGGACGACGTCGACCCGTCCGACGAGTCGCTGCCGGCGGTCGAGGAGGTCACCTACGAGGTCGTCAAGCTCCGCCGCTCGGCCCTGATCGACAGCGACGACGGCTATAAGATCAGCAACGCCAACCTCAACCACTACGTCTACATCGAGGTGGTCGAGGACGAGGAGACCGGTGAAAGCTCCAACGTCTACCACACTGTCGACCAGCAGGTGAACGAGGAGTTCACCCTCCGCTACTCGGTCACCCGCGACGTCCCGCTCGAGGTCACCGGCGACGCGGCATCCAAGGTGAGCGACACGCTCGTCTCGTTCCTCGTCCCGGCCGACCGCGCGGTCACCAAGTTCTGGCTAGACATCGACGGCACCGTCTACGCCGGCGACACCGGCGGCGGCTTCCTGCTGAAGAACCTCGTCTCCGGCGACGTCCTCAACGCCGGCGACAACCTGGTCGGCGAGTACTCGAGCCGCCGCGTCGTCCTCGACGGCGACTGGTTCAGCGAGAACGGAATTTCGTTCACCGCTGGCGAGCACAAGGTGCTCGTCGCGCTCGGCAACGACAAGTTCCCGGACGCGCCGACCGACGCGGCGGAATGGTCCGCCGAGGCGACGTTCAGCGTCGCCGCTGACGCCGCCTTCGACGGCAAGGTCGCCGTCAGGGTTGTCCACCCGGTCGTGACCAACGAGAGCGCCTTCACCACGATTACCGTCGCCGCCTACGAGCGGCCTGACCTCGCCAACCCGGTTGCGACCGCGACCAGCGTCACCAACGGCGAGGCGGTGGTTTTGGGCGGCCTCAGGACCGGCCGCAAGTACTACCTCGCCGCCTGGTACGTGAAGGACGACGGCGACGGCCGCGGCAGCGCCAAGGTGCGCATGCCCTACGACACCTGGGGCTACCTGACGATGCTCGGCGAGGCCACCAACGGCTTCAACGCCGCGTCGGTCGCGGCGACCGAGAAGTCGGTGCCGACGAACACCATCTGGATGCAGGACACCGACTGGAACGACAACGGCGTCGCCGACCGGCTCGAGAACCTCAAGTCGATCTCCGGCCTCACGCCTTCCGAGGCGCCGGACTGGGAGGACGTCGACTGCGACGGCATCCCGGACCAGGACGACGAGGACCCGGTCTTCGACAACTCGACGAAGTCGATCGAGGGCGACGTGATGGCCAAGGCGACGCTGAAGATGCTCACGGTGAGGATCGGCACGGTGGAGCTCGAGACCAACTGGGTCACCTACGTCGTCTACGACCCCGATCAGGAGACCGCGACCAGGCTCGACGGCGACACCATCGTCATCCCGCGCGGCACCCCGGCGAGCGCGCTCACGAGCCTCTACACCACCTACCTCTACGGCCGCAAGAAGAGCGCGCCGCTCGGCATCGGCGTGGCGACCAACCTCGCCGAGGGCGTCGTCTACGAGCACGAGTGGAAGGACGTCGCGCTCGTCCACCACCAGGTCTATGAGCGCTTCGGCTTCAACCCGAACACCGCGAACGCGCTTGCCTCGCCCTCGAACTGGGTGAACACCGCCAAGTTCACCGCGCTCGACAAGTACATCGTCACCAACTACCTCTACGCGATCGGCGCGGTCGTCGACCCCGCCTCGTTCACCAACTGGACGCTGAACGCCCGCCGCGTCGACTTCGACTACGACGGCCTCACCGACGGCTGGGAGCTCTACACGATGTTCGGCACCAACGCCGTCTCCGTGCTCGACAAGACCGCCAAGGCCTCGGTCATCAACGCCTGGGTGGCGGGCGACCGCGAGCTCGACCCCGATGGCGACGGTCTCTCCAACCTCCATGAGTACGACGGCGGCTTCGAGCCGACCGATCCGTGGAACGCGTACTCGGTGTACGAGAACTTCTTCGAGTACGGGCTGCTGCTCCCGGGCACGCCGAAGTTCAACGACAAGGAGGCGAAGAGGTTCGGCATCAGCGAAGCCGACATCAACAACGACGACGACAACGACCTCCTCACCAACCTGCAGGAGCTCCAGGCGTACTACTACGACAAGACGGCGCTCGCCGATCTCGACCCGGAGAAGGCGTGGTCTGACGGCGCGACCCCGGACTACTTCCGCGCGGTCGGCTCCACCTACCTCGGCCTCCTCTTCAATGGCGGCGAGTGGATCGAGCCGGATATGCGGTCGATGTTGGGGATAAGCCGGCTTACGAGAGCGGGGACCCGCGATCTATACAACGAAGGCTGGGATCTTTGGAGCTTGTCTCGTTATGGTCAGACAGCTGGTGGTGATGACGAGGAGACAATTCAGAAGAACCTCGTAATCAAATACATGACGGCCGTATACGGAGAAGCCGTTCACCCGTTCGAGGGTGGCGACCTTGCGTCCGTTCAGGATTATTTGTACCAGCGTTACCGGTCGGACTTCTTTGGCTTTGATGGGCAGTATAGGTATCTTGAGACCGTGGAAGACTTTGTTGAATATTTAGGTGGAGAAGATAAAATCAAGGAGGCGATTGCTGCTAAAGGTGGATCGTACAGCAAACCAACACCGAAAATCAATGTGACGGTGAAATATGCCGCCAATGTGCTTAAGCAGATATTTGTTGAAGCGTATCAGGTTTCTTCCGCCTATCCCGAGGCCGGCGAGCAGATGACGGCGAGGTGGAGCGCTTCGGCCGCTTTTGATAGCGGCATCGCAAATGTCCTGCTGGATACTCCGTCCGAGGGCACTCTCAAGCAGGGTCCTGCGAAGTTCGTCGCCTACATCGACGCGGACGGCGACGGCAAGTTCTCGGCCGGCGACACGTTCGGCACCGCAGAGGCGGAGATCGGCTACCTTGGCTGCGACCTCGCGATCCGCCTCGGCGACGGCAACGCCGCGCTGCCGACGATCGCTCTCGGCGCCGGCACCAACGCCGCCGACGCGGTCCAGACGCTGGCGATCGTCCGCACCAAGGTGAACGGCCGGTACGTCTCGCCGCGCGGCGTGATGCTCAAGCGCTACGACAACAATGTCAACCGCACCGCGATCTACCCGAGCGATTACATCGACGATGTCCGCGGCTTCGTCGGCGTGGACAGGTACCTCGCGTTCGACGCACAGGACGAGATCGACCCGTCCGACGAGGCGCTGCCGGCGGTCGAGGAAGTGACCTACGAGATCGTGAAGCTGCGCCGCTCGTTCATCATCGAGAGCGACGACGGCCCGAAGATCAGCAACACCAATCTCAACCACTACGTCTACACCGAGGTGGTCGAGGACGCCGACACCGGCGAGACCTCCAACATCTACCACACCGTCGACCAGCAGGTGAACGAGGAGTTCACGCTCCGGTACTCGGTCGCGCGCGACGTCCCGCTCGAGGTGAAGGGCGAGGCGGCCTCGAAGGAGAGCGACGCGGTCGTCTCGTTCTTCGTCCCGGCCGACCGCGCGGTGACGAAGTTCTGGCTCAAGATCAACGGCCAGGTCAAGGGCGGCGATGCCGACCGCGGCTTCATGCTCGCGAACCTCAGCTCCGGCGACGTCCTCAACACCGCCCCCGGCCTGACCGGCGAGTACACGAGCCGCCGCGTGGTGCTCGACGGCGACTGGTTCCGCGAGAACGGAATCACGTTCACCAACGATGAATACACCGTGAGCGTCGCGCTCGGCAACGACAAGTTCCCCGCGGTGCCGACCGACAGCGCCGAGTGGTCGGCGGAGGCGACGTTCGGCGTCGCCAAGGACATGGTCTGCAACGGCATGGTGGCGGTGAAGGTTGCGCATCCCGTCGCGCCCGGCTCGACATTCGCCGGCAAGATCACGGTCGCCGCGTACGACAGCGCCGACCTCGTGAACCCGGTCGCCGTCACCAACGGCGTCAACGCGGGCGAGGAGGTGAAGCTCCTCGGCCTCAGGGCCGGAGCGGACTACTACATCGCCGCGTGGTGCGTCGTGAACACGAACGACGGCCGCAGCGCCTCCCTGAGGCGGCGCATGCCCTACGACACCTGGGGCTACTACTGCAACCTCAACGCGACGAACGCGCAGCAGGTCGCGGCGTCGATGGCGTTCGACCCCGTGGCGGTCGCCGCGGCGACGAACCCGGTCGAAGTCGCGGTCTACCTGCAGGACACCGACTGGAACGACAACGGCGTCGCCGACCGGACCGAGAACATCAAGTCCGTGCCGGGCCTCACGCCGTCCGAGGCGCCGGAGTGGGAGGACGTCGACTGCGACGGCATCCCGGACCCGGACGACGAGGACCCCGTCTTCGACAGCTCGAAGAAGTCCGTCGAGGGCGACGTGATGGCCAAGGCGACGATCAAGATGCTGACGGTGAGGATCGGCACGGTGGACCTGGAGACCAACTGGGTGACCTACGTCGTCTACGACCCCGAGGGCGAGCCGACCGCCGACCGCCTCGACGGCGACACGATCGTCATTCCGCGCGGCACGCAGGCGAGCGAGCTCAAGAGCCTCTACACGACGTACAGCTACGCGCGCAGGCAGACGAAGTCCTCGCCGCTCGGCATCGGCAGGGCGACGGATCTCGCCGAGGGCGTCGTCTACGAGCACGAGTGGAGGGACGTCACGCTCGTCCACCACCAGGTCTACGGGCGCTTCGGCTTCGATCCGGACACGGCGAACGCGCTGACGCCGCAGACGAACTGGGTGAACACGGCGAGGTTCACCGCGCTCGACAAGTACATCGTCACCAACTACCTCTACGCGATCGGCGCAATCACTGACCCCGCGTCTTTCGCCAGCTGGACTCTGAGCGCCGGCCGCGTCGACTTCGACTACGACGGCCTCACCGACGGCTGGGAGCTCTACACGATGTTCGGCACCAACGCCGTCCAGGCGCTCGACAAGACCGCCAAGGCCTCGGTCATCAACGCCTGGGTGGCGGGCGACCGCGACCTCGACGCCGACGACGACGGGCTTTCCAACCTCCACGAGTACAATGGTGGGGCCTCGCCTTCCGACCCGTGGAACAAGTACACGTTCGACTTCGGCACCCCGTTGCCGGGTGGAGCGTTGCCGCTTACTGACTATGAAGCCCGCCGCTTCGACATTGGCTCGGCGGAAAAGCAGCTTGCCGACGATGACAACGACGGCCTCTCGAACTGGGCGGAACTGCTCGCGACGCGCAACGGAGCGTTCGGCGAGTTCGACGTCAAGAAGGACTTCACCGTCACCAACCAGTTCGACTATTTCCGTACGAACGGGCTCGAAGGCGTCGCGCGCCGCTATGCCGGCTTCGTCGTGACCGACCACGACTTTGTCGGTGACACTTGGGAAGACGCGCGGGATCTCACGGTGGCAAACCGCTACGTCTACGACGCGCACACCGACTACGACGACAACGGCTGGTCGCTCTGGAGCGAGGCGCAGGCCGCCGCCATGTGGAAGATAGAGGTGGTGACGAACTCCTACGACATGGGCGACGAGGTCTACACTTGGGTCTACACCAACGGCACCGAGTACGCTGGCACGCCGATTCCGAAGGTGAACCTCGTGGCCATCGGCGACGTCGGTGACAAGAACTATTCGTACCAGCAGGTCGAAAACGAGGGCACGACCAACGCGGTGACCAACACCGTCTGGGCGACGTATCCCGTCACGCTCAAGGCGTACCGCGGCAATGACCTTGGTAGCGCCTACAGAACGTTCTACGTGGACGGCACGGTGAAGGACGGCGTTCTCGTCGCCTCCTTCGACGGTGAGGGATTGGTGGAGGGCCTCAACACCTTCGTTCTTGAGAACGGCGATGCGTCCGGATTCTGCAAGGCGATGGTTGGCTTCGACCGCGTCGATCTCGAGATCTCCATTGATTCCGGCGAAAGCGTCATTCCACCGCGCACCGTCTACGGCTGGGGCGACGCGGTCTCCATCCGCCGCACGGAAATCAACGGCCGCACGTGCCCGATGCGTTATGTCTGGTCCGGCTCGGTCGACGGCTATGTCACGGCGGCGGACGTTCTCAAGTCCGGCGCCATCGACCTCGATGCGCGCTATCTGGTAGAGGACGCGGCGGCGATGGGCATCGCCAACACCAACATCGCGAGCGTGACTTATGAAGTCTCCGGCTGGTCCGGCCAGACGTTCGCCAAGACTTTCGCCGCGAAACGGCCGGTGGCGATCCCGGTTTCGCCCGCCGTCGGCAAGGCGTACACGGTAAGGACGCGCAAGCCGGTCTTCGCGTTCGCGGGCCTTGACGGCGCCACCGCGTTTGCGCTGCAGATCTCCACTTCCGAGGACGCGGCGGACGTCTTCCTCGCCACGACCAATCTCCTGCCTGCCGCCAACTCCGCTGGGAGCCGCATCTTCAAGAGCGATTGGCAGATTGGCGAGGGACTCGACCTCAACGACAGCTCCAACTACTTCTGGCGCGTCGTCGGTCTCAGCGCGAAGTGGCCTGAAGTCGAGGAGAGCGGAGCATCCGCGTGGGCCGAGTTCAAGACGTCCGTCGACTCTACGAAGGCGAACACCGGCTACGGCAAGATTGCGGCCGAGGTTCGCTACTACGGGGCGGCGACGAACGACACCGCCAGCGTAATCGTGGGCGTCTGGCGCGACGCCGCCTTCGCGGGAACACCGGTGGCTATGAAGCACCTCGCGGCCGGCGACTTCGCCGCACTCGCGGTACAGAAGGAAGAGAGCGAATTCTTCAAGCCGACTGCGAGCGTGGAGTTCGACGGCATCGAGCCCGGCAACTACTACGTGATGGCCTACAACGATCTGAACGGCAACGGGAAGCGCGACGCTTGGGAGAGCTGGGGCTACCGGAACAAGGTGGGCTCCGACGATCCCGACCTCTATACGCCGGTCGCGCTCACCGTCGTCTCCACCAAGGCGGCGACCCCGACGGCGCTCGTCTTCATGGAGGATACCGACATCAACGACAACGGCATTCCCGACTGCGTAGAGGAGATTGACGATCCCGATCCCGAGTCCGAAGCCGGGGACTGGGATGGCGATGGTCTTGACGAGTCCGACGAAATCTGGAACGAGCATCTCTACGGCACCGATCCGCTCGTCTGGGACACGGACGGCGACGGTCTCCCCGACGGTTACGAGGTCTGGGCCGGACTCGACCCGGTCAGCGAGTACGACATCAGACTGACGCGCACCTATACCGACACCAACGATGTCGAGCAGACGTACACTTATCTGGCGTCTGCGGCGAAGGATGCGGTCGAGGGCGATGTGATGGCATACGCGATGATCAAGCGCAGGGCGCTTGTCGTCGCCGACGCAGTCGGCGGGGAGACCGTCACGCTCGTCGTCGATCCTGCCGACACGACGGACTACCGCGTCGGCGGCAAGCTGAAGGCCGGTGGCGTTACGAGCTTCGCGACCGCCGTGCCCTATGCGACGCTGCCTTCCGCCGACTGGAACGAATACACTGAGAAGGAGTACTACGTGCTCTCCACGAACGTCTACGAGGCGACGGACAACGACTTCGTGGCTGACGTCATCGACGAATTCGAGATCATGCTTGTACACTGGCAGGTGTACGGCGCGTTCGGCTTCGAGTCGGGCGTCGCGACGCCTGGCGATACGGAAGAGCGCGCGGACGGACAGGTCCATACGCGTCCGATGTACGGCATCGACAAGTACCTCGTCTCGAAGCTTCTCGGCGTCGAGGATGAGATGAACCTGAACCGCCGCTGGGGCAAGAGCTTGACCTGCCTCAAGCCCGGCGTCAGCGACTACGATGGCGACGCCATCCCGGACGGCTGGGAGCTTTATATGATGTTCCCGGGCGCTAAGTCCGGACATTTCGAGCCGGCGATGAATCCGTGGAAGGCATTCGACGGCTATGCGCTCGACGCCGGCACGATGGTCTGGGACGGGCTTGAATACTACGACGGGGACGGCAATGCCCATGTGCTGGACGACGCCGACTGGACGCCGGCCGACTGGTACAACGGCGGCGCGAACGCGGCCTCGCCCTACACGGCGAACGACGGCAACACGTTCTACGCGGACATCGACGACAAGACGGCGCGCCAGTGGAACATCGAGTCGGTGACGAACCAGCTTGCGGACGTTGATAACGACGGCCTCTCCAACATGGACGAGTACCTCGCCGCGCGCGACACGCTCGTGCCCGGAGCCGACGATCTAGACGTCAGGAACAACTTCTCCAACGGCACGACCCTCGACTACTTCCGCACCAACGGAGTCTCCGGCGCCGAGCGCCGCTACCTCGGCGAGATCGCGACCGACCACGACTTCATCGAGGACTGGTACGAAGACTTCTACAACACCGACTCCGCCAGCCGCAACCGCTACGATGCGTACAACGACCGCGAGGAGGACGGATGGTCGAACTGGAGCGAGGCCCGCGCCGGCACCAACCCCGAGCTCTTCGGCACGCTCTCCCTCGTCCGCTACGACCTTACCGAGGACAATGTGGTCGCCGAGTATCCGATCCCCACCATCGGCGTGACGCTCACCTACCAGACGATGGATACGTTCGATAGCTCCATCGTCTTGAAGGCGTGGCACGGCGACACGGCGGCGGGGACGCCCGACGCGGTTTGGACCGTGTCTGGTGCGGCGAACGGATCGACGATCAGCAAGCGCTTCCTCGGCCTCAACCCGAACCGCAGGGTCGACTTCAACATTGGCCCGGGCGACATCGCCGAGCACCATGTCAAGATCCGCTGGTACGACCCAGACTACTACATCGAAACTATCAACTATGAAACGAACGGCACGATAAAGTCGATCGTCTACACCATCCATGACATCGACTCCTCGCGCTGGTCGACACCGCCATACTTCGGCGATGACGTGCTGGATCAGTCCAACGGCAAGTACACTGCAGCGATTCCCGGCGGTTGGGTGAACTACAAGACCGGAGACATCTCAATCGACTTCTCCGATCCCGCCTACCGGGACACCGACTACACCTACCACGAGAGGGTCGACGACAACCAGAAGATCATTCACCACTGGAACCTCACGCGCTCGTTCTTCAACGTCGAGTACATGAGCCGCATCGTCTCGAGCGGCAACCGCAAGACGTTCTCGCTCTCCAAGCCGATGGAGGCCGACGCGAACTCCAAGGGCCGCCTCGTCGAGGGCAGGACGATCTTCATCGCCTTCGCTGATGTGAACGGCAACGGCGTGCTGGATCCCGGCGAGCCCTTCGGCTACCAGAAGGGCGTCGAGGTCGGCTGGGACAAGGTCGCCGATTTGAGGATTGAACTCACCGACGAGGCGCCGGCGCTGCCGCGCGTCGCTCTCGGAGGCATTTCCTCCAACGCCTGGCTGAGCATTCGTCGCCAGGTGGTGAATGATTCCGTCCGCAGAGGTATAGAGAAGGTCGTCTGGACCGGCCGTGCGCCGTCGTCCGGCAGCCTGACCGAGGCCGACATCCTGCTGGAAGCGGGTGGTTACGTGTTCGACGGCAGTCTTACGAACGATGCCGTCAAGGCCGGCCTCGGACAGGTCTACAGCTCCTGCTACGGCCTCTATGCCGACGGCGACCTGATTGCAGCCTTTACCAACGTCTTCGACCTGGCGCGCGATGTGCCGGTGCCGGTCTCGCCGAGCGATAAAAACGGCTATCTTGTCCGCACGGCAAGGCCGACATTCGTCTTCAACGGCGACCGTTCGAAGTACACGGCGTTCGCAATCCAGATTGCCGACGCGGCAGGCGACGTCGTCTGGACGTCGACAACCAACGTGTTCCCGGCCGCTACCGCCTCTGGCAGCGAATATGTCGCCCCCGTCTACATCGGCCAGGGCCAGTTGCTCGCCGACGGCACGAACTACCTCTGGCGCGTCGCGCAGTTCAACAGCAAGTTCCCGACGGCCGAGGACGACGCCGACTGGAGCGATTGGACTCCGTTCAAGACCGCCGTCGATTCGACGGACGGCGATACGGGCTACGGCAAGCTCTCCGCTGAGATCCGCTACTACGGCGCCGCGACCTCCGCGCTGACGAACGTGATCGTGGGTGTCTATGATACGGCCGACTTCACGGGCGAGCCGATTGCGAAGGCGACGCTTCTCGGCGACGGCACCGTGCAGGATCTCGCGAGGATTCCCGACGCTGGCAAGGGCTTCATGAACATCGAGACAAATGTCGTCTTCGACGGCGTCTCGGCCGGTCCCCGCTATGTCATGGCGTACATCGACGTGAACGGCAACGGCCGCCGCGACCGCTACGAGCCGTGGGGCTACTACAACAACGTCGGCACCGATACCAAGGCGCTCTACACGCCGATGTCGCTGGCCGTCAGCGCGGCCAAGGCGGATGCACCGAGCTGCATCGTCTTCATCGAGGACACCGATGTCAACGACAACGGCATCCCGGACAGCGCCGAAGACACGTCGTCCTGGACGGATCCGCTTCCCGCCAGCGCCGATCTCACCGACGCCGATGGCGACGGGCTGACTGCATTTGACGAAATCAACCTCTACGGCACCAATCCGTACTGCGCGGACACCGACGGCGACGGCATGGACGACGGCTGGGAAGTCGCGAACGGGCTGAACCCGCGCGTGGACGACTCGGATGTTGTCGGTGCCGACGATGTCATGGCCTATGCCGAGGTTGAGGCGCAGATTGCGGTTTCGAACGACACGGTCTATGTGGTGATGACGGTTGTTGATGGATACGGCAAGGTCGTCGCGACGAACCTCTACGACACGTTCACGCTGGGCGACGGCAGGATCGCGGTCGGCAAGAAGTCCGACGCGGTGGTGGTGCCTGGACAGTTCTATGCGACGATTTCCACGAACGTGGTGCTGATCCACTCCGCCGTCTACGACTGGTTCGGCTTCGATCCGACCACGGCGAATCCGCGCGCCACCGAGGCGGATGACGAAGGCGGCGAGGGCGGCGACGGCCTCGGCCGGAACACGGTTCCGTTCACCGCGTATTGGAAATTCGTCACTGAAAAGCACTACCTCAAGGGACTCTTCGGGGTCGACTGGTCGCTCAAGACCGCAGCGATTGATTCCAACGCCAACGGTCTGCCAGACGGCTGGGAGCTCTATGTCGCGTTCGCCACCAAGACGGTCGATCCGAACACCAACACCGGCTTCCCGCTCGCCGGCGACATACTGGTCGACGCCATCGCCAACTTCAACGAAGGCGTCGACGAGTCCGATCCGTGGAACCGGTACTACTTCTACGAGCAGCTTGGCAGCACGAATGGCGTAGTCCGCTACACCAATGCGGAGGCGCGCAAGTACGATCTCGCCAACGGCGACCTCACCAATGACGAGGACTTCGACGGGCTCTCCAACTACTCCGAGTTCCTCGCCTCGAAGTTGACGCCTGCCATTGAACTGGATGTCACCAATCCCGTCACCGACGGCGTGACCCCGGACTACTTCCGCAAGGCCGGCGACGACTATATGGGCCTCCTCTTCAACGGCGGCGAGTTCATCGAACCGGAACTGCGGAGGGTGATGGGCATCGCCACGCAGACTGGTGCCGGTACGCAAGACTACAAGGACACCGGCTGGGATGCTTGGGCGACGGCGCGCTACTCCATCTACAACATGGATCAGACCGTCGACATCTCCGGCGTCGTGAGCGACGAGTTGATGCTCCTTATTCGCTACTGGAATGTGATCAGGCCCGGCGAGTTCACGGGCACGACCGTGAAAGAAGCTCTGGACTTCTTCCATGAGGTCTGGGAAGGCGTCATCCGCCTGATCGACAGCGAGGGCAACATCCTAATCGACGGCAAGGACGCGAGCGTGAGCGGTCCCGGCACCATTCATCAGGCAGACGCCGCGCAGACGACCACGCAGGTCGTGGCCTTCTTCGGCGGCCAGGCGAAGATGGAGGAGGTCATCGCCCGGAACAAGAAGGACATCGCGGCGGACCAGATCGTCAAGCCGGAGCCGGAAGTCAAGCTCTTGCTCAAGTACGCCGGCAACGGATCGCACAATGTCGTCATCGAGGCATACCAGCTCAACCCGGCGTATCCAGAATACGGCGAGCAGATGACGGCGCAGTGGACGACGCCGGTGACGTTCTCCGCAGGCATCGCGCAGACTGTTCTCGCCACGACCCCGGCGTCCGGCGCGCTCCTGCAGGGTCCGGCGCGGTTCGTCGCGTACATCGACCGGGACGGCAGCAACTCGCTCTCCGCCGGCGACACGTACGGCTCGACGACGCGCGAAGTCGGCTACCTCGGCTGCGACCTCGAGATAGCGCTCGGCGCGGCGAATCCGGCGCTCCCGGCGCTGCGCCTCGCCGACGGCACGAATGCTGTCAACACGATTGCACTCGTCCGCACGGCGATCAACGGCAAGCCGCTCTACAATAACGCCAAGGGCGTGTTCATCGTCCAGTTCCCGAACAACGCCGCGCGCGAGTCGCTCTATCCCGACGAATACGACTCGGGCAGCTACATCGGCATCGACCAGGGGCTCGCGGTGATCGAGAACATCAAGGACGAAAACGGCGTCGTCACGAACGGCATCGAGAGCGTGACCTACGAGGTGCTGCGGCTTACCCCCTACGAAATCGCGGGGCTCTCGGTCTCCAACCTCAACCACTACATCCTGGTCGAGACGAACGGCGAGACGTCCGTCGTCTCCAACATCGTGGACCAGTCGGTGAACGAGGAGGTGACGATCAAGTACTCGCTCGAGCGCGACGTCGCGAAATCCATTGCGTGCGCGGGCTCGACGGCGGACAACTTCACGTTCACCTTCACGGTGCCGACCGACACCGCGAACACGAAGTTCTGGCTGAAGGTGGCTTCCGGCGGCGAGACGAACGTCCTCGGCGGGACGAAGGGCTTCATCCTGAACGACATCCGCGACGGCGTGGTCGTCCTCGACAAGGCATGGTTCGGGAAGAACAACGTCGCGGTTCCGACGGGGCTCGTCAAGTTCGGCGTGGTCTTGGGCAACGACAGGTATGGCAGGCCCAAGGACGGCTCCTCCGACTGGGACTGCGCGATGGCCGAGACGATCGTCAACGAGGGCGCGTCCTTCGACGGCAGGCTCGCGGTCGTGGTCAAGCACCCGACGGCGACGCTTGGCTCGAAGTTGACGATTGCGGCGTACGAGAGCGCAGACCTCGCGAACGCGGTCGCGGCCACGAACAGTGTTGCCGCCGGCACGGCGGTGGAGCTTACGGGTCTTCGTCCCGGAGTGAGCTACTACGTCGCCGCGTGGTACGTCAACGACGAGAACGACGGTCGCGGCAGCGACAGGAACGGCAACAAGTACCGCATGCCCTACGATACCTGGGGCTACTATTGCAGGCTCGACGTCACGAACGCGCTTGGAGTCGCGTCGTCGATGGCGTTCGATCCGGTGGCGGTCATCGCGGCGACGAATGCGGCCGAGGTCACAATCTATCTGCAAGACACCGATTGGAACGCCAACAACATCGTCGACCGCACGGAGGACTTCCGCGCCATCAACGGCGATTACGACCGCTCGGTCGAGCCTAAGTACGGCTTCGACATCGCAGGCATCGACGAGGTGGAGCTCTTCAGCGACGCGGGCGAGAACGATGTCTTTGCCTACGCGGAGGTTCCGTTCTATTGCGTGATGGCGAATGTCGGCGGCGTCGAGACCTGGTTCGCGGTGACCAACCTCGAGGAGGAGACGGTCTCCGACAAGATCGTCCCGGGCATTCCGGTCGGCGCGTCGCTCAAGGATCTCGTCACGCTCAAGGCGACATATTTCTACGACTTCGGCAAGGCGAAGCCCACCCGCCTCGCACTTGGCACGAATGTCGTCTGGACCGGAGAGGAGAAGGTGGTGAAGGCGGTGGAGCAGAAGTCGCTCATCCTCGTCCACGGACAGGTGTACGACTGCTTCAAGTTCAACCCGAACACGGCCAATGGACGCATCGCAAAGTCGGATTGGGCGAACACCCGCTCGTTCACGAGCGCGGACAAGAACTACGTCACCAACTATCTCGCGAACGTCCTCGGCGAGACCGACGTCTCCGGCAAGGCGCTTCCGATCGACTATCCTGACGCGGACGTGGTCGCGAACGGCCGCGGCGACGGCATCCTCGATGGCTGGGAGCTCTACGTGAAGCACAGTCCGTGGGACTTCAACGACCGCACGAGCGATGTCGACGGCGACGGTCTCGACCTCCTCCACGAGTACGACGGCGGCTTCGAGCCGACGGATCCGTGGGATGCGTACTCGGTGTACAACAACTTCTTCGAGAACGGACTGCTCCTGCCGGGCACGCCCAAGTTCAACGACTCCGGGGCGCGCAGGTTCGGCATTGCCCAGACCGACATCAACAACGATGACGACAACGACCTCCTCACCAACCTCCAGGAGATCCAGGCGTACTACTACGACCGGACGGCTCTTGACGACATTGATCCGGAGAAGGCGTGGTCGGACGGCGCGACCCCGGACTACTTCCGTGCGGCCGGCGACACCTACCTCGGCCTCCTCTTCAACGGCGGCGAGTTTATCGAGCCGGAACTGCGCAAGGCAATGGGCGTTGAAGCGCTCGTCAGGAACGGCACGCGCGACTACAAGCTGAAGGGATGGGACGCCTGGTCGACGGCAAGGTACTCTATCCTGAACAAGGAGCAAACAGTCAACATCGAAGGCGTGGTCAGCGACGAGCTGATGCTCCTTATCCGCTACTGGAACGTGGTCCGCCCAGGCGAGTTCACCGGAACGACCGTAAAGGAAGCGATGGACTTCTTCCACGAGACCTGGGAAGGAGTGGTTCGCCTCATCGACAGCGAAGGCAACGTCCTCATCGAAGCTAAGAACGCGGGTGTGCAAGGCCCCGGCACCATCCATGTCGCCGACGCCGCGCAGACGACCACGCAGGTTGTGGCCTTCTTTGGCGGGCAGAGGAAGATGGAAGAGACGATAGCGAAGAACAAGAAGAGCATTACCGCCGACGAAATCGTCACGCCGGAGCCAGAGGTCGAGTTGGCGCTCAAGTACGCGGGCAATGAATCTTACAATGTCGTCATCGAGGCGTGGCAGACCAGTCTGGCGTATCCAGAATACGGCGAGCAGCTGACGGCGAGGTGGACGACGCCGGTGACGTTCTCCGCGGGCATTGCGCAGACTGTTCTCGCCACGACTCCGGCGGCAGGCGCACTCCTGCAGGGCCCGGCGAAGTTCGTCGCCTACATCGACCAGGACGGCAGCGATTCGCTCACCGCTGGGGACATCTTCGGCGAGACGGAGACGATTGTCGGGTACCTCGGCGCGAAGGTCGCAATCAGGATGGGCGGCTACAGCGACTACTCCTATCCGCTTGCCCGGGTTCAGTCCACGAACGACCATTCCGTCGTCGCACTGGTCTGCTCCAAGATCAACGGCATTCCGTTGTATCGCGATGCGTATGGCGCAGCGTACTTCTATCTGCCGAACAACGCCGCGCGCGAGGTGCTTTATCCTAGCGAATTCTGCACGGACGATTACACCGGTCTCGACAAGTTCCTCCAGAAGAAGAGCGAACTTGTTGGAGGAGTCGAGAAGGTCGAGGAGGTGACATATGAGATTCTCCGTCTCAACGTTGTCGACCTTGCCAACCTCAGCGTGACGAACCTCAACAACTACATGATCATCTCGAACGACATCGCGGTTGCCTACGGACCGTTCAACGTCAACGAGGAACTGACGATTCGCTACTCCAATACCCGCGACAAGGCGGATGTCTGGGGTGTCGCCGACGCGGTGGACGGCAACGCTACGGTCTCGTTCACGATTCCGACGGACGGCTACGCCAATATGAGATTCTGGCTAAAGGTCAACGGAACAGACTATGACGGCAAGAACGGCTGTGGGTTCTTGATTCCGCCGGCCGCAGACGGCGTCGTAATCCTCGATCAGGACTGGTTCGATGAAAACAACATCAGCTTCAATGCCGGCGAGAACAGCGTCAAGGTGCTGCTCGGCAACGACAAGTACGACTATTCCAACGCCAATGACGGTGACTGGTCCAACGAAGCTAGGTTTAAAGTAAATGCCGCGGCTGAACGCACGGGCAAGCTCGCGGTCGTGGTGAAGCATCCGACGGCAGCCAACCTTGACGCGAAGCTGACGGTTGCGGCGTACGAGAGCGCGGATCTCGCGAAACCAGTCTCGATCACGCAAAATGCCGCTGCCAATACCGCAGTGCAGCTTGGTGGCCTGAGGCCCGGAGCGAAGTACTACATAGCCGCGTGGTATGTGAAGGATCCGGCGGACGGGCGTCCCGCCTCCGGCGAGGTTCGCATGCCCTACGACAGCTGGGGCTACTACTGCAACCTGACGCATACCAACGCGCTCCAGATCGCCAGCACCTACGGCTTTGACCCGGTGGCGGTGACTGCGGCCGCGAACCCGGTCGAGGTAGTGGTCTGGCTGCAGGACACCGACTACAACGACAACGACATTGCCGACCGCGAAGAGGACTTCCTCGATGTGTTCACGCCGTATGAGCGCGAGCTGATTGTGGAATATGGCTTCCACATCGAGGGCGCGGCGGATGTCAATACGTCGTCTGGCACCTCTGGCGAAACGGTCGAGGCCATGGCCTTTGCGAAGGTGCCTTACGAACTTATCGCCGTCACCAACATGGTTGGCAAGAAGGTGGAGGTCGTCTGGTATGCGATTGTGCCCGATCCGTCGTCGCCGTCCGCTGACGGCTCCGGAGTCAAGGTGGGCGATTCGCTTGCCGATCTCTCCCAGCGCTCCGATCTCAAGCTCGCCTCCGTTTACTTCTACGGCGACGAGCTGGCGCTCGGCTCCAACGTGACCTTCTCGGCCGATTCGCCGCTAAAGGTGACGGAGACGAAGGTCGAGGATCTCGTCCTCGTCCATGCGCAGGTGCTGGACCGCTTTGGCTTCGATCCGGCGACCGCCAACGGCTCGCTTGCCGCTGCCGACCGCGTCAATTCGAAGGAGGTTACCGCGTATGACAAGGGCAAGTATCTTGAGGCATACCTCATCAACGTGCTCGGCGTCACCAACTATACGGACTACGTGCTTAGCAAGACATCCGATGACGGCGATCCCGTCGAGGGCGGCATGGGCGATGGCCTGGTCGATGTCTGGGAGCTCTACGCAATGTTCAAGCCGGACGGCGTGCAGGATGGCCTGATCGGCACCGTGGACGACCTCTCCGATCCCAGCGTGGTGCTCTCGCCGTGGAACTATGACGACCGCAACGCCGACGCCGACGGCGACGGCCTCGCCAACATCGACGAGTATGACGGCGGCAATTCGCCGACCAACCCCTACGACGCCGACACCGACGGCGACGGAATCACCGACCTCTACGCATGGCAGTACGTGCTCAAGGGCGGCGAGGCCGACGGCGACACCGACGGCGACCGGCTCTCCAACTACGCCGAGTACCTCATCAGCGAGGTCTTCCAGTTCTGCGACCTCGATCCGCGCAACCCGAAGACGGACGGCGCGTGCGTCGACTACTTCCGCAAGGTTGGCAACCTCTACCTCGGCGAGCTCTTCACCGACCACGACCAGGTCTCCGACCGCTGGGAGGCGCAGTATGCGACCGAGAAGTCCAATACCGGCGACATCTGGGCGAACCGCTACGTCTACGATCCCGAGAAGGACCTCGACGGCGACGGCTGGTCGAACTACGCCGAGTCCAGGGCTGGCACGCGCCCCGACAAGGTTACCGTCCCCGGCATCGACGAGGAGACGCTGGCCGAGCACCCGATCCCGGTCATCGAGGCGACGGTCGTCTACAACGGCAACACCCACGACGGTCTCGCCCCGATCACCGGCCCGATCGTCTTCCGCGCCTGGAACCAGAAGACCGACGAGGCGATGATGCATGCCCCCGACGCCATCTGGACGACGCCCGGGAGCATCTCGACCACCTCGGGCGGGTCCGAAGACTCCTCGTCGCTCCTGTCTGCCAAGAAGTACCTTGGCCGCAAGCCGTCGGGCCGCATGGTCTACAGCCTCGGCCCGGGCGCGGTGACGCCCGGCTCGGTGAAGATCTACTTCCGCGATCCCGAGTTCCGCCGCGCGGTGGTGCGCGGCGGCGAGGAGATCTCCGTCTCCGACGCCGGCGTCGCGCAGGCGAGCTGGTACCCGCTCGTGCAGGACAAGAACGGTGTGCTCGTTACCTCCATCACCAACCAGACTGCGGTTGCGGTGGGCTCGGTCGACTACACCACCGGCATGATTGAGATCGACTTCGGCTCCGCTGTGCTCTGCGGCAGCGTCTACGCCCAGATGATCAACGCGACGGCCGGCAACGAAAAGCTCGACTCCGACATCACCCACGCGCTCCAGTACTACAACTGCGAGAAGCTCGATCTCGACGCGAGCTACGTGAAGATCGGCTACGCGCGTACTCGCGTCGGAACCAACATCGGCGGCGTCTACTACCTTGGCGATCCCGACGACCCGGCCAGCAGCGACACGAATGGCGGCACCGGCGGCGGTGATGAATCCACCGCCAACCTCAGCGCCTCGAGCCACGGCTACGTGCGCGAGGGCCTGAACAGCTTCGTCGTGTTCGCCGACCAGGACGGCGATGGCGACTACACGCCCGGCGAGCCGTTCGGGTTTGTGCGCGACGTCGACGTCGGCTGGCAGGGCGCTAAGTTCACGGTCGAGCTCACCGAGACCTCGCCGGTCTTCGCCCGCGTCAACGTGAAGACCGAGGATAACGACCGCGTCAGACTCTACGGCGTCTACAGCGACACGATGTACATCACCAACGTCAACGACCTCGCCGTCGCCCAGAGCGCCGACGACGCGGCCCTGACCTCCGGCGGTCGCTACGTCCACGTCCGGGTCGACCGCTACTCCGTCAACGGCGTGCCGCTCGGCATCGGCAAGGGCAAGGTCAACCTCGACGACCGCATCCTGGTCGACAAGTACATCGACGGCGACGTCCGCAGCCTCCTCCACGAGGGCGACTTCCTCCGCGAAGGCGAGTACGACATCGACTGGTCGCACTTCGCCGATGAGGTATACTTCAGCGAGCTGAGCGACCTCTACGGCGGCGACCCGATCGAGATGGCCTACCGCATTGTGGTCGACAACTCGCTCCACATCAGCCCGCTCACCAACAACCTCTCGCTTGCTTGCGTGTTCACCCGCCGCTTCGACGCCTACAACCACCGCCAGGTGCCTTACGACCTCGCTGACGTCGTCTGCTACGGCGCGCGGCCGACCTTCAGCTGGACGATGGGCAACAAGAACACCTACACCGCCTTCCGGCTGCAGATCTTGAGCAACGCCACCATCATCTACGACAGCAACATCCAGCGCGCACCGGCGAAGGACGAGAACGACCGCTACGTCTGGACCGCCCCGATTTCGGTCGGCGACCAGACGCCGTGTCACGTCCGCGGTACGACGCCCAGAGGACGGATCCTCTCCGCAACCAGCAACTACACCTGGAAAGTCTCAATGTACAACGCGAAGTTCAAGACCGACAAGTGGTCTGCCGTCGCCACGCTTCGTACCGACGTCAACGCCGTGCGCGACGTGGATGACAACGGCTTCAACGCCATCAATGTCTGCGTGAAGTACACCGGTCCGAAGTCGGTGCTTTCGCGCTGCGATGTCTCGTCCTCCGTCAGCGGCAAGGTGCGCCTCCAGGCGTTTACCACCGCCGACTTCAGCGGCGTGCCGTCCTCGCAGATGTTCGTCACCAACGCGAACGAGATCGCCGACGCCTCGCACACCATGGCGAACGCGCGGCTGATCGGCCTCCCCGCTGGCACCTACTACATTCGCGCCTACATCGACACCAACGGCAACTTCGAAAAGGACGACTGGGAGTCCTGGGGCCAGGCCACGGTGCCGGTCGCCGTAGGCGCCGGACTTCCCGCGCCTACCGTCGGCCTCTATATCGAGGACGCCGACACCAACCAGGACTGGGTGCCAGATGCGCTTGAGTTCGACAACGACGGTCAGCTGAAGGACGAGTACAAGGGCAAGACGACCATCTCCGGCGAGTTCCTGATGTCGAAGAACCTCGCGGCGGCAATGTCCGGCAACACGCTTGAGGCCGGCATCTCCACCGGCATCTCCGGCGCCACCATCACGGCGTTCCAGTATGTCAACGCGATGGGTACGCTGCTCGGCGCCAACTCGAGCGGCAAGACGACGACGATCGACGCCATCCGCGAGGCGGTGGAGAAGAAGGTCAAGGACGGCACGGTGATGATCTCCTCGATCGCCTTCGACCCGGTCGACAAGAAGGTGGTGCTGGCGGTCGACGCCGAGGTGGCGGACTCGGTGGCGGGCGAGCTCTTCTCGAAGATCTACGAGTTCCCGTCCGACGACGAGGCGAAGGTGACGGTCAAGGTCTACCGCAAGGATTCGCTGGTGCAGGCCGACTGGGTGCTCGTCCACACCGAGGCTAACGTCGCGGTCGGCAAGCACAGCCAGTACGTGGAGGTGGACCTCCCCGACGGCGACTACACCAGCGGCTTCTACCGCGTCGAGATCGAGCAGTAAAGGAAAAAAGGAGAAAATGAAGCAGAAGGAAATCAGAAAGGTGCTGGTGGTGAACTCCGGTTCGAGTTCGCTCAAGTACCAGCTCTTCGACATGAAGTCCGAGACGCGCCTCGCCAAGGGGCTCGTCGAGCGCATCGGCTGCGGCGGCCCGAAGGACCACGCCGCGGCCCTGGCGCAGGTCGTCGCCGATCTCGGCGACGCCGCGAAGGGGATCGACGCCATCGGCCACCGCATCCTCCACGGCGGCGAGGTCTTCACCGACTCCGCGCTGATGACCAAGGCGAACATGGCGAAGGCGAAGAAGCTCGTGAAGTTCGGCCCCCTGCACATGCCGGCCAACCTCGGCGGCATCGAGGCGTGCGAGAAGATCTTCAAGGGCGTCCCCAACGTCGGCGTCTTCGACACCGCCTTCCACATCGCGACGATGCCCGACTGCGCCGGCATGTACGCGATCGACCCGAAGTACTACAAGAAGATGGGGATCCGCAAGTACGGCTTCCACGGAACCTCGCACAAGTTCATCACCCAGGCGGCGGCGAAGTTCCTCAAGAAGCCGGTATCCAAGGTCAACCTCGTCACCTGCCACCTCGGCAACGGCTCCTCGCTCGCGGCGATCAAGAACGGCGGCGTGGTCGACACCTCGATGGGCCTCACCCCGCTCGCCGGCATGGTGATGGGCACGCGCTGCGGCGACATCGACGCGGCGGCGGTGCTCGCGATCATGGAGGCGGAGAAGCGCACCCCCGCCGAGATGGACACCATCCTCAACAAGAAGTCGGGCCTCCTCGCGCTCGCCGGCTCCAGCGACTGCCGCGACATCTGCGCCAAGGCGGAGAAGGGCGACAAGGCGGCCGAGCTCGCGCTCGAGATGCTCGCCTACCGCGTGGCGCTCTACATCGGCGCCTACAACACCGTCATCGGCGGTGCCGACGCGATCGTGATGACCGGCGGCATCGGCGAGAACTCCAAGGAGGTGCGCGAGCGGATCATCCGCCGTCTCGGCGCGCTCGGGATCAAGCTCGACCCCAAGGCCAACCAGGTCCGCGGCGAGGTCAAGGTCATCTCCGCCAGAGGCTCCAAGATCCCGGTGGTCATCATACCCACCAACGAGGAGCTCATGATCGCCCGCGACACCGTGAAAGTGCTCGGGAAGTAAAACGACAGCAAGCGTACTACAGCAAGAAAAATCATGAACGCAATCAAGGAAATCATCGAAAAGGCCTCGAAGCTGAACGGCACCGTCGTTCTGCCCGAGGGCATGGACCCCCGTGTCGTCACCGCCGCCTGCGCCTGCGTCGACCGCAAGATCTGCACCCCGGTCGTCCTCGGAACTGCCGCGGAAATTGCCGCGGCCGAGGAGAAGGCGGGCCTCAAGCTCGCCGACCGCGGCATCAAGACCATCGACTACACTTTAGGCGACGCCGAGCTCGAGAACGCCTACCTCGAGGCGTGGAACGCCAAGGAGTCGAAGAAGCCCGCCGAGAAGCAGAAAATCATCGACCTCGCCGGCGCCCAGAAGACGCTCAGGACCAAGCGCATCTACTTCGGCGGCATGATGGTGAAGCTCGGCCGCGTCGACGGCCTCGTCGCCGGCTCGATCGCCTCCACCGGCGACATGCTCCGCGCCGCCTTCCACACCCTCGGCACCCAGAAGGGCGTCAAGACCGCCTCGAGCTGCTTCATCCTCGACCTCAAGACGCCGACGGCCTCCGGCGACGGCGTGCTCGCCTTCGGCGACTGCGCGGTCATCCCCGACCCCACCGCCGAGCAGCTAGTGGACATCGGCCTCGCCACCGCGCAGACCTACCGCGACCTCACCGGCAAGGAGCCGCGCGTCGCCTACCTCTCCTTCTCCACCAAGGGCTCCGCGGCGGGTCCGCTGGTCGAGAAGGTGCAGAAGGCGGTCGAGCTCGCGAAGCCCCGCTTCGCCGAGGCCGGCATCAAGATGGACGGCGAACTCCAGTTCGACGCGGCGGTCGTCCCAGCGACCGGCAAGCAGAAGAACCCGAACGGCGCCGTCCAGGGCGACGCCAACGTCTTCATCTTCCCCGACCTCAACGCCGGCAACATCGGCTACAAGATCGCCCAGCGCCTCGGCGGCGCGGACGCGATCGGCCCCAACCTCCAGGGCCTCGCCAAGGCGATGAACGACCTCTCCCGCGGCTGCTCCGCCGAGGACATCGTGGGAACGATCTGCGTGACGTTGCTGCAAAGCACCACCAAGTAGCCTAGAAACCTAGAATACTAGAATCCTAGAAACCTAGAAAACCATGACCCCAGAACAGATGATCAATCGCGCGAAGCAGGTCTTCGACATTGAGATCGCCGGGCTCGAAAAGACCCGCGACTCGGTCGGCGATTCCTTCGTCCAGGCCGTCGAGATGATCCTCGACTGCGCTTCGCGCGGCGGCATCCTGGTGGTCTCCGGCGTCGGCAAGAACCTGCACATCGCCGAGAAGATGAGCGCCATCTTCTCCTCCACCGGGACGCGCTCGATCGTCCTCAACCCGGTGCAGGCGATGCACGGCGACCTCGGCATGGTGTCGGCGAAGGACATCCTCCTCGCGCTCTCCTTCTCGGGCGAGTCCGCCGAGGTGAACAACCTCATCCCGGCGATCCGTCGCCACGGGCTCAAGGTGATTTCGATGACCGGCCGCCCCGACTCGACCCTCGCGACATTGAGCGACGTCCACGTCGAGATCCCCTGCGGCAAGGAGGCGTGCCCGTTCGGGATGGCGCCGACCAACTCCACCACCGCCACGATGGCGATGGGCGACGCGCTCGCGATGGTGCTCATCGACGCGCAGAAGTTCGCGATCGAGGACTACGCGATGAACCACCCGGCCGGGGCGATCGGCCGCGCGCTGGTGATGAAGGTGACGGACGTGATGCGCACCGGAGAGCGCCTCGCCAGTGTCGGCGACGGCGCGACGGTCATGGACGCGATCATGGCGATGACGAAGGCGAAGTCCGGTGCCGCCGTCGTCGCGGACGCCGAGGGCAAGCTCCTCGGCATCTTCACCGACGGCGACTTCCGCCGCCTGGTGAGCAATGCCGGAATGTCCGGAGAGTCCGGATCTGGCGCTTTGCTCGCCGACCCCATAACCAACTACATGACCAGCTCCCCGCTCTTCGTGCGCGACGACGCCTACGCCGCCGAGCTCCTCAAGATCTTCGAGAAGAAGCGCATCGACGACCTGCCGGTGTGCGACGCGTCCGGCCGGGTGGTCGGCCTCGTGGACATCCAGGACCTCCCCAAGATGAAAGTGCTGTAGAACCAAGAGAAAGGAACACCAAGATGAAAGAGAAGACATTTGCATTCGCCGTCGTCGCGCTTGCCGCGACCGTCGCGCTTGCCGCGCCGAAAGCCCGCCGCGCCGCCGGCGGCGACGACATGGTCACCCAGGGCCGCGGCGCCAAGGTCCTGATCGTACAGGAGCCGCGGCTCGGGCAGGCCGCCTGCCTCACCGCGCCGTCGGTGCAGGGCGGGTCGACCGTCGGCCAGTGCTACAAGAAGCCGCGCAAGTGGATCGTGCTCGAGACCAAGTACGACACCTTCGGCACCGAGACCTCGAAGTTCCTCGACCAGCTTACCTTCACCTGGCACGTCCTCCTGGACACCAAGAACGCCACCGAGAACAAGGGCAACAAGGAGGGGCTCGCCCCCTACAGCTACTTCACCACCGCCACGACCTATGTTAACATCCCCGCCGGCTCCCACGCCGCGAGCGTGGTGCTGCCGCCGAGCTGTCTTGAGCGCTTTGGCGATCCGCGCGCGGTAGGGCTCGAGATCTCAAACCAGAACGGCGAGATGCTCGCCGGCGACTGCTGGAGCGAGGTGAAGGGCATCGCGCCCCACACCAAGTTCTGGGAGGACCAGAAGATCATGAGCGCCGTCACCAAGGAGGGCACGCCGATGATCGAGCGCCGCCAGGGGCTCCTCGACCGCTCCAAGACCATTTGGGCCATCGTCTTCCCCAACGACTACGAACAGGTGGCGCAGTAACAACCATTCCAACGCTTTTCCCATGGCAAACAAGTTTCTAACCCTCAACATCGGCGCGACCAATGTCGTGCTCGCGGAGTACGAGAGCAGTGCGCGCGGCGCGCTCACCCTGCTTCGCTACGGCGTCGCCCAGCTGGCCGCGCCGCTTGACGGCGGCAACGCCGAGACCATCCTCGCCCCGGCGCTGATGGAGATCGTGCGTTCGACGGGGATTCGCCCCGGCAAGGTGAACGTGGCGCTTTCCGGCCAGATGGTGTTCCCGAAGTTTGCGGCGGTACCGATGGCCGGCGGCTCGGAGAAGTTCGAGCAGATGGTCCGCAACGAAATCGAGCAGACCATCCCGTTCCCGATCGACGAAATGGTGTGCGACCGCCAGGTGCTGGGGGAGACCGAGGGCGGCGACACGTCGGTGATGATCGTGGCGGCGAAGGTCGACCAGGTAGAGGCGATCTGCGCCGCGATTGCGTCGGTCGGCTTCGTGCCCGAGCTTGTCGACGTCGCGCCGATTGCGCTCAGCAACGCCGTGTGCGCCGCGCGTCCGGAGGAGGCGGGCGGCTGCCTTGTCATCCTCGACATCGGCGCGCGGACGACCTCGCTGGTGATCGTCGAGGGCGAAAAGCTCTACAACCGCTCCATTCCCGTCGCCGGCAACGCGATCACCAAGGAGATATCCGCCGCGCTCGGCTGCTCGCTGGAGGAGGCCGAGCAGGTCAAGTTCGACAAGGGATATGTCTCCGTCGGAGGCGTCACCGAGGACGAGGACGAGGTGGCCGACCGCGTCTCCAAGGTCTGCCGCGCGGTAATGACGCGGCTTAACGCGGAGATCTCGCGTTCGATCAACTTCTACCGCAGCCAGCAGCAGGGCGGCACCCCGACGAAGCTCTACCTCACCGGCGGCACTTCGCTTTTGCCGCAGGCAGACCAGTTCTTCGCCGAGTCGCTCGGCATCGAGGTGGAGCTCTTCAATCCGTTTGCGACGATTGCCGCCGGCCCCGCCGTCGACGCCGAGGCCCTTGGCTACGACGCCGCGCTGCTCGGCGTCACCGCCGGCCTCGCGTGCCGCGAGAACGGGTCGGCGCGCTTCGCCATCAACCTGCTGCCGCCTTCGCTGGTCGCCGCGCGCGCTGAGAAGGCGCGGATCCCGGTGCTGGCCGCCGGCGGCGTGGCGCTGGTCGCCGCGCTCGTCCTGGTGATGCTCGCGTTCAACCGCGAAGCGGGCGAAATCTCCGCCCGGCGCGACGCCGTGGCCTCGCGCATCGCCACGCTTTCCGAATACGACCGCAAGGTGACCGAGGCCGCGAAGTCGGTGTCCGAGGCCGAGGCCGAGGCGAGGCGCCTGCGCGGGACGCTCCTGGAGCGCTCGCGAGCGGTGAACCGGATCAACGTGGTGAAGGAATCGCTGCTGCCCGGAATGTGGATCGAGAACTGGAAGGACGGCAAGATCGTCGTCCGCGCCTGGATCGACCGCGTCAAGGACAAGGTTCCCGCCGGCAAGACCATCGGCGAGTACGTGGTTGACCGGCTCAAGATGAAGGGCGCGCTGGTCGAGGCGGTGAAGATCCTCGACATCTCCAAGCTCGGCGCGCAGGGGCGCGGCAACGAGGCGCAAATCGAGCAGTTCACGCTGGAGGTCAAGTTCAAATGAACAAGTCGAAGATTATTTTGTTCGCCACGAGTGGCGTAATCGGCATTGCGACGCTGGTAGCGGCGTTTCTCGCCTGGCAGTCGTGGTCGGCCGTTTCCGAGGCGCGCGACGGCGGCGACTCCGGCGAGGGGCTCGACAGCGTGCTCTCCCGGGCCTCGTCACTCTCGCGCAAGGACGTCTACCCCTGCGCCGAGAGCGTCAAGGCGCTTAACGCCAACCGCGAGAAGTTCGAGGAGTGGAAGGACGAGGCGGGCAGGCTCGCCGCGGGAGGCGACCGCTCCTTCGACACCAACGTCACCGCCGCGGCGTTCAAGGAGCAGCTGCTTTTCGACGCGAAGCGGATTTCCGCGCTGCCAGGCACCGCCGAGGGCGCGATTGTCAAGCCGGGCTTCGCCTTCGGCTCCTTCCGCGAGTACATCCTCGACGGCAAGCTGCCGCCGGAGGCGCAGCTTCAGAAGCTGCAGCGGCAGTGGGACGACATCGTGTTCATCTTCGAGACGCTCGCCAATGCCGGCGTAGGCGAAGTGACCGGACTCGAGATTGCCGCCGCCGCGCCCGCACCGGAGCAGTCGGAACCGCGCAAGGGACAGAAGAAGCCCAAGCGCAACGGCAAGCCGGCGAAGGACGCCAAGGGGCCGGTGAAGGAAATCGTCGAGAACTACACGGTGCAGTTCACCGCCAGCCCCGATGCGTTTGTCCGGGTGGTAAACGACTTCGCGGTCACCAACCGGTTTGTCGTAGTCGACGACTTCTCGCTTGCCCGCGCCAAGGACGACGTCAAGGAGGCGTTCGACGCCCAGCCGGAGAAGAAGGACGCGCCGGCCGCTTCGTCGTCGCGCCGCTCTCGCCGCTCGCGGCGCGGCGAATCTGAGGAGGAGAAGGACAAGGTCGAGTCGGCCCGCGACGCCGCCATCCGCAGGGGCGTCGTCTTCGACCAGGCGATCGCCACCCCGCTTTCGGTAGTGCTCAAGCTGTCCGTAAAGGACTTCGGCACGCTCCTGGGCGGCGACAACGAAGAGGAGGAGAAGCAATGATTTCCCGTTCCGGCAAGGATAATTTCGTCATCGCCCACTACGACTGGATTGTCGCCGCCGTTGGCGCGCTCGCGCTCGTCGGCGCCGCCGTGTTCTTCGTGACCAAGCTCGGGCTTGATCCGGAGTCCTCCGCCGCGCAGGCCGCCGCGGACGTCGACCGGCTCAAGCCCGCCGAGACCGGCGTCAAGGAGCCGGACTTCACCGAGTTCGCCGTCATCATGCGCATTGCCAAGAAGCCGCCGACGGTGGACGAGATCCCCGCCGACAAGGAGAACTTCCTCGCCAGCGAGCGGCGCGTCAAGTGCATCAACCCCGACTGCGCGAAGGCAATCCCCGGCGCTTCCGAGGAGTGCCCGTTCTGCCAAAAGAAACAGGAGACCGAGAAGAAGGTTGTCCTTGATGCCGACGGCGACGGACTCCCCGACGCATGGGAGAAGACACATGGCCTCAACCCGGGCGACGCCGGAGACGCCAACGCCGACAGCGACGGCGATGGCTTCACCAACCTCGAGGAGTACCAGGCGAAGACCGATCCCAAGGACCGCAACTCCCACCCGGACTACCTCGACTCGCTCAAGGTCGTCCTGCCGCTCAACGAGACCTATCTGCCGTTTGCCTTCCGCAAGGCGAACAAGATCCCCAATGGCTGGAGGCTCGAGTTCTTCGACCCGAAGCGCAAGGACGAATTCGGCCGCGTCGGCGCCGCCGTCACCGCACTCGAGGGCGAGGAGATTGGCGCCTACGGCTACAAGCTCGTCAAGTACGAGCCCAAGACCGAGATGCGCGAGATCAAAGGCAGCAACCAAAAGAAGCCCGTCGACGTCTCCGAGGCCGTCGTGGAGCGCCTGAGCGACCACAAGCAGGTTGTGCTCGTCATTCAGAGCGGCAGCCCCAAGGGATTCAAGTACTCGCCGATCGACGTGCAGGCGACGCTCTCCTACGAGCGCGGCGGAACGACCTCGTTCAAGGTGGTGCCCGGCGAGACGATCGACCTCAGCGGCACCAAGTACAAGGTCGTGGAGATCAAGCCTGTCGGCAAAGGCGCGAAAGTGACGCTGGAGGATGTCGCCAGGGGACGCAAAAGAACCCTTGATGCCCTTGAATGATTTTCCGAAATAGTGTATAATTCTTCAACATACCCAAGGAATAGGCAGAAGCAATGACGAATACGAAAAAAATTCTCGCCCTGGGCGCGGCCGTCGCCCTTGTCTCGTGCGCCAGTTTTGTCTCGGCGCAGGACGATCTCGACGCGCTGCTGAAAGACCTGGAGTCGGAGACTCCGGCCGCCGAAGCAGAGGCTGCGAAGCCAGCCGAAGCGGAGCCAGCGCCAGCAGAGGAAGCGGCGCCAGCCGCGGAGGAGGCGCCGGCCCCGGAATCTCCGGAAGCTCCGGAAGCTGAAGAGGCGCCAGCCCCGGAAACTCCGGAAACTCCGGAAGCTCCGGAGGAAGAGGAGGCTCCTGCCGAGGAGGCGCCGGCCCCGGAATCTCCGGAATCTCCGGAGGCCGCCGAAGAGGCGCCAGCCGCGGAAACTCCGGAATCTCCGGAAACTCCGGAGGAAGAGGAGGCTCCTGCCGAGGAGGCGCCAGCCGCGGAAACTCCGGAATCTCCGGAAGCTGAAGAGGCCGCCCCGGAATCTCCGGAAACCCCGGACATCCCGGCCGCTCCTGCCCAGGCCGCCGACGCCACCAAGGAGAAGGACGAGCTGCTGGAAAACATCATCACCGCCGAGACCAACCGTCGCCTGCAGCGCGATGTCCAGGCTCGCAAGGAGATGAACGAAGCGCGCCTCTGCATGAAGACGGAGGAGTATCTCGAAGCTGAAAAGCACTATTCCACCGCCGAGAAGCTGCTGGGCGACATTCCCGCCAACAAGGCGCTGCGCAAGGAGTGCGTCCAGGGTTCGGGCGAGGCGTTCCTCCGCGCGGCCAAGCAGGAACTTGCGCTGGGGCAGGACGAATTGGCGCTGGAGCATTTGCAGAAGGCGATTGACCGCGGCCATCCCAAGGCCCGCCGCCTGATGGAGAGCTGGAAGGCTGAGGGCGTTGGCTTCAAGGGCACGCCCGGCGACAAGATCTCCAAGATGGTCCGCCACCGCCGCAACGACCCCGACTACAAGTACGAGCGCGAGCACATCCGCCGCCTGCTGCTCCGCGGCACCCACCACCTCGGCGTCGGCGACCTGGACAAGGCGCTAGAGGACGTCGAAACCGTGCTCGTCAACGACAAGTACAACGTCGAGGCGATTCGTCTGCGGAAGGCGATCATCGCCCGCCGCGCGGCGGTGCTGCAGCAGGAGCGCGTGCCCGCGCGCGCCGGGATGATCGCCGACGTCGACGAGGCGTGGCGCCCGGTCTACGCGGTCAATGCGGCCTCCCTCAGCGAGGGCGCGGCCGAGACGGTCAAGTCCTCGGCCGGCGACGACCCCGAGCGCACCACCGAGCAGGAGATCATCGAGCGCATGAAGGCGATCCGTTTGCCGGAGATCAAGTTCAATCCGCCGGCGACGATCATGGACGCGGTGCAGTTCTTCATCCAGGCGTCGAAGGACTACGACAACCCAGAGCTCCCGCCGGACCAGCGCGGCTTCAACTTCTACCTCCGCCCGCGGGAACAGCTGACGGCGGCCACCGAGCAGCCCGAGGAGGCCAACGACTTCTCCTCCACCGGCGAGGAGGACGAGAACGCGCAGGACACCCACGGCCTCGCCCCCATCCCCACCATCTCCGCCAACAACATCTCCTTCTACGAGGCGCTGAAGCTGGTCTGCGACTCGGTGGACTACAAGTTCATCGTGCGCGGCTCGATCGTGATGGTGATGCACAAGGACATGTCCACGTCCGAGATCCTCGCGCGCAAGTACAACGTGCCCGAGTCGTTCATCGAGCGCGTCTCCTCCGCCTCCGACGAGATCAAGACGATGGGCGGCGGCTTTGGCGCCAGCGGCTCGAACAACTCGAGGAAGCGCGACGACGCGGAGGAATCCCCCGACCAGGACTGGAAGGCGTTCTTCTCCGAGATGGGCGTGCAGTGGCCCGAGGGCTCGTCGATCAAGCACATCAAGTCGCTCGGCAAGCTCTACGTGCGCAACACCCGCGAGAACCTCGCCGAGTTCGAGAAGGTGCTCGACGAGCTCGGCGGCCAGCCGCAGCTCATCGAAATCGAGACGCGGTTCGTGGAAGTCTCGCAGGAGGATCTCAACTCGCTTGGCTTCGAGTGGATCCTCAACGACAACTACACCTTTGGCCTTGGCCGCCACGTCGGCAAGTGGATCGGACTGCATGACGCCGACTTCATCTCCAATACAACCGACGGCGACATAACCCAGAGCTACACCTACAACGCCGACGGCACCGTCAACACCATCACCACCCACACCGAGCCCGGCTCCGTCTCCAAGAGCTGGCAGCGGCTTGACACGTCTGCCATGCGCGACTCGGTGATGGCAGGCAAGACCCCGGTACCCCGCTGGGGCAAGAAGCAGATTGGCGTCAACGCCTTTGGCGGCACTTCCGAATACGGCAACGGCAGCCGCTACCTCTCCACCGAGGGCAACCACATCTCCGGCGAGGGCAAGAGCACCAATGACCAGTTTATGCGCTTCAACGCGTTCCTCGGCGATGCGGACCTCTCGATGATCCTCCACATGCTCTCGCAGCGCAGCGACACCGACCTCCTCTCCGCCCCCAAGGTCGTCACCCAGTCCGGCCAGCAGGCCGTCATCAAGGTCGTCACCGAGTTCATCTATCCGCAGGACTACGACGTGCAGCTCCAGTCGTCGAGCTCGAGCTCCGGCCATTCGTCCGGCGGCTCCCAGTCGGCCATTCTCGCCGTCGTCGAGCCCCAGAACTTCACCATGCGCGAGGTGGGCGTCATCCTCGACGTCACCCCGACCTACTCCGAGGCCAACGGCGGGTCGATCGACCTTGAGCTCAAGCCGCAGGTCGTGGACGACCCGATCTGGAAGAACTACGGCATGAAGATTCCGTTTACCGGCAACAGCTCGCTCCAGAACTTCGAGGGCCTGGGCGAGATCTTCACCGGCCTGAGCGAGATCTTCAACTCGCTCGGCACCGCGATTCCGACCGCCACCAAGGCGGCGCTCGCCCAGACGGCGATGGACTCCGCCGACGACGCGCTCCAGAAGCTTGCGACCTCCGGCGACAACATCACCTACTACGACGCCCCGATGGAGCAGCCGTTCTTCCACGTCCGCTCGATCGAGTCCAAGGTCTCGATCACCCCGGGTGCGACGGTGGTCATGGGCGGGCTCATCACCGAGAACCGCAAGGCGATGGACGACAAGGTGCCGTTCCTCGGCGACCTGCCGTTCATCGGCCGGCTCTTCCGCTCGCATGCCGAGAAGACGGTCAAGCGCAACCTGCTGGTGTTCGTCACTGGGCGCCTGATTACGCCAGCCGGCCGCGAGCTGAAGGTCAACGAGCTTAGCGCCGAAGAGACAGAAGTCAAGGCGGCCCCCAAGGCGGAGTAAATCCGACTCCCGGGCCGTCGGGAAGGAGGCGGCGATGACTGGAAAATTTTTCGGATCCGCGAGAGGCGGGCTGGTCGCAGTCCTGTGCGCAGCGTTTGCGCAGGTCGGCGTGGCTGGCTACACTGTCCAAGTCACGGCGGGGTACGACAAGGACAAGGGCACCGTCTCGGCGGTCAAGCTGCCGTCCACCGGAGGCAAGGTCGAGTCTACCGTCAGCGTGTACCTCTCCTCGGATGCGGATTCCGCCGTAATCAAGGCCGTTCCCGCCAACGGCTACCGGTTTGACGAGTGGATGCTGACCGCAATCTACGGCAACGCCTGCACCACTTCCTTCGTAAGCGCCGCGGAGCATACGATAAAATACTCCGACTACTCCCAGCTGGCGGGGTTGACCATCGTCCAGTGCCTCGCGGCGTTTTCCGGAAAAGACGTTGCGGTCAACCTCGACGCCAACATCGCCTCGGGCCACGTCTCGCCCGGCCGCGTCTCCTGCGTCTTCGGCGAGGAGTATCCCGTCCTGCCCACGCCGACCGCGACGGGGATGAAGTTCCTCGCCTGGTACGATTCGCCAATGGGCGGCAACCTGGTGGAGCCCGGCAAGACCGTCGTTGCGGATTCGCGCGAGCACACCCTCTACGCCTACTGGGAGCCGATGAAGTACACGGTCACGCTTGACCCCGGCGAAGGGGAGATCGAGTCCGGCTCGGCGGCGTTGACCGTCACCTACGGCGACAAGTACCCGACCCTGCCGGTGCCAGTCCGGGACCGCTACGACTTCGTCGGCTGGTTCACCGCGCCCGTCAACGGCAAGGAGGTGTCGGCCGGCGACGTGGTGGCGATAACCAAGGACGCCACCCTCTACGCCCGCTGGCAGATCAAGGAGTCGGAGATCGAATACACGATTGCGCTCGACGGCTGCGGCGCGACGAAGCCGGGGACGAGGAGTGTGCTCCTGAAGAAGGGCACCCAGATCGAGGGCATCGTCCTCCCGGAGCGGACCGGCTACACCTTTGCCGGCTACTGGTCGGCGCCGGAGGGGTCCGGCGTCCAGTACGTGAAGCCGGACGGCTCGCCCGACCAGGCTTGGGAAGGTTCCGCCGACGCGACCGTCTACGCCGCGTGGACGCCGAACACCTACTCTGTCCACTACTTCCCGAACGGCGGCGTGGGGTCGGTCGTCACCACCAATGTGCAGTACGACGCCACGTTCAGGCTCGCCGGGGAACTCTTCTCGCGTCTCGATGGCGCCACTTTCGTTGGTTGGTATTTCAGCGACGGCTCCGGCGAGTTTTCGTCTGGTGCGTCGGTGGTCAACCTTGCTACCTCCGGGTCGGTAAGTCTGCTGGCCAAGTGGGAGCCGCTTGCCGACGCGCTTAACGCGAGCGGAATCTGCAGCGATCTCGTGGTGGACACTTCCGCCGGCGAGCAGGCGTGGCGCGTAGTGGACATCGGCGTCCCCTGCCTGATGAGCGGCACGCTCAAGGAGGGGAAGCCCTCCTCCGAGCTGAAGGCGGAGGTCTCCGGCCAGGGCACGATTTCCTTCTCGTGGTGTGCAGTCGGCACCGCATCCAATGCGTATTTCCAAGTCGGCGACGGCGCCGAGGGGTACTCCCGCATCGACTTCCCAGGGCCGCTCGGGCTCGGAAACTGGCAGCAGGCGACAAAGACCCTTGACCGGGCGGCATACGCCGCTTCCGGCGGCGTGCTGGTCTGGCGGACCTTGCTGTACCATGAAGAACCGTCGCACGTCATTGTCGACCACACGCTGTACGTCAAGGACGTCGTCTGGAAGCCGGACGGCTGCAGCAAGGTCGTCTTCAACCTGAACGCCGGTGCCGCCGACGTGGTGTTCGGCGGCGGCGACTCCATGACGGTGCCGCACGGATCGAGGTATGGTGACATTCCCGATCCCGTGCGCAGTGACCGGCAGTTCGTGGGGTGGACGACGAACGGCGTCGCGTCTGGGGTGATCGATCCCGCGACGACCGTCGTCTTGCCGGCCGACCATGCGCTGACCGCGCTCTGGGACGTTGAGCACATGGGGGCGCTGGTGCCCGATGCGGAGTTTTCGGGCGCGGACGGCATCTACGACTACGACGGTAGCGGCCATACGATAAATGTGGCGGCGCTCAAGGCGGCGTTCAAGGGCTATGACGGCGTCACCTTCGCGTATGCCACCTCCAGCATCGGCCCGTGGTCCGCGACGCCTCCCCAGCAGACTCGTCCCGGAAGCTTGGTCACGCATTACCAGGCTTCCGCCGAGGGATACGACAGCTACTCCGGGTCGGCCACGGCAAGCGTAGTCTACCAGCAAAAGGTCGTGGTCAAGGTCATGGGCCGTTCAAAGTCCGTTCTCTACGACGGCACCGAAAAGGCGATTTCGGGATACGACCTTGAAATTCAGAATGACAGCGGACTTTATTCTGCGGTGGATTTTTCCTTCACCGGCGTCTCAAGCCTCGCGGAGACCGGCGTCGGAGTCTATCGCTACGGACTTTCCCCGCGGCAGTTCGTCAACAAGAACCGCCATTTTACGGACATCGTTTTCGAGATCGTAGCCGACGGTTGTCTCGAGATCGAGCCCGTGGCGGAACTGACGGTTAATGAGCATATAGTCAAGCTCAACCGCGGGGCTGCGGTGGACGACAAGTACGGCGCGTACTTTTCCCTTCTCTCCGATCGGCTGGTAAAGTCGGCGACGGCGTCCGGCCTGCCAGCCGGCGTCAGCCTCGAGAAGGTCTCCGAAGGGTTCGTCTTGGTCGGCAAGCCGACCGAGACTGGAGCATTCGACACCGCGCTGGCGTTTACACTCGCTGACGGCACAGTCCTTGACGATGAAATCCGCTTCCTCGTCGACGACGGCGCGGGCAAGTATGCCCTCGCGCCCGCCGCCGGGTTCGCCGGCGCCGATGTGACGGCGGTGTACGACGGCGCCGCGCACACAATCGACGCTGACGCCATCGTCGCTGCCTACGCGGTGTACGGCGGTGCAGCGGTCAAGTATTCCAACTCGAGCTCTGGTCCTTGGTCGTTGACGCCGCCCGCCCAGACTGCGCCGGGCAGTCTCAAGACGTTTTACCGCGTCTCCGCGGAAGGGTATTCCGACGTCACCAACTCGGCCACGGTCACGGTGACGCGCAAGTACATGGTCACGCTGGATCCCGGCGAGGGCAAGTTCAAGGGCGACAACATCATCGTGGTGGACCACGGCGCGAAGTACCCGGCGCTCCCCGAGCCGACCCGCGACCGCTACGACTTCCTGGGCTGGTTCACTTCTGCGTCCGGCGGCACGCAGGTCTCCGCCGGCGACGTCGTGGAGCTTGCCGGCGATACGACGCTCTACGCGCATTGGCAGCTCATGGCTCCCGAGGTCGAGTACGACGTCACGCTCGACGGCTGCGGCGCTACGAAGCCGGGAACGGAGAGCGTGCGGCTGAAGCAGGACACGAAGATCGAGGGGATTGCGCTTCCCGAGAAGACCGGCTACGCCTTTGACGGCTACTGGTCGGAGCAGGGCGGAACTGGAAAGCGCTATGTCAAGCCAGACGGATCGCCAGACCGCGAGTGGGATGGTGCCGCGGGAACGACGGTCTACGCCGCGTGGAAGCCAAACACCTACAAGGTCCACTACTTTGCGAATGGCGGGCTGGGGCCGGTCGAAACCCAATCCGTGCAGTATGATACCGCGTTCAGTCTCCTTCGCAACCCGTTCACCAATTCCAACAACGTCTATTTTGTGTGCTGGAGCCTTGCGGACGGCTCGGCAAGGTACAATCAGGGAACGAGCGTCAGCAACCTCGTTGCCGCCGGCGATGTCTGCTTTTGGGCGGAATGGGGTCAGCCGCTGGACCCGTCCGGGCCGATTCCGGCGGGCTACAGCCGGGTGGCGTTTGGCCTCAACGACGGCGGTGCCGGGGCGCAGTTCGACGGCTGTTCGCTGATTGTGCCGCACGGGGTGTGCTACGGGGACATCCCCGATCCCGAGTGGGACGGACACGACTTCCTGGGCTGGACGACGAACGGCGTCATGTCTGGCATTGTCGACCCCGAGAACACCGCGGTGCTGAGCGTCGACCATTCCCTGATTGCGCTCTGGACGGCGACAGGCGTCGACGTGCTTGCGCCCGCCGCGGGATTTGTGGGGGCGGACGTAGAGTACAGCTACGACCGGGTTGGGCATTCCATCGACGTCGACTACCTTGCAAGTGCGTTCTCCGCCTACAAGGGCGTGACAATCGCCTATGCCCGTTCCCTCGCTGGGCCGTGGGACGCCAATCCGCCGCTGCAGACGAACGCTGGTAGCCTGGCCACCTACTATCGGGTTCAGGCCAATGGATACGCCGACTACACCGGCTGCTCCACCGTCAAGGTCTCGGCTCCTTCGAAGGTCACGGTCAAGATAACGGGTCCCTCGGCGACCTTCCGCCACGACGGCACCGAAAAGACGCTTGCCGGATTCAATCTGGAAATCGAGAACGGCTTTGGCGTATATTCCGTATCCGACCTTGAGTTTTCCGGGGTCTCCAACCTGACCCAAAGTGCTGCGGGAGTCTACCGCTACGGACTTTCTGCCGACCAGTTCGCCAACAAGAACGGCAGCTTCAAGGATGTTGTCTTTGAAATCGTCGCCGACGGCACGCTTACGATTCTGCCTGATGATGAATTGCGAGTGTCCGGTCAGATCGAGAAACTACCCCGCAACCAGGCGGTGAAGTCCGACGTTGGCACGTACTTCTCCGTCGTTTCCGGCAAGCTGGTGAAGTCGGCGACCGCGTCTGGTCTCCCGGCCGGCGTCCGCCTTGAGCAGGGTGCCGACGGATTCTTCCTTGCTGGCGCTCCGACCCAGACCGGCGCGTTTGACGCGACGCTCGTCTTTACTCTGGAGGATGGAACGGTTGTCTCCGGCGGAATCCGCTTCCTCGTCTCCGATGGCAATGGTCAATATACCCTCGCGCCAGTCGCTGGGTTTGCCGGCGCCGACGTGACGGCGGAGTACGACGGCGCCGCGCACACGATCGACACCGATGCCATCGTCACCGCGTATTCGGCGTATGGCGGTGCAACGATCAAGTATTCCAACGCGAGCACCGGTCCGTGGTCGCTGACGCCGCCTGCCCAAGCCGGGCCAGGCAGTCTTAAGACGTATTACCGCATCTCTGCGGAAGGGTATTCCGATATCACCGCCTCGGCCACGGTCACGGTAACGCGCCACTACAAGGTTACGCTCAACCCGGGTGAGGGGCGGCTTCTCGGTGATGATGTAGTTGTCGTGGAGCATGGCGGGAAATACCCGGAACTACCACAGCCGGCGCGCGACCGTTATGACTTCAATGGATGGTGGACAACTGCTACCGGCGGCACGCAGGTCAAGAAAGATGATGGAGTTAACCTGTCCGGCGATACAATGCTCTACGCGCATTGGACGCTTAATCGAGTTGACTATACCGTTACGCTTGACAATCGCGGTGCAACGAGGCCTGGCACTCAGAGCCTGATTGCGCAGACTGATTCGGAGCTTGGCGGAATTGAACTGCCCAAGCGAACCGGCTACACCTTCGGTGGCTACTGGTCGGAGCCTAACGGAACTGGGAAGTGCTATATCTCGTCGAATGGACTTGCCGTCGCCAAGTGGGGCAGCACCTCCAACGAGACCATCTACGCCCATTGGACTCCGAATATCTACAAGGTTTACTATCTCCCCAATGGCGGAATTGGCGCGCCTTGTTCAGACGAGTTTACCTATGGCGTCCAGGCCGGCCTTGCTTCAGGAAATATTTTTGGCGAGCCGCCGGGTAGGCATTTCTTGGGGTGGCAGTTCCCCGATGGATCAGCGTCGAATGTAGCTGTCGTTGTCAGCAATCTTTATCTGCTGGCCAAGTGGAGTGAGGTCGACGAGCTCAACCAGAGTGGAGTCTGCCGCAATTTGTCGGTAACAACAACATCCGATTTTGAAGGGAATGCGTGGAGCGTGACCAATGTCATGGTTAATGGTTCTAACATTACATGTCTGGTTAGTGGTGCAACTCGATCTGATAAATACTCTGATTTAACGGCGACGGTTATTGGATCTGGGAGAATTGAATTTTCATGGTGTGCTACTGGGGTTTCCATTAGTAACAAACGCTTTTTCACAGACGCCCAGAATTATATTTATTATAATGGTGGTTTGGGTTTTGACGGAGGGACCAATGTAACTCGTCAGATATTAGATGGTGCCACCTTTACCTGGCGAAAAGCATTCATCCCTTATCTTGGCGATCCAGATGGAGATAATCACGCCCTTTATCTTACCAGGGTTAATTGGATTCCTGATGGGAAATATGAGATCACCTTTGACCTTGGAGTTGCCGGCGCTGGTGCGGCATTTGCCCGTGGCATGAGGAGCATGACAGTTGGGTTGGGAGAAACATACGGCGACATCCCCGATCCTGAATGGGCAGGACACAAATTCGTTGGTTGGACAACTAACGGCGTTGAATCGGGGATATTGATCAATCCTGCGACTACGGCTGTCCTCGCGGCTGATCATACGCTGACTGCGCTCTGGGAGGATGCTGAGGTGGTTGCGCTCGAGCCTGCCGCCGGATATCCCAGCGCCGATGTCGAATATGCCTATGATGCCAACGTGCCAAACCGCACAATCAACACGAACGCACTTGCCGCCGCGTTTTCGAAATACGATGATGTGACGTTCATGTATTCTGACTCGCCGAATGGTCCCTGGTCTGCTTCGCCGCCAGCAGTGAATAGTCTTGGCAGCCTTACCACCTACATCAAGGCGTCCGCCGCCGGCTACGAGGACTACGTTGGTTCCGCCAGCGTCAAGGTTATTTGGGACAAGAAAGTGGTGGTGACGATTACTGGACCTTCGGCGGCGTATGACTTTGACGGCAGCGAGAAGATGCTGGCCGGCTTCGAGGTGGCGATTTCCGGCGGCGGCGGGCTTTATACTGAGACCGACTTCTCGTTCAACGGCATTTCCAATTGCGTTGGGACCGCAGCCGGCGAGTACGCCTATATCCTTGAGCCTGGGCAGTTCTTGAACCTGAATCCGTATTTCTCCGATGTCGTCTTCAGAATTGCCTCAAGCGGGCGGCTTTCCATCCTGCCCGTGTCGCTTGTCCCCGGCGCTGGATTTGCCGGTGCCGACGCCGAGTACAGCTACGATGGCAGCGGCCGCGTGATTAACACCAATGCGCTTGCCGCGGCGTTTGCCGGGCGTGGCGGGGTGGCGATTTCGTATGCCGCTTCGCCGGACGGCCCCTGGACCGTGGCGGCGCCGGAGTTGTTCGGGGTCGGCAGCGCCGTTACCTACGTCAAGGCGTCGGCCGATGGATGCGAGGATTTTGTCACTTCCGCCGTCGTCAGGGTAGTCTGCGACTCGCCGGTGGTCGTTAAGATAACCGGTCCGTCGAAGTCCTGCTACTATGACGGCAACGTTAAGACCGTTTCCGGGTTCGGCATTGAGATGCCCGGCTGGGAAGACCTCTACCCGGTGTCAGCCATCCAGTTCTCGGGCATCTCCAACTTGACCGAGTCCGCCGTCGGCGAATATGCGTATGGACTCGATGCCAGTCAGTTCGCCAACCTCGACCCCGACTTCACCGATGTTTCGTTTGAAATCGTCTCGGACGGAGCGCTGGAGATTCTGCCGCAGCCGCATCTGGCCATGACGGCGGCCGCCTTTGATTTGGAGCAGGGAAAGAACGTTGACTCTTCGCTCGGCGCGTATTTTTCCTTCTCCACCCCCTCTAACCGCCCGGTAAGTTCCTACGCCGTCGCGGGACTCCCGCCCGGAGTCGCCGTCTATGAGCAGTCAGGCGGCTACGTCCTTGCCGGCGCGCCGTCGCGGGCCGGCGCCTTCGACGCAACCTTCCGCTTCGTCCTTTCCGACGGCGTGGTGCTCTCCGGCGTCGCGAAGTTCCGCGTCCACGGTCCCGAAGCCGGCCCCAAGCAGTTTGTCCCCGGCGACAGCCTCGCCGACGTCGGCGGCGTATATGCCTACGATGGCACTGGCTGCACAATCGACACCAACGCGCTTGCCGCGGCGTTTGCCGTGGACGACGTGGCGTTCGAGTATTCCGCCTCTACTAACGGTCCTTGGTCCGCCACCCCGCCGGTGCTTGACGGGATAGGCGGACTTACCACCTACATCAAGGTGTCGGCCGACGGCTACGAGGACTTCGTCACTTCCGCCGACATCGCGGTGTTCCACGACGCCAAGGTGCTGGTGAAGATTACCGGGCCTTTGGCGGAACACACCTACGACGGAAACGGCAAGTCGCTCTCCGGCTTCGAGGTGGAGATCGAAGACGAGTATGGGCTTTACTCCGCGGCAGATTTCTCCTTCGACGGATGCTCCAACCTTACCGCGTCCGCCGTCGGCGAGTACTCCTATGGGCTCAAGCCGGAGCAGTTCGCCAACCTCAATCCGGACTTCTCCGACGTCGTCTTCAGGATTGTCTCGGACGGCCGCCTCTCCATCCTGACGCCTGCGGTCACGCCGCTCGCCCCCGCGGCGGGATTCGCCGGCGCCGACGCCGAGTTTAGCTACGACGGCACCAGCCGCACGATCGACACTAACGCGCTTGCCGCGGCGTTCCCCGGGGCGGCGCTCGCGTATGCGGCCTCGCCGGACGGCCCCTGGACTGCGGCGGCGCCGGAGCTCTTCGGGGTTGGCAGCCTCGTTACCTACGTCAAGGCATCTGCCGAAGGGCGCTCCGACTTCGTCACCTCCGCCGTCGTCAGGGTCGTCTGCGATTCGCCGGTGGTTGTCCGGGTGTACGGCCCCTCGAAGACGTGCTACTTCGACGGCGACGAGAAGACGCTCTCCGGGTTCGAGGTTGAGATTTCCGGAGGCTATGGACTTTATTCGGCGCACGCATTCAGGTTTGAAGGCGTTTCCAATTTGACGGAGACCGCCGTTGGCGAATACACGTATGGACTGAAGCCCGGTGATTTCGCCAACCACGACTCCGACTTCACCGACGTCTCGTTTGAGATCAAGTCCGATGGGCGGCTGGAGATCCTCGCCGGTCCGGAAGTCAAGTTCGTGAAGTCTGAGTTTGACCTTGAGCTGAAGCAGCCGGTCGACTCCAAGTACGGCGCGTTCTTCACCGTCGACTCCGACCGGCCGGTTGCGTCCGGCGTGGCGCGTGGCCTTCCCGCCGGAGTTTCTCTGACCAAGCGTTCGGATGGCAAGTTCGTTCTTTCCGGGGCGCCTTCGGAGACCGGCAACTTCGAGGCGACGCTTGAGTTCTCGCTTGCCGACGGCACCGCCTTCTCCGGCTCCGCGACCTTCCGGGTCGAGAACCGCGAGGTCGAGCCGAAGCACCTTGTCCCTGCGGCGGGGTTCGCCGGCGCCGATGTGACGGCGGAATACGACGGCGCCGCGCATACGATCGACACCAACGCGCTGGCAGCGGCGTTCGCGGAATACGGCGGCGTGAAGCTCGAGTACGCCGCCTCGCCGAACGGACCATGGTCGGTTGCCGCGCCTGCGTTCGCGGGGCCGGGGAGCGTCGTTGTCTACTGCCGCGCCTCCGGCGACGGCTACGACGTGTTCACCACCTCTGCCGTCGTCAGGGTGGTTTGTTCCGCTCCCGTGACCGTGAAGGTGACGGGACCGTCGAAGACCTACGTTTTTGACGGGACGGCGAAGCGGCTCTCCGGGTTCGCGGTGGAGATCTTGGACGGCAGCGGACTCTACACCGTGGGCGACTTCTCCTTCTCCGGCAAGTCCAACCTCGTCGCCACTGCGGCAGGGGTCTACGTCTATGGACTCAAGCCCGGGCAGTTCGCCAACCGGAACGCCTACTTCTCCAACGTCGCCTTTAAGATTGTTTCCGACGGGCGGCTGGAGATTGAGGAACGCGAAGAGCCCGAGCCTGCCTTGGGGCCGCTTTGGTCCGACGACGGCGACTACGACGGTTCCGCCGTGCGCACCTACGACGGCTGGGCGATGGCCGCCGACGGTTCGCTGGCTGCCGTCATCCAGGTCAAGGCGTCCAAGTTGAGGGCCAAGACCGTCACCGACCGGGCGACCAAGGTGAAGACGAAGGTCACCAGCTCTTCCGTCACTGCGACGGTCAACAACGGCGGCACCAAGAAGCTGAAGTACACCAAGGGCGTGGGTGACGAGACGGGCGAAGTAACCGGGCTTGTCTGCACCGCCAAGGGTGCCGCGGTCGAGTCGTTTGGCGTCACGCTGGGCGCGGACAACCTCTATGGCGAATGGGGAGGATATGAGATCTTCGGCGCCCGCAACGGCATGGGCGTCAAGGGGGACAAGATGGCGGCGGCGCTCGAGTCCTACCGCGGCGACTGGACGATCGTGCTTACGAATGCTGCCGGCACGACAAGTCTCCAGCTCACCGTTGGCGCACGCGGATCCACCAAGATTTCCGGCGTCGCCGCAGGCGGTCTCAAGGTCAATGCCAAGGTCCAGGCCGTGATGGGCGAGGACGGTCTCTACATTCCCTATCTTGCCGCTCTCAAGCGAGGGTCAACTTCGTATGTCGCCAGCCTGCTGGTCAGGCTTGCCCCCGATGGGTCGATTGACGTTGTCGCCTCCAGCCTTGGGGCGCTTGCAGACAGCCATGGCGGCACCGAGCCCATTGTGATCAGCCCTGTCATCGAGACCGGCGACGGGGCCGGCGTCTCGCTGGAGCAGGGGGCGACGCTCAAGCTCTCGGTCGGCATTGCGCAGCGGATTTCGCTGGGCGTGGAGGGGCAGGCAGGCGTCGCGACCACGCTCAAGGCCAAGGGACTGCCTAGCGGGCTTAGGCTGGTGAAGTCGAAGACTGCCGACGCAAGCGGCGCTTCTGTGACGGCGTATGCGATCGAGGGAGTGCCCAAGAAGGCGCAGGCCGCGAAGCAGGTCGTCCTTACGGCGAGCAACAAGTCGAAGTGGAAGGGAGAGTTCGCGTTCAACATCGAGGTGGTGGCGCTTCCCGCCGCGGCGGTCGGCGCCTACAGCGGGTTTGTCGCGGCCGCAGACGATGCGGAGACCGCCGGCGCGTTCACGCTGAAGCTTACCGCCGCCGGCAAGATCACGGGCAACTTCACCCTCGCCGGCAAGCGGGTTGCGTTCAAGGCCGCCTCGCTCGACCGGATCGAGGAGGCGACCGGCGGATTCGTCGCGAAGATCTCGTACAAGCTGAACGGGGTGCAGTATGCCGACGACGAGATCCTGATTGCGCTGGATCCGGACGAAGGTGTGTATTGCGCGGCGCTGTTGTCCGCTCCCTCCGGAGTGCTGGCGGAGGCGGTCGCGTACAGGGGGCGTTGATGCGTTTTGCGTTGACCGGCGGAATAGCGTGTGGCAAGTCGCTCGCGGCGAAGATGCTCAACGACCTTGGCGTCGAGACCATTGACGCCGACGATCTCGTCCACGAACTTCTGCCCGACCCCGCCGAGCGGCGCCGCATCGCCGCGGAGGTCTTTGCCGACCCCGAGAAGCGCCGCGCGCTCGAGCGCGAGCTCCATCCCCAGGTGCGCTCTCGCCTCTTCGCGTGGCTGGACGAACCCCGCGCCGCCTCCGCGCCTCCGCGCGTCGCAGTCGTCCCGCTTCTCTACGAAGCCGGCTGGGAAGGGGACTTTTCCCTCGTCGGCTGCGTCGCCTCCACGCGCGAGACGCAGCTCAAGCGCATGACCGCCCGGCGCGGCTATTCGCGCGAAGAGGCGCTTGCCCGCCTCGCGGCGCAGCTGCCGGTGGAGGACAAGGCCGCGCGCGCCGACTTCGTCATCCGCAACGACGGCTCCGTCGAGGACCTCTGCGCCGGCGTCCGCGCCTTCGCAGAAACTATCCGGGAATTCAACACACGCGGCGAAAAAAATGGTATAATTCGCGATATGCTGAAAGGAGCAGAGTGAAGATGCGCGGCGCGAAGTACATTCTCGCCCTTACGCTGGCCATGGCCGGCGCGTCTGCGCTCGCCTACAACGGCGGCTACGAGAACCACTATGTCGACGAGATTGCCGGCTACACCGGCTACGGCAACGACGACATCATGTATGCCGAGCCGTTCCCCAATGCGGCGAAAAATCAGGTGTTTGCGCAGTGCAGGGCGGCCACCTCCCTCAACCTTTCCGGCCAGAGCGTCTCCGAGATTGGCAACGCGTCGTTTGCCTACATGCGCATTCCGACGCTCACGATCCCCTCCTGTGTGCATTCCGTCGGCTACATTTCCTTCGGCGGCTGCTCCAACTTGACCGAGGTCTCGTGCGATTCCTGGAACTGGGCGGACGGTACCGAGAACATCGAGGACAAGGAGCCGTTCCGCGACTGCTTCAAGCTCAAGACCCTCCGCGTCTCCGCCGCCGCCGAGAAACCGCCGACGTCGTTCGACGTCACCGAGATCTTCCCCGAGCTCACCACCGTCTACTGCCCTACGTCGACGGTATCATTTTGGGAAGAGGCATATCCTACGCTAACAATCACTGGCGACCCGGAACTTGCCCCGGCCGCCACCTCGTTCGGGCTTCAGAACGGGAAATTCGCAGCCTTCTCCGCTGCCAGCCCTGAGGAGGCTGCTGAAATTGCTTCGGCGATGGGGGTGGCGCTTACGGATGACGACGTGGCGGCGGGTCTTGACGTTCAGTATCTTCGCGTCGTCGCAGCGCCTGTGGGCGGTCTCGTGCTGCCCAGCCAGGGGAATCCAGATAGCTTTTCATCCGCGCCAATGTCGGGCGACGTCAGCTACTATGCATACGTTGACGTCAACCCCGACACCGTCCCGGCGCCGGTCATCGGCGCTAGCACCGGCACCGGCTCGCCAATGTCGGTGGTCCAGGGTCCGGACGGTGTCGAGGTTGGCATCGTCGTTAACAACGCAATCCAGGGCCTTTGGTACGGCTGCGAAGTGAAGTACTCGCTTTCTGATCCGTTCGTCTATGACGTGGACTCTTTTGACCGCGCGCCTGCGGATGGCGTGGTGGTGATTCCCTGCACCACGCGCACCTCCGAGGCGGCGTTCTTCCGCGTCCGTGTCACGGCAACCAAGCCAGAATAAAATATCCCTTTGCGACCTTTGCGTGCTTTGCGGCTAAAAACTCCGAACCGCGAGAGCCACACGGATAGGAGTTTTTAATGTTTTATCCAATCTCGATCTTGCGCGGCTGCGTCTCGGGCCGTTTGCCGATTGTCACGGTCATGAGTCCGTTCTCCAGCTTCGCCTTGAGCGAGGATGGGTCCGCCATCTCCGGCAGCTCCGCGCTCATCGCGTAGCTCTGGCTCTCGAACTCCGCGACCACCTGCTTGAACCCGGCCGGGTTCTGGTGCTTAGCGTGCGCCTTCAGGACCAGCGTCTTGCCTTCGATGTGCAGCTCTGCGTCCTCCTTGCCGATGCCTGGGAGCGACACCTTCAGCTCGTACGCCTCGGGCCTCTCCGTGAACTGCGTGGACGGAACGGTAAACTTTTCGTTGCTCATTTTCTTTCTCCTTTCTTTTTTCGGTCGTTACTGGATGGCGATGTGCTTGACGCCCGCCGCGTCCTCCTTCGGCAGCTCGATGCGGAGGATGCCGTTGGTGAACTTGGCGTTGGCCTTGTCCGCGTTGACTCGGAAGGGCAGGTCGAGGCGGCGGCTCCATGCCGGCTGCCGCGGCTCCTTGCCTTCCTCGGCGGCGGGCTTGTCCGCCACCGTCACCGCCTGCGGCTCCAGCGCGAGCGAAACCTCATTCGCCGTCTTGCCCGGCAGCTCCAGTTCGATGATCGCGGCGTTGTCGTCGATGAAGACGTTGACTGGCGGGAATCTGCCCGCGGCGCGCGCCCGCATCGCCCGGAACGTGCGGTTGGAGGTGTCGAGGAGCTCGTCCAGGAACCCCCAGGGGTCGATGTTCATTATCGTGCTCATTGTTGTTTTCTCCTTTCTTGGTTTGAAAGCGTTCACCGGCAATGGAGCAAACCCCGTGCCAATCCCTCCCCCGCCGCTTTTCCGCCCCGCCGCGGTGACAATCTGTCCCCCCCCCCCCGCGCCATCTTGTCACCCCCATCGCCCGCCCCCTACCACTGACCGCTGATTGTTGGCTGCTGATTACTGGCTGCTGTCTACTGTCTACTGCCTCCTCCCCCAGCCTCCCCCCAGTTATGGTATAATTCACCAACTCAAACACTCAAACACCCTCAACTCAAACACTTTCCCCTCATGCCTGAACTCCCCGAAGCCGAATCCATCGCCCGCGCGCTTGACCATGCGCTCGCCGGCCGCGTCATCACCAAGGTCGAGGTCTTCTTCCCCCGCCTGCGCACTCCCCTCGCTCCGCTCCTCTCCGCCGGTCTCCCCGGCCGCCGCATCCTCGGCTGCCGCCGCCGCGCCCGTTACGCCGTCGCCGACCTCGACGACGGCCGTGCCCTTGTCCTCCACTTCGGCATGAGCGGCGTCGCCCGCGTCGAGGACGCCCGCCGTCCCCGCCGCAAGCACGAGCACGTCGTCGTTACCCTCGACGACGGCCGTGCGCTCAAGTTCGAGGATCCGCGGCGCTTTGGTGCCTTCGAGGTGCAGGAGCTTGGTCCCGACGGCTGGCCCGTCTCCCTCGCCGGGATCGGCGTTGAGCCGCTCTCGGACGACTTCACCGGCGAGATGCTCTTCCTCGCCTCGCGCGGCCTCCGCCGGCCGGCGAAGGAGCTCTTGATGGACAACTCCATCGTCACCGGCATCGGCAACATCTACGCCGCCGAGACGCTCTTCGCCTGCGGCATTGCCCCGCAGCGCCCCGCCTCGTCGCTGACGCGCCGCGAGTGCGCCGCGCTCGTCAGGGCCGCGCGCCGCATCCTCCGCGCGGCGATTCGCCTTGGCGGCACCACGGTGCACGACTTCCGCAACGTGGACGGCTCCGAAGGGAAGTTCGTCCAGCGTCTGAAGATCTACGGCAAGGCCAAGTGCCCCCGCTGCGGCTCCGCCACCGCCAAGGTCGTCCTCGGCGGCCGCACCAGCTGGTACTGCCCCGCCTGCCAGCACTGACCGTTGTGGCCAACGCATGTGCGTTGGAAGTGTTTCAGCAACCAGCATCCAGTAGCCAGCAACCAGTAGAGAGGTTCCCGTCCGCTTTCCACCGACCGCTGATTGTTGGTTGCTGGCTGCTGGCTACTCCCCTGCTCCCCCCGCCCCCATTGACAAGCGAGGGGCAAAAAGCGTATAATACACGCCCAATATTGCCGTCGGGAGGGGTTCCTGCGCGGACAAACAAAGAAAGAAAAGGTAAAAAATGGCTATCAAGGTTGGCATCAACGGATTCGGCCGCATCGGTCGCATGGTGTTCCGTGCAGCGGTCGAGAACTTCGCGAAGGACATCGAGATCGTCGGCATCAACGATCTGCTCGATCCCGACTACCTCGCTTACATGCTCAAGTACGACTCCGTCCACGGCAAGTTCGACCACGACATCAAGGTCGACGGCACCACGATGACGGTCGACGGCAAGGCTATCCGCCTCACTGCGGAGAAGGATCCGGCCGCCCTCAAGTGGAACGAGGTCGGCGCCGAAGTCGTCGTCGAGTCCACCGGTCTCTTCCTCACGGACGAGAAGGCCCGCGCGCACATCACCGCCGGCGCCAAGAAGGTCATCATGTCCGCCCCCTCCAAGGACGCGACCCCGATGTTCGTCTACGGCGTCAACGACAAGACCTACGCCGGCCAGGACATCATCTCCAACGCCAGCTGCACCACGAACTGCCTCGCGCCGATCTCGAAGGTCCTCAACGACACCTTCGGCATCAAGCGCGGCCTGATGACCACGATCCACGCCGCCACCGCGACGCAGAAGACCGTCGACGGTCCGTCCAAGAAGGACTGGCGCGGCGGCCGCGGCATCCTCGAGAACATGATCCCGTCCTCGACGGGCGCGGCCAAGGCCGTCGGCAAGGTTCTCCCGGCGCTCAACGGCAAGCTCACCGGCATGTCCGTCCGCGTTCCCACCTCCGACGTCTCCTTCGTCGACCTCACGGTCGAGCTTGAGAAGGCGGCGACGTACGAGGACATCTGCGCGGCGATGAAGAAGGCCAGTGAGGGCGAGCTCAAGGGCATCCTCGGCTACACCGACGAGGCCGTCGTCTCGACCGACTTCCGCGGCGACGCCCGCACGTCGATCTTCGACGTCAAGGCCGGCATCCAGCTCGACCCGACGTTCCCAGCTCGACCCGACGTTCGTCAAGGTCTGCTCGTGGTATGACAACGAGTGGGGCTACTCGAACAAGGTGCTCGAGATGGTCCGCGTCATCGCCAAGTAAAAACGGCGAACCCGTGAAAAAACGCCCGTGGGGTATTGCCCCGCGGCGTTTTTTTATGGTATAATACGCCCCAAAGTCAACCCAAAAAGATTTCAAAGCAAAAACAGGAGAAAAAACAAATGAAGTTCTCGACGATGACGGCAATTCTGGCGGCGGCTCTCTGCGTGGCTGGCTGCAAGTATGACAAGGCTGGCAAGGGCGGGGTGCCCGGCGACGGCGACGCGGCAGGCAGCGACATCTCGACGTCTGCCGACATCAATGCCGACGAGATTGCGCTCGACGCCCTCTCCGAGGCGAAGTTCGACGAGCTCTACGCGAAGTGCACCGACGTCGAGTTTGCGCCGGTCTACTTCGGTTTCGACTCCACGGTCATCCCGCAGGGCGAGCTCGGCAAGGTGGACCTTGTGGCGGAGCACCTCAAGGCCAAGCCCGAGCGCGTCGTCCTTGTCGACGGCAACTGCGACGAGCGCGGCTCCAACGAGTACAACATCACCCTCGGCGAGAACCGCGCGATCATCGTGCGCAACTACCTGGTGCAGAACGGCATCGACGGCGGCCGCATCCAGACCCGCAGCTATGGCGAGGAGCGGCCTGCGGCCGAGGGGCACGACGAGAGCGCCTGGGCGCTCAACCGCCGCGCCGAGTTCGGCATCTACGACACGACCCAGAAGAAGTAAGCTGGGCCCTGAATGGCGCTGGCCATCATCTTTGACGGCGTCGGCTTCGGCGAGTGGTTTGTGCTGCTCGCCGTCGTTCTTGTTGTCGTCGGCCCGAAGCGCCTGCCCGCCACCGCGAGGAAGTTCGGCCAGTACTACGCCAAGTTCCGCCGCGCGGCGGACAGCTTCAAGCGGCAGCTGCTCGACATGGACACCGAGCTGACGAATTCCGTGCGCGAGGCGGCGGGCGAGATCGAGCGCGCCGCCAACGAAGTGACGAACGCCGCCGAGGACATGTTCCGCATCCCGGATCCCATTCCCCCCAGTTCGCCCAGCCCTGACAATCCCGACAGCACCACGTCATCCGAACCGCAAACCACGCCCACCGATGGCCATTGACCTCATCGCCAAGCCCGACGAGCGCAACGACCCTCCGCGCCCGCTGCTCGAGCACCTCCTGGCGCTCCGGGACATGCTGGTCTTCGCCGCGGTCTCCTGGGCGTGCGGGGTCGTCGTGGCCGGCGTCTTCGCGCCGCAGATCCTCGAGTTCCTCAAGGCGCCCGCCGCCGAGTTCAAGGACCTTCTCCAGGTCGTGGGCATGACCGCGCCGTTCGACGTCTGGATGTCCATCGCCGCCTGGGGCGGCACCGTCCTCAGCTTCCCGCTCGTTTCCTTCGCCGTCCTCCGGTTCGTCTTCCCCGCGCTCACCAACCGCGAGAAGCTCGTCATCCTCTGCGGTATCAGTCTCGGCACCGCGCTCTTCCTCGCCGGCGCCGTGCTCGCCTACGGCAAGACGCTTCCGCTTGTCGTCGTCGCCTTCCGCCAGATCGGCCGCTGGATGGGCATCGAGCAGCAGATCATCACCATCGACACCTACATCCCCATTGTCCTCAAGCTCATCGTCGCGTTTGGCCTCGTCTTCCAGATGCCGCTCATCATCTTCGTGCTTGGCTGCTTCGGCATGGTCACCTCGCAGGCGCTCCGCGAGAAGCGCCGCATCGCCATCGTCGTCGCCTTTGTGCTGTCGATGTTCCTGACGCCGCCGGACCCGATGAGCCAGGTGGTGATGGCGGTGCCGCTCTGCCTGCTCTACGAGATCTCGATCTGGGCGGTGTGGCTGCGCGAGAAGGGGAGGTTCAGGCGGTGAAGGGACGCGTCTCGGTAGCGCTCGGCTTCCTCGCGCTGATCTTCGTCGGCGCGGTCGTGCTGGCCGCCCCGTTCTCCCGCGCCGACGGCGCCTGGGGCGACCCGGTGGTCTCGCTCTTCACCGCCTGCTCGGCGGTCTGCGTGACCGGCCTCACCGTGGTGGACATCGCCGCGGAGTTCTCCCGCACCGGACAGATCGTGCTGCTCGTCCTCGTCGAGGTCGGCTGCCTCGGCCTCATGACCTGCGGCACCTTCCTCCTCATCGCGATCGGACGCCGCCTCTCGCTCGCCCGCGAGTTCTCGCTCATGAACGCCTACGGCGTCGCCCAGATCCAGGGCCTCAAGGGGCTGATCTGCTGGACCGTCGGCTCGATGCTCGCCGTCGAGGGGATTGGCGCGGCGCTCCTCTACCTGCGCATCGGCGACGTCTACCGCAGCATCTTCTACTCCGCGATGAGCTTCTGCAATGCCGGCTTCAGCGTCGACCCCGGCTCGATCGCCGTCTTCGCCGGCGACCCCTGGGTAGTCTTCATCCTCGCGGGGGAGACGATCCTCGGCGGCATCGGGTTCCTCGTGCTCTACAACTTCTGCACCTGCTTCCTCGGCCGCCGGCGCGGCGCCCCGCGCGGCAAGCTTTCGCTCCACGCCCGCGTCGTCCTGCGCCTCACCGCCTACCTGCTCGTGCTCGCCTTCGCCTTCTTCCTCGTCGCGGAGTGGAACGGCGCGCTCGCCCCCTACCACGGCGCCCAGCGCTGGTGGGTGGCGTTCTACCAGGCCGTCACCCCGCGCACCTGCGGCTTCTGTATCATCCCCACCGAGTCGCTCCGACCCATCACCCGCCTCGTCTACGAGGCGCTGATGTTCGTCGGCGGTGCGCCCGGCTCCGCCGCCGCCGGCATGAAGGTTACCACTTTCGCCGTGCTCGTCTACACCCTGCTCGCGATGTGCCGCGGCGAGCAGGAGACCACGCTCGACCACCGCATCGTCCCGGCCGAGATCGTGCGCGAGTCGATCGTCATCTTCATGGCCCTCGTCGGCTTCATCGTGCTCGTCACCGGCGCGCTCTTCATCACCGAGGACATGTCCGCCGACACCCCGGAGCGCCTCTTCTTCGAGGCCGTCTCCGCCGTCACCACCACCGGACTCTCCGTCGCCGACACCACCCCGAGCCTCTCATTCGCCGGACGCTGCGTCGTCATGGTCGCCATGTTCATAGGCCGCCTCGGCGCGCTTTCGGTGGTAATGCTGATCGGCGACCGCGAATCGAAGCGCCACGTCCGCTTCCCCACTGGCGAACTGGTGGTGGGATAGTCGCCGACAAGGCGCCGTCCGCTGCGCGGCGAATTATGGTATAATACACAGCAAAGCATTTTTTGAATGCCGATTGCCGACGATCCGCTGATGCGCGACACGCGACAGGCGTCAAGGCGATTTCCAAAACAACCCCAAACCCCAAAACCCGACATGTCTGATGAACTAGATGTTTTCGCGGGCGCAGTGCCGCCCAAGGGCGGCGCCCGCCAAAACGGCCAGGCGAAGCCCAGGCAGTACCGCACGTTCAAGAAGTTCAACCGCACGCCCGGCCAGGCGAAACCCAACGGCTCCCCAATCCGCGGGGCGAACGGCGAGGAGTCGGTGAATCCCCTCCTCAACGCGCCGCTTCCGCCCGAGCCCGTCGCCGCGGATGCAGCGCCGGCCGTCAACCCCAACCGCAACCCAGATCTGCCCGAGTATCGCCTCGCCGACATCCAGACCTGGCCGGCGCCCGCCATCGTCGAGCGGATGATGCCAGGCGCCGACCCCGAGGAGCTCGGCTCCTACCGCAAGCACGAGCTCATCTTCGCGGCAATCCGCTCCTACCTCGCCCGCGGCGGCGCGGTGCTCGCCTCCGGCTGCCTGGAGATCGTGCGCGAGGGCCACGGCTTCCTGCGCTCCGCGAAGAACAACTTCCTCGCCTGCCCCGAGGACGTGTTCGTCACCCAGCAGCAGATCCGCCGCCACGCGCTCCGCACCGGCGACATCGTCGAGGGACCGGTGCGCGACCCGCGCGACCGCGACCGCTTCTTCTGCCTCGGCGCCGTGGTCTCGGTAAACGGCAAGGAGCCGTCCGCCGCCGCGCGCGTCATCCACTTCGAGAACCTCACCGCCACCTTTCCGACGCGCCGGATAATCCTCGAGACCGACCCCAAGGAGCTCTCCACCCGCGTCGTCGACCTCTTCACGCCCATCGGCTTCGGCCAGCGCGGCCTCATCATCGCGCCGCCGCGCGTGGGCAAGACCGTCCTCCTCCAGAAGATGGCCAACGCCATCTCGAAGAACCATCCCGAGGCGATGCTCATCATCCTGCTCATCGACGAGCGCCCGGAGGAGGTCACCGACATGCAGCGCAACACGAAGGCGATGGTGCTCTCCTCCACCTTCGACGAGGAGCCGCAGCACCATGTCAACGTCACCGAGATGGTGCTCGAGATGTCCAAGCGCCAGGTGGAGAACGGCCGCGACGTGATCATCCTCATGGACTCGCTGACGCGCATGGCCCGCGCCTACAACACGGTGCAGCCGCACTCCGGCAAGATCCTCACCGGCGGCGTCGACGCGCTCGCGATGCACCGCCCCAAGCGCTTCTTCGGCGCGGCCCGCAACATCGAGGGCGGCGGCTCGCTCACCATCATCGCGACCGGCCTCGTCGACACCGGCTCGCGCATGGACGAGGTGATCTTCGAGGAGTTCAAGGGCACCGGCAACATGGAGATCGTGCTCGACCGCGGCCTCGCCGACAAGCGCATCTTCCCGGCGATCGACATCGAGAAGTCCGGCACCCGCAAGGAGGACCTCCTCCTCGACCCGCTCGAGCTCGAGAAGACCTGGGCGCTCCGGCGCTACCTCGCCTCCGCCGGCTCCGAAAGCGCCATGAAGTCGGTGCTGAACTCGCTCAAGAAAACCCAGTCGAACCCGCAGTTCCTGCTCGCGCTCGACCTGAAGAACCTGCAGTAGACGATGGACATCCCCATCAGGAACGCGAAGGTCCACAACCTCAAGGGCGTGGACGTCGTCATTCCCCGCGACTCGCTCACCGTGGTCACCGGGCTCTCCGGCTCGGGCAAGTCGTCCCTCGCCTTCGACACCCTCTACGCCGAAGGTCAGCGCCGCTACGTCGAGTCGCTCTCCGCCTACGCGCGGCAGTTCCTCGACCGGATGCAGAAGCCGGACGTCGAGCGCATCGAGGGCCTGTCGCCCGCGATCTCGATCGAGCAGCGCACCACCAGCGGCAACCCGCGCTCGATCGTCGCCACCGTCACCGAGATCCACGACTACCTGCGCATCCTCTACGGGTCGGCGGCGACGCCCCACTGCCCGAAGTGTGGCCGGCCGGTGACGAAGCAGTCGGCCGAGCAGATCGTGGACACCCTCGCCGCCGGGGAGCCGGGACGGATAATCCTCTACGCGCCGGTCGTCAAGGGCAAGAAGGGACGCCACGAGGAGACGATCGCCGCGCTCGCGCGCGGCGGCTTCGCCCGCGTGCGCGTCGACGGTGCGGTGTGTCCGATTGAGGAAGTCCCCGCGCTCGACAAGAAGAAGGCCCACACGATCGACGTCGTCGTGGACCGCCTCGCGCTCCCCTGCGAGCGCACCCGCCTCACCGACTCCGTCGAGCTGGCGCTGAAGACCGGCAAGGGCGTGATGGAGGTGGAGTGGCTCTCCGGCGGGACGCGGCGCGTGTTCAGCGAGCTCAATGCCTGCGTCGACTGCGGGCTCTCCTTCGACGAATTGAAGCCGCGGTCGTTCTCCTTCAACTCGCCCTACGGCGCGTGCCCGACCTGCTCCGGCCTCGGCCACCTCTACTACTTCGACGAGGAGCTGGTGGTGCCCGACCGCACGCTCCCCCTGCGCGAGTGCATCCACCCTTGGCGCCGCGCCGGACACAACGCGATCATGTACTACAACGCGCTCCTGGAGCAGATTGCGCGCCAGTACAAGGTGAAGCTCTCCACTCCCTACGAAAAGCTGCCCGCCAAGTTCCGCCACGACCTGATGCACGGGTTCAAGGACGACCTGATTCTGCCCTGGCGCTCCGTCGACCGTCCCTTCGAGGGCGTCCTCGCCACGCTGCAGAAGCGGCTCGAGGAGGCGGAGGACGAGGAGACGCGCGCGAAGTGGGAGGCGTACCAGAGCTACCGCACCTGCCCGACCTGCCACGGCGCCCGCCTCAACGAATTCTCCCGCGCCGCCACCGTCGCGGACAAGACCATCGTCGAGGTGATGGCGATGCCGGTCGGCGAGGCCCTGGCCTTCTTCCAGGGAGTTGGGAAAGGGACGAAAGGGACAGAAGGGACGAAAGGGACGGGAAGCGGAGTGATGGCGGGCTTGGGCGAAATCGTGGCGGAGATCTGCCGCCGGCTCCAGTTTCTGCTTGACGTTGGCCTCGACTATCTCACTCTCGACCGCGCGGCCTCGTCGCTTTCCGGCGGCGAAATGCAGCGTATCCGCCTGGCAACGCAGATCGGCTCGGGTCTGACCGGGGTCCTCTACGTTCTCGACGAGCCGACGATCGGACTCCACCCGCGGGACAACGAGCGGCTTATCTCCGCGCTGAAAGGACTCCGCGACCGCGGCAACACCGTTGTCGTCGTCGAGCACGACGAGGAGATGATGCGCGCGGCCGACTGGATCGTCGACCTCGGTCCCGGCGCCGGACGCGAAGGCGGCCGAATTATGTACCAGGGCCCGTTCAAGGGCCTCCTCAAGGCGAAGTCTCTCACCGCCGACTACCTGACCGGCCGAAAAAAAGTTGAAGGTCGCCTGTCGCCTGTCGCGCGTCATGCGTCATGCGACACGCCCCCAACTCACAACTCACAACTCACAACTCGCTACTTTCTCACCATCTCCGGCTGCCGCGAGCACAACCTTAAGAACATCACCGCGCACTTCCCCGTCGGCGCGTTCACGGTGGTAACCGGCGTCTCCGGCTCCGGCAAGTCGACGCTCGTCGACGAGACGCTCAAGCGTGCGCTCATGCGCCGCTTCTACCGCTCGCGGGAGACGCCGGGGAAGTTCGCGAAGCTTACCGGCGCGGAGAACTTCGACAAGGTCGTCGAGATCGACCAGTCTCCGATCGGCCGCACCCCGCGCTCCAATCCCGCCACCTACGTCGGCTTCTTCTCCGAGATCCGCGAGCTCTTCGCCAAGACCGAGGCGGCGCGCGCGCGCGGCTACACCGCGGGGCGCTTCTCCTTCAACGTCAAGGGCGGGCGCTGCGAGGTCTGCGGCGGCGACGGCGTGCGCAAGCTGGAGATGAGCTTCCTACCCGACGTCTACGTCACCTGCGAGCAGTGCGGTGGACGCCGCTTCAACGCCGAGACGCTGGAAGTTTCCTACGCCGGCAGGAACATCGCCGACGTCCTGGCGATGACCGTCGCCGAGGCGAAGGACTTCTTCGCGAAGATCCCCTCGCTCGCACGGAAGCTCGCCACCCTCGACGACGTCGGCCTCGGCTACATCCAGCTCGGGCAGAGCGCCACCACCCTCTCGGGCGGCGAGGCCCAGCGCATCAAGCTCGCAACCGAGCTTTCGCGGCGTTCGACCGGGCGCACGCTCTACCTCCTCGACGAGCCCACCACCGGGCTCCACTTCGACGACGTCGCCAAGCTGATGAAGCTTCTCCTGCGCCTCCGGGACCAGGGCAACACGGTGATCGTGATCGAGCACAACACCGACGTCATGAAGTGCGCCGACTGGATCGTCGACCTCGGCCCAGGCGGCGGCGACGCCGGTGGCCGCGTCGTCTGCGAAGGCCCGATCGACCAGGTCCGCACCTGCAAGGAGTCCTTCACCGCCAAATACCTCTAACCACGAAAATGATCATCATAGCCAACGGAACGATAGTAGACGGCACCGGGAAGGAGTCCTTCCCAGGCGATGTGGTAGTTGAAGGCGACCGGATCGCCGATGTCGTGCGTGGCGGCATGGCGACCAGGGGCGACGCCGAGGTGATCGACGCGCGCGGGTGCCTGGTCACGCCCGGCTTCGTCGACTCGCACGCACATTCGGACGCGTACCTGGTCCTCGAGCCCGACGCGCCATCGAAGCTTGCGCAGGGCGTCACCACCGAAGTGAACGGACAGTGCGGCGGCAGCGCCGCGCCGCGCTACGGCGAGGCGAGGCTCTCCTCCGACTGGGCGTCGCTCCTCGGCGAACGGCTCACCTGGCGGTCCTTTGCCGAGTACCGCGCGGCGGTGGAGTCCGCCAAGCCCGCCATCAACACCGCCGTGTTCGTGGGGCACAACACGCTGCGCTCGTCGGCGATGGGATATGCCGCGCGGCCTGCGGAGCCGGACGAGCTCAAACGGATGCAGCGGCTTCTGGAGGAATCGCTGGACGCGGGCGCGTGGGGGCTCACCACCGGGCTCATCTACCAGCCCGGGCGCTACTCGACGAACGAGGAGGTCGTCGCGCTCGCGAAGGCGGCGGCGGCGAAGGGAGGCTTTTATGCGACGCACATGCGCTCGGAGGGGGACCAGATCCTCGAGGCGATCGAGGAGGTGATCGACCTCGTCAAGGCGAGCGGAATCCGCGCGGAGATCTCGCACCTCAAGACGAGCGGCGAGCGCAACTGGCACAAGATCGACGCGGTCCTCGGGCGCATCGACCGCGCCGTCGCGGACGGACTCCTCCTCGGCTCCGACCGCTACCCGTTCTGCGCCGCGGGGACTGACCTCGACATCGTGCTGCCGGACTGGGCGCAGGAAGGCGCGGCGCCGGCGGAGATGGCGCGGCTCGCAGACCCAGAGGCTCGCGCGCGCATCGTGGCGGAGCTGGACGCCTCGCCGCGCGACTGGTCGCAGGTGATGATCGGCGGCGCCTGGCATCCCGAGACCAAGACGCTCTGCGGCAAAACGGTTGCGGAACTTTGCGACCCTTTGTGTCCTTTGTGGCAAAAAAACAAATCCTCGGCAATTTCCCCTGGTGAACTAATCTGCCGCATCCTCGAGCTTGACCGCTGCCGCACCGGCGCGTTCTTCTTCGGGATGAGCGAGGCGAACCTCGACAAGATCCTCGCACGCGAGTGGATCGTCCCCGGCTCCGACGCGTCGCTGCGCGCGCCGTGGGGTCCGCTCGGCGCCGACCACCCGCACCCGCGCGCCTACGGCACCATGCCGGAGTTCTACCGCCGGCTGCGGGCGCTCGGGGTGCCGCGCGAGGCGGCGGTGGCGCGCATGACATCGGTGCCGGCGCGGCGGTTCGGGATCCGGGGGCGCGGGACAATCGAGCGCGGCGCTTTCGCGGACATCGCGGTCTGGAGCGAGTCGGAGTTCCGCTCCCCCGCCACCTACACCGAGCCGCACCGCTTCGCCGAGGGGATGCGGCATGTCCTCGTCAACGGCGCAGTCGCCACGCTGGGCGCCGCCGCGCGGCGCAACGCCGGAAGGTTCCTCGAAAGATGAGGCTCTACGACACCCACTGCCACTTCGAGACGGCGTCCCCGGTGGAGATCGCCGCCATCCTGTCGCGCGCACGCGCGGCGGGCGTCGAGGCGGTGATGGCGGTCGGCGGGAGCCCCGCGCTCAACGCCGCGGCGGAGCTGGCGGCGGAGGTCGCCGCGTCCGGCGAGGGCATGCCAGCGGTGATCTTCGCCACCGGCCTTGACCGAGATCAGGTCAACGTTTCTCTGTGCCTCTGTGTGAATTCCGAGCACCCCCCACGAGCTGTCGGCGAGATCGGACTCGACTACCACTACTCGCCCGAGACGCGCGAGGCGCAGCGCGAGCTCTTCGGCGCGCAGCTCGAGGAGGCTGCGAAGCGCAACCTGCCGGTGATCATCCACACCCGCGAGGCGGACGACGACACGCTCGCGCTGCTGCGCGAGGTTCCGTCCCGCGGCGTGATCCACTGCTACACCGGCACGCCCGAGGCGGCGAAGGCGTTCCTCGACCTCGGCTTCTACATTTCCTTCTCGGGCATCGTCACCTTCCGTCTGGCGGACAATGTCCGCGCCGCCGCGGCGGTCGTTCCCGACGACCGCATCCTAATCGAAACCGACTCGCCGTTTCTCGCGCCAGTGCCGCTGCGCGGCAAGGTGAACGAGCCGGCCTTCGTGCGCCACACCTGCGAATACCTCGCGACGCGGCGCGGCATGGCGGCGGACGACTTCGCGGCGTTGACCTTCGCCAATGCGGAAAGGGCTTTTGCATGAACCGCATTCTCTTCGAGCCTGATGAGATCGTCGACGGCGTCGCCACCGTCGGCGGCGTGCGCGCCGAACACATCCTCGGCGTCCTCCACGGCGAGGTCGGCCAGCCGCTCAAGACCGGAGTGATCGGCGGACTTGCAGGCACCTCCGAGATCGTCGCCGTCTCCGCGCCTGGGGAGACGCCGCGCGTATCCGTGCGCGTCTGCCACGACACGCCAGCGCCGGCGCCGTGGATCGACCTCGTGCTCGCGCCGCCGCGTCCGCGGGTGATGAAGCGGCTTCTGCCGCAGCTTGCCGCGCTCGGCGTCGGCCGCATCGTGCTCATTGGCGCGCGCAAGGTGGAGAAGGACTTCTGGGGCGCCACTCTGCTCAAGGAGGAGATCTACCGTCCGCTGCTCGTCGAGGGGCTGATGCAGTGCGGCTCCACCGTCCTGCCCGAACTGCTGGTCCGCCGCAACTTCCGCCGCTTCCTCGACGAAGAGCTTGACGCGCTCTTCCCCAACAGCGACCGGATCGTAGCTCATCCCTGTCCAGACGGTTCCGCCACTCCTACTCTCAATGGTCGTCCGCTCGTGGCGATTGGCCCCGAGGGCGGCTGGACCGACAACGAGGTCGAGCTCCTGGAAGTACATGGCTTCAGGCGCTTTTCCCTCGGTCCGCGGATTCTCCGCACCGACACCGCCACCATCTCCCTTGTCGCCGTTCTCGCCGCAACGACGGCGAAAATGCTATAATACGCCTCCAATGAACAGCGACCTATCGAAAGTCAGGAACATCGGCATCGTCGCCCACATCGACGCGGGCAAGACGACGACCACCGAGCGCATCCTCTTCTACACCGGCAAGATCCACAAGCACGGCGACGTGCACGACGGCAACACCACGACGGACTTCATGGTCCAGGAGCGCGAGCGCGGCATCACCATCCAGTCCGCCGCCATCTCCTGCGAGTGGAAGGGCCACTCGATCAACATCATCGACACCCCCGGCCACGTCGACTTCACCATGGAGGTTGAGCGCTCGCTGCGCGTCCTCGACGGCGCGGTGTGCGTCTTCTGCGCCGTCGGCGGCGTGCAGCCGCAGAGCGAGACCGTCTGGCGCCAGGCCGACCGCTACAACGTGCCGCGGCTCGCCTTCGTCAACAAGATGGACCGCATGGGCGCCGACTTCGAGCGCGTCGTGGGCGAGCTTCGGGACAAGCTCAAGGCGCCGGCTTGCCCGGTAGAGCTGCCCATCGGCGCCGCAGAGACCTTCGCCGGCGTCGTCGACCTCATCCGCATGCAGGGCATCGTCTACGACGAGGCGAGCGAAGGCAAGCAGTTCGCCGTCGGCGAGGTGCCGGCCGAGCTCAGGGACGCGGCGGAACTCGCGCGCGCCGAGCTTGTGGAGCGCGTCGCCGACCTTGACGAAGGCGTGATGGAGGCATATCTCGAGAAGGGCGACCTCACCGCCGAGGAACTCGTGCCCGCGATCCGCCGGCTCGTCGTCGCCGGCCGCTTCGTGCCGGTTCTCTGCGGCTCCGCGTTCCGCGACAAGGGCGTGCAGCCGCTCCTCGACGCCGTCGCCGACTACCTGCCATCGCCGGTGGACCGTCCGCCGGTCGCCGGCAAGGACCTCAAGACCGGCGAGGCGGTGGAGCGCCGCTACGACGACCCGCTCCTCTCCGCGCTCGTCTTCAAGATCACCTCCGACCCCTACGGCAAGCTCTTCTTTGTGCGCGTCTACTCGGGCGCGCTCAAGAAGGGCGCCAACGTCTTCAACCCGCGCACCAAGAAGCGCGAGCGGGTGATGAAGATGGTGCGGCTCTTCGCCGACGACCGCACCGAAGTGGACGAGCTTTCCGCCGGCGACATCGGGGCGATCGTCAATCTCAAGGAGGCGACGACAGGAGACACGCTCTGCGCGGAGATGAAGCCGTGCTACCTGGAGCGCATCGAGGCGCCGCAGCCGGTGATGTTCCTCGCCATCGAGCCGAAGTCCTCGGCCGACAAGGACAAGCTCGTCGAGTCGATGCGCACGCTTGCGGCGGAAGACCCGACCTGCCGCTTCCGCGAGGACGCCGAGACCGGCCAGACCATCCTCTCCGGCATGGGCGAGCTGCATCTCGAGATCCTGGTCGACAGGCTCAAGCGCGAGTTCCGCTGCGCGGCGAACGTGGGCCGGCCGATGGTGAGCTACTGCGAGACCGTCACCGCCGCCGCGAAGAAGTCCTTCACCTTCGACCGCGAGATCGGCGGCAAGCGCCATGCGGTCACGCTCGAAATCGAGGTAAAGCCGCTCGAGCGCGGCGCCGGGCGCAAGGTGTCGCTTTCGCGCGAGTTCACCGCCGTCGTGGGCGAGAAGGCGCTGCAGGACTGCGTCGCGCAGGGGCTCGAGGACGGCATCGCGACGGGCGTCCTCGCGCGCTATCCGATGACCGACCTCGAGGTCGTCTGCACCGGGGCGGAGATAGTTGACCCCGAGGTTTCGGACGAGGTGGCGTTCCGCTCTGCGGCGATGATGGGCTTCCGCGAGGCGGCGGAGGCGGCCGCGCCGGAGTTCCTCGAACCGATCATGAAGCTCGAGATCGTCACTCCGCCGGAGTCGGTGGGCGAGGTCCTCGGCGACCTCAACGCGCGGCGCGGCTCGGTGCTCGACATGAACGTCAAGGGCGAGCTGCAGATCGTCCACGCCCGCGTGCCGCTCGCGAAGATGTTCGGCTACTCCACGGCGATCCGCTCGCTCACCAAGGGCCGCGCCTCGTATTCGATGGAGCCCGACCAGTTCGAGCTCGCGCCTGCGGCGGTCCGCGCAGAGATCCTCAGCCACTGATGCTCCTCCGCGGAAGATGAAATTATGTTGGCGCTTGGCTTCGCGGAGATAGTCGCGATAGCGGGGTGTTCGGATGCTCAGGAAAGTGCGGAATCCTAAAGTTCACCGCTGCCCCGCGCATCGGCATCGCCTACGCCTCCAAGCGCGACCAAAGCCGCAAGTGACGTTTTACGCTCCGTCCCGAAAGGCGAGCTTGGCGCCGTGATTTTTTCGACAGCAACTTGTCTCAAACGAAAACGAAAGGAAACTACAAAATGAATGTGCGAATGATGTTGGGCAGGATTGCGGCAGCGGTGGCGCTGGCGGGGTGCGTGAGCGGACCGAAGGTGGACAACACGCCAGTGGCGGCGCTGGACCTGAACCGCTATCTCGGCGAGTGGTACGAGATCGCCCGGTTCGACCATAGCTTCGAGCGCGGCGTGGAGCAGGCGAAGGCCAACTATACGCAGAACCAGGACGGCACAATCAAAGTTGTCAACACGGGCATCAAGAACGGCAAGCCCAAGACCGCGATCGGCAAGGGCAAGACGACAGACACGCCCGGACTCCTGCGCGTCTCGTTCTTCGGCCCGTTCTACGCCGACTACCGCGTGATGCTGATCGACAAAGACTACACATACGCGCTCGTCGGCAGCGGCAGTGCGGACTATCTCTGGATTCTCTCGCGGACGTCTGGACTGTCTGAAACCGCGAAGTCCGAACTTCTATCCGAAGCCAAACGTCGTGGCTACGATACGGGCAAGTTGATTTGGGTAGAGCAGAAATGAACTTGTAATGCAAATGAGCAATTCAATATCGTACAGCTATCGGGATTTGTGGATGGTCGCCGCGCTTGTGTGCGTGGCGGTCGTGCTGGGCATCTACCCCGCCGACAGGACGGTGTGGTGCGTCGAGATGGTGTGGGCGG
>CADCCW010000005.1 GCA_902800055.1 uncultured bacterium
ACATGATAAAATAGGTCAGACCTAAATTATCACTTCTGCTTCTGACCTACCACCGGATTTATATAAATGCGGCGGTAGGAGAGCGTTCGCAATCCGCCGAGCAAAGTGCACCCCTGCCAGGGCATCCGCTTCGCGGACTCGCTCCGCTCGGGGGATATGCGCAAGGTGCCGCGATGGTTTCGCCCATTCAACACTATGCTTATACAGTTAATCATATACAGAAGGGTCTGACCCTTTCATATAAAAACCGATGGGGACAGTCCCCTATCCTTCTAGAGGACGAAGAAGACCGTGCCGGGCGCTTTCTTGATGCAGATCCACGAACCGGCCGGGAAGCCGTCCGCCGAGGAAATGACCTTGCCGTACGGGTTGTGGGTCGCTATCTTGGCCGGGAAGTTGGCCGCGTAGGTGGCCTGGTCGGCGGCCGAAAGGTTCGCCCACGGCGTCACCTTGGTCGTGTCGGTCGCGAACTGCGCCCACGGGGAATTGTCGCGATAGCCGTACCACGAAAGCAGGAAGCGCACCTTGGCTGGAGTCGTAGCCGAAAAGGCCGAGGCCGCAAGCGTCGGCTTCGCGCCCTCGAACACGACGCTCACGTTGGCGCTTTTGCCGAGCTGCTCGAAGGCATTCGCCGCGAGGGATGTTACGTTGGCGCCAAGCGAAAGGTTGGTCACGATGGAGCAGTTGCGGAAAGTGTACGCCGGAATCGACGTCACGCCGGGACCGAGCAAGATGTCAGGCCCGAGCGGCGGCCCCTGGAACTGGAGACCCCGCTGAACGCCGGCAGAGGTGGTGTCATGAATCCCGAACGTAATCGGAAGCGGCGCTCCGCCCGAGTCGGTTCCAAAGAACATCGGAGAGATGCTCGTAAGCGAAGAGCAGTTGACGAACGCACGATGTGCGAGAGTCTTTATGGTCTCGGGAAGCAGAAGCGTTTTCAATCCAACCCCGGTGCATCCGTTGATTGAGACAATCGAATATCCGCCCTTCACAGGCAGCGAAACGTCCATTACGCTATTGCTGCCCAAGGAAGAGCACCCGGCGATGCTGATCTCGCTGCCGGAGAAAGTTATGCCGTATTTCTGCCATCCGTCGGTGATATAGGAGCCGTCCACCACGAAATATGGCGCCTTCAAGACTAACGAGACATTTTTGGGGCGATCCATCGTAAGGGCAAGCGGCGCAGTGGCAATGTCGGCATCGGGCACGTCGCCAGTCCACTTGACGAATTCAACGTCGTTCGTCTTGTCGACGGAAAGCGTGACCACCGTGCCAGGAGCGTAGTAGCCGTCAGGCGAAGACGGAGATATCGTTACGGAGCCAAGCAACGAAGACGGCTGAGTCACGGAGAGCTTCCACCCGGCGTCAGCATAGCCGACAAGTTCTATTTCCCCATACCAGGACATGTCGTTGTCTTGGTGTGGACCAAACGTGATGCGGAAGGCGACAACGTCCGTTGCCAGGGGAGCATTGTCCGAATCCTTGTAGATCGCGTAGAACGACCCCCTATGGCCATCATGGGCGATGTTACCGCCGTCGAGATATTTGGTGGCATACGCAACTTCCTGAGCGCGAGCGTCCACGAGAGGACTGCATTGTTCCTTATGGCGTATGTACCGGCGCCTGAAACTGGAAGCTGGTCGAGCTTGCCGTCGGCCAACTGGGAGAACGTGGAATTACTGATCGTTGCGGCATATAGGAGATTGCTCGGGTTGGCGGTCCAGTCCGTCACCGGTCCAATCGCCCATGAAGCCGTCGCCTGATAGCAGCCCATGTCCACGGACCTGTTGCTGCCGCGCACAGTGACACGATCATTTCCGGCGAGGTCCTGCGCGCCATCTCCCCAGATCGACGCGTCGCCAGCGCGCGATCCGGCGGTGACCGGACTAAGCGCGTAGGGTGCAGTCTGTACGCGGCTGAACACCGCCGGTCCCGCGAGGTTGTCGGAAGAGTATGCCGACGCCTCGGGGAAGAGCGAATGGCTGGCGGCAATCTGGCCGTAGTCTGAATTGTAGGTGGCGAGGCCGCCGTTTCCGGAGACGACGGTGTTGACGAACTTGATCAGCCCGGCGTTCTGCTGGCTGCCCGAGGCTTCGTTGGAGTTGCTGGCGTCGATGATGAATCTTCCTTCCGCCGAGACGTTGTCGGCGAAGGTGCAGTTGACGAATTCGCCGCGGGCGACGGCGATGCTGTTGGCGGCGGAGGCTCCGCGGTCGATCGACCGATTGGCGGCGAACAGCGAGTTGGTGGCATAGATGTAGCCCTGCTTACTCGAGCCCATGCGTATCGCGCCACTGCGCCCGCGGCAGTTGACGATCTGGCACCGGTCGAGAAAGAGCGCCGGACGCCAGGTGGTATTCCCCTCCCAAAGCGATCCGATCGCACCGGCGCTGTACTGCGCCGCGCTCACGACATTCGAGATGACGCACCGCTCAAGCACGAAGCTGGTGCAGCCCGACGTCAGCGTAACCGCTCCGCCTTTGACGGCGCTGCCTACGGTTGGATCCTGGTGGCTGTTGCGGACGATGCAGCCAACCATCCTGCCCGCCGCGCACATGACGCCGATTTGGGTGAACTGCTCGACGATGGAATCGACGAGCGTGCCGTTGACAATGTTGACCGCGCCGTTGGACCAGCCCACATTCGAGGCGACGGAGCCACGGACGACGACATTGCTGCACGACTGGCCGTTCTGCAGGGTGAGCGGCTTGCTGCTTGTCGCCTGCAGCACGGTCGTGTGGTCGCCGCCGCCGATCAGGGCGATGGACTCCTTCCACTGGCTCATGTCCTCATTCGCCAGGTCCAGCGTCTGCCCGGCCTTGAGGTAGACCCGTCCGCCGGAGGCCAGACGGTCCATGGCCTGGGTGATCGTCTTCGCCGCACGCTCCGGCGTGTTGTAGGGGAACTCGCGGTCGTCCGGCGCGTCGACGTCGACATACGCATACGAGACGCCGTAGTCGATAGTCCCCTTGCCGTCTTCGGACAAGCACTGGGAAAGAAGCGCCATGGCGTCGTCTACCAGCACCACCCTGCTGTTGTTGAACTTGGCCACGATCTGTCCCTTGAAATCGGGCGACGCGTTGGTCAGCCGCAGGGTTCCGCCGCCGGTGACGCGGATCATGGAGCTGCTGTCGCCGACGAGCGGAGAGTCGATGGTGACGGTCGTGCCGTTGGCGTGGCCGATGACGTTCCTGCCGACGACCGTGACGCCGCGGTTCGGGCCGATGGTCATATCGGACGTCGCAATCAGGGCGGTGGAACTGCCGTTGTTGAGAAGCGTGATTCCCTGCGCGTCGGGAGAAGCGCAGTCGCCCAGGGTCGGGTTTATGTAGAAATAGGCGTCCTTGTTGCTCTCGCCGTTGGAGAAGACGAGCCGCCCGGTGAATTCGCTGAGGTCGCCGTTAAGTCTGAACTCCGTGGTTGAGGTCGAGGGGTTGTTGTCGTCAGATCCGAGGCTGACGGTTCCGGCTCCGGAGAGGTCGGAGGCAAGGGTGAAGCCAATCGACGAAGTCGAGGTACTCTTCAGCACATTCGTGAACACGCCGCCCACGGCAATGTTCAGCTTGCCGGACAGAACGGCCACGCCGCTGCCCGCCGAATGGAGGAAATTCAAGACGCCGTTTTCGGCGACTCGGAGGTCGTTTACGGTAAGCGACTTCCCTCCACCGGTCTTGGTGAAGAGATCGCCGTTGACGAAAGTGAGCGAATCGCCCAGGAAGGTGTAGCTTTGTAGATAGGCGTTGTTGGCCCAGGGAGTTCGCAGCATGCGGCCGTCAGTAACGAAATAGTCATTGCCGGCCGTCGCCGCCCACGCAACCGCGGTGCCGTCAGCGGATGTCGCCCAGCCCCGGAGTCTGTTCGCGTAGCCGTTGGCGTATGTGCCATCCATCGAGGAGGCGGAATAGCTGTCGCCGTCATTCTCGTGGACTTCTCCGGCGGCGAGATAATATGTGTCCGCAGATGCCACGAAGCCTGCAAGCGCGACCGCGGCACAAACAACCTCACGCACGAGTTTTTTCGCCATGTTCATATGGTTCCTCCCGTTGAATGCGTGCATTATACCAAATTATGCCGCGGAGGCGCAAGGGAACAGGGAACGGGGAACGGGGAACGGGGCAGCGACGCGGGGAGGTCAGTCCTCGAGCACGATGACGCCGGAGATGGAGCCGAAGCGGTCGGGCGAGTCAAGGTGCCAGACCGGCTTGCCAGAGGGATCGAACTCCACCACCTGCCAGCCCTTGAAGCTGTCGTTTTCGCCGTGGCCGGTCCAGTGCGCGAGGTAGACGTCACCATTCGGCCGCTCCTCGACCTGGCCGTAGAAGCGGCTCTCCTTGCCGGTGTCCGTCGGCACGAACCACTGCGACACCGCCTCGCCCGCGGCGTCGAAGCGGACGAGCCCGCCGCCGTAGCCGCAGCCCGCGAGGTACTCGCCGTCCTTCGCCGCCGGGATGACCGCGAAGAGGTTGCGGCCGGCCGGCTGCGGATAGTTCTTGACGAGCTCCACCGCCTCGCCCTGCTCCGGCAGGCGGATGCGCGCAAAGCCCTTCTCGTGCGCGACCAGCCACTCGCCGTCGCGTCCCGGCCCCATCGAGCGCGCGTTGAAGAGCCCCGCGAGCTTCATGACGCGGCGGAGCTTGCGGTCGGGGCCGAATTCGTAGAAGTGGATCGCCTTGCCCGCGTCCGCGCCGACGGGATTCACGGAGAAGACGAACCCGCCGTCCGCGAGGTCGCAGGCCGCCGTCGCCATCCAGTCCTTGAAGTCCGGCCAGCGGAACTCGTCCACCACCTTGCGCTCCTTGAGGTCGACGACCTGGAAGCCGCCGTGGCAGACGATGCGGTAGCGGTCCTCGCCGACGCGCTTCAGGTCCCAGACCGGCTTCTTGACCGGGACGGCAATGCCCTTCGACGGATCGAACGAGTCGTAGTAGTGTACCTTCGCGCGCGACTCGTCCGCCAGCACCAGCCGGCGGTGCGCAGACTGAAGGTCTGGATGCTCGTTGCGGTGGGCGTAGCCATAGCCTCGGATCTCCTCCTTCGTCTGCTCGTCAAGCTCCCCGCGCTTTCCACGCGGATAGATCTGCCGCCAGCCGCGGCGGTTGAGGTCGTAGCTCTCGGCCATGCCGGCGTCGTAGCCGTGGAAGTCCGGCAGCCTGGGCGCGCCGTCTGCCATGCGCTGCTTGAGCTTGTCCAGGTGCTTCGCGTAGACGTCGCGCGGGAGGCACTTCTCCTCGCGGCAGATCGCCGAGGCCATTCCCACAACCTCGCCGAGCATTCCCAGCGTCCGCATCACCCGCACGGCGGCGAAGGCGCAGTGCGAAACGGAAATGTCGCGCCCCGCGAGGAAGAGGTTCGCGCAGTCGCGCGCATAGAGGCAGCGGTAGGGAACGGGATGGTCGGAGCCTGTGCCGCGGTGGTAGGCGACGGCGCGGAACGGCTCGGCAAACGCCTTGGCGTTTTCGGGGTCGGGGAAGTGGAAGTCGATGCCCCAGGTAATCGCCGCTGTGGCGTCAGGCGTCTCCGTGTGGTTCTCGAGGTCGTTCTGGGTGAGGATGTAGTCGCCGACCACGCGGTAGCTCTCGCGCTTGCCGCCGATCGGCGATATCCACGAAAACGCGTCGTTGGCGTATTCGCCGCGCTTCGCGGAGCGGTTCTTGATCCAGTGCCAGTTCGAGAAGACCGCGAGAAGCCCGTAGTCGCGGATGCGCTCGGTGTCGTCGGCCATGTCGCGGAAGAACCCCGTCTCCTGCTCCCACGACCCCAGCCGCTGGTAGCGCCCCGTGTTCTCGTCGATCGGGAGCGCCCATTCGCCGATGTCGGGGAACGGCGCGGCCGTTTCGCGGCGCTCGCTGAGCCACTGGACGGAATGGCCCATCACCTGGCGCGACGCCTCTTCGGGGGCGCACGCCTCGTGGAAGCGGCTCCGCGCCTCGCAGCCGTACATCGTCTCGCAGCCGGCGAGCCGCGCCAGCACCGCGTCGCCCGTCGCGTCGCAGAAGAGCCTGGCGCGGTACCGCGTCTCCGCGCCCGTGTGCGTGTCGCGCGCGACTACCGCCGTCATCCGGTTCGAGACCGTCTCCACCGCGTAGACGTACTGGCGGAACTTCAGGAACGGCTTCACGCCCGGCATCTGCCAGGTGCGGATGTCCTTAAGCTCAAACGCCGTCGCCTTGCGCTCGTCCTCGTAGTACTTGCCGTCGAGCGGAGAATCGTGGCTCACCAGCGGCTGGATGTCCTTCACCACCTCGCCGAGCGCCGGATAGGGGCCGGTGTGCATGCGCCCACCGAGTCCCACGCGCACTTCGGACGAATTGCAGCCGCCGAGGACGTCGCGATCCTGCAGCAGCAGCGTCTTCACGCCCAGGCGCGCAGCCGTCAGCGCGGCGCAGCAGCCCGCCATGCCGCCGCCGACGACGATGAGGTCGTATTCGTCCGGATCGTCCTTCACCGCAATGCCAGTTTGCCTATGCCGCCAAGCATCCATCTCCGCCGCCGCAGACGGGGGTCGGTCCCCTTCCGTCATGAAGTATAGCGCATCGCAACGTCCGTTGAAGCCGGTCAAGTCGCGAAGGCGGACAAAAGCCTTTCCCGCCGAAAGCTTTGCGGCTCCCGCCTTCTGCCAATGCCAGTCCGCATCGTCATCCGCGCCGAGTTCGTCCGACTCCCACGCGAACGGCTGTTTCTCCGACCCGACGGCGACTTTGAAACGCCCTGCGGCGCCCTTGGTCCAGACGGCGTTCCAGTTGCGCGTCCGCGCCCAGACGGTGTAGTCGCCGTCTTCGGGGAAGACGACCGTCGTCCACGCGTCGGCGACTGGTTTGCCGTAGCCGTGGGCCATCACGTAGCTTGAGCCGAGCTGGCGCATGGACTGCGTCTCGACGGCCCAGCCGCCGAGATCTTTGAAGTTCTCGCACTCGACGAACACCGTCGCCGCCAGCATTGCAGGTATGAATGTCATGCGGTTGAAAACCTTTCCTAACTTGCCGAGCTGTTTTTAGCAGTGCGAATTATACCAATAACAATGCGCAGTCCGCAACCGCACCTCAGAACTTAACGGTGATGCCGACGCCGCCCATGGTGAGGTCCTTGAGCGCCTCTGGCGCGGAGGAGGCGTCCAGCGCGTCGCGCGCGTCGGACGAGACGACGTCGAACTGGTGGACATACACGAAGAGGCCGACGCACTTGGTCAGGGCGTAGTCGAGGCGCAGCCGCAGGTTGAGCGCCATCAGCCCGTTGGAGTAGCGCCCGTCGCCGTTCGGGTTCTCGCCGTACTGCGCGGCGAAGTGGCGCGAGTCGCCGAGCTCGCCGAAGACCGTGGCGGTGAAGGTGAAGTCGTCGAGGAACTTCCACGAGCGGGTGAGGCCGACTTCCCAGTAGCACCACTGCTGGCCGTGGTAGGCGCGGCGCAGCAGGTAGTACGGCGTCACGTACGGGTTGGTGAGCGACTGCGAGATGTTCCACTCCGAGATCGAGTGCGCATGGGGGTGGTAGCCGGGCAGCGTCACCCACTTCTTCGCGACGGCGGTGTCGAGCGACCAGTCCTCGGCGATGCCGAGCGAGTAGCCGTAGTAGACGCCGTAGTCGACCTCGTTGTAGGCGTTGCGGCGCGTGGCGGACTGTCCGCTCGTCGCGAGCGAGCTGACGCTCCAGGCGTAGCCGCCGACGACGCCGAACGGGTCGAAGTCGAACGAGAGGTCCGCGAACTGCGCGGAGTAAGGCTTGCGGTCCACGATCGCGCCGCGCGCCCAGTAGGCGGTCTCGATGTCCGCGTACGCGCTCAAGTGCGTCCGGCGCGCGACTTCCGCGACAAGGTTAGTCTCGCCGCGAGCTCCAAGTGCCGCGGCAACCGCCGCGGCGGCGAAAATGTAGTTCAGTTGCTTTTTCATTTTTCTTCAGTATATTATTACCATGAAACCCTTGTGGAACTGCGTCTGGGGCGTGATGAGGTCGCTGACGGCAAGCGCCGTTCCCTTACAGCCGAAGGCGAAGGAGCCAGTGCCGATGTTCTGGAAGTAGCGGTTGCGGACGGAGTCATACACCTCGCCGACTCCGCCGCGCTTGCAGGGCCGGATACTGCAGCAGGCCGCCCCATCCGTCGTCGTCACGTCGAGCGAGTAGAAGCGAATCGACGGCAAGCCGTTCGACGACCACAGCACCGCCGGCGAGCCGCCCGACATGTCGTTCGCGGCAAAGAGGTAGGCGCTACCAGCGCAGGTGAAGACATCGGCGCAGGCCTTGGTGTTGGAAGAGGTGCCTACAACCGCGCCATCCTGCAATCGCTCCGCGACGCGCCTTGCCGCCGAATTGACCATGCGGTAGCGGTAATCTGTGCTACGCGGCACATTCTTAAGCCTATAGGTGTCGTAGTTGCCGTTGTTGAAGTCGCAGTAGAAGCAGGAGCCATCCACGAACATCGAAATGTTTATGGAGCCGGCGGCGTTGCGGCAGCCGTAGAAAGCGGAGGATTTGCTGGGAAGAGCCAGCGGCTGAAAGACCATCTCGACGACATGATCCGAGCCGTTCGTCCAGCAGGTGTCGATATACCGCGTCCCGCTGCTGTCGATCCACGCCTCGTAGTCCGAAACGGCAAAGAGGCGGAAGGCGTTGACGCTGGTGCCCCATCCGTCCGGCAGCGGCACCTTGAGCTTCGTTTCGCCCTGCTCGAGCGCGGCCACCGCGATGACGCTGTTCCAGTCCGAGATGGCAGTGCCGACGTCGCTTGCCCCGTAGGCTAAGACAAGGCGCAGGTCGGCGGCGGCGACGCGCACCGTGACAGAGATGTACCCGCCGTCGATGCCGGTTACCGTGATGGCGCTGAAGCTGCTGCTCTCGTAGCCCTGCGCCGCCGAAGCGGTCACGCGCGTCTTGACGCTCGAAACGCCGGTTATGTCGAATTCGGCGAGCTCGCCGCCGCGGTCGAGGAACTTGCCGCGGACGAGGTCGTAGATGCGGCCAACCCGAACGCCGTCGACGAAAAGCGACACCGGAACCATGTCGGCGATTGCCTCGCCGCCGCGGTCGATGCGGCACGAGACGAAGCCATATCCACTGCCGGCCGTTGCCCAGCCCGAGGCTGGCTGCCCATTGACTTTGAAAATGTAGGCGGAGCCGGGGCAGACGAACTCGTCGGCGCAAGCGGTGCGGTTGGTTGAACTGCCGCGGGTAGAAGAAACGGCGACTCCATTTCGGAACGCATCGACACGCCGCTCCGCCGCCGAAATCGCAATCGTCATGTCAAGCGCGGCGTAGCCGCTGCCACCGGGGAAAGTCGGAGCGGCGCGATAGGTTGAAGCGTTCGAGGAGTTGAAATCGGCATACACTTCACAGTCATTGCTGCAGAAAGTCGAAATGTTCTGTTCCGACGCGCCAGCCCTCGCGCCGAAGATCCCGCTGTAACTGGATCCAAATGACGAAACCCTGATGGCAATCTCCACGGAGTCGGTCGAGGCGTTGATGATGCCGGTGTCGAAATAGGTCTTGCCGTTGCCGGGCAGGTAGTCGAGGCGGGTGTCGAAGGGATGCTCGGCGAGGACAAAGCGCGAGTAGCGGTAGGTGGCGTTCGTCAGCGGGTCGAACGGCAGCGTCACCGCGTAGGTGCCGCCGGCGGCGGGGACGGCGGCGAGGCTGGCGATGGCGTCCCAGCCGACGCCGGGATTGGCGTAGCCGTCCGTATTGCCGTAGGCGAGTCCCAGGTATTCGGTCGCCTCGCCGGGCCCGACGGTGACGGTGGCGTTGGTGCCGGCGAGCGAGTCGACGGTGACCGTCCTCGCAGCGGCGGACGAGGCCAGCGCAATGGCGGCGCAGCAGGCGAACATGGCAATGAGGGGTCTATTCATCTTGTCCTCCCTTTGTGGTACGCATATTTTACCACATCAGCACCACGCTTGCACGACTTGTGCGCACAACTTTCTGCCGCGGCTCCAATGGACTCAGGCAGAACTGGGGCAAGGACGAAGTTGCGGCGGACAGGATGGTTTATGAAAGACGGGAAGATGTTCTGCGGTAGCCAATGGGCGATAGCTTTATCGCCGCCTTGAAGGATCTGGCGAAGTAGGCCGCCGAGGAGAAGCCCGTGCGCCGCGCGATTTCCGAGATCGGCAGGTTCGTGTTGGAAATGAGGTTTTTCGCAACCCGCATGCGCTCTGCCAACTGGAACTGAAGCGGCGAGAACCCCGTCATGCCGGCAAAATGGTGCCTAAACCTGTCGTAGGTCATCCCCACCGATTTCGCAAGCTCCGCGAAGTCTATCGTCTCGCAGGCCCGGCGGACAATCGCGGCCTGTGCCTGTCTGATCGCGGCAGATGTCGCCATGACCGCCTCGCTGTCGAAATCCTCCTCGGCGATCCGCCCCAAAAGGCTCATGAGGTCGCCGGCCGACGACAACGGCCTTCGTTCGCCGAACTTCAGCATCTGGTTCACCAGCCGCATGGCCGATGCCTCGAACTCCTTCGCCCTCGCCACCGACGAGACAAAGCTCCCCTCCCGGTGAAAGACGCTGCGAACGATGGAACGCGCCATCTTCCCGCCGAACCCAATCCAAAGCGTTCCCCATCCCGTCTTGGGATTGGGACGGCACCGATGCCATTCCCCCGGGGCAAGCAGAAGCAACTTGCCACCGGTCAGCGCAACTGGTTTGTGCGGCGCGAATTCAACAACCCCTTCGCCCGAAAAGACAAAGCACAGCTGGTATTCCGAAAGGCGGCGCCCTGTCTCCCAGGTGTAGTAGTAGCCGTCCGGATGCTGCCGTATAGGGTAGTCTTCGTGCGGCGACACCCTCTGCCAGCCAACGTCGTAGATGCAAAGGCCCCAGCCCATGGAGACCTTGTCCTGTGGAAAGTACCTAAACTGCGTGCTCATGGAGAAGGTAGTATACCATAATCGCCAAAATGTGCAAGTCGCCAATATTTCATATTGAAAAGTCGCCGCATAATGGATTATAATACCTGACCATAAACTACAAGTTACCAAAGGAAGGGATTGCCAGGATGTACACGCGGCCAGTCAAGCACATCATGTGCGCAATCGCGCTGTTCGCGGCCTTTGCGGCATGGGGGCGGGATATTTCGATCGAGTCGGTCAACCGCAGCGCCGGTGGAGACATCGAGTCGGTGACACTGTGCTTCACCGCCGCCGACGAGTCGTCGTTCCTGTATCTCGCGTCCGATACGGAGGACAAGGGGACGGACTGGCACAACTGGAGCGGCGTGGAAAAGGTCGCCGTCATCCCCGGCGGCACGACGCGCCACACGCATGAGTTCTTGTCCAAGTGGAGCGGCACCGCCAGGTTTTTCCTCCTGAGCGGAGGATCCACATCCATGCCCATCGACAGATGGCTAGACTACGTCGAAGTTGACGGACGCCAGACCGTCGAGACGCCGTTCGTGGCGACAGGTCTTGCCAGGATCGAGATGGACTACGAACCGACCGCGCTCGACACGGCCTGCGTCTTTTCATGCCGCAATGCATTGGCCGGCCCTGAATCGACGTACACGCTGTTCTACATTTCGGGCAGTGGCTGGCGCTTCGACTACGGCGGTAACGGCTCCGCCAATACGCCTCTGTCCGAGCCCGGGATAGACTGCCATATCGTGACGTCGAACGGACAGGCGACGGTGAACGGGACGACGGTGGCGAACCACACGGGGAAAAACTTCTCCAGCGGAGATATCCTGACGCTCTTCGGGCTTCGCTACGGCACCACCAAGTACGAGGCCAAGGGCCGTTTTCGAGGTCTCAAGGCATGGTCGCAGCACTGGGTGGACGAGACGCTGGCGCTGGATCTCGTTCCGGCTTCCAAGAACGGCGTCGCTGGCCTCTACAACCGGATAGACGGCACGTTCCTCACCGACCGCGAAGGCGTTGGGCTTACGGCGTCCGCCGGCGGCACCGATGTCAATGTCGTTCAGGACCAGACCGGGGCGGTGACCGGCAACTTCGGCGCCGAGCGGAATGTGTGCGTGACATCGACTACGCGCGACGAGAACAACCGCCTCACAGAAGTCAGCCTCTCAATTACCGCCGGCGCCGCCACCCGCTGGCTCTACGTGGCCCATGGGAACTGCGCAGGCGACGCCAGCAATCCGGCCAGCTGGAGCGCCTGCGACGAAGTCGCCGAGATCCACGAGGCGACATCAACGACCGATCTGGTGTTTTCCGTTCCGGCGGAGTGGAACGGGCAGATCAGGTTCTTCCTCCTTGAGCACGACGTGATTCCCTGCGACGTGAGATACGAGTACGTGACGGTCGGCGCGTCGAAATACGTCGAGACCCAATTCATTCCGACCAGGGACGCAAAAACCGAGATGAAGCTGGCGTTCACCGACGTGTCCGCGAGCCAGACTCCGTTCTGCGCGCGCGGAACGTCCACGTCGGCCAATACCTATACCATGTTCTACATCGCGAACACTGGCTGGCGGTTCGACTTTGGAAATAACCAGAACTCGTCCGCGGTCAAGGCGGAGGCAGACCGCGCCTACCTCATCGAGACCGATTCCTCCGGAATGTCCGTCGATGGCGAACGGATCATTATGGCATCCGTGGCGCAGTTCACTGCCACCGGGCGCCTGGCGCTCTTTGCGTCGCACTACGGCAACACCTCGTATGGCAACAACTTCACGGGGCGGTTCTATCATTTCCGCGCCTGGGATGCGCAGTCCAACCTCGCGCTCGACCTGCTGCCGTGCAGCGTGAACGGCGAAGTCTGCTTCTACGACAAAGTCAGCAAGACCTACCTGCATCCCAGCGCGGCGATTTCGCCGGATGGCGCGGCGGTTGCCGACAACGGCTACGCGGTCACGGCCAGCACAGAAACCATGCTGCTGACACCCGGAGGGTTCTTGGTGATCATAAAGTAGACCACTTCAGCACAATGGTCTAACCTTGCTCGCCGTGCTTTCCCGCACCACCAGCGGGGCGCTGAGGAACGTCTCGCGCGGCGGCGCGTCGGGGCTGTCGATGCGCGACATGAGCATGCCGAAGGCGAGGTCGGCGAGCTCGTTGCAGGGCTGGTGGGCGGTGGTGAGCGCCGGCGCGGAGATGGTGGCGTAGTTGACGTCGTCGAAGCCGGCCACCTGGACGTCTTCGGGCACGCGGCGGCCGAGCTGCGCGAGCGTGGTGATGAGGAGCCGCGCCTCGCGGTCGTTGTAGCACGCGAACGCGTCGGGGCGGAGCGTCCTCAGGATCCGGCGGATCGCCGCGGCGTCGTCAGGCCGCGCGTAGACCGCCGCGCCCTTCACCGTCTTCCCCTCCGCGCCGACCTTGACGCCGAGGTAGCGGTCCTGCACGCAGGGCGCGTGCTCGCGCTCCATCAGGTAGGCGATGCGCTTCGCGCCGCAGCGGACGAGATGCTCGCCGATGCGCCGCCCCGCCTCGATGTGGTTCACGGCGGCGAGGTCGTAGCGGCTGCGCTCCGGCGAACGGACGATGTCGCTGTCGAGGAGCACCACCGGCACGCCCGCGGCGTCGAAGACCGCGAGGATCCGGCGGTTGATCGCCTCGGCGTTCCTTACCAGCTCGACCGGCTGGAAGATTACGCCGTTCACGCCGGTCTCGACGAACTCCTCCGCCGCGGCGCAGACCCGGTCGATGCGGCGCGCGACGGCGTCGCCAGAGAGGTCCGCGAAGAGCAGCGCGAGCCCGTTCAGCTGGCAGAGGTGGGAGACGCGGCGCGCGATCGGCGCGAAGAGCTCGCAGTAGTCGCTGCCGTGGACGATGAGTCCGATGCGGCCGAACTCGCCCGCGGCCTTGCGCGTCAGCGCGGTGCGGGCGCCGCGGCGGCGCTTGACGAGCCCGCGCCGCACCAGCTCGTCGTACACCTTGATGACCGTCTTGCGCCCGACGGCAAACCGCCGCGCCGACATGTTTTCACTCGGAAACTCCGAGTCCCTGTACTTCCCCGCCCGGATCTCGTCCAGCAGCGTTTTCAGGACAGATGAATACTTGGTCTCCATGGCTGAGCTGAATTATAGCATATCAGCCGCCCAAAAATCTCGCTTGTGCGCACAACTTTCTATCCGCGGCGGCGCGGCGGGCAATTCCGCCGGGATCCTTGCCGCAGTTACCGCAGGTAGTACACCGAGCCTGGGGCCCAGGGCGTGAATACCGGCGTGATCGTCTCCCAGCCCGCGATCGACTTGACGAGCGGATTGACCTCCTGATCCTCGTCCGCGACGTCGCCGGTCCACTGGACGAAGCGGTCGGCCGGCTTCGCCTCCAGCGTCGCCGGGGACGCGCTGTCCACCCACACATCGCACATCGCGCTGACTTCAGGCCCGGGCAGGAAGTCCTCGGTCCCCTCGCTCCGGAGGAACGCGCCGCCTTCGAGGTCGTAGAGCCCGGCGATTCCCTGCGGGTTCTTGGCCGGCACGAGCGTAATCACCGCCGCGCCGTTCCGCCTGACGGCGAAGCGGTGCAGCCGTCCCGGGGCGCAGTTGTTGTTCGGCAGCGTGGCGCCGGAGACGTCGGGGACGACGCCCTTGAACAGCGTGCAGGTGCCGGCGGTCTCGAAGGTGTCCTGGTTCTTCGGCGTGAAGCTGCACTGGAAGCCGCGCTTCCGGCAGACTGCGCTTATCCCCGCAATCGACGCCGTGACCTCGAACGTCTCACCCTGATAATCCCGCAAACCGCGCTGACCGACGACCAGGCGATTGTCCTGATAGCTCGAATTGTCGATGGTGACGACCAAGCCGTCCGGCGTGTAGTCGTTGTAGTGCGCGATGAAGCACCGGTCTGTCGCGGTCACTCGGTTGCCGAAGACGACGCCGCCATGGTCGTTTGCCGAGTCGTTCGCAAAGGTGAATTTCATCGAAACGACATCGGAAGGCGTCGCCAGCTTGACGCCCGTGTCGATCCAACTGCCGCCCCGCGACTCGATGTATTCAAGCTGCTTGTATCCGGACGGCAAGGCAGACGCCCCGCCGCCCTGCACCTTGACGCCGTTGACCAGCAGAGAGCCATTCGCAGGCACCCCTACCTGAAGGAGATTCTCCTCGCGCCAGAACCACGTCAGGCGCGTCGCTTCGGCCAGACCCAGCGTATGCACATAGGTCGCACTGTAGTTCGTGACTGGCGGGGAAAACGAGCTTGCACCGAAAGCGCGGCGCTCGACGGTATGGAAGGCCGGCGCCGACCGCTTCTGCCCCGGCCCGTCAGTCCCCGTCGCGGCGGTGAAGACGCAGGACTCGGCGTTGCTGACCGACGTCACGCCAACCGCCGGATCGACAATGCCATACCGCGACGACGACATGACCTCGACCGTCTCGGTTGCGGGGGTGAACGCCCCAGTCCCCGCGTTCCCGAAGAACTGCCGCGACACGAGGTCGAACATCCCGACCGTCTCGCCGCTTTTCGCCGGCACAAGGTCGATGAGCGTCACGCCGTTGCTGACGATCGAGAACGAGTACAGCTCGCCGGTGACGCCGTACTCGCTTGGCAGCGTGCCGCCGGAGACGGCCACGCCCTTCAGCACCGTGCAAGTGCCGACTGTCTCGAAGACGTCCTGGTTCTGCGGCCTGGCGAAGCTGGCGACGCCGTCGACCTTGACCGTGATCCCGGTGATGGACGCCGAGATGTCCAGCATCTTGCCGGAGAAGCCAGTCCCGACCACGGCGGCGTTTGCGCCCCAGCGGTTGTTCTGATACGACGAGTTGTCAATAGTGATGTAGAAGTCGGTGTAGTAGTTGTTGTAGTGCGCAATGAAGCACTTCGACGTAGCCAACACGCGGTTGCCGAAGAGGACGCCGCCGGCTCCGCTCGTCGGCGCCATCGGACGGAAGCGCATGAGGACGGTGTCCGACGGCGTATGGAGCTTGAGCCCCGTGTCGATGTACTGCGTCCCCGTCGACTTGATGCAGCTGATCCGTACCATGCCGTCTGGCAGTTCCTCCGCCGCAGGCGCCGCGCCGGCCAATGCCAGAGCGCCAAGCGCGGCCGCACACTTCAGAATCTTCCAGGTCGTCATATGAGTCATAACATTCCTTTCCTCTTATGCGGCGTATTATACCACGAACCGCATTGGCATATACTACACATTTCAAAACAAAAACATAGCCGATTCGGCAATGGATATGATATACTACGCGCCAATATGGACTCACTCGTTCTCTTCTTCCAGTCGACCACCCAAAAGTCGTGGCGTGACAAGCTGACCGGCGTCTACCGCTTCGCCCGGGAAGCGGGCTGGCAGGTGCAGGTCGTGGAGGCGAACTCGTCGCCCGCCGCGGTCCGCACGATGCTGAAGATCTGGCAGCCAATCGGCTGCATCGTCGACCGAGGACTCGCCGCCGGCAGGGAGCCGACGCGCATCTTTGGCCGCACGCCGCTCGCATTCCTCGACCAGCGTCCGCCGCGTCGGCGCGGCGGCGGCCATTCGCTCGTGATCCACGATTCCGCCGCAAGTGCACGGTGCGCCGCCGCCGAACTGCTGGCGGCCGAGGTGAAGAACTTCACCTACGTTCCCTGGAAGAAGCCGGCCTTCTGGTCGGACGAGCGCGAAAAGGCGTTTGCCGCCGCCGTCCGCAAGGCCGGGAGCTCCTATCTGCGCTGGACGGGGTCGCTGTCGAGCCTGCCGCGTCCATGCGGCGTCCTCTGCGCCAACGACATGGTCGCGCAGCAGGTCCTGTTCGAGGCGCGCGCGTGCGGACTCAAAGTGCCCAAGGACCTGCTGGTCGTCGGCATCGACAACGATCCGCTCATCTGCGAGAACACGCAGCCGACGCTCACAAGCGTGCTGCCGGATTTCGAGAACGCCGGCTACCAGGTGGCGCAACTGCTCGCCGAGGCGATCGAAGGCAAGGCGCCGCGGCTCGTCGTCTACGGACCGGTGAGAATCGTCCGACGCGAGTCGAGCCGCTGGCTCGCCAAGGACGATCCGCGGGTGACCAAGGCCCTTTCCTTCATCAAGGACCATGCCTTCGACCATGGCCTTAAGAGCGCCGACGTCGTCGAGGTGATGGGCTGTTCCCGGCGGCTTGCCGACCTCAGGTTCCGCGAGGCGACGGGCCATTCGATCCACGACGAGGTCAATTCAATGCGGATGGAGCGCGCATTCGAGCTTCTCTCCAACCCCCGCCAGGCGATTGGCGCAATCCCGGCACTCTGCGGCTACGCCTCCGAGCCGTTCTTCAAGCGCCTGTTCAAGCAGACGACTGGCCTTTCCATGCGCAGCTGGCGCAAGCGCCACACTTAGGTCGCCGCGCTATTCGGCGAGTTTCAGAAAGTAGCTGCGGACGAGCTCGCGGTATTCGGCGGGGATGTCCTTGAGGTCGCGCTCGCCCAGGCCGTCCTTCGCCGCACCCTTGATCTTGAACCAACCCAGGCGCTCCAGCAGCTGCCGCGCCGCCTCCGGGTCATCATGGCGCTCCAGCTTGCGCGCAAGTTCCGAAATCTCCGCCGCCACTCCGCCGCCGCCGGACTGCGACTCCTCGCCAGACTGTCCTATGGACTCCATCTCGCCCTGCGACTGCCCCGACGACTGCTGCTCCTCGGGCATGCCCAGCGCCTTCGCCTGCCGCGCCGCCTCGCGCCGCATCGCCTCCGCCGCCTCCGCCGCCTTCGCGCCAACGGCACTGCCGCGGCAATCTGCCGGCGCGTCTGACTGCGACGGTTCCGAAGACTGCGACTGCTCAGAAGACTGTGACTGCTCAGAAGACTGCGACTGCTCGGAGGACTGCGACGACGCCGAAGATTGCGACTGTTCCGAAGACTGCGACTGATTGGCTGGCTGTGACGGCTCGGCGCGGGCCTTTTCGCGCGCGGCGAGCTCCGCCTCGGCCGCCTTCCTTGCCTCGGACTGGCTGGCGACGGCGTCGTTCTTGGCGCTGTCGGCCGACATCGCGCCCTTCCTTTCCTCGGTCGCGGCGTGCTGGGCTTCCTTGGCCGCCTCTCCCGCCTCTGCCTGCTCCAGGAGGTCCTCGGCGCGGGCCTGCGCGGCGGCGGCCTGGCGCATAAGCTCTTCGCGCGCCTTGGCGTCGCCGTTCGCGCTGGCGTCGGCGATCTTCCTCTCCGCCTCCTTCTCGGCGGCGACGGCCTTGGCGAGCGCTTCGTCGCGGCGACGGGAGAGCTCGCTCTCCAGCCTTTCGAGCGCCTGGGCCTTCTTGTCTTCACTGAGGTTCCTGTTCGCGGCGGTCTGCAGCCGGCTCTTGAGCTCGTCCATCAATTCGGTGGCCCTGGACATCTTCCGGCGCGCGGAGTCGAGGTCGCCGTCCGGGACCTTCCGCGCGAGGTCGTTCGCCTGCATCGCCGCCGCCGTCTCCATGCGCTTCCACGCCTCGAGCTTGTTGGCGTCGGTGGGCTGTTCGCGGACGATGTCATCGGCGGCGCGGGCAAGGGCTTCCTGGCGGGCCGCGAGGTCCCTGGTCTTCTCGAAGTTCTCCAGCCGCTGCACGCGCTCGCTGAGCGGCGCGTTCATCTTCTGCAGGGCGTCCATCGCCTCGCGCATCTCTGCGGCGGCTGCCTCGAGCGCGTCGGCGCGGCGGGAAACCTCGTCGAACTGTGCGGACTCCAGCCGCTCCTGCGCCGGGGTGAGCTTCTCCTCGCGCACCGACTTGAGCATGTCGGCGATCGGCTCGAAGCGCCGGTCCTCGCGAAGCCGCTCCTCGAGCTCGTCGACGCGGCGGCGCGCCTCGGACGCCTCGTGCACTGCGTTCTCAACGGCCCGGTCGGCGTTCTCCCTCACCTTCTGCTCGCGGCGGATCTGGTCCTTCGCCAGATTCGCCTGGCGGACCGCGTCGGAGAGCCGCCGACGCGCCTCCTCCAGCAGCCTGCGCGCGGCGGCGGCCTCCTCGGAAAGGCTCTGCATGTCGGGGCTCGCGGCGTTCATCTCGAGCTGCACCACGACCGGCGTCGACGTGGCGGCGTGGGGGCCGCCGCGCTCGACGGGGAAGCAGTCGCGCACCACGACGTCGAACGCGACGGTGCGCACGCCCGAGAGATCGAGGGTGGAGAGGTCGATCTCGTCCGCCCCCTTCCAGAGCGAGGCGCCGGTCTTCGCGAACGACGCCAGCGGCCGCAGCTCACGCCAGCCGCCGCCGCCCGCCCGCCAGCGCAGCACCGCGCCGGCGACTCCGATGTCGTCGCTCGCCGAGACCGCAAGCGGGAACTTGACGTACGGCGCGAGGCGCAGGGTCTTCGCCGCGGGACGCTCCACGACCACGGTCGGCGGGGTGTCGAGGAAGCTCCTGAGCTGTCCGCCGCGGCGCGGCGCGGCGAAGCCCTCCTCGCTGACGAGGTCGAGCGTCCAGGACGACACGCGGTTGGAGACCATCTCGTGGGCGTCGGCCGGGCGGCCGTCGACGCGCAGCGACGCCTTCACCGCGCGGCCGCCGAGATCGAGCGCGAAGAAGACGCGCGAGCCCTCGACCGCCTCCATGGCGGACACGTCGTCGTTGGAGACCACGCTCGGCGAGCGGCCGGTGTAGGCGGGGTAGTCGATGCGCGCCGTGAACGACTCGTACCGCGGCATTTCGCAGACGCGCACGGTGTAGTGGCGCGTGACCGCGGGCCCCGCGCTCACCCGGTAGCGCCACTCCGGCTCGGAGAGGTCCGCGATTGCCTCGTAGACGCCGTCCTTCATCTCGTCGGCGAACTCCTCGCCCCAGCCGAGCGCGGTGCGGCGCGAGATGCGGATGCTCGGCGCGTAGTGGAGGCCGTCGGCGACGGCAGCCTCGATGCGCACGACCGTGCCGGCGAGCGCGACGACGTCGCCCGGCTTCACGGCGATGTCGCCGGAGTAGAGGTTGCCGACGTCGACCCACGGCGCGACCGCGCGCACGAAGAGCCGTCCCGCGAGATGCGGCGCAAGCACGAAGGAGAGGAGGAGCAGCAGCGCGATCGCGCCCAGCGCCTTCAGCCGCCGGATGATTGTGCGGGAAGTGAACTCGCGCTCCACGTCGACTGCCGCGGCCGCGGCGGCGGCCTTGGCGGAGAGGATGCCAACCAAGGCCTCGGAGAAGCCAGGCCGCCCGTCGCCGCACGCGGCGGAGTCCACGAGCTCGACCAGAGTCGTGAGGCACTCCTCGTGCTCTGGGTGGCGCGCGTCGAGGATCTTCGCCATCCGCCGCGCGTCGAGCCGACGCGAGAGCGGGCGCGCGAGGAAGAGCCACGCCGCCGCGAGGACGCAGGCGTAGAGCGCGGCGGAGAGCAGCCAGCGCGCGGCATCGGAGTAGAGCGTGAAGCAGGCGTCGACGGACATCGCCGCCAGCGTCGCCGCAATCGCCGCGGCCAGCGTCGCCGCGATTCCGCGCAGCAGGTAGATGCGCCGGACGCGCCGGACCGACGCGTCGAGCAGCGACTTGACTTTGTCGGGCATTGCGATCATGCGAGACCCCTCCGTTTCCTCAGCGTCCAGACGGCGATCAGCGCCAGCGCCAGGAGGACGAGCCCGGCCGGGTGGTCCCACACCGCGTCGTCGACGCGCTCGACGATCTCGCTGCGGCCGGCGCCGAAGGCGTCGTCCAGCTCCGAGAGGTCGTCGCCCGCGGCGAACACCGAGCCGCCGGTAAGCCGCGCCATCGCCTTCGGCGCGGCATCGTCGGCCGACGGTCGCGCGTACTCGACCGGCGCGGTGCCGCGGTCGACGGCGAAGCGGGTGGCGAGCGGGCGCGGCCATTCGTCGCCGAGCAGCTCCTCCACCTCCGGCGCCAAGACCGTCGCCTCGTATCCGCCCTCCTTCTCGGTGGCGTCGAACTCCGCCTCGTAGATTCCGTTCGCGCCGGGCCTCTCGACGAGGTCGACCGTGCGCAGCGAGCCGTCGGGCAGCTTCACCTCGGCCTTGGCCTTCGCCCCGGCGACCGGCATGAAGTCCTTGTCCGAGAACCTCGCCATCAGCTTCACCGTCTCGCCCGGCAGGCAGCGGAGCGAGTCGGTGCCGACGCGGGCGCGCTGGTTGCCGTCGCGCAGCTTCTCGCCTGCCCCCCAGCGCAGCACGTTGCCCCAGAAGCGGTGGTGGTAGGTGTCGCCGTGGCGGTAGCGCAGGAGCCACGTCTCATCGGTCGAGAAGAACGCCACCTTGCCGCGGCCGGCCCCGCGCACGGTCAGAAGCGGCGCGGCGAGGGCGGTGGAGTCGCCAGCGAAGAGCAGCACCTCCGCGCCGGGCTTCGCGGCCACGCCCTCCACCCTTCCGTGCGCCGGCGGCAGCGAGCCCCAGACGCGCTCGTTCTCGGACGGCGACGACGAGACCGCGGTCGCCGGGTGGCCGCGGCCGGACGGGGTCAGCGCGAACGGCGTCTTCGCGGCGACCCAGCGGGCGGACACGGCGCCCGACTCGTTCGTCAGGGCGAGCGGCAGGAGCCCGGACAGCGGGCCCGCGGCGTAGTCGTAAGGCATGTGCCGCTCACCCGCGGTCAGCACGAGCAGCGCGCCGCGCTCCTCGACGCAGTAGCGGATGTCCTCGCAGACCTCGTCCGTCAGCACGTCGCGCCCGAGGTCACCGAGCACGATCACGTCGAACTTGCGCCAGTCGTCGCGGGTCTTCGGCAGCGCGCCGGCCTCGGCCTCGCCGAAGGGACGCGTCGCGTCCGCCGGCGCCGTGTTCGCCGGAGCGCCGCCCGCCAGCTTGTCCGGCTCGGCGAGCACGTACTGGAGGTGGACCGACTTGTCGCGGGCGAAGAAGAGGTTGCGCAGGTACCGGAACTCCCAGCGCGGACGGCGGTCGGCGACAAGCACGTTGGTGCGGTCGTCGGAGACCGAGACCTCGAACGGCCATTCGTCGTTCCGCGGCTCGAGGTCGCCTTCCGGCGGCTCGATCGCGACGCGGTAGCCCCTGACGCCCTTCCCACCCGGGTCGTGGACGAAGCGGACGTCCTTCGTCCAGGCGTCGGAGTCCACGTCGAGCTCGCGGCGGTCCAGGGTCTCCTCGCCCTCCATCAGCTTCACGACGATGCGCCGGCCCTTGAGCCCGTCCGCGCGGATGCGCGCCACCGGGCGCACCTTGTCGCCGAGAAAGACGTTCTCGGCCACGGAGAGCGCCTCGACCGCGGCGTCCGTGCGGTTGGTGGGATTGCCCACGACGACGCTCGAGACCTTGGCGCCGAGCCGGGCGAAACGCCGCGCCGCGGCCGATGGCCCGGCGTCCGACGTGTCGCGGCCGTCGGTCACGAACACCGCGCCGGCGAGCTCCTCGGACGGAATGCGCGCGAGGGCGAGCTCAAGCGCGGCGGAGAAGTCGGTTGTCCGGTCGCCGAACTCGAACGGCTCCACGTCGTACCTGCCCAGAAGCCGTTCCTCGATCCCGGCGGCGATGTTCGTCGCCGCGGCGTAGCGCGTCGCCTGGACGCCGTCCTCGCCCGCTCCCGCGTCCGCGCGCTGCATCGAGAGCGAGCGGTCGGCGAACACCGCGACGCGGCGGTGCAGGCTGCGGGTGACGTCGTGGGTCCAGGAGACGTGCGCAAGCATCCAGAGGAGCGAGAGGAGCGCGACGGCGCGGAGCGCGGCGCGGGGGAGCGAGGGGACGTGGCCGCCGCGCTCGGCGTCGATCCGCCGGCAGAGCAGCATCTCGGCGAGGAGCAGGACGAGCGCGAGGACGGCGAACGGACGCCAGATCTCGACGCCGAAGCTGCGGCCGACGACGGCGGCCATCAGGTCGTCGAGGCTGCGCGCGAAGCCGAGGTCGACCGAGACGGCCAGGGTGTCGAGCTCGTCCTGCGTGAGCGGCTTGAGCTCGCCCTCGCGCGAGCGCCAGCGCGTGTCGACCGCCGCGGAGACGGAGTTCGTGGCCGCGACCGAGTAGACGAGCTCGTGCGCGAACGGCACGAAGAGAGGACGGGCCGGGAAGGTCGTCCACTTCAGGTCGAACGGCAGCGCCGTGACCACGGTGCGCCCCTTGCCGAACGCGGCGGACAAGACCGCCGGCGCGCCGTCGGAGAAGCGCGCGGCGACGTCGACGCCCTTCCTGAGAGCGGACTCGTCGAACTCGGCGCGGCCGGAGACCGGCGCGCCCTCGAAGGCGACGTCCGAAAGGACGTGGTTCCAGTTCGTCCACGCCGCGGCGAAGAGCTCGTTGGTGTAGAAGGACGCCTGGGCGCGCTCGCCGGGGACGACAACGAGCCCGCCGCCTCCGCCGACCCACTTCGAGAGGTTCTGCACTGCGCGCGGCGAGAGGAACGGCACGTCGCAGAGCGCCACCGCCTCGACGCCGGAGAAGACGGCGGGGTTCTCGAGCTCGACCGCGCGGACCGTGCGCGGCTTGACGAGGAAGACGGCGTTGGTGCCCTTCAGTTCGGGGCGCAGCGCGGCCTCGAGGAAGGCGGTCGGGCGGTCGAACCCGCGCGCCGACGGCCGTCCGTTGACCAGCAGCGCGTCGAGCGCGTCGACGACGTCGACGGCGTTGGAGACAGTGGAGTCGGAGGCGATGTCGTCGGCGGCGTCGAGCGACGTCACCACTTCGTGGCGGCCGGGCTTCGCGAAGGCGTGGGAGAACTCGAACGTGCGGGCGAGGCCGGGGAGGATCTGGCCGACCGGCGCACGCGCCGCCTCGGCGCCGTCGACGCGCATCACCACGTCGCCGGGCGAGAACGGCACCGAGCCGGCGTTGACGACGGTCACGGAGAACGCAGCGGGGCGGTCGGTCCCGATCACCCGGCGGCTCGGGCGGACGGCGGCGATGGCGGCGTTCCTGACGTCGCCGGGCCGCTCGAAGGTGCGCCACACGACCGGAGGCCGGCGCGGGAAGCGCGCGAAGATGCGCTCCACGCGCTTCCATTCCGCCTCGTCGCCGCAGCGCCAGCCGTAGGCCTGGCCGTCGCCGAGCACCACCACCTCCTTCGCGGGGTTCGCGCCGCCGACAAGCACCTCGCCGGCCGCAGCCAGCGAACGCGGCGCGTCCATCGCGTCGTCGCCGGGCTTAAGCGAGTCGAGCAACTCCAGCACCTCGCGCTTGGCGGAGATCGGCGACGGAGTGAGAATGACGGGCGTGCCCTCGCCGACGACAATGCCGAACGCCGTACCCTTCGGCGAGTCCTCCACCAGCGAGCGCGCCTCCTCGATCGCACGGTCGAAGGCGGTGCGCCCGGACGGGTCGCTAAGCCTCATCGAGGCCGAGGCGTCGACCACCAGGACGACGTCCTTGTCCATCCCGGCGCCGCCGAAGAAGTGCAGCTCGGGGAGGAACGGACGCGCGAACGCGATTGCCGCGAGGACAAGGACGAGCGTGCGCAGGACGAGCAGCACCACGTCCTCGAGCACGAGCCGGCGGCGGCGGCGCCTGAGCGAGTCGGCGAGGAACATCCACGCGCCCCAGGGCACGCGGTCGGCGGTGCGCCGTCGCAGGATGTGCAGGATGACCGGCGCCGCGGCGGCGGCGAGGCCAAGGAGCATCCACGGGGCGAAGAACGACATCACCTTCCCCCTCCTGCGGCGCGGCGGTAGCGCACCAGGATGTCGGCGAGCGCCTCGTGGAACGGACGCGAGGTGTCGACGCGCTCGTGGGTGACGCGCATCTCGCCGCAGCCGCGCAAAAGCTCGGCGAAGTGGGCGCCGAGGCGCGCGAGGTAGTCCTTGCGCAGGGCGCGGGCGTCGACGTCGATGAACTGGCGGGTCTCCAGGTCCTCGAAGCGGCAGGCGCGCTCGAACGGGAACGTCAGCTCGTCGTGGTCGCAGACCTGGATGGCGATTACTTCGTGGCGGCGGAAGCGCAGGTGGTGGAGCGCCCGGAGGAGCTCCTTGGCGTCCGCGAAGAAGTCGCTGACCACGAAGACGACGCTGCGCCGCGGGATGCGCTCGGCAATCTCGTGGAGGACGCCGGCCATGTCGGTCTCGCCGCCGGGCTTCAGCGCGTCGAGCCGCTCCAGGATGCAGCGCACCTGCGAGGGCTCGGCCTTGGCGGGGACGAAGTCGCGGACAGCCGTGTCGTAGGAGGCGAAGCCCACGGCGTCCTGCTGGTTGACGAGCAGGTAGGCGAGCGACGCGGCGACGTACTGGCCGTACTCGAGCTTCGAGAGGCCGCCAGCCGCGGCGCGCCCGCGGTAGCCCATCGAGCCGGAGGCGTCGAGGACGATCGTCGCGCGCAGGTTGGTCTCGTCGACGTACTGCTTGACGTAGAGGCGCTGGCGGCGCGCGGCGAGGCGCCAGTCGAGGGTGCGCGGGTCGTCGCCCGCGACGTAAGCGCGGTGCTCGGCGAACTCGGCGCTGGCGCCCTTCCTGGCGCTCTTGTGGCGCCCGGCGATGAAGCCGTCGACGGCGCCGTGCGCGAGGAACTCGATCCTGGCGAGCTTCCCCAGCGCCGCGTCCGGCAGCCACTTCATGTATCCAGGCAACGCCATCTCCGTCCGCCAGGCGAACTTTAGACGTCCAGCTCCTCGTGCCCCTGCACGTGGTCGAGGAGGCGCTTCACCACGTCGTCGGTGGTGACGCCAGCGGCCTCGGCGTTGAAGGTGGTGGCGATGCGGTGGCGCAGCACCGGCAGCGCCGCCCACTTCACGTCGGCGGTGGTGGCGTAGGCGCGTCCGTTGAGGACGGCGCGCGCCTTCGCCGCGGTGACGAGCGCCATGCCGGCGCGCGGGCCCGCGCCCCAGCTGACCAGCTCCTTCACGAACTCCGGCGCCTCGGGCGTCTTCGGACGCGTCGCGCGCACCAGGTCGGCGGCGTACTCGACGACGTGGTCGGCGGCGGGCACGCGTCGCACCACCGACTGGAGCTCGACGATCTCCGCCGCCGAAAGCACCTTGGCCGGCGCGGCGCCGTCCTCGCCAGTCGTCTGGCGGATTATCTCGCACTCCTCGGCGCGCGACGGGTAGTCGACCTTGATGTTGAAGAAGAAGCGGTCGAGCTGCGCCTCGGGAAGCGGATAGGTGCCCTCCTGCTCGATCGGGTTCTGGGTGGCGAGCACGAAGAACGGCTCCGGCAGGGGGCGCGTCTCGCCGCCGACGGTGACGCAGTGCTCCTGCATCGCCTCCAGGAGCGCGGCTTGGGTCTTGGGCGGAGTGCGGTTGATCTCGTCGGCGAGCAGCAGGTTGGTGAACACCGGACCCTTCACGAAGCGGAAGACGTGCCTGCCGGTCGCGCGGTCCTCGTCCAGCACCTCGGTTCCGGTGACGTCGGCCGGCATCAAGTCGGGCGTGAACTGGATGCGGCCGAAGCCGAGGTCCATCACCTCGGCGAGCGTACGCACGAGCAGCGTCTTCGCAAGTCCGGGGACGCCAGTGAGGAGCGCATGCCCGCGCGCGAACACCGCGGTCAGCACCTGGTCAATCATCTCCTCCTGGCCGACCACGCGCTTAGCGAGCTCCCGCCGGATCTCCGCGCACTTCGCGTGCAGCGTCTCGACGCGACTTACGTCGCCTTCGTTGAGTCTTTCGTTCATTTCCTGTTCTCCTCTCCTGTTTCGTCCGCGTCGACGGTCTCGTCGCGCTGGTAGATTGGCAACATGCGGTATGGCACCGTAAAGGCCAGCACCGCCATCGAAGTGCAGTAGACCGACCCGATCTCGCCGTTCCACGAGCCGTCGGGCTGCTGCTTCTTGAAGTAGGTCTCGTACATCCACGGCTCGAACTCCGCCCACGCCTCGCCGCCGAGCTGGAAGAGCCCCTGCGCCGTGTAGTAGAGTCCGTAGAAGGCGTTGTTGCCGCCGGCTAGCGCGCGGCGGAAAGTCCTGCGGACGAACTGGGCGCCCTTGAGCGCGTCGGGGTCGAGGTGGTGGCCGCAGAGCTCGATGCAGAGGATTGCCGCGCCGGAGAGAGTCTCGCCGAAGTTGCCGGAGTTGCCCTGGTAGCTGAACGCACCGTCGCTCTGGCGCTGCGAGCGCTTGATGTAGAGCACCGCCTTCTCGATCGCGTCGTCCGGCAGCGCCGCGCCGTTGAGCCTTGCGCTGCGCAGCGCCATCAGCGCCCAGCCACTGCACGAGAGGTCGCTGTCATGGGCGTCGGGCGTGTAGCGCCAGCCACCGAGGTGCACCGGATTGGACTTGCGCTGGTTCTGCGCGTCGATGATTACCTTCACCGCATGCGGCAGCACTGCGTCGATGCGCGCCTGGCGGGTGGGATCCACCATGCCGCTCGCCTCGGAGAGAAACAGCGTCGCAATCGAGTGGGCGTACATGCGCCCGTTCCCCTTCAGGCCCATATAGCCCCTGAACTTTGCCTGCGGCCCCATGTCCGCGCAGTCGATCACGTAGTCGACGCAGTTCTCCACCACCGCGCCGTATGGCTCGCTCCCGGGCAGATGCCCCTTCGAGAGGAACGCCATGCCGACGAGCGCGGGAATCGCGGCGGAATCGCCGTACTGCCCCGGAAACGCCCCGCTCGGCAGCTGCTTCGACGCAAGGAACTTAAGTCCGCGCTCAATCGACCGGTCGACGTCGTCCGCCTCCGGCGAGAACGTCGAGATGCCGCCCACCGTGCGCCGCAGCCCGCCGCCGGCGTCGACCACCGCCGCGGCTGACGCCGCCACCGGAGCCTCGTCCCCGGATCGGAGCACGGCGACCGTGCCCGCGGCAAGCGTGGCGAGCGAGAGAAACGCGGCGAAGCAGGCGGTCCAGCTGTGGCGGAAGAGCCACGAGTTGCGCGGACGCGTCGCCCGCACCAGGCGGTCGGCGAAGTCCGGCGACAGCTCGGTGCCGCAGAGCATGTCGTAGAGCGCGTCCTTCGCGTAGTGGAGGCGGCTGCGGACCGTGCCCTCGGGGATGCCGACGATCTTGGCGATCTCCGGCGTCGAGAGGTCTTCGAAATAGCGCAGCACCACGACCTCGCGGTAGTTTTCGGGCAGCTTCCTCACCGCCGTGCGCACCGCCTCGGCGCTGCCGCGGAAGGCGAACTCCTCGAGCGGATTCGGCGACTTGTCCTCAACCTCGGGCAGCTCGTCGTTCGGGACTACGGTCTCCTTCCTCGCAGCGCGTCGGCGCAGGTCCATGCGGTGGAAGTTGAGGAGGATGGTGTAGACCCAGTAGTAGAACGAGCCGGTGGGACGGAAGTCGTCAATCCGCTCGATGGCGCGCTCGAAGGCACGGAACACGAGGTCCTCGGCCTCGTGGGCGTCCTGGCAGAGCATCCTGGCGGCGGCCTCGAGGCGCGGACGGTACTCCGCCACCAGGCGCCTGGCGCCCAGCTCGCGGTCTGCCCGAATCTCTTCGTATATTTCCATCTCCAATCTACACAATGCACGCCGCGCCAAAAACGTTCAACCGCCAATCGTCGTTAGCGGCTATGGGGACGGGGGCTTGTACTTGAGCGCCGTGCCGCCGGCGGCGGCGGTCTTGTAGGACTGCGTGCGCGGGTCGAAGTAGACCACTTTGACCAACGGCGTCTTCGGCGCGCCGTCAGCCACGAAGAACCGGCGGTACTCGATGGTGCTGCCGTTCTCGTTGCGCGACAGCTCGAATGCCGATCCGGGCGGCATGTACGACCGCGGCACATAGCCGTTCGTCGGGTACATCCGGTAGGTGATGCAGACGACGTCGTTCGTCTCCACCGTCAGGATGTCGCAGAGCTCGTGGATACGCAGGCCCTCCGAGACGACGCCAGCGTAGCCGTCGGGCCGCCCGGCCGACGGCGGCGGCGCGATCTCCAGCGCGATCGCCGGCGCGTCGGCGTGGAACGAGCGGGAGAACGACATCGAGAAGCGCCCGCCGCGCGCAACGCGCCCCGCGGCCATGCCGTCCACGCCGAACGAGACGCGCCCGCGGAAAGGAACGTCGTACCTCACCGGTATCGCCAGGCGCTTGACGACGTTGGAGGGATTGGCGCTCTTGGCATCCGTGAGCACGCGCACCTTGCCAGTCACCTTGATCCCGAACGACTCCGACGGCGAGACGCGCACGTTCGAGAGCGTCACCGTTGCGGGCGCGTCCAGCGAAACGATGAACTCGAACGACTCGCCGACCGTCGGGCGGGCCTTGCTGGCCGAGACCGAGGCGACCACCCGCACCGGTTCCACCTCCTCCTTCTCGAAGAGCCCCAGTCCGCCGAAGCCAGCGCGCATCTGGCGCATCCGCTCCTCCATCTCGCGGATCTGCCGATCCATTTGCTCGAAGACGTCCCCGGCACGGGACTGCGCGGGGACGAGCAGCGCGGCAAGGAGCGCCACGCACGCGAGCGCGCGGACGATGCGCCCGAAAAGCCAGAAGGCGAACGCGAGCGCGGCAAGCACGCCGGCGACGACGGCGAGGCGGCCTGCCCAGGCGTACCTGAGAAGCGGACGCAGCACCTGGCGCCAGACCGGCAGCTCCACGGCCGGATTCTCGTACCTGACCGCGAGCGCGGCGACGATGTCCCGCTCCACCTCCGGCGTCTGGCCAATGCGCCACTCGAGCGAGCGCAGCACCGAAAGCGCGCGCGACCATTCGCCGGCGAGGATGGCGCAGCGCGCCTCGTTGAGACGCGCCTCGGGGAAGTCGAACTCCCTGAAGGCGTCCGCCGTCGGCTTTGTGCACGCCTTGCGCCAGGCGAAGAGGGCGTCCTCGCCAACTGCCGCGGCATCCGTTCCCCACGGCACCGATCCGAGCTCGGTCACCAGCTCCGCCGGCCGCGGCATTTCATTGAAGTCCTCGCCCATTCCCACCACCACCACCTCGGCGCCGCGCTTCGCGTGCACGGGGATCTCGTTCGAGCGCACCATCCGCTCGGAGCCGTCCGTTCCGCGATAGGAGAACTCCAGTCCCGGGAACCAGAGCACGCCCTCGCGCATCGGCCGCACCCGGTAGGTTAGCCGCCGCGCGTCGCGGTAGGTGTCGGTCTTGGCGCTCACGTCGTCCAGCTTCCAGTCCTTCGGCGAGACCGCCTTGGAGAGCGCCGGCGGATGCAGGTTGCGGAAGTCGGCCTCGCCGATGAAGTCGACGGTAAGGACGAGCGGATCCCCTACCTTCACGTTGTTGGCGTCGAAGAACGCGCGCGCCCGCAATTCGCCGCCCGTGACCCCGGTCAGTTCAATCGCCGCCAGCAGAAAACATCCCGCGAAATTCATCATACCTCCATCGCGTCATCAATGCGGCTTGACCGTAAACTGCACCGGCACGCCGTTCTTGCGGTATTTCTCGATGAACTCCGGTGCCAACGCCGGTATCGCACCGACGCGCTCGGCGGCGGCCTTGAGCGACTGGTCCGCCCGGATGTCGCCAGAGCTCTTCTCGATCTTGTGGGCGACAATTCTGCCGCCGCCGCCGAACCACACCCGGATAGTCATCGGCTTCAAGGTGTCGGTCCACGGCGGAACATCCCACTTCCGCTCAAACGCCTCCTTGATCAGAGAATAGGCCAGCTGCTCGGCATTGGAGGCGAGATTGGTCGACTTGCCCGGCTTGTATCCCTGGTTGAGCAGCTTGGCGATTTCGGCGTCGGAAAGTGTCTTCTTGTCAGTGCGGCCATTCGGCTGCGGCTTGGTCGGCTCCTTGACGATGGTCGTCTTGTCGACCACCTTAGCCCTTTCGCGCATCTGCTTTATCCGCTCCTCGCGCAGCTCCTTCGCCGTCTTCTCCGGCTTCTCCGGCTTCTTGGGCTCCTCTTTCTTCTTCTCGGCCTTCGCCACCACGTTGGTGACGATTTTCTCGAGCTCCTTCGGCGGATCAGGTTTCTTGACCGCCGGTTTCGGCTTGGGCTTGGGCTTCGGCGGGGGCGGCGGCTCCGGTTTCTTCAGCGGCGGAGGTTCGTCCTCCTTGCCGTCGAGGTTCTCGACCACCACCACGGTCAGGTCGATGGGGATGATTTCCTCCTCCTTGTCGAAGAGACCATGGAAGACCGCGAAGACCCAGAAGCCGGCGAAGAGCGCCACGTGCAGCGCGACCGCGATGCACAAGTTGGCGGCGCCCAGCACCTTGGGCTCGTTCTGTCCGCAGCTCTCTGGCCTCCAAAGTTCCATCGTCCGGCTGGTCCTCAGTTCTCCTTGCTGACGAGGCCGAGGTGGCGCACGTTCGCGTCCTTCGCCACCTTGACCACCTCGTAGACGTCACCGTAGCCGACGCGGACGTCGCCGCGAACCAGCACGCTGACGTCGGGATCGTCGGCGACCGCCTTCGCAAGCCGCGCCTTGAGGTCTTCCATCGTGACCGGCGCCTCGCCGATGAAGAGCTTGCCGACGGAATCGACGGTGATGGAGAAGTTCTTCTTCTTGTCGTTCTGCGCCTTCTCGGTCTTGCCGACCGGCAGCAGCACGTGGATCGACTGCTCCAGCGTCGGCAGCGTGACGATGAACACCACCAGCAGGATGAAGGTGAGGTCGATGAGCGAGTTCATGTTGATCTCGGCCTTCGACCCCTCGCGCCTTGCGCGAGCTCTGCGCCGCATCGACATCGCCTCAAGCCCCCCTTCCCTGGAACTCGCAGGCAATGCGCCCGATGAGCTCGTCGGCGAAGCCCTCCATGTCGGCGCTGATGGCGCGGATCAGGGCGTTCAGGCGGGTGAACGCCGCCATGCCGGGGATGGCGACGAGCAGGCCGACCACCGTCGTCACCAGCGCGGCGGAAATCGACGGCGCGATTGTCGCGAGGTTGGCGCTGCCGGCGGCGCCCATCTCCGCGAACGCGTCGAGTACGCCCCACACCGTGCCGAGCAGGCCCAGCATCGGCGCGAGCGCAACAACGGTGGAGATGAGCCCCATTCCGTATCCGATCCTGATCTCCTCCTCGTCGAGCACGTGCTCGCAGGTGCCGCGCACCAGCTCGATCTCGCGCGCCGTGAGCGCCGCCGCGCCCTCAGACTGGCGGCCGACGAGCAGCGAGCGGACGTCGGGCGTGAGCAGCTTGAGGAGCCGCTCGCACGTCTCCTTGTAGATGCCCTCGACGCCGGTGCGGACGTTCGGACGCCGCTGCAGGTAGTATTCGAGCACATCGCCGCAGGTGGAGAAGTCGCGCAGGAACCGCCGCGTCGCGTGCGCGTACGCGAGCAAGGTCCTCCACTTGCCGATCACGGCGGCCACCATCAGGACCGACCCCGCGAGCTGCGCGAGCACGATGCCCTGCCCCATGAAGTTCGACTTCGCGAACCCGTCTATCAGCGAACTTGCCAAGAGTGCCATTTACTGCTGCTCCTTCCGTTGTTTGCGTTGGTTGTCGTTTGAAGCCATTTCTTCCCGCTCCGCGCGCGGCGCGCGCCTCGCCACCCCTTCGCGCGGCTCCGCCTCCAGCGGCACCGTGAGCGGCTCAAGCGGCGCGTCGTCGCCGGCGAGCGCCTCCCACGCGGCGGCGTGGATCGGCAGCCCCTGCTCGCGGAACATCTCCTCGAACTCCGTCCACACCTCCTTCGGCCGCGGCATCGGATCGACGCGCCTGAAGCGCGCGTCCGCGGCGAATCCGTCGCACACCTCGCCGAAGTACTCTTCGTGGTCGGTCGCGAACTCGATCTTCCCGCCGGTCTCGAGGCGCTTCCACAGCGCGTTGCGGAAGAGCGGACCGAAGAGCCGGTGCGAATGGTGCTTCTTCTTCGGCCACGGGTCGGGGAAGAACACGTAGACGCGGCGGATGTGGTGGGCGGGCAGCAGGTAGTGGAAGGTGTAGAGCGCCTCGAGCCGCAGCACCGCCGCGTTGTCCACGTGCCCGCGCCGGCACTTGCCGTCGAAGAGCCGCACGCGCTCGAGCATTCGCTCGATGCCGAGGAAGTCGCAGTCCGGGTTGGCCGCTGCGCGCGCGACGAGGAACCGGCCCTTGCCGCAGCCGACCTCCACCTCCAGCGGACGCGAAAGGTCGAACTCGATGGGCCGCGTGATGTCCTTGTGGTGCAACACGTGGCTGTCTGGAGTTACCCCGACCATCAGCTTTTGTCCAACCTCTCTCCCCTTGATTTGCCCTTTGCCGCCGGGACGGCGCCGCGCCGTTCCGTTTAATACGCGCATTATACCAAAAATCTCCGCCCCGCGAATATGGAATGTCGCTTTCGGCGACGCTAAGCGATGGCGAAATGTGGTATAATACGCGCTTGTAAAGTTCACAGGAGAAAGACAATCCCATGCATCCGTATCGCACCCATACCTGCAACGAGCTCCGCGCCAGCGACGCGGGCAAAACCGTTAGGCTTTCCGGCTGGATGTTCCGCCTCAGAGACCACGGCGGCATCCTCTTCGTCGACCTTCGCGACCACTACGGCCTCACGCAGATCGTCGTCCATCCGTCCAGAAGCTTCTTCGGCCTCGTCGAGAAGGCGCACCTGGAGTCGGTCATCACCGTGACCGGTGAGGTGAAGCTGAGGACGCCCGACACGATCAACCCCGAGCTCCCGACCGGCGAGATCGAGATCGAGGCGAACGAGCTCGTGATGGAGTCCGCCTCGCAGGTCACTCCCCTCTACATCCCAGACGAGAAGGCCGACGAGTCGGAGGACGTGCGCCTCCAGTACCGCTTCCTCGACCTCCGCCGCGAGAAGCTGCACAAGAACATCATCCTCAGGAGCGACGTCATCCGCTTCCTCCGGGAGAAGATGTGGGAAAAGGGATTCCACGAGTTCCAGACGCCGATCCTCACCGCCTCATCGCCCGAGGGCGCGCGCGACTACCTGGTGCCGAGCCGCATCCACCGCGGCATGTTCTATGCCCTTCCGCAGGCGCCGCAGATGTTCAAGCAGCTCCTGATGGTGTCTGGCTTCGACAAGTACTTCCAGATCGCGCCGTGCTTCCGCGACGAAGCCGCGCGCGCCGACCGCTCGCCCGGCGAGTTCTACCAGATGGACATCGAGATGTCATACGTGACGCAGGACGAGATCTTCGCCGTCGTCGAGGACGTGGTGAGCGCGACGTTCAGGAAGTTCTCGACCTGGGCGTGCAACGAGGCGCCCTGGCCTAGGATCAAGTACCGCGACGCAATGATGACCTACGGCTCGGACAAGCCGGACCTCAGGAACCCCCTCAAGTGGATCGACATGTCCGACTTCTTCGCGAAGGCCGACTTCAAGGCGTTCGCCGCGTGCGTCAAGAACGGCGGGCTCGTCAAGGGCCTGCTCGTCAAGGGAATCGTCGGCGTCGAGACCCGCACCTGGTTCGACAAGCGCGAGGCGTTCGTCAAGGAGAACGGCGGCAAGGGCCTCGGCTACATCAGCTGGACCAAGGAAGGCGAGCTCAAGGGGCCGATCGCGAAGTTCCTCTCCGCCGAGCAGCTCGAGGAGATGAAGAAGCTCGCGGGCATGGAGCCGACCGACGCGCTCTTCTTCATGGCCGCCGACGTCGACGAGTGCAACCGCCTCTCCGGCCTCGTCCGCACCGACATCGCCGACCACATGACGAACGACATCCGCGAGAAGAACTGCTACAAGTTCTGCTGGATCGTCGACTTCCCGTTCTTCGAGAAGGACCCCGAGACCGGCAAGATCATCTTCTCGCACAACCCCTTCTCGATGCCGCAGGGCGGGCTCGAGGCGCTGAACACCAAGGACCCGCTCTCCATCGAGGCGTACCAGTACGACGTCGTCTGCAACGGCATCGAGCTCTCGTCGGGCGCGATCCGCAACCACCAGGTCGAGGTGATGTACAAGGCGTTCGAGATCGCGGGCTACACCAAGGACGACGTCGTGAAGAAGTTCGGCGCCCTCCACCGCGCGTTCCAGTTCGGCGCGCCGCCGCACGGCGGCATCGCCCCGGGCGTGGACCGCATGGTGATGCTCCTCACCGATACGCCGAACATCCGCGAGGTGATCGCCTTCCCGATGAACCAGAAGGCGCAGGACCTCCTGATGGGCGCACCGAACTACGTGACCGAGCAGCAGCTCCGCGAGCTCCACATCAAGATCCGCGGCACCGGCGCCGAGGCGGCCCAGGCGTCCAACGCCTGACGCCGAACGTCTAGCGCGTATTATTCGGCGATAAGGTCGAGGGTGTCGAGGTCGATGACACCCTCGAAGACCTTCTTTACCGGGCCGGTCAGGGTGACGGACGAGAATTTCGACCCGTCGAACTCGCCGTCCACCACCAGCTCATATCCCTCGGAGGTGGACACCTGCACCGGAAAGGACAGCCCGTGGCCCGCCACGCCGACGCAGGCGACCGCCACCGCGCCGGTGCCGCACGCGCCGGTCTCCGCCTCCACCCCGCGCTCGTAGGTGCGCACCGAGACCCGGTGCGGCGGACGGTAGACGACGAAGTCCACGTTCGTCCCGTGCGGCGCAAACCGCTCCGAAAGCCGGATCCTGCGCCCCTCGCCGTCGACGTCGACCTTGGCGAGGCTCTTCACCGGCACGATGAAGTGCGGGACGCCGGAGTTCACGAAGTCTCCGTCGAGGCCCTTCGGGTCCGGCATCCACACCTTGACCTGGCTCTCGTCGAGGATTTCCGCGTCCACCAGACCCGCGGCGGTCTCGAAGCACATCACCTTGCCCTTCGCCGCGCCGATTTCGCGGGCGAAGGCGGCGACGCACCGCGCGCCGTTGCCGCAGAGCTCCGCCTCGGAGCCGTCGGGGTTGAAGAACCTCATCGAGAAGTCGGCGCGGGACGACTTGCCGACCAGGATCACCCCCTCGCAGCCGACGCCGATCCGCCGCGCCGCCATCGCGGCGATCCGCCGGCCGTCGCAGGGAAACTCGCCGTCGCGGTCGTCGACCATTATGAAGTCGTTGCCCGCGCCATGCATCTTGGTGAACTTCATCTTCATCAGAACCACCATCCTTTCGGGATCGGGAGCTCCTCGCCGTGCGTCATGCGCACGATGTCGGAGAGCACGTTGAAAGCCTCGTCGAGCACCACGTCGTCGCGCGAGCGCTCGTTGCGGCGGCGCCGCAGGGGCGGGAGGTCGGCGTCCTCCTCGTCGTCTCCTCCGTCCACGCCGTCGTCCTCTTCGTCGCCGTCGTCAAGCTCGCGGAGCGCGCGGTCGGCCGCGGCGAGATCTCTGCGCTCGGCATACCCGAGCGGAACCTCCTCGCGGTCGGCGAGGTCCTTCATCCCCTTCACGTTCGCCATGTGGCGCGAGTAGCGCTCGTTGCCCGAAAGCCGCGCGTCGGAAAGCCGCTTGAGGTCGGGAACGAGGGCGTGCATGTTCCAGCACAGGCGGTAGTCGGCGGGCGCGATGCGCGAGAACGGCAGCGCGTAGGTGAGCTTGTCCTCGCCGATGTCGAGCGAGTCGAGCAGCGACGGCAGGTGGATGTCGGCGGCCACGCCCTCGAGCTGGGTGGAGCGGCCGTCAATGCGGTAGAAGCGCGCGGTCGTGACCTTGCAGGAGCCGTACTTGTCGGGTCCAAGCCCCATCACCGTCTGCACCGTGCCCTTGCCGTGGGTACGCGCGTCTCCGACCACCACCGCGCGGCCGGTGTCCTGCAAGTGGCCGGCCACGATCTCCGACGCGCTCGCGCTCGCGCGGTCGACCAGCACCACCAGCGGGCGGCGAAACGCCACCGGGTTGCCGGCGGGGATCGGCAGGCAGCCCGTCTGGCGGATGTCCTGTATCTGCACCACCGGGCCGGACTGCACGAAGAGCGCGGATAGCATCACCGCCTCGCGCAGCGAGCCGCCGCCGTTGCCCCTGAGGTCAAGGACAAGACCCGACACCCCCTCGGCGTTGAAGTCGGCGATCAGCTTGGCGACGTCCATTGCGCAACTGCGGTAGCCCTCGTCGAACGGACGCCGGTCCATAGTGCCGTAGAACCCGGGCAGGTTGACGTAGCCGAAGCGGTTGGTGACGCCGTCGAGGGCGACCGTCTCAACCCTGCCGGTGGCGGCCTGGTCCTCGAGCTTGATCTCGTCGCGGACGAGCTCGATCAGCTTCTTCGTAGCGCCGGTAGGATCGGAGCGGGGGACGATCTCGAGGGTGACGCGCGTCCCCTTGGGCCCGCGGATTTTCCTGATCGACTTCTTCATCGGCTGCCACATGACGTCTTCCATCTCGCCGTCCTGCTGCTGCACGCCGATGATCTTGTCGCCGCGCTTGATGCGCCCGTCGCGGTCGCAGGGGCTGCCGGGCAGCACCTCAACGACCTTCAGCGCCCCGTCGTCCATCGACAGCGTCGCCCCGATGCCGCAGAGGGTGAGGTTCATCTCCATGTCGAAGTCCTCGCGGGTGGTCGGGCTCATATAGTCGGAGTGCGGGTCGTAGGCGCGGCAGAACGCGGAGAGGTAGCGCTGAAGCACCGCCTCCTCGTCAGGCTCGGCCATCACCACCGCATACTGGCGGTACTTCTTGACCAGGTCGGCGGCAATCGTGCGGACGCGGTTGGTGGCGGTGTTGGCGGCGACGGCGGCGGAGTTCGTGGAGACGACGGCGACGTCATTCGTGGCGACGACGACGTTTGTGACGGCGACAGCGTTGGTGGCGGACGCGGAATTCTCCACGTCGAGATCCTGGTTCACGAGGATCGACAGCACCTCGTTCTTCATCCGGCGGCGCCAGTGGTCCTCGGCCTCGGCCACGGTCTTCGGCCAGGGAGCGTCCTTGCGGCGCACGCGGTACGTCTCGTTGGTGGAGAAGTCGAACTCGGCCGTCATCAGCAGGTTAGTGGCGAACGCGAGCCGCTCGTCGAGGCGGCGGACATAGAGGTTGTACACCTCGAAGCCGAAGTCGACGTTGCCAGACTTGAGCTCGTCGTCAATTGAATCCATCCGCCCCGAAAGCCGGTCGAGGTCCTCCTGGAGGAACACGGAGTGGTCGAAGTCGTAGTAGGAGACGAGGTTCGTCCATGCCCGACGCGAGATCTCGTCGTCGGCGACGCGCTGCAGCACATGCGCCTTCTGCATCGTGTTCACCAGCCGCTCCGCGATGCGCCCGTCGTAGTTGCGCGGCTCGAGGTCGGTGGCCGCCGCAGCGGCCGCCGCCATACACGCAACCGCGAAAATCGTTGCCGTAGCCTTCGTCTCCATCAGCCGTTCTCCATCAACCGCACCAGCCGGTCGAGCTCCGCCGGCGGCAGCACCGTCCGCACGGACGAGAAGCTGCTCTCGAGGAAGTTCGAGTTGATTATCACCACGCCGTTCGACTCGGCGACCTTGGCCTCGAAGGTGTCGGACGCGAAGGCGAGGACCGGCGTCACCTCGCCCTTCCAGCCGCGCTTGGCGAGCTCGTTCTTCACCGCCTCCGCCTCCTTCAGCACCTGCTTGAGCGGCGGGCGGTCGGTAAGCTGGCCGTCGAGCAGGATGTGCCCGTCGTCGAGGGTGACGCGCCCGTTCCAGAACTTGGTCTCGATCGCGAAGACGCCGGCCGGCCCCACCACCACGTGGTCGACGTGGCGGCCGCAGGCGACGAAGTCGTTGAAGACATGGTAGCCGTCGGGCAGCTTCTGGAGGATGCCGGCGACGCGCTCCTCGCCGCGCGCGCCCTTGAAGTAGCGCTCCACGTGGCGGAGCCCGCGCGCCAGCGTCACCGCGCACCAGACCGCCGCGACCACGAAGAGCGCGCACCCTACGACCGGGTAGCGGAGCGCCAGCGCCGCCGAGTAGCCGGCGACGAACACCCCGGCGAAAAGCGGCCACAGCCCGAACACCGTTCCCTTTACCCGGGCCCACTCGCCCGCCACTCCGTGGATTCCTGCCATTTCCCTATTTCCCCTTTCCCCTTTCGGCAACCAGCGCGGCGGCGATGGCTCCGGCGTCGAGCGAGAACCTGCGCTCAAGCTCGTCCACCCGCCCGTGCGGGACAAACTCGTCCGGCCAGCCGAAGCGGAGGTCGGCGCCAATCGCCTCGCCGAAGCCGCCGGCGAGCGCGCAGTTCTCGATCGAGACGATTTTCATCCCCGCCGCGCGCTGCCGCGCAAGCCGCTCCGCGTCAAAGGGCTTGAGCGTGCGTGCGTGCACGACCTCGCAGCCGCCGACTTCCCCGGCGACGGCAATCGCCTTGGCAAGCGCGTCGCCCGGCGCCCAGATGGCGAAATCAGCCTTGTCCGGCGGCGACGGAACCTCCAGCTCGGCCGGCGCGGCGCCGCGCGGATACCGGATCACCGTCGGCCCGCCGCGGTCAAGCGCCTCGCCGAGCGCGGCGACGAGGTCTGGCGCGTCCTTCGGCTGCACGATCTCGAGGTTAGGCAAGCACCGGAGCATCGCGTAGTCGTAGAGTCCCTGGTGGGTCGTGCCGTCCGCGCCCACGATTCCCGCGCGGTCCACGCAGAGGACGACCGGCAGACGCGATATGCACACGTCGTGCATCACCTGGTCGACCGCGCGCTGCAGGAAAGTGGAGTAGACGGCAACGAAAGGACGGAGCCCGCCGGCGGCGAGCCCGGCGGCGAAGGCGACGAGGTGGCCCTCGGCGATGCCGACGTCGAAGAAGCGGTCCGGGAACTCACGTGCGAAGCCGGCAAGCCCGGTGCCGTCGCGCATGCCGGCGGTGAGCGCGACTACCCGCTCGTCCTTGCGCGCCAGCTCCGAAAGCGCCGCGCCGAACTCCTCCGACCAAGACTTCGCCCGCACGCCGAGGGTGACAGGCGCGACCGGCGAGACGCCGTGGTACTTCACCGGATCCTGCTCGGCCGGGGCGTATCCCTTGCCCTTGCGGGTGACGACATGCACCAGCACCGAGCGCGGCTCGGCCTTCGCCGCGGCCAGCGCCGAGCGGAGCGCGGCGAGGTCGTGTCCGTCCACCGGCCCCAGGTAGTGGAGTCCGAACTGCTCGGACCAGACGTCGCCGAGCACCATCGACTTGAGGATGCGCTTGAACCAGTGGACCGGTCGGTAGAGGAACGAGAGCCGCAGCGCCCGCCCCGCCGCCTTGACCGCGTTCTTCGCCCGGTTGTAGCGGACGCCCGAGGTAAGCCGCGCGAGGACGCGCGAGAGGCTGCCGACGGAGCGGGAGATGGACATCTCGTTGTCGTTCAGCACCACGATCAGCTTCTTCGTCTCGGCGGCACAGTTGTTCAGTGCCTCGAACGAATGGCCGTTGGCCATCGACGCGTCGCCGACCACCGCCACCACGTGCTCGCTGCCGCCGCGGCGGTCGCGCGCGGCGGCGAGACCGAGCGCCACCGAGAGCGCCGAGCCGGCGTGGCCGGCGACCGCCGCGTCGGCCGGGCTTTCCCTCGGGTCCAGAAACGGCGAAAGCCCGCCGAGGGTACGGATGGTGCCGAACTCGGCTCCGCGCCCGGTCAGGATCTTCCAGGCATATGCCTGGTGGCCGACATCCCACACGACGCGGTCACGGACAGGGTCGAACTCCTCGGCAAGCGCCATCGAAAGCTCCACCGCCCCGAGCGACGAGGCGAGGTGGCCGCCGTTGCGCAGCACGGTGGCGACGATCTGCTCGCGAATCTCCGCGGCCGATTGCATCCTAAGGCGTCCCCCTTCCCGCCCCGGCCGCCTTGCGCCGCAGTACCAGGAGCGTGGTGGCATTCTGCCCAAATGCCTCCTCGCGGTCGACCAGCTCGTAGTTGCGCTTTAGCATCTCCCAGTACTCGATCTGGCGCTCGACCGGACGCTCGTCGCACTTCGGCGGATCGATGGCGAAGGCGTAGCCGGAGAACGCGGCGATTTCGCAGGGAGCTGACGAGAGGAGTTCATGCCATCGCTCGTCACTGAGCATCGAGAACGGCCCCATCTCCAGCCCAGCCGGCACCTTGCGCCCAGTCTCGACGGCGAGGTAGAGGTCCTGGGTGAAGAGCTCGCTGCCGCCGGGATCGAGCGCCTCAATCCGCCGAGCGACATCTCTGAGCTGCTTCAATTCGGTCGCGCTCTTCTTGAGCGACCAGAAGCGGTCCTGTCCGTTCGTCGACCAGCGCTCCAAGAGCGGCGAGCCGAACGTCGACGCCCACGCAAGCCCAAGTACCAGCACCAGTCGCAGTCCTGCGGCCGCGGCGGCGCCGCGCGCAAACAACGCCGCGGCGCATACGGTCAGCACCCCCATGACCGGCACCTGGTAGTCCTCGTATGGGAACGGGGCAAGCATCTGCACCGCAAAGACGGCGAGGAACGAGACCGCCAGGAGCGGCAGCAGCGCGCGCGGCGCGGCTACGCGCAGCGGTTCGACGCCACCTCGGCGGGCGTTCAGCGCAAACACCACCCCCATGCCGAGGACGACGAACATCGGCAGATACCAGCGCACGAGGCGCGAGACGCTGCCCACCGTCCAGACCGGATCAAAGCCGCCGCGCGCAGCATGGTAGCGTTGCGCGGCGACGAGCCCGGCAAAGGCGTCGGCGTCCAGGAGGAACGGACCATAGACGAGCGCGAGCCCGCCGAAGCCGCCGATGCAAAAGGCGGCAAGCTCGCACCAGCGCCGGGAGACAAGCAGCCAGGTGCCTACGGTGCAGAGGAGGATGCCCAGCGAGATGCGCGTCCCCGCCGCGAACGCGAGGCTCAGCCCCGCGCCGATGCCAAAGGCGAAGACGGCCAGGCGCGATTTGCGCGCGCCGGACTCCGCCGGCAGGAATGATACGAGGAAGAACCCGACCGCAACGAAGAGCGAGGCGAGCGCGTAGGTCTTGGGAATGGCGATGTAGTAGAGGTGATAGAGGTTGGAGCCGAGCAGCATCGCCGTCGCCAGCGCGGCAAACGACCTGCCATCCCTCGGCGCCAGCCGCCGGGCGAGCGCGATGGCGAAGACGATGCCGACAAGGCCGATCGACAGGGTGAAGACTCGCGCGCCAAGGAGCCCGAAGCCGTTCCAGACCGCAGTGAAGGCGGAGTAAACAATCGGCATCAGCGGGCCCTGGGTGTAGAAGAAGTCGCGGTAGAGCATCTTCCCCTCCGCGACCAGGTTCGCCGCGTAGAGATACCAGCCCTCGTCCTGGTTGAGCCCGCCCATCCAGACCGCGGCGAACGACAGCACCGCCGTGGCGAACACCGCGAGCGCCGCGAAGGCAACCGCCCCGAACGAACCTATCGGCCTCTCCTCTCCGTCAGACATCTCGACTCTCCTTTCCCGCGTCGCCGACTTCAAGCGACGGCTCGGCATCCATCCGCATCGCCTCATCACCTTCGACGCGGCGACGCAGGCAGGCGAGGCCGGCGACCATCGCGCCATTGTCGCCAGTGTATTTCGGCAGCGCCGTCAGCATCGGCACCCCGGCCGCGCGGCACTCCTCCGCCAGCGTCTCGCGGATGCGCGAATTGAGCGAAACCCCGCCGCCAAGCACGAATGCGGAATAGCGCCTCCGCCGCAGCGCCGCGCGCACGCGCTCCGCAATCGCCGCGGCGATCGCCTCCTGGTAGCTGGCGACGACATGCGCAATCGCCGGAGTCGTCTCGTAGCCGCCCCAATCGCGCGTGCCGGAGCGGTCGTCGACGATCTCTGGGTGGCGCTGGACATGGCGCAGGAGCGCGGTCTTCAGCCCCGAAAAGGAAACGCACAGCTCCGCCGGCAGCCCCGAGAGCGCCGCCACGCCTTCGCGCGGACGCCCCTTCGGAAACGGCACCAGCGCGGCGGACGGATTCTCGCGGAGATAAGCGGCGGCGATGCGGTCGATCTTGAGCCCGCCGGGATAGCCAAGCCCCAGGAGCTTCGCCGCCTTGTCGAACGCCTCGCCGGCGGCGTCGTCCAGCGTCTCTCCGATGGTCTCGTAGCGTCCGTATTCCGGCATATCGACAAGCAGGGTATTGCCGCCCGAAACCACGAGACCAAGCGCGTGGCCGAGCTTGCGCGGGTCCGGCGCGGCGTAGGTGGCGTCAGCCGGCGAATCAAAGAGGAACGGGGAATGGAGGTGTGCCTCGATGTGGTTGACGCCAACAAGCGGCACGCCAAGCGAAAGCGCAAGCCCCTTCGCAAAGTTGACGCCAACGATGAGCGCCGGCGCGAGGCCGGGGCCGTAGGTGACCGCAACCGCGTCCACCTTGCCGCCCGCCGCGTCGATCGCGGAGCCAACCACCTGGCCGATCTTCTCGACGTGGGCGCGAGAGGCGATCTCCGGCACCACCCCGCCATAGGGGCTGTGGAGCGGGATCTGGGTGTAGACCACGCTGGAGACGACCTCGCGAGCGTCCCTCACCACCGCCGCCGCGGTTTCGTCGCAACTCGTCTCTATGCCGAGAACCGTCAACGCCCAAATCCCCCTTCGCTACCAGAACTTCCACCATGGGTTCTGCTTCGGCTTCACCCCACCCTCGCGGTAGAGCTCGCGCACGCTCTGCGTGCCAGCCGTCGCCGGGTCGAGCACCGCGCTGCGGCCGCGGAACTCGAGCGCGTCCGGCAGCGACCAGAACTCGCTGCGCACGAACTGGTCCTGGTTGAGCCGGTGCAGGACGAAGACCTTGCCGTCGCCGCAGACGCTGATCGTCGGCCGGTCGATGCGGAGGATGGGCCCCAGGTCGGAGGTGCGCCATCGCCGCCCGTTCGAGTCCTTCGCCTTCAGGAAGACGTGCTCGCTGCGGCCGCGCGACCAGTAGACCAGGGAGAACTCGCGCTGAAGCGAGCCGCGCGAAGCGAACATCTGCATCGCGCTGGCGGCGCGCACGCCCTCAACGATGTCGAACACGCGCGGCTGCCCCTCGTAGCGCACGCCGGCATGCACCAGGACCGGCTTGGCCATATAGCGGTTGGGCTCGATGAGCGGGAAGTGGTCGCCGAGGAAGGTCTCGAGCTTCTGCCCCTCGCCGGTCGCCGCCGCGAAGTCGGCGACGAACGCACCCTTGGAGATCTTCTGGAGCTGGTGCATGTCGCCGGTACGGTAGACCTCGATGAAGAACCGGTCGTTGACGTTGTACTCGCCGCGGACGACGCGGTTGGTTTCGTCCCCACCCCACACGCGCACCCTGCCGCCGATGCCAATCGTATCAGGCGACGAGTTGGCGATGTCCACCACCGCCCGCACGCGCTCGCCCGAGACGTAGTCGGAGGCGTCCATTCGGAGATTGACCGTGATTTCGCTGATCGCCGCGGCAAACGCCGCGGGCAAAGCCGCCACCGCGACCAGCAGAGAAAACATGGGCTTCCTCATCCGAGACCTCCCTTCGTCAACTTGATTTCCAGCCCGTCGTACGCCGGCTCCGCGCAGGTACCCTTAAGGCGCAAAAGCCAGTCGGCGTGCGAAATGTCGTGGCACATATGGACAAGATACGCCTTCTTCGGTGCAATGGCCTGAAGATAGCCGAGCGCCCGTTCGAGGCTCAGGTGCGTCGGGTGCTCGCGCTCCCGAAGGCAGTTGAGGACCATGACATCGACGCCCTTCACACGCTCCACCGTCGCGTCCGGGAGACCGTGACAGTCGCTAATGTACGCAATCGACCGTTCACCATCCCCCATTCCCTGTTCCCCGTTCCCCGTTCCCCATTCCCTAAACAAATATCCACAGCATGGAAATCCGTGCTCGACCTTGAGCCGTTCGACGCGGACAGTGCCGATCGAGAACGTCTCGGCGGAGTCGAACTCGATCTGGGGTCGGAAGAGCCCGTTCGCGCCGCCCTTCCCGCTGATGTACGGGAAGATCCGGTGCATCTGCTCGATTGTCTCCTCCATCGCGTAGCAGGGCATCGGCTTGCCGACAATGCGGTAGGGAAGCCCGCGGTAGAGCGGATCGCCCGGCTCGCACGGCACTTTCTCGCCGTTCAGCGTGTTGAAGCGGCGGAGGTCGTCGAACCCGGCCACATGGTCCATGTGCGCATGGGTGAGGACAACCGCGTCGACCTTGGAGACACCCAGCTCCACGCACGCGAGCCGAAGCTCGGGCGGGGTGTCAATGAGGAACGCCGCGCCGTCCGCCGCGGTCACGTACGCGCCGCAGCGCCGACGCCGGTCGCGCGGATCGAGCGAGGTGCAGACCGGGCACTTGCACCCGATCTGCGGCACGCCGACCGAAGTCCCCGTCCCTAGAAAGCGAAACGTCAACTCCGTTCCCCGTTACCCGTTCCCCACTCTCCGCTACTTCTTCTCCGGCATCTTGCCGGTGGTGAAGTACTGCTCCACCTCCTCCAGGGTGCGGCCCTTGGTCTCAGGCAGGAAGAACGCGGCGGTTATGAAGTAGATCACCGTGAAGCCGGCCAGCACGAAGAACACCGTGCCGTTGTCATTCGTCGCCGCGCACCACTTCGGGAAGACAGTCGCGATTCCGGCCGAGACGCCCTGGTTGATGATCATCGCGATCGCCATGCCGTTGGCGCGGATGCGCGTGGGCATCAGCTCCGTCAGCGCCAGCCACACGCACACGCCCGGGCCGACGGCGTAGAAGCCGATGAACATGAAGAAGAACACCGTCGCAAGGACACCCGTCACCATCGACGGCGCGACCCACGCCTTCGAAATGGCGAGAAAGATCGTGCCCACGCCGCAGAGGCCCACGATAATGCCGCCGGTGCCGAGCTTGAGGAGGAACTTGCGTCCCTTCTTGTCCACCAGCGCGCAGGCGACGACCGTCATCACGCAGTTCATGATCTTGATCGCAACGTCCGACACGTTCGCGAACGCGCCCTGCATGCCGGTCTTCTGGAAGATCGTCACCGTGTAGTTCAGGACCGAGTTGATGCCAGTCGTCTGGTTGCAGGCGAGGATCACCACCGCGAGGATGAACGGGATGACGTACTTCTTCTGGAGGAGCGAGTCCGTCGCCGCGGCGTTCTTCGCCTTCTCTGCCGCCGCCGCCTCGTCCGCGGCGATCATCTCGGCGAGGATCTCCTTTGCCTTCTCCTCGCCGTTGTTCGCGGCGAGCGAGGCGAGCGCCTCGTCCTTGCGGCCCTTCCGATAGAGCCAGCGCGACGATTCCTTAAGCTTGAATGCGCCAAGGAAAAGCACGATTCCGGGGATGCACGAGAAGAGGAAGATCATCTGCCAGGCATGGACCCACGAAGTGATCTGCGCGGGATCGACCCAGCCCTTGATCATCGCGAAGTCGACCTTCGAAAGCTCGGTCACACCGTTCGCCGCGGCCTTCTCAGCGACGACCTTGGCGGCGTCGCCGGCGAAGGAGGCAACGCAGAACCCGATTACCGCCACGAACACGAGGCCGATCGTGAGCAGCAGCTGGAACATGCCCGTACCCTTGCCGCGCGAGTCGGCGTCGAGGCACTCGGCGAGGTACATCGGCACGATCACCCCGAAGAGGCCGGCCGCGGCGCCCTGCATCGCGCGCCCGCCCACCATCATCCAGAAGTTGCCGCCCTCGAAGAAGCCCGAGGCGCAGATGACCGGAATCGACACGAGGAACAGGAGCGCCGAGGCGACGATCATCTTCTTGCGCCCAAACCACTCGGCCAAGAGGCCGGCGACGAGCGACGATGGCAACGACCCCCAGAGCGCCATTCCGACGATCCAGCCGATTTCGTTCTGGCTGAACGTCGAGGTCCTTTCGATGTACGGCAGCGCCGCGGCGATCACGCCGACGTCGACGCCGTAGAGCAGCCCTCCGAGCCCCGCCATGATGAGCAGGAACTTCGCATATCCCTTTACCGTCATTTCGATTCTCCTTTCAAGGCGATGCCCTGGGTTATTTCTTCCTGCGGATGACCGGAATCTGCGCGGCGGCCACGGACTGGCCGAGCCGGCGCGCCTTCTCGTCGGGCATGAAGAGGTCGATCTTCTCCGCCCACTCCGGATAGACGTCCGCGAGGATCCGCTTCGCGGTCTCGAGGATGATCTCGCCGCCCAGCCCGGAGGTGACGCGCCCGAGGATCATCATGTTCTCGTAGTCGAAGAACTCGTTGTACCACGGCATCGCGTGGGCGAGGAAGCGGCCGATCTCGAGGTAGACCTTGAGCGCCTTCGCGTCGCCCTTCTCCATCGCCGCCTGCACCACCTTGAGCCGCTCCGGGAGCTTCATCGCCTTCGGGAACTTGAAGCCGTACTTCTCGGCGAGCCAGTTGACCGCCTGCTGCGAGAACGCCATCGCGCCCACGCCGTAGTCGCCGGACCACTCGTCCTTCGGCGCGCACGGGTTGAAGTCCACCGGCGCGAACGCGAGCTCGCAGATGCGGCCGGTCATCCGGCGCTTCGGGTCGACGTAGCCGACCGCCTCCGAGGACCCCATCGCCACGCCGAGGATGCCGTTCTTGCCCATCGAGATCATGCCCGCGAGCGCCGTCACGTCGCCGTCGTTGTAGACGGCGAATGGAACGCCCCAGTCCTTCTCGATGCGGTAGAACATGTTCTGCGCCTCGGGGAACTTCGCGGGGTTCTTCTCCTTCACCGCGCGGAAGAGCGAGGCGAGCCCCATCTTCTGGCCCACCAGCACGCCGGCGGTGGACCCGCCGATCGCGTCGACGCGCGGCAGCGCCGCCGCGGCCTCCTTGAGCCCCGCGGTCAGCTTGGAGTAGTGGTACTCCGGGTCGGCGTTGTTCCTGGGGTCCCAGGGGAACTCCTTGGAGAAGACGACCTTGCCGTTCCTGAGCGCGGAGATCTTGAAGTCGCTCGCGCCGAGGTCGAAGCCGATGCGGCAGCCGTCCGCCACCGTCTTCACCTGGTTGAGCTTCTCGGAGAACTCCGGCATCTTGCCCTGCGGCACCACCACGGCCTCGACCGGGCGCCCGTAGATGGACGAGAAGAAGTCGAAGTCGAACGCGCGCGCGCCCTTCTTGGTGTATGCCTTCGCGATGGGCTTCACCACCGCGTCGGGCCCGGAAAGGTAGAGCTTCCAGCCGCCGGCCGCCCAGAGCGTGAACTTGGCGATGCGCTCGACGACGTGCGAGACGAACTTCGCGGCCGCGGGGTCGAGCCGCTTCGGCACCGGCAGGTCGTAGCGGAAGACCTTGCCCTCCTCTCGCTCCCACGCCACGGAGACGATGTCCGCAGACGCCTTGGAGGCGATTCCGTCGTATATCTGCCACAACGCCGCCATCGGCGCGCAGAACCCGCTGTCGCACGCGCGGCAGCCCTTCTTATCGCAAGCACAAGCCATGCTTACCCCCTATACCTTTGTAGTGGAAAAGACATAGTGCGAATTATACCCTTATTTCTTGATTTTGGCAACCACCCGCGGCGGAGTTTTTGCAATAAGGCGCTCGCTGCCAGAGCGCTGCTCCGGCATGACGACAGAAAAGCGCGAGAACGCCGGAGGTTCCGGCGTTCCCATGCCTTTGCCCGGGCTCGTCCCGGACTTGAAACCGGCTTACTGGGCCGACGCGGCGTCGTCCCCGTAGCCTTTCGACTTCAGGTAATCGACGACCTTGCCGACGGTGGTGAGCTTCTCCGCGTCCTCCTCGGGGATGGCCGCGCCGAACTCCTCCTCGAACGCCATGATGAGCTCGACGCTGTCCAGCGAGTCCGCACCCAGGTCGTCGATGAACGACGCCTCGGTCGTGACCTGCTCGGCATTGACGCCCAGCTGCTCAACGATAATGTCTTTTACGCGATCTTCAAGCTTTCCTGCCATGGTTTTCCAACTCCTTAGTGTGGTTGATGGGTCGTATTATACTATATTTTAGGTCACTTGCGCAAGGGGGTATTTACAGCCACGCCGGAAGCGCGGCATGGAGGCGGGAAAGCGCAAACTCGAGGTTCTGCTTGTACTGGCCGGTCATCGCCCCCTTGCCGTGGACGTCGCTCACCGCCTTGAGCATCCTGCATTTCATCCCGTTGCGCTCGCAGACGTGGGCAATCGCCGCGCCCTCCATGTCCTTGATCGTCGCGCCGAGCGCGAGCGGATTCTCGACGTCCCTCTCGTCGTTGGTGAAGCGGTCGCCGGAGGCGAGGATGCGCGCGGGATACGCCCCCTTCGTCTCGCAGTCGAAGTACGGCGTGTCGCGCTCGTTGTGCGTGCCGAGCTTCGTGCCGTTGATGAGCGTGAGGTCGAAGTCGTATTCGACCGCCTGCGAGACCTCGAATACGTCCCCGACCGACATCGCCGGGTCGAGCCCGCCCACGACGCCGCAGTTCAGGATCTCGTCCGCGCCGTCGTCGATCGCCTTCTGCGCCGCCGCCGCCGAGTTGACCTTGCCGATGCCGGCGACGACCACCACGTCACCTTCGCCAAGATACGGCCTCACCGTCTCGGCCTCGCATTCCATCGCGATGATAAACGCCCTCATGCATTCCTCCTTTTACTCCTTTTATGTTTCAGATTTGCCCTCAACCGCGCCCAGCAGGTCGCCAAAGCGCGCAAGCCTTGCCGTGCACGGCGCGTCGTCGAGGCGGCCGAAGCCGAACTCGCAGAAGGCGCCGTTGACGCCCGCGGCCTCGGCGCAGCGCATGTCAGTCCAGCTGTCGCCGACCATCCAGTCGCGCGCGGAAAGACTCCAGCCGCCGAGCCGGGCGGCGCACTCGCGGATCGACGCGGGATCGGGCTTGAGCGGCACGCCGTCACCTCCCGCCACCACCGCCGCGCCGAAGAGCCGCTCGAGCCCGAACTTCGCGAGGATGAGCTTCACCGCGAAGTTCGGCTTGTTGGTGTTCACGCCGAGCCGCCAGCCGGCGGTGGCGAGCGCGTCCAGGGTCTCAATGACGCCGTGGTATGGCACGAGCTTCTCGCAGCAGTGCTCGGCGTAGTGGCCGATGAAGATGCGCCAGAGGTCGTCGTAGGGACGGTCGGCCTCTGCGATTGCGTGCTCGAGCAGATAGCGCGCGCCGCGGCCGACGTGCACAATCACCTCGTCGGCGGGCAGATCGGCGAGCCCCAGGTCGCGGCGGGTGTGGTTCACCGTGGCGGCGAGGTCGGCGCGGGTGTCGAAAAGCGTGCCGTCGAGGTCAAAGAAGATCGCGCCCCTCGCCATCATGTCCCGGACTCCTTCCCGCCCGCGGCAATTGCGCGGATGCACTCCGCCGCAAGGCACATCCCGAAGGTGGCGGTCACGGTCATCAGGCTGCCGCGCGCGCCGGCGGCGGACTCCGCCGCGGGCGCCTCGCGCGACCACACGCAGCCGAAGCGCGCGGAGGGGAAACGCCCCAGCTCGCGGAAGCGGCGACGCAGCGCGCGGGCGAGTCCGTCGCCCTCCACCTTTTCGAACCGCGTCACCCTTACCGCCGTCGGATCCATGCGCAGCGCAGCGCCCATCGAGGAGACGAGCGGCACGCCCGCCGCGGTCGCGGCGAGGATCAGCTCCGCCTTGGCGCCGACGCTGTCGATCGCGTCCGCCGCGGCAGCGTAGCGCGAGAAGTCGCCACCGGCGGCGTAGCGCTCGCACCTTGCCTCCACTTCGCAGGCGGGATTGACGGCGAGGATGCGCTCGCGCATCGCCTCCACCTTCGGCCGCCCGATTGCCGCGGCGGTAGCAGGACACTGGCGGTTGAGATTCGAGGGCTGCACCACGTCGTCGTCGACGAGCGTGAGCGCGCCGACGCCGGTCCGCGCCAGCGCCTCGGCGCACCAGCTGCCGACGCCGCCGACGCCGACCACGAGCACGCGCGCGGCGGCGAGGCGCGCCATCGCCTCCTCGCCGAGCAGTGCCCCGGAGCGCTCGAAGAATGGATTCACGGCTTGCGGTAGAGGCGGCAGTGGCAGAGGCCGTGGAACCCGGGGTCGGCGAGCTGATCGCGGAACTCGCGGCAGGGGCAGAAAAACTCGGGGTTCTTCGGCAAGCGGCAGGGGCAGAAGCCGTTCTTCCGCTTCACCCCCTCCTCGACCGCGGCGGCGAGGCGAGCGTCGTCGTTGAGCGCGACGTGGTTCTCGTCAAAGAGACGGCGGATCTCGGTGGAAGATTCCTCGGTGCGGGGATAGGAGACGAACTCGACGAGCTTCACGAGCTCGGAGTAGTCCTTCCAGCGCTCGAGCCCGGCGAGCGAGTCCTCGCCGACGACGAAGTAGAGCTTGGGCGACTCCGCGGCGAAGCGCGCGGCGATCTCGCGCACGGTGTCGATGGCGTATGACACTCCGCCGCGCTCGATCTCGACGAGGCTCACTTCGGCCTTCTCGACGCCAGCAAATGCGGCCTGGACGCGGCCGACGCGGTCCCAGAGCGGTGACTCGGAGAACGAGCCGGTCTTGAACGGACTCACGTTCGCCGGCACCACGATGAGCCGGTCGAGCCCGAGGTCGGCGATCGCGCGCCGCGCGAGGTTAACGTGCCCGAAGTGGACCGGGTTGAAGGTTCCGCCGTAGATGCCGAGCTTCATCGAGCCCTCCGCCCCGGCGTTCACGCGAGTTCGCGCGACCTCTTCGCGGCGGCGGCGAGCGTCGCGGCGACGATCTGCTTGAACTTGGGGACGTCCAGCTTCTCCATGCCCGCCGCAGTCGTGCCGCCCTTGGTGCAGACCCCTTCGATGAACGGCCTTAAGTCCATACCGCTCTCCCTGAGGAACTTGGCGGTTCCGTACATCGTCTGCTCCGCCAGGAGCCGCGCCACCTTGGGCTTGAGCCCGAGCTTCACGCCGCCTTCGACCATCGCCTCCTCCATATAGGCGAAGTAGGCGGGACCGGAGCCGGAGAGCGCCGTCACCGCGTCGAAGTCCTTTTCCTTGAGGACAACCGTCGCGCCGGCGCCGCCGAGGATCTTCTCGACCAGCTTCACGTCCTTGGCCGGGGTCTTCGCGGCCTGGCAGATCGCGCACATGCCGGCGTTCGCGCGCAAGGCGAGGTTGGGCATGACCCTGACGAGGTTCGCCTTGGCGCCGAACGCCTTCCTGAGCTTCGCGAGCGTCTTGCCGGCAACGATCGAAACCAGCGTGTGCTTCTCGGTGAGAATCGGCTTCACCGCCGCCGCGACCGCGTCGACGTCCTGCGGACGGACGGCGAGGAAGAAGAACTTCGCCTTCTTCGCGACCTCCCGCACGTCACCGGTCGTCGCCACGCCGTATTTGCGCGACATTTCCGCCGCGCGCTCGGCGACCTTCTCGGCCATGACGACGTTTTTCCTGTCTTCGATCGCGGAAAGGATGCCCTCCGCCATCTTGCCCGCGCCGAGAAATCCAATCGTCATCTCCGCCCTCCTCAGAACTCGAGCGCCTCGTACATCATGGCGAGGAACTCGCCGTAGGACATGCGACGCTGCTCCATCGAGTCGCGCTCGCGCACGGTGAAGGTGCCGTCCTTCGTCGACTGCTCGTCGACGGTGATGCACCAGGGCGTGCCCGCCTCGTCCTGCCGGCGGTAGCGGCGTCCGATGGCGCCGGAGACGTCCCACTGGCAGTTGACCTTCTTCTGGAGCTTCGTGAAGATGTCGCGCGCGAGCTTGTACTGCGCCTCGTCCTTCTTGATGAGCGGGAAGATGGCGACCTTGACCGGAGCGACCTTCGGGTTGAAGTGGAGCACCGTGCGGATGTCCTCCTTGCCCTTCTCGTCGGTGAGCTTCTGCTCCTCGTACGCCTCGCAGAGGAGGGCGAGCATCAGGCGGTCGACGCCGGCGGACGGCTCGATCACGTGCGGCACGTACTTGCCGTCGAAGAGGTTCTCGCAGAATACCTTCGCCTTCGCGGCGATGTCCGCCTTCTCCTCGTCGGAGAAGACGACCTCCTTGCCGGCCTTGGCGGAGGCGGCCTTCTGCTTCCGGTCGAGCCACTCGGCCTGGGTCTTGGCGATGAACGCGGCCTTGTCGTCGTCCGTAAGCTTCTTGCACGCCTGCTTGAGCGGGTCGTCGAAGACGGTCTGCGGCACCTTGGAGTGGAGCTGGTGCTGGGAAAGGTCGAAGTCGCTCCTGGCGGCGATGCCCTCGAGCTCCTGGCGGCCGAACGGGAAGTCGTACTCGATGTCCACGCAGGCGCGAGCGTAGTGCGCGAGCTCGTCCGGCTTCTGCCAGTACTCGACGAACTTCTCGGTCGGCAGCCCGACGGCGTTGAGGAACTTCTTGCGCTGCTCGACCCAGTACTTGTGCCAGACCTCCCAGCCCCAGTCGTCCTGGACCGGGCCGTTCAGGTCGGGGTTGTCGGCGAGCGTCACCACGTGGCCGTACTGGAGCTCCACCGCCTCGTCGGGCCGGATGAAGAACTCGAGCTCCATCTGCTCGAACTCGCGCGAGCGGAAGGTGTAGTTGCGCGGCGTCACCTCGTTGCGGAAGCTCTTGCCCATCTGGGCGATGCCGTAGGGGACGGCCATGCGCGAGGTGGCGGTGACGTTCAGAAACTGCGCGAAGATCGCCTGCGCCGTCTCTGGGCGGAGGTAGGCAACGTTCGACGGGTCGTCGATCGGGCCGACGACCGTCTTGAACATGAGGTTGAACGGCTTTGGCTCGGTGAGCTCGCCGCCGCAGTAGGGGCAGAAGAAGTCGGCGCCGGCGACCTTGGGCTGTGGCTTCTTCTTCTGGTCGGCGTAGATGTCCTTCACCTGGTCGGCGCGCATGAGCTTCTTGCAGTCCTTGCACATCGTCATCGGGTCGGCGAAGGTGTCGAGGTGGCCGGACGCCTTCCAGATCTTCGGGTGCATGATGATGGTCGCGTCAAGGCCGGCGACGTCCTCGCGGCCGCGGACGGTGAACTGCCACCACGCCTGCTTGACGTTGGCCTTGAGCTCGCAGCCGAGCGGACCGTAGTCCCAGAATCCGGGCATACCGCCGTAGATCTCGGAGGAGTGGTAGATGAAGCCGCGGCGCTTGCACAGCGCCGACAGCGCGTCGAGACTGGATTTGCTTTCTTCTGCCATAATGAGGCGTATTATACCAAAATTTAGTCGCCGGCGAAGAGCGGGGTGGAGAAATAGCGCTCCGCGGTGTCGGGCAGAACCGTAACAACGGTCTTGCCGGGGCCGAGCTTCCGCGCGAGCTGCAGCGCCGCGTAGACGTTCGTGCCGGACGATATCCCGGCGAGGAGCCCCTCGCGGCGCGCGAGGTCGCGGGCGGTCTCGAGCGCGTCGCGGTCGGACACGATGCAGATGTGCGAGTAGATCTTCGTGTTCAGGTTGTCGGGGATGAGCCCGTCGCCGATGCCCATCTGCAGGTGGGTGCCCACGGTGCCGCCGGCGAGGATCGCGGCGTTCTCCGGCTCGACGGCCCAGATCTCGATGTCAGGGTTCTGCGCCTTCAGCACCTCGCCGATGCCGCTCAGGGTGCCGCCGGTGCCGATGCCGGAGCAGAAGCCGTGGATCGGGCGCGCCGCCTGCTCCATGATCTCGAGAGCAGTGTGGAGCTTGTGCGCGGCCGGGTTGGCCGGGTTCGAGAACTGCTGCGGCACGTACACGCGCGGGTCGGCGCGGCGCATCTCCTCGGCGCGGCGCACGCACTCGGCGATGGCGTCGCCGATGTTGCCGGCGTCGTGCACAAGCACCACCTCGGCGCCGTAGTGGCGCATCAGCTTGCGCCGCTCCTCGGAGACGGAGTCCGGCATGATGATGACCGTGCGGTAGCCGCGCACCGCACCGACGAGCGCGAGGCCTATGCCCTGGTTGCCGCTGGTCGGCTCCACAATCACGGAGTCGGGCCCAATGAGCCCCTTCGCCTCCGCGTCGCAGATCATGTTCCACGCCGTGCGCGTCTTGATGGACCCGCCGACGTTGAGCGCCTCGAACTTCACCAACACCTCGGCCGAGCCCGGCTCCACCATCCGGTGCAGCCTCACGAGCGGCGTGTGCCCGATCGCATCCAGTATCGTGTCAGAAATCATGTAGTGTATTATACCAAATCCGCCGCGGGAAGTGCCGCGGCTCAGCGGGGGAGAAATGCACCTGCGCCGAAGGCGCATCCCCTCCCAGCTTCGCCGCCCACTTTGCATACCTTGCGTCATAAGGCAAAGCACCGCAACATAGACATAACTGCCACGCCGAGATTACCACCGACAGCCAAACACCTCAGCTCACAAAGCCCCCTTGCCGTGGCATACTGGGCACTCTACATCGCGCTCGATTCGAATGCGGCCTCGCCTTTTACATTTGGGGCAATCAAAGCCAGCCTTGGATTTTTTGGTTCTCGATCTATCACCAACATGGTGACTGTTCTCTAATTCAATTTCGTGCGTAATTACTCCTTGTCCACCACACCCATCACACGGCTCGAGAACTGCCGTTTTCACCGAGCCCTGCCCACGGCATTTGTAACACTTTACCGGACCGCTGGTCTTTTGACCTGTCTGCCCGCCTCTTTTTATTTTCTTCTCGGCAGATTTTTTCTTGCCTCTTTCAACAATCAACTCGCAATCTGCAAGATACTTGTCAACTGCGGATTCTTCCACCACCTCCATGTTCATTTCCCTCGCCTTACGCTCAAACTCCTTCTGAGCAAAGCTATTCTCAGCCGCAATCTTTAGTTCTTCCTCATCCTCCAGCACGGCAATATCACGAAGCCGTTCCCAATCCTCCCGCGCCCTTTGACGAACTTCGTAATTGATGTTGCCATGATAATGATACTGGAATTCCCGCGGTATATGAATAAGGCCGCTTATGTCTTTCTTTGTTATGCCCCCATCATAGAACACGACTGTGCGTCGCATCTTTTTGGGAACCGGCGGTTTTATTGCCTTGGCGCTACGCTTTAATCTTCTTTCCAAAACATCTCTGACCGGAGCCTCTATGCTTTCCCACGAGACAACATCATCTGCGCTACAAATTCCAAGATCACAAACCCGCTCCCCGTTTTTCTTCTGCAATGTGACATGATATCTCTTGTCTGGAGTATTGATTCCTAACGCAAGCGTGATGTCCAAGAGCTTTCCAAGATCCGCCTCGTAAGGGACAAAAGCCTTCCCGCGATCTGGCACAGGGTATCTCCCTGTATTCCTTGCGACACCACAGATTATCACCTTGCCACCCTTTACGAGAAGCCCCGCCCTTGATTCTGGTGAAGGTATGGCAAATCCGTCAGGAGCCTTTTCAGGCAATTTGTCTGGATATATAACCCATACTTCGACACCATTCTTGATTTCATAAATTCTACCATCACGGCTAAAGGACTCATCAACATAACAAACAACACCAGTCGCATTCCCAGAAGAACTGTCCTTCATGACATCAAGATAAAAATATGTCGTCGCCAATCCGAATGCTTCACGCACTCGACGATAATTCTCCTGTGCGGCTGAAATCTTTTCAATCTCGCGTCTTTTCGCCTCGCTTTCCTCGCGCGCTCTCCGACGCTCTTCCAGGCGCTCTTGCTCCAACCTCGCATCCTCTGCCTCGCGCTCACGCCGAAGCCTCTGCTCCCGCTCTTCCGCCTCTTTGCGTTCATGTTCCAATTCCGCCGCCCTTTCCGCTGCCGCTCTCGCCGCCTCGGCGCGTTCCCTGTCCATTCGCAATTGGTCTTCATACGCCTGCCTCCGTTCGAATTTTCTATACTGAACAAGGCCAAACACAACTGCCGCGGCTAACACCGCCGCGACTATGATATTGCGCACTGTTCCCGATTTGTCATTTGATGCTACCATATCGGAATCCAATCTCCTAATCGACCCAATGTTATTCTTTTTAAAATGAATCTTAGTGTTCGGAGAAACGCCCGATGCCTTTGGTGGATTTTGCATATTCCGTTCCTTGGTGTATGAAAACTTACAATTGCAGTATGGACATATGATGTGCTGACCATCTGAGATCTCGTCTGGCACTTCTAACTGCGCCTTGCAAGAACGGCATTCTATTATCATTCTCTTACTCCTTTCTCGTATTTTCCAGCGCGCTTCATCACTACACGCACCTCTTTCGTGCCTCGCCAATCATATCGACATTTCAATTCCCCCCTCCACCTCCACTCGTCATCGTCGTATTCCAACACCGCTTCAACTGGGAAACCACGCTTCTCAAGGCCACCATACAACCGCGCAGCTTTGCCACATTCAACATAATCCTCCTTGAAGCCGCATATTGGCTTCACCCTAGCCTTAACATCTTGATTGTCAGCTTCTGCAATCAGCACAATATGAAGCCCCAGCTCTTCTCTCGCAACATCATTCCATTCTCGGACATCCCCTACCTCTCCACACTCGCTGATGATCCAGTCGGTTATCTCCATTAGATCTTTCCACTCCTTGCGCAGCATACATAATCGAGCATTAAGCATGGCCTTACGAATTCGCACATCGTTTTCACGTTTGTTGACATCAGCTGCATCCACGGAAGTCCTATCCATTCGTTCTGCAGCCCCCTCGCCATAATTTAGTACAAGGACAAGTGCCTCCGAGGCGTTTGAGACAACTTTCTCTGCGCGCAATGTTCGCCCAGGGATCCCGTTAACACATTTCACGTCCTTAGGCATAAACTCACGAACGGTCTTCATGTTAATTGCATAGTTAGCTCCAATGCTTGCCCCATGCGCCGATGCGACAATTACTCCAACCATATGCCCATACTCGTCAACGACTGGCCCGCCCGAGCAACCGCCAGCGATAGTGGCATCCATCTGGAAGTTGTCCTTTTGTCCTTTGTAGCCAGTTAAGCTGCTGACGATTCCCTTTGTTGCCTTAGGCTCAAAACCCAGCACATTCGGATTGGGGAAACCGACCGCATACACCGTCTGCCCAATTGAGCAACCAGATGACAACGGAAGAAATGACACTTTCGGAACACTGCATTCTGTTAGATTATAGACGCCATTTGTCATCCGTGGGAATAGATTGACCTTCATAAGCGCAAGATCGCGCTTCTTGTTCTTGGAAACAATAATTGCACGATAAGCCACATCGCCGTGCACAACGACGACTTCCGAGCTGTTCTCGACAACATGATGATTTGTCAGTATATAACCATCCTCCGTGATGAAGAACCCGGAACCATACGCCGACAAGTGCGTTTTGCCTCTCTTGGCTTTCTCGGTAAGTCTTTCAAAGTCCTTTGGCTTTACTCCATCACGAATGAAGGAGTCAATAACCATCTTGTCGGACGACGGTCCGACAATCATCCAATTGGCAAGAAGGCATGCGGCGAATACACTCATTTCCCCGCCTCCACTTCGTTTATGGATTTTGCTATGCTGTTTGCGATCTCCTTACGCAGCGCCTCTAGCTCCTCTGCGTTAAGAAAATCTATATTAACAGCCTTCTGCTTCAAATAATCTAGGTGGCGCTTCGCGGTCGTCAGCACCTCACCTCGAAATTTGCGCGCAGCCATGATTGCTTCGCTAATCCTCAGCAGCGACATCGCCTCGAATTCCCTCGCACGATTGTATATGTCCTGTTCGTGATCGCGCTCCAAAAGGGCGAGGTCATTCTCCAACGTCAGCGTCTTGCCTGCTTTGTCAAAAGCCCGTCTAGCCTCTGTTTCAGCCTCTGTCGCATCCATGTGAAGAAGATTTGCTCCAGCCAAACCAGTAATGTCCTCAAGCTGGCTCAACTGATTCTGCAATAATGAATTTGTAGTTTCCAGTTCTTTAATTCTTCGTTTGTGCCACGGCGACTTCGACTTGTTCGCCAACAACCTTTCGAGCTCCTTATCATTGTCAGCTAATTGCTTCTTGATCTTTTCTATCCGTTTTGGATCGGCATTCTTCTGATACGAAGCATACTTGTCGCGCGCTGCTTTGAGTCGCCGGTTTACCTTCTCATCAGCCCCATTTACAGTTTCGTCATATTTTGCAACATTTGAGCGAATTCGCTTCTGGTAACGTTCGTCAACATCCTTTATCTTCTGCATTTCCGCCTCAAATTCAGATCGCAACGCCGATAGATCACTGCCACAATATATGCGAGCCAAACGATTCATGACAACTGACGAAAGAATAGCCCGCACTCGCTCGATCTTGTCCCTATGTATATCTCCTCGCTTCTCGGCGCTCGCCACCCTTGCCGAATTTGCGTTCTCAATTGCCCGCAGTTCACCTTCCAGAGCCTCTTGATCTATATCAATCTTTTGAAGATTGATCTCAGCTGTCTCCACTTCCACCCGAAGACGCTCTTCTTCCCGATCAACATACCGGATAAACATACGCATTGCGTCATCCTTGGCAAGAGCCTCCGACCGCTCCTTGCGGACGCGCTCGTCCTCTGCCTTTTTCTTTTCCTCATATTCACGCTCTCGCGCTTCAGACTCTTTCCTCTGCTCCAGACTGCGAATGTACGCACGCTCTCTGTCAGCACGATCATTTTCTGTAACGTACCAGAAAACTGCCGCAGTCAACGTCGATATGAACATTATCAATACGACAACCTTCACTTCCGCCCCCTTTCTTGCCGCTGTTGTTCATTGGGAAAACGCCGGCGGCAAAAGAGCGGCGCACTCCCGAAATTCACATCTCAGTAGAGGCACCGCTAAGAGCCTGTTTGGAAATATGAACGAAGAAGTGCGCCGCGTGATTGTCACGCAACGCACAGCCCGTATTTCACTTCCAAACTGAAAAATTAGCGGTTTTCCACTGAAGCTACTTTACGTACTGCTGCGTACGTCTCCTCCTTGTGGCGAGACTCCTTCACGCTATGCTTGGGCAGGACGCCGACTTTGGAGGATTTGCCGCGGGCGTCAATTGCGTTTCCGCGGCTCTGCGATGACGGAACTACTGCAGGCTTGCTCCGCCGTTGGGAAAGAGCGTTCGTCGCTCTCGCGATATAGCCGTAGACGCCAGCCCGTCAGCGGCTGAAAGTGTTCGTATTATACCATATTCTATGCATGTTGTGGTGAAAACTGCCGCGGAGTCCCCAGCATCCACTAGTTAGCGGACGCGCTTGCGGTGCGGCGGAGGGCGGGGAGCCGGCCCGACGACGTGATTCGAGACCTAAGCGCCTTCGGAACGGATGCGAGTTCCGGTCAGTGTCGAGAATCCCGAGCTCGGCACGTTAGGAGGCCGAGCGTTCGGCGGGCCGAGCTCCACCGCCCGAAGCCGTGAAAGACGGACGTGTAGGCCGAACGCTTAGGCGTAGAAGTTGCCCAGGGCGCGGAGCTTCGAATAGCGCTCTTCGACCAGCTGGTCGACGGGGACCTTCGCCAGTTCCTTGAGCGCCTTGAGCACGGCCTTCTTCACGTTTGCCGCGGCGGCGGCGTGGTTCGTCTGGGCGCCGCCGGCGGGCTCGGGCACGATCTCGTCGATCGCCTTGAGCCGCTTGAGATCGCGGGCGGTGATCTTGAGCGCCTTCGCGGCCTCAGGGGCCTTGGAGCCGTCGCGCCAGAGGATGCCGGCGCAGCCCTCGGGCGAGATCACCGAGTAGACGGCGTTCTCGAGCATCAGCACGCGGTCGCCGACGGCAATCGCGAGCGCGCCGCCGGATCCGCCCTCGCCGGTGACGACGACCACCACCGGCGTGCGGAGACGGGCGAAGAACTCGAGCGACTTCGCGATCGCCTCGGCCTGGCCGCGCTCCTCGGCCTCGCGGCCGGGATAGGCGCCGGGGGTGTCGACGAAGGTGACGACCGGCAGGTGGAACTTCTCGGCGAGCTTCGCGAGCCGCATCGCCTTGCGGTAGCCGTCGGGGTTGGCCATGCCGAAGTTGGCCTCCATGTTCTCCTCGACCGTCGCGCCCTTGTTGTGGCCGAGGACGAGGCACTTGACGCCGCCGATCGTGGCGAAGCCGCCCACGAGGGCGCGGTCGTCGTTGACGAGCCGGTCGCCGTGGAGCTCCGTGAAGTCGGAGCAGATGCGCGCAATGAAGTCCTTGAGGTGCGGCCGCTTCGGGTCGCGCGCAAGCTTCACGCAGTCCATTGCACTCTTAGCCATGGTGAGATCTCCTAACTAGAATCCCCAGTAGCCGAGCATCTTGGCGATGAAGCCCTTCATCTCCTTCCGCTCGACGATCTTGTCGATGAAGCCATGCTTCTCCAGGTACTCGGCGCTCTGGAAGTCGTCCGGCAGCTTCTGGTGGATGGTGTTCTCGATCACCCTGCGCCCGGCGAAGCCGATGAGCGCCCTGGGCTCGGTTATGTTGATGTCGCCGAGCATCGCGAACGAGGCGGAGACGCCGCCGGTGGTGGGGTCGGTGAGCACCGAGATGTAGGGGAGCCCCGCCTCCTTGAGCTTCGCGATCGCGGCGGAGGTCTTGGCCATCTGCATGAGCGAGAGGATGCCCTCCTGCATCCGCGCGCCGCCGGAGGCGCAGAACAGGACGAGCGGCAGCCGCTCCGCGACGGCGCGCTCGCAGGCGCGGGCAATGCGCTCGCCGGTGCCGGTGCCGAGCGACCCGCCCATGAACGCGAAATCCATCACTCCGAGCATCGCGGGGTGGCCGTCGATGCGGCAGACGCCCATCACCACCGACTCCGTCTCGCCGCTCTTGGCGATCGCGGCCTCGACCTTGTCGCGGTAGGAGCCGGACGCGTCGCGGAACTCGAGGTGGTCAGAGTAGCTCACCTCGCGGAACACCTCCTCGAACGAGCCTTCGTCGGCGACGAGCGCGATGCGCGCGCGCACCGGCAGCCGGCCGTGGTAGTTGCACTTGGGGCAGATTCCGCCGGCCTTCTTCCAGGCGGCCTTGCCAAAGTGGCTCTTGCACTTCGGGCACACCGCCCAGACCGCCTTCTCCGGCGGGATTGCGGGCTTCTCGGTCTTGGGAACAAACCAGGACATCGCATTCCTCCTTGGGTTTAGATCAGCTTTCGGCTCCCTCGACGATCTTGGGGAGCAGGAACTCGTCGCCAGTGCGCGCCGGCGCGTTGGCGAGCGCGGTCTCGGCGGGGAGAGACTCCCCGACCACGTCCTCGCGGAAGACGTTCACGAGCTCGCGCCCGTGCATCATCGGGGGGACGCCGTCGACGTCGACGGACGAAATCTTCTCCACATACTCGACAATGCTCTCGAGCTGCGGCTGGAAAGTCGCCTTCTCCTCCTCGGTGAGCTCCAGCCGCGCGAGCTCGGCAACATAGGAAACGTCGATCTTCATCGCCATGCCCTCAGCGCTGCCACACCGGCGAGATGAAGTTGCCCTCCGCGCCGCCAAAGAGCTGGCGCGGCTTGTCGCCGTCCTTGAGCGTGTCGATGATGAAGACCGCGCGGTCGCGGCTGGCGGCGAGGTGGCGCATGTCGCGCGACCAGGTCGGATGCTCCCAGTTGCCCTCCGGGGTGACCAGCTCCGCCGTCGCGTCGCCCTCGGCCGAGTTCATCACCGCCACCTGCGCGCCGCCGCGCTTGGTGATGTAGGCGATGCGGCCGTCCGGGCCCCAGTCGGGGTCGACGTTCTCGCGTCCGCGCGAGGTCAGGCGGCGCTTCGCCTTCGTCTCGACGTCGACTACGTAGATCTGCGGGTTGCGCGCCTCGTTGGAGACGTAGGCGATCTTCTTGCCGTCGGGGCTCCACGCAGGCTGGCCCTCGCTCGCCAGCGGGGTATTGGTGAGCCGCTTGACGCGGTCGCCGCTGATGACGTAGAGCTCGGGGTTGCCGTGGACGGAGAGGATCGCCGCCACCTTGGTGCCGTCGGGCGAAACCGCGATGCCGTCGGGCGAGCCCTTGAAGCTCCACTTCAGGCTGCGTTTGCCGGTGGCGGTGTTGAGCTCCCACACCTGCGGCGCGCCCTTGAGGTCGCTGATGTAAACGACCGAATCGCGGTCCTTCCAGCGCTGGAAGATCGTCATCCGCCCGTCGCTCGTCAGCTGCCTCACGTCGTAGCCGTCGGGATAGCTGACGCACATCTCGCTAGGCCGCACCTGTCCGCGGCCGGCCGACTTGCCGCGGTTGAGGAAGAGCAGCCGATCGAGCGCAAAGCCCTTCTGGTTGCCGAACGCCTCGCACATCGCGTCGGCGAAGCGGCGCGCGGCCATGCGGGCGGACTTGTCGTCGGAGAACGCCTCGGCCGACGAGACCACCTTGCCGCGGCCCTCCGCCTTCACCGCGCCGGAGCCGCCGCTGACCTTGATCGTGCCGTCGCTGCGGACGGTGAAAAGCCCCGAGATCTCGAGGTTCTTCGCCAGGCACTTCGAATACGCGCCGTTGGCGACTTGGATCGACACCGTGAACTTCTGGGCGCCGACACCGGAGATGTTTACAACCGTCTCTGCCGTCGCGGCGAGACCGAAGGCCATTGCAGCCAGGAAACAGATTCTTTTCATGGAGTGTATTATACCATATCCCATGGCTCTCTGTCCTAGTGCTTCAGCGCACGGAACCTCAGGAGCGCCTCGAGGAAGTAGTAGTCGCCGTAGTCGAGGGGAACGTCAATTTCGCTGTTGCCCGGCTTGTGCCCGACGCCGTGCTTCAGCAGCCAGCCGCCGTTCTCGCCCGGCTTTGCGAAATAGTCGTCGGAGCAGAGCCAGATGAGCTGATGCACCGCGAACGCGCGATACCGCTCGCCATCCTCGCCAGGAACGAACGTTGAAAGTTCCAAGAGGGCCGACGCCATGACGGCCGCGGCGGACGAGTCGCGCTCCTCGCCGGGAGCGCCGTAGTCCCAGTACGGGATGCCGTCGGCGGGCATATTCGGGTTGTTCATGGCATAGTCCGCGAGCTTCTGCGCGAATTCGAGGTAGCGCCGCTCCTTCGTGAAGCGGTACATCATCGTATAGCCATAGATGCCCCAGCTCTGCCCACGGCTCCAAGCCGTCTCGCACGAAAGGCCCTGTCCGCGGCGAAACTCCTGCACCTGCCCGAGGAAACCAGGCCGCTGGTCGTAGTTGAGTACGTGGTAGCAGCCGCCGTCTGCGCGGAAGTGGTGCTTCATCGTGACGTCCGCATGCGAACGTGCGATTTTGTCAAACCGTTCCCCGTTCCCCATTCCCCGTTCCCCGTTCCCCGTTCCCCATTCCCCATTCTTCGCCACCGCCTCGAGCAGTTCGAGGTTCATCAAGTTGTCAGGGATGACGAGGAAGTCGTTCTTGCCGTCAAGCGCGCCCCAGCTCCTTATGAGCCCGAGACTGGGGTTGAACCGCTTCGAGAGCGACGCCGCCGTCTCGCGCAGCAGGTCATCGTACTTGTCGGTCTTGAGTATCCGCCGCGCGTTCCCGTACGAGCAGTTCATGATGAAGCCGACGTCGTGGTTGTCGGTCACCTTGGAATTTGGCGCGAGCATCTCCGTCCACACGGTCGCCCGCTCCTTGAAGAACTCGTCGCCGGTCGCCTCGTAGAGATACCAGAGCGAGCCAGGGAAATGGCCCGAGGTCCACCAGTAGATGGAGCGCATGTCGAGCCTGCCGGTCTTGGCGCTCCAGCTGTGCGGAACCTTCCCCTTCGCATCACCAGCCTCCATGAGCGGCGTCGCCGCCGCATCCAGCGCTTTATAGTGGACTGCGGACCTGGCGAAGACCTCCGGCAGACGCTTTACGAGAAGATCCTCATGTTGATTCGCCGCGACCGCGGCAGCGGCAAGCAGAGTTGCGATAAACATGTCGTTCCCCCTTTCAGCCTACCGTGCCAGCCAACCGCCGTCGACCGGCAGAATCGCGCCGTGAATGTAGGCCGCCGCGGGCGAACAAAGGAACACGCATGCGCCAGCGATGTCCGCGGCCTCGCCCCAGCGCCCCGCCGGAATGCGCTCGAGGATCTGGCGCGAGCGGACCGGGTCGGCCCGGAGCGCGGCGGTGTTGTCAGTCGCGATGTAGCCGGGCGCGATGCCGTTCACGTTCACCCCCTTCGGCGCCCACTCGTTCGCAAGCGCCTTCACGAGCTGGCCGACCGCGCCCTTCGACGCCGCGTAGCCCGGCACGGTGATCCCGCCCTGAAAGGTTAGGAGCGAGCAGGTGAAGACGATCTTGCCCCAGCCGCGCGCCACCATGTCCTTGCCGAACTCGCGGGCGAGGATGAACTGCGAGTCGAGGTTGACGGACATCACCTTGTCCCACCACTCGTCCGGATGCTCGGCGGCAGGCTTCCTCAGGATCATCCCCGCGTTGTTCACGAGGATGTCGATCTGGTGCTCCTTCTTGACGCGCTCGATGAACGCATAGACCGCCTTGCGGTCGGAGAGGTCGCAGTCCTTCGACGATGTGCGCACCACCTGCGCGCCGGCCGCCTCGAGCGCGTCGGCCATCGCCTTGCCGATGCCGCGGTTGGAGCCGGTCACGAGCGCCGTTTTCCCCGTTAGATCGTAAGTTATCATGTTTCCTCCTTATTTCATTTCCGTCACGGATACTTTGTCCATGTCGCCGTAGTTGAGGTTCTCGCCGCCCATGCCCCAGATGAACATGTAGTTCGAGGTTCCCGCGGCGGAATGGACGCTCCACTCTGGCGCGGTGATCGCCTGCTCGTTGTGGAGCCACACGAGCCGTTGCTCCTGCGGACGGCCCATCTGGTGGCAGATTGCCTGGCCTTCGGGGACGTTGAAGTAGAAATACGCCTCCATGCGCCGGTTGTGGGTGTGCTGGGGCATCGTGTTCCAGACGCTTCCGGGCTTGAGCTCCGTGAGCCCCATCTGAAGCTGGTTGCAGCCGCCGCCAGGAGTCTTCGTCAAGACCGGCGAGACGATGAGTTGGTTGATTACGCGGTCGTTCGACTCCTCCATCTTGCCGGCCTTGATGTAGTTGCCGATCGTGTAGCCCGGCTTCTTGCAGTTCTGGTCGCTCGTGATGCGCTGCGTGCAGCCGACGTAGAGCGCCTCCTTGAACTCAAGCTCATACTTCTCGCCATCGACAGTGACGACTCCCTTGCCGCCGACGTTGATGACGCCGAGCTCGCGGCGGTCGAGGAAATGCTCGGCCTTGAGCTCCTCGAACGTGTCGAGCGTCAGCTCCTTCTCCACCGGCATCGCGCCGCCGTAGACGAGGCGGTCGTACATCGTGTAGGTGACATTGATCTCGTCGGGGGCCATCACCTTCTCCATCACGAAGCGCTCGCGCGTCTTCGCGGTGTCGTACAACTTGAAGTCGTCGGGGTGCACCGCGGTCTGAACGGTGAAGTTCACCGTAGTAGCCAGCATTATCGCAATCATGTTCATTTGTCTTTCCTTTCCAGTTATTCGCTTGTCGTCATTTCATCGCCCTTATCCGCACGAAGTTGACCACGCACATCCCAAGCGCGAGAAGCCCCGCGAGAGCGGCGCCAATCCACTTGAGCGTGACCGTGAGGTGGTAGATCGCCCAGCACCAGAGCGCCGAGGCAAAGTCCAAGGCCGCGCCGCCCTCGAAGCCCTCTGGCACGGCGATGCCGTCGCAGTTCGCCGCCGCAATCGCCTTGGTGAAGGCGGGGGTTAAGTTCGTGACGAAAAAGAGCCCCGCCACAAGCGCGACAAGCCCGATGACAAAAGTCTTCGACACATTGCCCTTCGTAATCGGCAGCACGCACGGAAAGAGATAGAACATCCCCGCGAGCGACGCGAGCGGCAGAAACTTGTTGCCCGGCAGGAAGACCGACAAAAAGAGAATCACCGGAATCAGCAGGATCGAGACGACGAGCGTCGTCGGGTGGCCGATCACGAGCGCGGGGCTCATGCCGATTGAAAGGCCCTTGAGGCCGGAGAAGCGCTTTTCGACAAAGCTCCTCGTCTGTTCGCAGATGGGCCTGAGGCCCTCGATGAAAAGCGAGGTGATGCGCGGGATAAGCTCCATCACCGCGCCGACAGTGACGCCAAGCTTCAGGATCGACGGAATAGAATCGACGACGCCCTTCCACGAGTCGCACCGCAAGGCACCGATGCCGCAGCCGATGAGAAGCCCGAGGAAAAGCGGCTCGCCAAGAAGCCCGAACTTCCTCTTCATTCCCTCTGCATCGATGTCGAGCTTCGAGAAACCGGGGATGCGGTCGAGGAGCCAGCCAATCGCCACCGCGAACGGCGTGAAGCTCTGGCAGAACGGCTGGGGGATGGAGATGCCGTCCATGTCCTTGTAGTAGGACTGAAAGCCCTTAGCGGTGAAGTCCGCCATACAAAGCGTAATGATGTAAAGGACAATCGCCGCATAGAACGCCCAGCCAAGCGAACCGGTCGCAAAGAACACCATCGCGCCGAGAAACGCGAAATGCCAGTAGTTCCAGAGGTCGATGTTCACCGTGCGCGTCGTCTTCGTCAGCAGCATCACGACGTTGACGCCGAGGCAGACAGGAATGATGAACGCGCCGACCGCGCACGAGTACGCAACCGCCGCGGCGGCTGGCCAGCCGAGGTCGAAGAACGGAAGGTTCAGGTGGTAGAGGTCGGTCATGCCCTTCAGCGCCGGACCGAGGCTCGTGGTGAGGAGCGCCGTGACGACGCCGAGGCCCACGAAACCGACGCCGACGAGCAGCCCCGACTTCAGCGCCTTGGCGGGCTTGATTCCGATCAGCACCCCGAGCACGGTGAAGATGACCGGCATCATCACCGCCGCGCCGAGCCCGATTATGTAGGCAAAGACTTCCTGCATGGTCTTGCTCCCGCAAAAGCCCGGCCGCTATTCCACGACCGAAAAGATATCCACCAGCTTGACGGTCATCGACCGGTCGTCGCGGCCAAAATACTTCACCTTGCCCGCCTTGTCCACCAGGTAGAACACCGGCCCCTTGCCGACAGAACGCGGTTCCGCCGGATGTCCGCCCCCCTCGCAGCAGGGCAGGTCGGAAACCGCCTTGCTGAGGATCTTCTTCGCGCTCTCGGCGTCGCCGCCGCGGTGCGAGGCGAAAACGACCATCGGCTTGCCGTGGAAGCCGTCCAATATCCGCTGGGCGGCGGCGAGCATGTTAAGGCTCTCGGCGTCTTCTGAATTCCAGACGCAAACGACCACTGCCTTGCCGCGGAAGTCGCGCTCCGACACGCGCCGGCGGGTAAGCCACTTCGCCTCGTTGAGCGACAGCCGCTCGATGCGCTTGTCCTCGGTGCCCTCCATGAGCGAGTTCTCGACCGCGCGCTTGGAGAGCGGCTTCGCAAACGGATCGGCGGACGGCTCGGCGGATTCGGTTTCCTCCGCGGCAGACGCCTCCGTCTCCGCTTCTCCCTTCTCGCCGCGGCAGCGGTCGACGAGTGCAAGCGTCCAGTCACGGGCGACGAAGTAGTAGTCGCGGCAGTAGGGGTCGATGAACTTCGCCGCGGCAGAATCGGGGAAGAGCTCGTAGATCACCGCGACCGCGGCGGCGGCCAGCACGGCCAGGAACACTATCAGCTTGATCAGTCGTTTCATGTTTCCTCCTTGTCCAGTTTCTACTCCCAGAAGGCGGCGTCGCCGGTGCGGCGGAAGAGGCTGAGGGTGAAGGGATGGCACCTCGCCCCCTTGCCGGTGCGGCAGTGGCGGCAGAAGAATCGGATGGTGGAAGGACCGTCGTAGCCGCGATGGATGCGGACGCGCACGTTGGCGCGGCGGGCAAACCCGTCGTCGGGGCCTCCACGCTCGTGGTCGATTGTCACCTCCACGTCGCCGTCGTCGCAGGTGTAGTCCCATCGGCAGAGAGGACCGGACTCGTCAAGGGCGAAATACCATCGGTCGCCGCTCTGCACGCGCAGCACCTGGCTTTCGCCGGGGCGCGGCAGCAGACGCCGGTCGACGCCCTGGCAGCCGACGGCGAAGAGCAGCGCCGCCGCGACCGGCAGAAGCAACTGCGCTGGACTCGGGCACCTCATCTTCAGAGAAACGCCAGCAGGACTGGTGGCGCGATGAGCAAAGAGTCGATCATGTCGAGGATGCCGCCAAGGCCGTTGGTCATCTTCATCGCCGACGAGTCCTTCACGCCGACCCAGCGCTTGAACTTCGACTCCACCAGGTCGCCGGCGGTGCCGAGCAGCGCCGCGGCGGCGCCCAGGGCAAGCGACTTCCCCCAGCCGAAGCCGGTGGCGCCCATGAAGAGGCAGGAGACGAGCGAGGAGACCGCCACCGAACCGAACAGCCCTTCCCAGCTCTTGTTCGGCGAGATCGTGGGGCAGAGCTTGTGGTTGCCGCCCTTCATCAGCTTCGCGGAGGTGAGCCCGAACGCGAACCCGCCGACGTCGGAGAACTTGACGATCGCGATCACGTAGAGAAGCATCACGTTGCCGAGCCGGAACGGACCGCACATCTCGCTTTCGCCGTAGCGGAGCGGGACCGACGCAAGCGACAGGAGCCCGTAGCCGATCAGCAGCACGCCGGCGAGGAACACGACGGCGTGGACCGCGCCGGGACGCGGCGCCTTCAACTTCATCAAAAGCGCGAACTCGACCATGGCGAGCACCGCGAGGACCATCACCACCGTGACGATGGCGCCCGGCGGCGCCAGGAGCGACGCGGCGATCACCGCCCCTCCGACCGCGAGTCCGGTCAGCGTCCGCTTCAATACCGGGTTCACACGCCGATCCTCAAGGTGGTTTCGCGCGCCGGGCCGACGGAGAGGACGCCGAGCTTGCCGCCGACGAGCTCGAGGACCCGCTCCACATACTTCCGCGCGTTCTCGGGCAGGTCCTCGTAGCGGGTCACGTGCGAGGTCTCGCACTTCCAACCAGGCAGCTCCTCGTAGACCGGCTCGCAGCGGTCAAGCACGGCGAGGTCGGCCGGGAAAGTCTGGTAGACGAAGCCGTCGTCGCGCCGATAGCCGGTGCAGATCTTCACCGTCTCGAACTCGTCCAGCACGTCGAGCTTGGTCATCGCCCAGAAGTCCACGCCGTTGACGCGCTGGGCGTAGCGGGCGACGACGGCGTCGAACCAGCCGCAGCGCCGCGGGCGCCCGGTGGTGGCGCCGAACTCGCCGCCGCGGCGGCGCAGGGTCTCGCCGTCCGCGTCCTTAAGCTCGGTCGGGAACGGCCCCTCGCCGACGCGGGTGGTGTAGAGCTTGAGGACGCCGATCACGCGGTCGATCGCACGCGGAGAGACGCCCGAGCCGGTGCAGGCGCCGCCGGCGGTCGGGTTGGACGAGGTGACGAAGGGATAGGTGCCGAAGTCGACGTCGAGCATCGTAGCCTGCGCGCCCTCGAAGAGCACCGACTTGCCGGCTTCGAGGCTCTCGTGCATGAACTGGATGGTGTCCGTGACGTAGGGCATGAGCGCCGCGACCATCGGCGTGTAGAGCTTCACCATCTCCTCGGCGTCGAGCGGATGCGCGCCGAGCGCCTCGAGGGCGCGGTTGGCTTCCTCGACCTGGGCGCGCACGACGTCCAGGAAGTTTGGCTTGAGGATGTCGCCGACGCGCATCCCGTAGCGGCCGACCTTGGCGGCGTAGGCCGGGCCGATGCCACGGCCGGTGGTGCCGATCTTGCGCCCCGCCGGTCTCGCAGCCTCCTCGGCGCGGTCGATCGCGCGGTGCCACTGCATCACCATGTGCGCGCGCTCGGAGATGTGGAACCGTCCCTTGAGCTCGAAGCCCCAGCTTTCCACCTGCTCGAGCTCCTTCATGAGGTCGAACGGGTCCATCACCACGCCGTTGCCGATCACGCAGTGCTTGCCTTCGTGCAGCACTCCGCTCGGCACGAGGTGGAGGACGTACTTCTTGTCGCCCACCACCACGGTGTGGCCCGCGTTTGACCCGCCCTGGAAGCGCACCACCACGTCCGCCTCCTCGGTCAGGAAGTCGATTACCTTGCCCTTGCCCTCATCGCCCCACTGGGCGCCGACTAGTACTGTGTTCATTTTTCTTTCTTGCCCTGCCTTGAGAAATCACTTGCCGGGATATTTTACCAGCGACGCGACATCGTAGTCTTTGAGCAGCCCTGCGCGCGCGCCGAAGCCCTCCAGTTCGATCGGAAACACCATCTTCGCGACCTCGCCGCCGAGCCGCTCCACCATCTTCGCCGCTGCCATGGCGGTGCCGCCGGTGGCTAGGAGGTCGTCGACTATCACCACCCGCTGGCCCGGTTTCACCGCGTCGGTGTGCATATGCAGCGTCGCCCGCCCGTATTCGAGCTCGTACGTCTCGGATATGGTCTCGCGCGGCAGCTTACCCGGTTTGCGGATCGGCACGAAGGCCGTCCGGAACCGGTCGGCGAGCGCCGCGCCGAAGATGAACCCGCGCGACTCCGGCGCCGCCACGAGGTCGAACTCGACGTCGGCGAGGAGGCCTACCGTCGAGTCCAGCGCAAGCTGGAAGCCCTCGGGAGACTCGAGGATCCCGGTGACGTCGCGGAAGAGCACTCCCTCCTTCGGGAAGTCGGGTATGGCCTTTACGTAGTTCTCCAGGTGCTTCATGCCGCTATTATACCATATTTCGCAGCGCTCTGCATCTCGGTTCCCCCTCCGCGCAGGCGGGGACCGCCTTCGGGCAGCGCGGATGGAACGCGCAGCCACTCGGCCAGTCCCACGGCGGCGGCACCGTGCCCGGGATGTCCGCGAGCGGCGCGTCGCGCGGCGCATCGAGCCGCGGCACCGCGGCAAGCAGCCCCTGGGTGTAGGGGTGCAGCGGGTTGGCGAGCACTTCCGCGACCGGGCCCGCCTCGACCACCTCGCCGGCGTACATCACGTAGACCACGTCCGAATAGGCGGCGACCAGCCCGAGGTTGTGGGTGATGAGCAATACCGCCATCTTCCTCTCGTCGGCAATCCGCCCGACGAGGTCGAGCACCTCCTTTTGGGTCGTCACGTCCAGCGCCGTCGTCGGCTCGTCCGCCACCATCAGCTCCGGATCCTGTGCGAGCGCCGAGGCGATCATCACCCGCTGCTGCTGACCGCCGGAAAGCTCGCAGGGGTACTTGCGCGCCGCGTCCGCCGGCAGCCCCACCGACTCCAGCAGCTCCACGACGCGGCGGCGGCGCTCCTCGCGCGACGGGCGTCCGCGCATGCCCTCCTCGATCTGCGCGCCGACCTTCATCACCGGGTCGAGCGACTGCATCGGGTTCTGGAACACATACGCGATCCGGGGCCGGCCGACGATCTCCCCGGTGATGCGAGCGCGGTCGACGAGTCCGCCGAGCGCCAGCGAGGTAAGCGACTTGCCGCATCCGGACTCGCCCACCAGCGCGACACGCCCGTTCTCCGGCACCTTGAACGAGACGCCCCTGACCGGCACCGAGACGCGGCCCTCAAACGCAAACTCGATGCGCAGGTTCTTTACCTCAACCAGCACCGCCGCGCCCCTCCTCGGCACCGCCCGCCGCCGGCCAGGCGACGAGGCAGAACTTCCTTTCGCCGCTCGGCGGAGCCTCCACCTTGAGCGACTTCGCGTCGAGGTCCAGCTCCGCCATCTCCACGAGGTCGAGCACCGCCACCCTGCCGTCAAGCCCCAGCGCTGCGAAGGGAATGTCGAAGCCGACCGGCTTCTCGCCGCCGTTGCGGAGCACAAGGAACACGGCACCGCCGCCGCCCGCCGCCCTGCGGAAGCGCGCGACCGCGTTCGTGGACGGCCGCGACGCCTCCCGCCATTCGCCCACCCCGCAGAGCCGCGGAGCTTCGGCAAGCGCCTTTGCCGCGGCGGCGTCCTCCCCCGCGCCCTCCGCCGCCAGTGCGCGCGCGGCGTCGTCGGCCAGCCTGAGGACGGCAAAGGCGCGCGAGGCGACGGCTGCGCGGTCCGCCGCGCCCACACGGCTCGAGTTCACGAAGGCGATCGACGCCTCGGGCGAGACGCGAATCCGCATCTCGCAGGTCGGGCATTCGCGGAAGCGCACCCTGAACTTCCCCTCGCGCAGTTCCTCCGCCGCGCCTTCCACGACGAACGCGGCAAGCGCAACCGCCAGCGAGAGCCATGGAATTCCTGATTTCATTTCCGCTGCATTACTTCGGGACGACGCGGCTGACGGAGCGGAGGCCGGGGTCGAGGATGTCGTTGGCGACGGCGAGGACGTCGTCCGCCGTCACCGCCGCGACGCCGCGCACCTGCTCCTCGGGCTCGACCGCCCGGCCGAAGGCGAGGAGAGTCTGGCCGTAGAAATGGAGCTTCGCCGTAACCCGCTCGTGCGCAAGGCGGAAGTTCCCGAGCATGAAGTCCTTCACGCGCTTCAGCTCCGCCGCGCCGACGCGCCGCTCGCGGATGCGCCTGAGCTCTCGGTCGACCGTCTCCAGCGCCGCCTCCTCCTTCGCCGGCTCCACCCCCGCCGCGACCGTCCACATCCCGGCGTCGGAGAAGAACTGCATCCGCGACGAAATGTCGTAGCTCAGGCCGCGCTTCTCCCGCACCTCCTGGAAGAGCCGCGAGGACATGCCGCGCCCGAGGATGGCGTCGAACACCGCCGCGGCGTACATGCGGCGGTCGGTGAGCCCGAAGGTGCGGTAGCCGACGGCGATGCGCGTCTGCTGCACTTCCTTCGCCTTCATGACCGACGGGACGACGCGTCCGTATCTGGCCGCGCGGCCGCAGGGGGCCTTCGGCGCCCGACCTTCCGCGCGGCCGCCGAAGCGGCCGAGCCGCGAGGCCACGGACTTGAGCGCCGCGTCGCGGTCAAAGCGGCCGACGACCACGGCATATGTACGCGAAGGCAGATAGCGCTCGCGCACGTAGCGCCGCAAGTCAGCCGGGCGGAGCGGCAGGAGCGTCTTTTCGCTGCCGGCGACAGGGCGCCCCAGCGACGACTTCGGGAAAAGCGCTCGCTGCAGGTTCTCGAGCGCCACCGAGTCGGGGTCGTCCTCGTACATGCGGATTTCCTCGAGCACCACCCGCTTCTCGCGGTCGAACTCGTCCTTCGCCATCGCCGCGTGGAGGAACATGTCCGAGAGGATGTCCACCGCCTCGTCGAGATACTCCCAGGGCAGATGCGCAAAATACGCTGTCGCCTCCTCGCCGGTGCAGGCGTTGAACATACCGCCGCGGCCCTCGATGGCGCGGGAGATGTCGAGCGGCGTGCGCGTCGGCGTGCCCTTGAAGAGCATATGCTCGATGAAGTGGGAGATGCCGGCAAGCTCCGCCGGTTCATGGCGGGAACCGGCGGCGACAAAGAGCCCGAAGGCCGCCGACTCCGCCTCGCACGGGGCGAGCGCCACCCGAAGCCCGTTGCCGAGGGCGACCAGCTCCATCAACCCCGCCCCTTCATGCTCGCAAGCAGCCCGCCGCCGAGGACGATGCGCTTCTCGCGCTCCGAGAGCGAAGTCCTGACCCTGAACGAGCCCTTCCTCCCTTTCACCTCCAGGACGCCGTCGCCGGCCACCGCCGCGCGGATGCCCTTCAGCTCCAGCGCGTCGCCGGCGGCGACCCTGTCGTAGTCCTTCGGGTTCTCGAAGATGAACGGCACGATGCCGAAGTTGACGAGGTTGGCGCGGTGGATGCGCTCGATCGACTTCGCGATCACCGCCTTGACGCCCAGGTACATGGGGCAGAGCGCCGCGTGCTCGCGGCTCGAGCCCTGGCCGTAGCTCTCGCCCGCGACGATGACGTTGGCGAGTCCCTTCTCCTTGTTCGCAAGGCACTTGTCGTGGAAAGCAGGGTCGCACGGCTCGAAGACGAACTTCGCGTACTCGGGGATGTTCGAGCGGAACTTGAGCCGCGCGCCAGCTGGCATGATGTGGTCGGTCGTGATCTTGTCGCCGACCTTGATCGCGGCAATGCCCTTCAGGTCATTTGCGAGCGGCACGCCCTTCGGGACGGGCGCGATGTTCGGCCCGCGCACGATCTCCGCGCCCTTCACGCCCTTGCCGGCGGTCGCGCGGTAGAGGAACATGGAGTCGTCGATCGGGAACTTCCTTGGAGACGGAACCGCCGCGACCGGCTTCTTCGTCGGGAGCTCGACCTTGCCGGTGAGCGCTGACGCGGCGGCCGTCTCTGGCGAGACGAGGTAGACCTGCGCGGACTTCGTTCCCGAGCGGCCCTCGAAGTTGCGGTTGTTGGTGCGGAGCGACACCGCGCCGGTCCTCGGGCTCATGTGCGCGCCGATGCAGAACCCGCACGCGTTCTCGAGCATGCGGCAGCCGGCGGAATGGAGGATCGCCAAGGAGCCGTCCTTCGCGAGCATGTTGATGACCTGCCGCGAGCCGCATGCGATGCCGACCTCGACGTCGTCCGCGACGTGTTTGCCCTTGAGGTAAAGCGCGACTGTCCTGATGTCGCGGTAGGACGAGTTGGTGCACGAGCCGATCATGATCTGGTTGACCTTCGTGCCCTGCCTCGACTTCACGGTCACGACGTTGCCGGGGCTGTGGGGAGCGGCCATCATCGGCTCGACCTTGGCGAGGTCGACGACAAACTCGTCGTCGTACTTCGCGCCCTTGTCGGCGACGATCTTGACGAAGTCCTTCGCGCGCCCCTGCGCGGCAAGGAACTGCCGGGTGACCGCGTCGGACGGGAAGACGCTCGTCGTCACGCCCAGCTCCGCGCCCATGTTGGTGATTGTCGCGCGCGAGGGGACGTCGAGCGTCGCGACGCCGGGGCCGGTGTACTCGAAGATCCAGCCGACGTTGCCCTTGGTGCCGAACTTCTCGAGCACCTTGAGGATCACGTCCTTGGCCGAGACGCCCTTCCTGAGCCTGCCCTTGAGGACGATTGCGCGCACCTTGGGGGTCGGGATGTGGAACGCGCCGCCGGCCATCGCGACCGCGATGTCGATGCCGCCCGCGCCGATCGCGATCTGGCCGATGCCGCCGCCGGTCGGGGTGTGCGAGTCGCTGCCGAGCAGCGTGGTGCCGGGCTTGCCGAAGCGCTCGAGGTGGAGCTGGTGGCAGATGCCGTTGCCGCACTTGGAGTAGACGATGCCGTACTTCTTCGCGACGGACTGGAGGAAGTCGTGGTCGTCGGCGTTCTCGAAGCCGATCTGCACGGTGTTGTGGTCGACGTAGCTCACCGAGAGGTCGGTCTTGACGCGCGGCACGTCCATCGACTCGAACTGGAGATACGCCATCGTGCCAGTCGCATCCTGGGTGAGCGTCTGGTCGATGCGGATGCCGATTTCCGCGTCCCGGGAGGGGTCGCCCTCAACGAGATGGGCCGAGAGGATCTTCCCGACCACGTTCAGCGGATTTCCCTTCATTTGCTGCTTTCCTCCTGACGATTACGAAATGGACTTGATGACCGGCGCAGGCGGCTTGTTGTAGACGCGCGAATTCGGCGGCACCGACTCGATCAGCCACACGCTGCCGCCGATTTCGGAGTCGTGGCCGATGACGGTGTCGCCGCCGAGGATGGTGGCCCCGGCGTAGATGACGACGTTGTCCTCCACGTTCGGATGGCGCTTGACCCCCTTCACCAGCGCGCCGGTCACGGGGTCCTTGTCGAACGACTTCGCGCCGAGCGTCACGCCCTGGTAGAGCTTGACGTTCCGGCCGATCACCGTGGTCTCGCCGATGACGACGCCGGTGCCGTGGTCGATGAAAAACCTCTCGCCGATGGTCGCGCCAGGATGGATGTCGATGCCGGTGCGGGAGTGTGCGAGCTCGCTCATGATGCGAGGGATGATCGGCACCCCGAGCCTGTATAGCTCATGCGCGAGTCGGTGCACCGTCACCGCGTAGAGCCCGGGATAGGCCATCACCACCTCCATCGGGCTCGTCGCCGCCGGGTCGCCCTCGTAGGCCGCCTGCACGTCCGTCGCCACAAGGCGCTTCACCTCGGGTAGCGCGGCCATGAACCGCGCCGCGACGCCGTCCGCGTCGAGCCTGGGCGCCAAAAGCGCGATTTCCTTCGCCAGGGCGGACGCGATCCACTCCTGAGAGCCCTTGGCCGACAGCTCTCCGTAGGCACACGGATGCAGCAACGCGAGCAGCTTTCGGACTATGGCGGCGATTCTCTGTGTCAGTGTCATGTGCGTATTATACCATATGCGGCAACCAGCTGGTGCCCTCCATGCTCCCGCGCCCTTCTGCCCACCCGCAGCAGCCAGGGCGCGCTACGGCGTCGGCACCCTGCGTTCAAGGTACCATTGCGTAAGCGCCTGAAGTTCCTCATAGCCGAAAGTGCTCTCCTTCGTCCACTTCGCCAGGAAGGCGCCTAGCCACCACGCCTCGCCGGAGCCTTCGCCCCACGAGGCGTCTTCGATCCACTTCTCGAACTTCCGCTTGAGGCGTCGCTGGTCCTTGAGGTGCGGGGAACGCCAGCAGGAACGGAAGAACTCGACCGAGCTTTCCTTCGGCGCCAGGATCCTGGCGTCGAACATGTCGGATCCCTCGTGCGCCAGCAGCGAAACCTTGTTGCCGAGCCCGCCGCCGTAGCCCGTGAGGCCGTTGTCCGCGCCGACAACGCGATGGCACGGGATTATTATGCAGATCGGGTTCCATCCCACCGCGCCGCCGACCGCGCGCGCCGAGACCTTGGCTCCGCCGTGCCGCTTCGAGATCGCCTTGGCGATGTCGCCATACGACACCGTGGCGCCGAAGGGAATCCGCCTGAGTTCGTCGATCACTTCCGAGCGGAACTCGGTCAGGTCGTCGATGCGGTAGTGGGGCGTAAAGCCGGGGTCGCGCCCGGCGAAATACTCGTCCAGCCAGCGGCAGGTCTCGCGGAACACCGGCGTCTCGTGCGATTCGCCGGCTTCCCCACGCCGCGCAGCGTCGCGCGGGCCCGCGAACCTAAGCCCGGTCAGGGCCTCGTCGTCCCCGCTCATCACAAGGTCGTCGAACCCTTCCGGCGTAATGTATTTCCAGACGTACTTCATTTTGCCTTGGTCTTCTCCAAAACCTTGTCCGCCAGGTCGCTGCGGCCAATGCACCGAAGGCAGGCGGCGAAATTGGCGATGGCCTCCTCGTCTCTCGGCCGCACCGCGATGACGGTCTCGTAGCACTTCATCGCCTGCTGGAACTTGCCCAGGCGGAAAAACGTCTCGCCGTTGCGCGAAAGCCGATCCAGCCGATCCAGAAGCATCGGATCGCGGGGATTGCGCTTCGCCGCGCGCACCCAGCAGTCGACCGCGTCGTCCAGCGCCTTCTCGTCGTCTGCCTTCGCCGCGGCGATGTTGCCCTCCAGCACCAGCCGCCGAACGACCTGCATGGAGCGGATCTCCGCGCGCGTCTCCGCGGCAATGTCCTCGTCGATGCCATCGTAGTCGAGCCATTCGACGCGCGGCACCTCGCGCGTCACGAACCACTGCGGCACCACCTTGCCCTCCAGCTTCTCCTCGAACGCCGGCATCACCTCCTCGCGCGAGCCGGCGTAGCTCGCGAACGCGCCGACCAGCGAGCCGAGCCCGGCGTCGGCGGCGAAGCGCTCCAGCGACTTCGCGAGCGGCAGCTTTTCGTCCCGCCGGCCGACGAGCAGCCAGTGGCGCTCGCCCGGCATCCAGAGCCGCACGCACTTGCCAGGAAACGACTCGAGCCGCCGCCGGAACTCCGCGGCGGCCATCTCGCCCACGTCGACGAGCTCGGCTATCTCGCCCTCGACGCGGCCGGACGGAAACTCCAGCGCCTCGATGTCCGCCGCGGCAGCCTTCACCGCAGCGCCCGGCGGCTGCGGCGGCGCGACAACCGTCCTGACACGGAACTGTCGCCAGACGAACACACCCGCCGCGGCCACAAGGACAAGCGCGAGCAGGGAAAGCGAAATTCGAGCGCGGCGCGTCATTTCAGGCGCTCCCTGATTGCGGCGACGCACCGCTCCACCACGCCGCAGCGCGACTTCACCGCCGCCGCGGCGCGCTCGCCGAGCCGGACCGCGTCCTCGCCGCCCTCCATCAGCCTCGCGACCTCGGCCTCGAGCCGGACGGGCGAGTCGACCTGGACGATCGCGTCGGCGGCGAGGAGGTCGCTCATCACCGGACGGAAGTTCTCGGTGTAGGGCCCGACCACCGTGGGCTTGCCGCAGAGGCACGGCTCGATCATGTTCTGCGATCCGTGCGCGCAGAGCGACTTGCCGACGAACACCACGTCCGCGAGCGCATACAGCCCCATCAGCTCGCCGGTCGTGTCCGCGAGCAGCACCGGCGGCGCGCCGTCCGCAGCAGTCGCGGGCGCGGCGTCGCCACGCGAGCGGCGCACGCACTTGAAGCCGGCGCTGCGGATGTTCGCCTCCACCGCGTCCGCCTTCTCGAAGTGCCGCGGTGCGATCACCAGCACCGGCGCCGGACCTTCCGCGCCCTTCGCGCGCCGCGCCTCCAGGAGCCGCCGGTAGATGCCCAAAAGCGCCTCGTCCTCGCCCGGCCAGGTGGAGCCGCCGAGCAGGATGCGCCCGCGCTTCCCGACCGGACCGACCGCCGCGGCGATCCACTCCCCGAGCTCCGCCTCCTTGGCGGGATTGCGGCGGGCGACGTCGAACTTGAACGAGCCGGAAACCTCCACGCGGTCCGCCGGCGCGCCGGCAGCGACGAGGCGGGCGCGGTCGAGCGCGCTCTGCGCGAAGATCGCGGCAAAGCAGTGGAAGACGTCCTTGAACAGCCACCGCGCGGCGCGGTAGCGTGGCGCGCTGCGGTCGGAGACGCGGGCGTTGACGAGGAAGACGGGCACGCCGTGCTTGGCGGCGCGGCGGATGAAGTTGGGCCAGATCTCCGACTCCACCAACACCACCGCGCGCGGACGCACCGTCTGAAGCGCGGCGCGGACGAAGGTCGGGAAGTCGAGCGGGTTGTAGATAAGGACGTCCCCTTCGCCGACTTCGCGCTCGGCCATCTTCCAGCCGGTCGACGAGGTGGTGGAGAAGCAGAAGCGCACCCCGGGCTCCACCCGCCGCCACTCGCGCATCAGCTGGCCGGCGACCTGGACTTCGCCGACGGAGACGGCATGGATCCAGACAAAGGCGGAAGCACGGGCGAGCGGGTCGTGGGAGTCGGATAGCGCGTTGCGCCGGCCAAGCGCCTTCATCACCGACTCCGGATAGAGCGCAAAGCGGTCGCCGAAGCGCGCAGCGTAGCCGCCGCGGCGGAGCATCCGCACCAGAAACCCCGGCAGCAGAAAAGGATAGACGAGCAGGAAGAGGATGTTGTAGACCGCCCACTTCATCGCCGCCGCCCTCCTATTTCCTGAGCAGGGACAACGAGAGCATCTTCACGGTCTCGCGCGGGATGGTGAAGATCGCGTCGGCCGAGCCGACGGTGGCGTAGCGTCCGCCGTCCGGCGCCTTGCCGCCGACGAGGACGTTGCGGCGGACCATTCCCTCGCCGCCGCGGTCGACGGCAAGCGTGAGCGCGGGACGGTCGAGTCCATAGCGGCCGAGGTCGGCGGCGGACGCCTTGAGCGCCACGACGCCGGAGGCGCGGAGCGGGTTGAGCGCGGCGAGCACCTTGGCGATGGCCGACTCGTCGGCAACCGCGTTGCCTTCGGCGGACTCGGGGCTCCACGCCGTGCGTTCGCGGGAGTAGACGACGGACACCGGCTTCTGTCCGGCCGATATCGCGACGAGGCGCGTCACGAGCGCTGGGTCGACTGCAATCACCTCGCGCGAACGGAGGTCCTCGAGCCGCATGGTCCCGAGCAGCCGCCGGCGGGACACCACCACCGCCTCGGAGTTGGTGCCGACTGAGACCGAGACCGCGTCACCTCCGTCGCCGGCGTCGGCGGCGGAGAGCGCGAGGATCCGGAGGAGCAGCGCCTCGGCGGCCTTGGCGTCGGCGGGCGCGGCGACCGGCGACTCGAGCCGCCAGGCGCCGTCCTGCTCGCGCGCCAGTGCGCAGGTGACGTCGCCGTCGGCGACGGCGAAGGCGGTGACCGCCGATGCCTCGAGCGGGAAGGGACGGGAGTCGGAAAGCTTGGCCGGCACCTGGAGGACGGCGTCGCGGAGCGCGGCGTCGACGGTGACCACGGCACCGCCGTTCTGGACGAGGGCGTAGACGCTGTCGTCGTCCGCCGCCGCGCCGACGGAGACGCGGCGGTCCTCGCCGTCGCCGCAGCGCAGCGAGACGGTGATCGCGGAGTCGGGGTCGAGCCCGTAGCCCGAAAGCAGCGAGGCGGAGACGCTCGTCGCCTCGTTGGAGGAGCCGACGGGCCAGACGAAGGACTTTGCCTCTGCCGCGGAGAGGAGCGCGAGGAACGCGTCGACCTTGTCCGCGGCGGACTGCCCTTCCTGGGTCTTCCAGCCGCTGCCGCCGCGCTCGAACGAAAGCGGCTGCTCGCCCGGACGCTTCACGTCGAAGGAGGCGACCGACTCGGCGCCGAGCGGAAAGACGGCGCGGGCGCGGAACGCCGCGGCGGAGAGGTCGGCCGCGGCGAACACCGCGGCAGGCACGACGCAGACGGAGCCGGAGCCCTCGACGACGGCGTAGACGCCGTTGGAGGACGGGGTGTCGATGCCGAAGGAGACTGACACGGGATCGGAGCCGTCGCCGGCGCCGCCGAGCATCACCACGAGGCGCGGCGTCTCGAGTCCGAAATCGGAGCGCTCGCGGCCGAGCTTCAGGAGCTCCGCCTCGGAGATCACGTCCTCCGGCTCGGCGAAGGACACGGCGTCCACAAGCCGGAGCACGGTCTGGGCGTCGGCGCGCGCAGCATATGGGGAGACGATGCGCCATTCGGCGTCGCGCTCGAGCACGGTGGCGGGCTCGCCGACGCGCGAGACGACGAGCCGGGCGGGGTCGGCCGGGAAGGCGGCGAGGCGTCCGTCGGCCTGGACGCGCGCCTCGGGAGCGTAGACGCCGACGACGAAGTATGCCACCACCGCGGCTATCGACCCGATAAGGAGCCAGACTATGGCGCGCGCGTTGCTCATCGCCGGACCCTCCTGCGGAAGACTACTGCCGAAAGGACGAGAAACACCAGGAGCGGCGCCAGCGCCGCGGAGGCGAGGGTAAGCTTGAGGCGCGAGGCGCGGTCAAGTCCGGTGGAGAGAACCGCGGGGTCGGCGCTCGACGCGCCGGTGAAGTCGGTGCCGGAGAGGTAGGCGACCGCGTTGAGGAAGAAGTCGCGGTTGGCGCTGGCGCGCGCGGCGAGGGCGGCGTTGGAGACGAACGCCGCGTCGCCGACGGCTACGATGCGCGCCGGGCGGATGGCGAGGTCGCTGCCGGCGCCGGCGCCGCGCTCTGCCGCCGCCACGACGGCGGCTCCGCCGGCGCGGGCGAGGGGCAGGAACTCGATGCGGTCGGCCCCGGCGCCGCTCTCGGCCGCCGCGGAAAGCTCGAAGGAGAGCGGACGGTCGAGGACGATGCGCGAACCGGCGAGGGCGGAGGAGACCGGATGGTCGGCGAAGTCGGAGACGATGACGTCGGTGCCGGAGATGGTCTTCTGGTCCTTGAGCGGCTTCACCACCGGGCGCATTCCCCAGGCCGGCAGCAGCGGCGCCACGCCGCCGGTGCCGGGGCGCCCGAGCATCACCAGCAGCCGTCCGCCGTCGCGCAGAAACGCCTCGATGCGCCCGAGCTCGGCGCGCGAGAAATCGTCCTTCGCGCCGGCGACCACGAGGAGCGCGCAGTCGGCGGGGATCGGCGACTCGGCGGCGAGGTCGACGGCGACGTTGCGGTAGCCCTCGCGGGCGATGTCGCGGGCGATGTCGCTCAGACCCCAGGAGCCGTAGTCGTCGAAACGGGCCTCGCCGTGCCCGACGGCCCAGCAGACGTCGCGGTGCTGGGGCGGGCTCACGAGGCTGCGGAGCGCGGGCGCGAGGTCGTTCCAGCCCGCGCCGTCGGCGAGGTCGAGGATTGCGGTGCGCCGCCCCTTCTCGAAGACGATGCTGCCCTCGCGGGCGCCGAGGCGCGCCAGGCGCCCGGCGGAGCCGATGTCCCAGCGCGGGTCGACGTAGCGCACCTCGAGGCGCAGCCCGCCGAGCGAGTCGGCGGCGCGGCGCAGCGCGCGCAGGCGCCGCGCGACCTCGCGGAAGCGCGGGTCGCGGCGCGAGAGGAAGGCGGTGGCGGAGACGGAGCCGGAGGTCTCGGAGATCGTGCGGCGGAGGCGCGGCGAGAAGTCCCCGCCGCCGCCGGAGGTGAACTCGAACGAGACGTCGAGCCGCGCCGCGAGCGCCGTGACCGCGACGGCGAAGAAGGCGGCGAGCGCCAGCGCGAGCGCGGTGGATGCGCGGAGCATGCGCGAGCCGCGGCCGACGAGCCGCAGCGACGAGACCGACTTCGAGGCGACGAACAGGGCGAGGACGGTGAAGACGACGTAGGCGACGGCGGTGCCGAGCGTCACCGAGCCGGACACCATGTCGGCGACGTGGGCGTCGAACGGGAAGTCGCCGAACACGGTGCGCCCGGCGGCGGAGAACGACAGCAGCGCCTGCCAGACGCCGCGGGGCAGCGCGGCGAAGAGGATAATCGAGGTGCAGAAGGACGCGGCCGAGTTCGCGAACGCGGCGCTCACGGCCGAGGCGGCGGCGCACCAGAGCGCGCCCTGCGCGGCCAGCGCGGCGAACGCGGCGATCACCTCGCTCCAGTCGGCGCCGGCGAGCGCGGCGGGGGCGAAGGCGGCGAGCGCCAGCCCGCACGAGGCGAGGGAAAGCGCCACGACGAGCAGCAGGGCGAACCACACGCCGACGAACTTGCCGACCACGAAGTCGCGCTCGCGCACGGCGACGGAGAGCAGCAGGTCGGTGCGGCCGGTGCGGCGCTCGTCGCTCCACACGTCCATCGCGAGGAAAGCCGCCGCGACCGGCAGCAGCGCCGAGGCCGAAAGCGCCCAGAGCGCGACGACCGACGCGCTCGTCCCCTCGGCCGCCTCGAGCCGCAGCGAGAAGATCGCCGCGACGGCGGCCATGAACAGCCCCGCCGCCAGCGCGGTCGGGAACTGGCTGCGCAGCCGGCCGACGGTGCGCCGGAAGGTCACCGCGACCGGGCTCACGGCTCCACCTCCCCCAGCGCCGCGGCGACGCGTTCGCAGAGCACCGCGCGGTCGGTCCCGGAAGCCGGCACCGACGCCGACACGATCCCGTTCCTGAGCACGAGGAAGCGCGTGGTCCACTTCGCGAAGTCGGCGATCTCGTGGCCGGTGACGATGACGGACGAGAACGCCGCCGCGTCGGAGAGGATGTCGCCCGCCGCCTCGCGCATGGTGCGGTCGAGCCCGGCGAGGAAGTCGTCCAGCAGCAGCACGCGCGGGCGCAGCAGCAGCGCGTCCGCGAGCGCCACCCGGCGGCGCATCCCGGCGGAGAGCCGGCGCACCGGCTCGCGCATAAGGTCGTCGACGCGGCAGAGCTCCGCCGCCTCGCCGACGCGGCGCCGCACGCGCTTCGACGGCTCGCCCTTGAGCCGCGCGCGGTAGTTGAGGTACTCCTTCACCGTCATGTCGTCGTAGAGCGCCGGGCTCTCCGGCAGGTAGCCGAGCTGGCGCCGGTAGCGGAGCGGGCGCGCGAAGGCGTCCGCGCCGTCCGCCAGCACCGCGCCGGAGTCCGGCGCCATCAGCGTGGCGAGGATCTTCAAAAGCGTCGTCTTGCCCGCGCCGTTCTCCCCCACCACGCTCACGATCTCGCCGGGCGAGACCACGAACGACACGTCCCTGAGGACGGTCTTGCGCGCGTAGGAGAAGGCGAGGTTGCGGACGTCGAGCATCAGTCGATTTCCACTATCTGCCCGCCGGCGAGGCGGCTGCGCTCCGCCGCGAAGCAGATGAGGTGGCTCTGGAGCGCCTGCTCGGTGGTCTCGCGGATCTCGTCGGGGTCGCCGCGGCGGAGGATTCGGATCGTCTCGGAGACGAGGTTGAAGTCCCCGCCGCCGTGGCGCGAGCGGTTGGGCAGGCGGTAGTTCAGCGGCACCCCGGTTTCGACCGGGTTGTCGTCGAAGCGGCAGATGTCGAGGTTTTCGCCGTCGCCCACGATCTCGCCGCGGGTGAGCGCGATGCGGGTGGTGCGGATGTTCTTCGCGGTGAAGCCGGTCATCACGTGGCTCACCGTGGCGCCGCCCTCGAACTCCATCGTCACCGTCTGGTGGTCCGGGACGTCGTTGTCGCTCTGGTAGACGCACTTGCCGTACTCGGTCTCCTCGATCAGCTTCTGCATCGCGGCGTCGGAGTTGTCGGCGAAGAGGTACTTGAGCTCGTCGTGGTCGACGTACATGTTCTGCGCGCTCCACACGCAGCGGCGCTCGATCGCCGGCGGGCAGTCGACGCACCGCAGGGCCGCGCCGCGCGGCATCATCTCGCGGCGGAAGAGCTTGATCGAGCCGAAGGACGACACCTTGAGGCACTTCTTGCCGATCCACCAGACGAAGAGGTCGAAGTCGTGCGAGCACTTCGCGAGGATGATCGGCGAGCTCTTCTTCGAGTTCGCCCAGTTGCCGCGCACGTAGGAGTGGGCCACCTTCCAGAACCCGGCCGACTCCTGGTGCGCGATCGACACCACCTCGCCGAGCTCGCCGGAGTCGATGAGCGCCTTGATGTGGGCGAAGTAGCGCGTGTAGCGCAGCACGTGGCCCACCACCACCAGCCGCTTCTCGGCGAGCGCGCACTCGATCACCTCGCGGCACTCCGCCTCGGTCGGCGAGATCGGCTTCTCGAGGATGATGTGGTAGCCGGACTTCAGCGCCACCAGCGCAGGCTCGTGGTGGAGCGCGTCGGGCATGGTGATCATCACCAGGTCCGCCTCGGGCTTCTCGTCCAGGCACTCGCGCCAGTCGTTCCAGTACTTCTTGGCCGGGATGGACTTGGCCTGCACCGGGTCGGCCACGCCGACGATCTCGAGCTGGTCCGGGTGTTCCTTCGCGTATTCAGCGTAGGCGCGGCCGCGGTATCCCGCGCCGAGCACGATGGCCTTGAGCTTCTTCATTTTCCTGTCAGCGCTCCTATCGCTATGCGGATGTCCTCGGCGCGGCGGTCGCCGCCCTCGCGCTCGACCACGTAGTTGCCGCGGTAGCCGAGCGCCTCGAGCCGGCGCACGAACTCCGCGCCGCCGACCTCGCCCTCGCCCCACGGAACCTCGGTCCCCCAGGTGCCGGGATCCTTGGTCTCGCACGCGTCCTTCACGTGCACCGAGCGGATCCACGGATAAAGCGTCCTGAGCGCCTCCAGCGGCCGCCCCTTCGCGTAGAGGATCATGTTCGCGGGGTCGAAGTTGATGCCCACGCCCGGCACCGCCGCCATGAACTTGGCGAGGTCCGCCGCGGTCTCCTGGCCCGACTCGAGGATCAGCACCACGTCGTTCTTCGCGCACTCGTCGCGCATCCACTTCACCCGCTCGACGAACTTGGCGAACGCCTTCGGGTCGGACTCGTCCAGGAAGCCGGCGTGCGTCGACATGTAGCGGCAGCCGAGCTCCTTGGTCATCGCCGCGCCGCGCGAGACGATCCGCTTGTTCGCCTCCCAGGTCGCGTCCGGCACGATGCCGCCGGTGGCGCGGATGGAGTCGAGCGTCGAGTAGTCCTCGCCCACCATGCCGACCATCGTCGCCATCACGTTCCACTCGCCCGACGCCACCTTGTCCTTGACGAACTGCCAGGTCGACGGCGGCTCTGCCGCGCCGTGGCGCTCGTCCGGCGCGATGAACGGCCCGAGCGCGAGGTGGATCCCCTTCACGCCCGACTTCTCCATCTGGACCGCGACGCCGGAAAGCGGCTCGCGCCAGCTCCAGCTGCACACGCCCACGCGCGCAGGGTCGATCGCCGCGGAAGGCGCAGTGGAGCGGCAGCCGGCGGCGACGAGCGCGACTGCGGCAAACGCCGCGGCCCGACGGAAAAGCGCAGATCTGGAAATTGCCATCTTCAGCCCCCGTTATTCGCCATAGACGCTGCCGAGCGCGTCCGAGATCATGTCGACGACGTCCTCGAGGTCGTCCTCGCCGAGCGTCAGCGGCGGCAGGAACCTCACGACGTGCGCGCCGGCGGTGAGCGTCAGGAGCCCCTGCCCCTTGAACGCCTCGACGAGCTCCTTCGCCTCGCCCTCGCAGACGAGCCCCAGCATCAGCCCCTTGCCGCGCACCTCGAGGAGCGCGTCGTACTGGTCGACGAACCCCTGCAGCGCCTCGCGCAGCAGCTCGCCAACCTTGACCGCGTTCTCGAGGAGCCCCTCGGACTCGATCGTGTCCAGCACCGCGAGCGCCGCCGCCGCGGCGACCGGGTTGCCGCCGAAGGTCGAGGCATGCGAGGAGGCCGTGAAGACGTCCGCCAGCTTCGCGTTGGAGACAAGCGCGCCCATCGGCAGGCCGCCGGCGAGCGCCTTCGCGCAGGTGAAGAGGTCGGGCTTCACGTCGTAGCCCTGCCAGGCAAACCAGGTGCCGGTGCGGCCGATGCCGGACTGCACCTCGTCGACGATCATCAGGAGGTTCTTCTCGTCGCAGAGCTCGCGGACGCCGCGCATGAACTCCTCCGTCGCCGGCGTCACCCCGCCCTCGCCCTGCACCGCCTCGAGCATCACCGCGACCGTCTTGTCGCCAATCGCCGCCTTGACGCTCTCGAGGTCGTTGTAGTCGGCGTAGGCGAAGCCCACCGGCAGCGGGTCGTAGCCCTCCTGGCACCACGCCTGCGCCGTCGCCGCCACCGTGGCGAGCGTGCGCCCGTGGAAGCCCTGGCGGAAGGTGACCACCTCGTAGCGGCCGCCGTTCGCCGCGCCCCAGCGCCGCGCAAGCTTGATCGCCGCCTCGTTGGCCTCCGCGCCGGAGTTGCAGAAGAACACCTTGCCGCCGAGCCCCGAGAGCTCCACCAGCCGCTCCGCGAGCCTGATCGCCGGCACGTTGGCGTAGAGGTTGGAGCAGTGGGTGAACACCGACGCCTGCTTCTGGATCGCCTCCACCACCTTCTTGCAGCCGTAGCCCACCGACTGCACGCCGATGCCGCTGGTAAAGTCGTAGTACATCATCCCGTCGGCGTCGCGCACCGTCAGCCCCTTGCCCGAGGCGATTACCGTCGATGGCACATACGTCGGCATCATCACCGCGCGGTAGCGCTCCAGCAGTTCCTGTGTCTTGTCACTCATTGGGTTATCTCCGTTCCCACGCCCTGTCGCGTGAATATTTCCAGTAAAAGTGAATGGTCCATGCGCCCGTCCACCAGGTGCACCTTGCGCACGCCCTCGCGGATCGCCGCCTCGCAGCTCTCGATCTTCGGCAGCATCCCGCCCGAGATCGTGCCGTCCGCCTTGAGGACCTCGGTCTGGGCGAGGCTTAAGGTGGAGAAGAGCGTCGAGGGGTCGTCCGGGTCCTTCATGAGCCCCGGGACGTCCGACACCAGCACGAACTTCCGCACCTTCAGCGACCGCGCGAGCGCCGCCGCCGCGATGTCGGCGTTGACGTTGTAGAGGTGGCCGTCGGCGACGCCGGTCGCGACCGGAGTCACCACCGGGACGATCCCTGCGTCGAGCATCTCTCGGACTGCGCGGGTCGAGACCTCGACCACCTCGCCCACGTAGCCGCGGTCGGGGCGCTCGATCTTCATCGCGCCGAAGATCCAGTTGCCGTGGAGGGGCTTGGCGTTCGCGCCCAGCCGGCCGAGCCGGCCGACGATGTCGGGGTTGACCACGTTGTTGAGGGTGCGCCGAACGATCTCCATCGTCTCTTCGTCGGTCACGCGCTGGCCCTCGACGAACGCCGGCTCGTGGCCGGAGTCCCTGATGGCGCGGGAAATCGCCTTGCCGCCGCCGTGTACCAGCACCACCTTGATGCCGACGGCGTTGAGGAAGGCGAGGTCGCCGGAGATGGACTCGAGCTTCTCGTCGAACTCCATCACCGACCCGCCGAGCTTCACGAGCACCACCGAGCCCTTGAAGTCCTGAATGTACGGCAATGCCTCCGTAAGCACCGCCGCCTTCGCCTGCGCTGTATCCAGTCTATCCATAAATTTGGCATATTATACCATATTTTTTCGCTTCAATGGGCACCGCCGCTGAATTTTCTCCACCGCGCAAGCACATACGCAATTTGTAATTTGGCAGATTTGGCTTCTAATTATTTGTAATTCGGCGGCAGACGCCGCGGGGAAAATCTGGACATTCTGCAAAATAGACAGCCTTTGGCATATTTTCTGCTATATTTGGTTAAAAAGGCAAAGTCCTTCACAAGGAGAAAACAAAAAAATGAACAAGTACATTGCTAACGTCCTCGCCGATGTCAAGGCGAAGAACGCAGACCAGCCGGAGTTCCTCCAGGCGGTCGAGGAAGTCCTCACTACCCTCGCGCCGGTCATCGAGGCGAATCCGGCCTACCAGGCCAACGCCATCCTCGAGCGCATCGTCGAGCCGGAGCGGACGATCATCTTCCGCGTGCCGTGGATCGACGACAAGGGCATCGTGCGGGTGAACCGCGGCTACCGCGTGCAGTTCAACTCGGCGATCGGCCCCTACAAGGGCGGCCTCCGGTTCGATCCGTCGGTCAACCTGTCGGTGCTCAAGTTCCTCGGCTTCGAGCAGGTGTTCAAGAACTCGCTCACCACGCTGCCAATGGGCGGCGGCAAGGGCGGATCGGACTTCAACCCCAAGGTGAGCCCCCACACCCCCGGCAAGCGCTGCAGCGACCGCGAGGTGATGCGCTTCTGCCAGAGCTTCATGACCGAGCTCTTCCGCCACATCGGCGCGGACACCGACGTCCCGGCCGGCGACATGAACGTGGGCGGACGCGAGATCGGCTACCTCTTCGGCCAGTACCGCAAGATCGCCAACGAGTTCACCGGCGTGCTGACCGGCAAGGGCCTCTCCTTCGGCGGCTCGCTGGTCCGCCCCGAGGCGACCGGCTACGGCGACGTCTACTTCGCCGCGAACATGCTGGCGATGCGCGGCGACACGCTTGAGGGCAAGCGCTGCGTGGTCTCCGGTTCCGGCAACGTCGCCACCTACGCGGCCGAGAAGCTGATGCAGCTCGGCGCCAAGGTGCTCACGCTCTCCGACCGCTCGGGCGCGATCTACGCGAAGGACGGCATCACCCCGAAGATGCTCAAGGACGTGATGCGCCTCAAGACCGTCACCCGCGGCGAGCTCGCCGACTTCGCCAAGAAGACGAAGGCCGTCAAGTTCTTCAAGGGCGCCAACAGCTGGCAGCTCGCGGACAAGGTGGACTGCGCCTTCCCGTGCGCGCGCCAGAACGAGCTCAACGGCAAGGACGCGGCCTACCTGCTCAAGCACGGCTGCGTGCTCGTCGGCGAGGGCGCCAACATGCCTTCCACGCCGGACGCGATCGCCGCGTTCGCCAAGGCGAAGATCATGTTCTCGCCCGGCAAGGCGTCGAACGCCGGCGGCGTCGCCACCTCGGGCCTCGAGATGTCCCAGAACTCGGAGCGCCTCTCCTGGACTGCCGAGGAGGTCGACACCAAGCTCAAGGGCATCATGAAGGCCATCCACGACAACGCCTGGAACGCCGCCGAGAAGTACGGCCACAAGGGCGACTACGTGATGGGCGCGAACATCGCCGGCTTCACCAAGGTCGCCGACGCGATGCTCGCCCAGGGCATCTAAGCCGACAGCGGCAAAGAACCAAGACAACGGCGGGACCGGTCACACGACCGGCCCCGCTCTGTTTTTGCACGGACGCGGCTGCGCGGTCAGCTCCGCACGGGACGATGACCGGAGGAAAGTGCCGCGCGCCAAAGGGACATGGTGGTTCCGTAGCGCTGGCGGAAGGTGCGCTTCAGGTGGGCGGGCGACTTCCAGCCGCACAGGTTCGCCACCGGCTCGATCTGCTGGTGGCGGTTCCTGAGCAGCCGCTCCACCTCCTCGAAGCGCACGTCGAGCAGCGCATCGTGGATGGTGCGGCCGAACTCCCGCAGGAACGTCTTTTCGCAGGTCCTGCGGGAGACGTCCTCCGCGGCGCAGATCGCGGCGACACCGTCCCCGGTCAGCGCGCGGGCGCGAATCCGCTCGAGAATCCGCCGCGTCCGCGGCGAGAGTCCCTTGCGCGCCACGCGCGAGCTTTCCCGGCGCTGGAGTCCGCGCGGCGCGGCGAACGCGACCGCAGGTGCGCGGTCGCCGTCCATCACCCTGCCGAGCATTTCCGCCGCGGCGTAGCCGGCGGCGTGGAAGTCCTGCTCCACGCTGGAAAGCGTCGGCGAGATGTTCTCGCAGCGGAATGCGTCGTTGTCGACCGAAACGAGCAGGTAGTCCTCTCCGCAGACCAGCCCCTCGCCGTCGGCGCGGTGCACGAATCCGGCGGCGGTCCGGTCGTTGACGGCGAAAACGCCCACCGGCCTGGACATGGCGGCGAAGGCGCTGCGCAGCCTGCCGCCGCGCCCGCCAGCCGCGCCTCCGTCCTCGGCGAGCGTCACCGTCTTCGCCCTCAGGCCGTCCGCCGCCGCATGGCGCAGGAAGTGCATCCGGCGACTGCGCGACCATTCCGCGTCCGGAAACATGGTCACGAAGACAAAATCCCCGCAACCGCCCCGGCGCAGCTCGTCGAACGCGATACGGGCGATGGCGTCCGGGTCGCTCGCCACCCGCCATTTCATGAACGGCAGCACCTTGCCCGGATCGAGCCACACCGTCGGACAGGCGCCAAATGCCGCGCGCAACCTCCCCGCTTCGTAGAGCGGCCCTTCGTGGATGATTCCGTCGGGATGGTAGGGCGCGATCGCCGCGTTAAGTCCGCGCCCGAGGCTGGCCGTCTCGACGATGCTGCACCGCCAGCCCATCCCCTTGGCGTAGGAGTAGACCCCGGCGAACTTCTCCACCGCGTGCGGAAGCGCGGCGTGGGTGACTATGAGCGTGTTCCTCACTGCGCGTGTAGTATATCACGGATGGTTCGCAAAACGCAACAGCAAATGTTGCGCATTTTACGATATGCCGCATGGCCGGTATTGGTAGAATACGCATTATACAACATGGACGAACAGTCGCCCTGAACCCTAAAAGGAGTTCTCATGAAGATCAGATCCATCGCGATTGCCTTTGCCGCGCTCTGCGCGGCGTCGGTTCCGGCCGCCGTGTTCGCCTACACGCTGCCCGCCGGCTACACCGAGCTCGAGTACATCCAGTCCGCCGGCGGCAGCGTCAACTCCGCCTACGCCGACACGCTCTACACGCCGACTTCGGACAGCGTCGGCTTCTACTTCGATTTCACCTATCGCGGCCAGGTGGGGACGAGCGGCACGCGCATTATGGGCAGCTCGTACCGCAACGGCAACAACGACTGCGGGCTTTTTCTCGGCGGTTGGAGCAACACGAGCCGGCAAGGACAGTTTGTCTTCGGTTCCAGCGGCACGGGCACAGGTTCGCTCGGGCTTGTGTACGACCCCGGGCTTGTCTCCGGGTCGAGGATGCAGATCGAGGTGAAGAACCGCCATTTCAGCTCTTCGCAAGGGAGCGACTTTGACTTGACCAAGCCGACCGTGTTCCAGGCCAACGGCAACATCTACGTCGGCAATGTCAACATGCCGACTATGAGCAGCGGCTCCTCGCTTTGCATCTACCGGTTCAAGATCTACGACGGGGACAGCGTCGTCTCCGACTTTGTTCCCGTCCAGAATCCAAACGGAACTGCGGGGCTCTACGACGTCGTCGGTTCAGCCGGATTTCGCCCCAGCGCGACCGCGACCGCGTTTACCGCCGGCGGCATCAAGCCGAAAGAAGAGTATCCGGACTGCGAGCCGGACGTGGTCGTGCCTTCGGGGATGAAGCGGCTCGACTACATCGAGTCCACCGGCACGCAGTACATCGACACCGGCATCCTGCCGACGCTGGATATGTCGTTCGAGACGGTGTTTGCCTGCTCGTCGATCAGCTATGGACGCGACCTCGTCGGATCGGTTTCAAAGCCGTATTCAAATGTTGGCAGTCAATATTCCCCGCTTGCCCTCTTTATGTGCGCTGGATCGTACGCAAACGGAATGCTGGTCGCGTACTGCTCCCTGTCTGAGTCCCGTACGGGTGTCGAGATTGCCTACGACACAAGCTACCACAAGTACTGGTGCTCGGTGGCGAGCCAGGCGATCGACGCGGTGACGAACGTGCCGTCGGAGGTCGTCACCGAGTATCCCGCGCCGCCCATCGCGCCGAATCTCTCGCTCCAGGTGTTCAAGGGCAACTGCTGGTCGACGAACGATCACAAGATGCTGGAGAAAGTGAAGTATTTCAAGGTCTGGACGAACGACGTCGTTGTCTGCCGACTCGTTCCCGTATGCAGAATGAACGGTGACGAGTTCGAATACGGCATGTACGACGCCGTTTCGGGCTCGTTCTTCGCCAACGCCGGTACCGGCGCTTTCATCGGGCCGTATCCCGACCATGTCGTCGTCGCCGGTTCGCCGTGTCCGGTCGGCGGCGAGGGCGTGGACTTTGATGTTGAGTTCGGTGTTGCGAAGGTGTTCCGCGCGCCCGTGGAATCGCTGCCAGTGACGAACGCGGCGACGCGAACGATTCTCGTCGAGTGTACCGGCTTTACCCTGGCGCTGACCAACGGAGTCGTGGTCTCGGGATCGGCGACTGAGACCAACCTCGTCTATTCGTCGGAACTCTGCGGGGCCGTGCTGACCTGGAACTACCGTACGGAGCCGCTGCCGATCAAGGAGGGGGACGTTGACCCAATTGTCGCCGACACAGCGGGCTTGAAGATTGCGGTTCTCGGCGACAGCTATTCTGACTTCGGCGGGTCGCGCTACAGCACCCGCACATCGGGATACTATCCGGCGCTGGACGTTCTCGCCGAGGACGACATGTGGTACGAGGCTGCGGCCAGGCGACTGGGGGCGCAAATTACCTATGTGCAGGGCGTTGGTGGCACCACCGTCGGCTACATGACCAAGGATAGCTCGTTTCATAGCCGGGTATGGGGGCTGGGGAAGGACACGAGCCAGGGCGTGGAGCCGGACATCGTGCTCGTCCTCGGCGGTGCAAACGACCAGGCGCAGGGCGCGGCACAGGGCGAATACCTCTACGATCCCTCGGAGTGGGACAATACGACGCTCCGTGATTTCCGTCCCGCGCTTGCGAGCCTGCTCACGCGAATCCGCAACTTCTATCCCAAGGCGCGCGTCTATTTCGTCGTGAACGCACCCGCGACATCAGAGACGGACGTCTATCTCCAGCCGGAGTTCATCGACTCGTCCACCAACGTGTGTCGCCATCTCGGGGTGCCGTACATCGAGCTGCACGACATCGAGCGGTCGAACCGCCATCCGACGAAGGCGGGCATGCTTGCAATCGGCGAGCAGGTGGCGGCGGGCGTTGCGGCGGACTTCACCAACCGCGCCACAATCGTCTACAGCGACGCCGCGCTCTTCTCCAACGATGCGTCGCTCGACAGGCGACAGGTCGGCAACGAACTCGTCTACACGGCGACCAATGTCGAGAGTGATGTCCTTGTGTTCTTCAAGCGCCAGACGAAGGTGCGGAAGATGCTGCTGGTCGGCGGAGGCGGCGCGGGCGGACATACGATTGGCGGCGGTGGCGGCGGTGGCGAAGTCGTCGAGTACGGCGAGGAGTTCGTTGTCCCCGCCTGGACTCGCCTGCGGCTTTGCGTCGGTGCGGGCGGCGGCGTCGCGGCTGCTTGCGACGGGGAGAAGAGTTCTGACAAGATTACCTGCGGAGCTAACACCTGGCATTCCGGCTTCAATGGAACCGATACTTCAATTGACAATGTCAATGGCAAGAACTATTCCGTCCGTGGCGGCGGTGGCGGCGGCGGGTGGTATACAGGGGATGGGGCTGTGAACAGTTTTAGGGTTGGTGCAGCCGGCGGCAATGGCGGTGGCGGGTCGAATGGAAGGTCCGGGGGGAGTGCGACCTCCTCTGGTGGACATGCCGGAGGCAAGTCGAATTCGCCAGGTGCCGGTGGTGGCGGCGGCATGGGCGCAGCCGGTGCCAACGGCTCATCCTCAGCATCAGGCGCCGGTGGCGCTGGTGTCGTCTCTTCCATAACAGGTACGGCGCTGGCGTATGGCGGCGGTGGCGGCGGCGGCGCGGGCAATGGTGCCACGGTCGCTGGTGCGGCGGGAGACGCTTCGGCGGGCGCTGGTGCCGGAATCGGCTCCGGCAAGGGTGCATCTGGGCTTGATGGCCGCGGCGGTGGCGGTGGCGGCGGCTCGTACGCGTCGTCCGTGGGCTATGTCGGCGGACGCGGCGGAAGCGGCGCGGTCATCATCAGGCTCATTAGCCCGGTGTTCGTCGGTAGCGTGTACTTCCTTCGCTGAATTTCAGTCCCCTGAACCGAGAACCGCGGCGAAAGCGGACGCGGCGCGATCAATGTCGGCGGTCGAAAGCGTGGGGTGCATCCAGAAGCCGACGGTCGCCGACGCGATGCTCGCCCAGGGCATCTAAGCCGACAGCGGCAAAGAACCAAGACAACGGCGGGATCGGCCTTCACCTAAAGGCCGGTCCCGTCCTGTTTCTGCGCAAACCTAAACGGCCGGTGCGGGATCGTCGCGAGGCTGAAGCGCGGCACCAGGTCGGCGAGCGCGATCTCCTCCCCTTCCTCGCACCAGCCGCACGACGCGGCGAGGAAGCCGACGATCCGCCGCGCGGAGGCGCCGCGTTCGCGGTAGGCCGCTACCCGCGTGTCGCCGTGGCGCTTGGCGAGGCGCAGCCCGTCGGGCCCCACTACCAGCGGCACGTGGCAGTAGCCGAGCTCCCGCTTCGCGCCGAGCGCGCGCGCGACGAGGATCTGCGCCGGGGTGGCGGCGAGGAGGTCGTCGCCGCGGACGACCTCGGTGACGCCCATTTCCAAATCGTCCACCACCACCGCGAGCGTGTATCCCGCGCCGCCTTCGTCGCGCGCGAGCGGGAAGTCGCCGAGCGTGCGCGCGACGTCCGCCTCGTAGTGCCCGGCGAAGGCGTCCTCGAAGGCGACGGAAGCATCGTCGCCGACGCGGAAGCGCCAGCAGGGAGACGCCCCCTTCGCCGCCTGCGCCTCGGCCCAGGTGCGGAAGCGTCCGCGGCAGGTGCCGGGATAGAAGAGCTGTTCGCCTGCGTGCGGGGCCGACTGCGCGCTTTCGACGTCACGCCGCGAGCAGACGCAGGGGTAGGCGAGGCCGGCCTCGTGCAGGCGGCGGATGGCGTCGCGGTAGAAGTCGAGCCGCCCGGACTGGACGCATTCCTCGTCCCAGTCGAAGCCGAGCCACCTGAGGTCCTCCACCGCCTGCGCCGCCGCGCCGGGCTTGTCCCGCGGATGGTCGAGGTCCTCGATGCGCAGGACGACGCGACCGCCGAGCGACCGCGCCCGGAGCCAGGCGACCATGAAAGTGCGCACGTTGCCGAGGTGGAGCGCGCCAGTGGGGCTGGGGGCGAGTCGCCCGATGTAGCCTGCGCTCATGCGGTGATGCCGAGGAGGTCCTTTAGCGCGGCGACCTGGTGCGGCTCGCCAAGCGCCACGAGAGTGTCGCCGACGTGGAGCTCCCAGTCCGGCCCAAGGTTGCGCACGAGCTCGCCGTCGCGGTACGCCGCGACGATGGTGACGCCGGTCTTCGCGCGCACGTTCAGCGAGCCGATGGTGAGTCCGACCGCGGGCGAGGAGGCGTCGAGGGTGAAGCGCGGCAGTTCCGATGCCGGCGAGACGGCCGACTTGGTGTGGGCGAGCATCTCCAGCCGCTCCTCGGCGGTGAGCGCCTCGTGGAAGCGCTCGGTGGCGCGGCGCCCGGCCTTGACGAAGAGCCGCCAGCCGAGCACGGCGGCGACGACCAGCATCGAGACGCCGACCCACTGGGTCCAGCCGTGCGACGGGGCGATCGAGATGTTGACCATCGTCCACTCCACGAAGAAGAGCGCCACCGCCGACACCACCGCGGCGAAGCGCGCGAACTGGTTGAGCGCGGCGCGCCAGCGCGAGGGGTCGCCCTCGACGGAGAGCATCTCGGCAACCGCGCCGCCGAGCGACCTGGCCGCCGCCACCACGAGCGGCAGCAGCGCAAGCGAGAAGACGTTGGCGAGCGCGAAGAAGAAATGCTCGTCGTGCCGCTCGAAGAAGACGGAAAACGAGCTGTAGTCGTATCGGTGCATCAGCGAGCAGACCGTCGACACCGCGAGCATCAGCACCGCGCAGACGCCGAGCCTGATCGCCGCCGCCTTGAACTTGCCGAAGGCCGGCGAGCCCTCGGAGGCGAAGATCTTCGCCAGCCACGCGTGGTAGGTGGCGACGGCGTCCCTGGCGCGCGCAGGGAGGCGGGCCTCGGCGAAGCCGCCGGCCCGTTCGGAGAGGCGGATCATCAGCGGATTGAGGATGGTGGTGAGGAGCGACGAGCCGATGGCGATGGCGAGGAACGAGCCGTCGCCGGGCCCGCCGGTGACGGCGGCGTAGAGGACGGCCACCATGAAGGCGAACTCGCCCGTCTGCGCGAGCGACATGCCGGTCTGCACCGCGGTCTTCACGTCGGAGCCCGCGGCCACCGAGGCGACGGTCACGTTGAAGGTCTTGCCGGCCATGATCACCGTCGAGACGAGCAGAATCTCCGGCGCGTGGGCGAACAGCGCCGACGGGTCCACCAGCAGTCCGATGGAGACGAAGAACACCGCGGCGAACATCGACTTGAGCGGCTCCACGAGCCGCGCGAGCTTGTACCGCACCTCGCTCGCCGAGCCGACGAGGCCGACGACGAACGCGCCGAGCGCGAGCGAGAAGTTGAACGAATAGGCGAGGAAGGAGACGAAGAAGCACGCACCGAGGATGGTGAGGACGAGAGCCTCGTCGTCGCGGCGGCGGTCGACCGACCTCAGCAGCCGGGGCACGAGGACAAGCCCGAACACGAGCACCGAGAGGAAGAACACCGCGAGCCAGCCGAGCGAGACGACGAAGGCTCCGGCCGACATCGCGCCGCCCTGGGCGAAGCCGGTCGCCACCGCGATCATGCCGACGCAGACGATGTCCTCGCAGACCGAGGTGCCGAGCGCGTACTTGGCGAACGGACGTGACGACCAGCCGGTCTCGTCCAGCACCTTTGCCAGGAGCGTGGTCGCCGAGTCGCAGATCGCCACCCCGAGGAACAGCGCCGCTGCCGGCGTCCAGCCGAAGACGCGCGTGCCCACGACATAGCCGAGCCAGATCATCACCACCGTGTCCAGCACCGCCGCCGGCACCGCCACGCCGCGGATGCGGCGCATGTCGCGGGCTGAGAACGAAAGCCCCATCGCGAACATGAGGAACACGACGCCGAGCTGCCCGATGGTGCCGACCGAGCTCGGACGCGCGAGTAGGCTGCCGCCAAAGGTGTGGGCGCCGAGCACCACGCCGGCGAGAATGTAGCCGATCACCTTCGGCCAGCCAAAGCGCGAAAAGACGACCGCGACGAACCCGGCGGCTGACATCAGCACCGCGAGGTCGCGGACGAACACTCCGTCGGCGCTCATGCTATCCTCCGCGCCGAGGCCATCGACAGGGTGACTGCGAGGAAGGCCAGGATCGCGCCTGCGAGGAGGAACGGCGCGAAGTGCTCGTCCCAGCGGTCGTAGGCGTCGGCCTCGATGCGGGTGGTCTCGAGCTGGTCGATCTCGTCGAGCGCCTTCTCCAGCGAATCGCGGTCGTCGACAGGGAAGTAGGTGCCGCCGGTCTTCGCGGCGATCGAGCGGAGCTGCCGCTCGTCGAAGGTCATGTCGGCGTACTGCACCGTCCGGCGGCCGAAGAAGTCGCGGGTCAGGATAGGGGTGCGGCGCGCCCGGGTGCCGACGCCGATCGCGTAGACCTTGACCCCCATCTTCGCCGCAGCCGCCGCGGCCTCGTCCGGCTCCACCGCGCCGGTGTTGCTCACGCCGTCGGAGAGCAGAATCACGATCTTGGACTTCGGCTTCGCGTCCTTGAGCCGCGCGAGCGCGGTGGCGAGCCCGTCGCCGACCGCGGTCATCGCCTCGTCGCCGGCGATGGGGCGGCCCTGTTCGTCGACGGCGACGGACGGGATCTCCACCCCCTTGAGCACGTTGAGGAGCGCCTCGTGGTCGGCGGTAAGCGGCGAGCGCGTCGCGGCATAGCCGCCGAAGGTGACGAGGCCGATGAGGTCGTCTGGGCGGCGCTCGACGAACTTCGCGAAGAGCTTCTTCACCACCGCGAGGCGGGTGGTGTCGGGCGAGAAGCGCTCGCCCTTCGGCGTCAAGTCCAGCGCGTCCATCGAGCCGGAGACGTCGA
>CADCCW010000006.1 GCA_902800055.1 uncultured bacterium
GGACAACTCGCTCGTCCGGAACGAGGACGGCGTGATCGTCGGCCGCTGCCCCGGGATCAAGGGCTGGCTCAGGGACAACGTCCCCGCGCTCTACCTCAGGTACACGGCGGTGATGCGCTACAAGGCCGCGGCGAAGAAGTTCCGGCAGATCGCGGGGCTCGTCGACCCGACGCCGGTCTCGGCGGCGGTGCCGGAGCCAGGGCGCGGAGGCGAGGAGATGCGGAAGACATCGTACGGCGCGGACCGGCGGACGCCGGAGGCCGAGGTCGTCAGGGCGGCGGCAATATGGCGGGAGGTGTCGGACTCGGCGGGGAAAAGCGCGACGGCGCTCATCGCGAGGATCGACGCGCTGGTCGACGCAGAGGCGGTGGAAGACGCGAACATGCTGCGGGAATGGAGGGAGAAATACGAGCGTGAGATTACGGTGCGGACGAAATCGCTGTGGTGGCGGAGACTGATGAAAACGCTGGGTGGGAGATGCGGGGGAAGCGGCAGGGAAGACGAGTTGTGCGCGGCCAAGGGAGCGGGGTGATGAGCGCAGGCAAGGGAGTGAGACAATGGACTTAGACGATGAATCGGAGCTGTGAGCTTTGGATAAATATCAACCTATGAACTTCGAAGAAATAATGACCGTCAGAAGACGCATAATCCGATAGTGATATGATATACTACACAACAACAAACAAACGACAGAATACATAAGCAGGCAGAATAGTCTACATAGTAAAGCAGAATGGTCTACAGGGCAAAATGGTTGACACAAACATAAACAAGGACTAAATGGCGGCGAGATGAAACCATTCGTCTCCATACTCGTAAGGGCGCGCAACGACGAAGCCCTCATCGGCAGGACGCTTGAAGGCATCTTCGCCCAGCAGGTCGACTTCCCCTTCGAGGTCGTGGTCTGCGACGACGCCTCCACCGACCGCACCCGCGCCATCGCCGCAGGCTTCCCCGTGCGCTTCTTCGACCGCCCCGAAGGAGAATACAAGCCCGGGCGCACCCTCAATGCACTCGTCCGCGCCGCCGAGGGCGATATCGTCGTCTTCAACAACTCCGACGCGATTCCGCTCGACCGCAACTGGCTCGCCGAGCTCGTAAAGCCGCTGCTCGCGGACAGGTCGCGTCCCGTCTTCGCCTTCGCCAACCAGCTGCCGCGCCCCGACGCGGCGGCGCTCGTGCGCAAGGACTCTGAGCGCGCCTTCGGCGACGGCCGCGTGCAGGCCACCTGGAAGTTCTTCTTCTCGCTCGCCAGTTCCGCCACCTGGCGCAAGCTGCTCTTGGAGACGCCATTCAACGAAACGATCCAGTATTCGGAAGACGTCGAATGGACCTGGCGTAACTCACACCGCGAGGTCGATCCGGTGCGCGTCGTCTACTGCCCCGCGGCAAAGGTGGAGCACTCCCACAACTACACCCTGAAGGAGCTCGCCCGGCGCTTCCGCGGAGAGGGCGTGGCCGACCGGACGATCTTCGGCGACAGGCCGTCGCTCCTGCGCGAGCTCGCCGGCGCCGCGCGCGAGACGCTGCGCGACTGGGCGTATCTCGCCAGGCGTCCCGGCGACTGGCTGGAAATCCCCTGCGCCCCCATCCGGCGACTGGTGCAGCGCGTCTCCCACTGGCGCGGCACACGAGAGGAGGCGGGAAAGTGACGAAGACGCTCGTCTATCTCGAAAAGGCCACAGTGCGCGGCGGCATCGAAATATTCGCCGAACGCCATGTGGCGCGGCTGCGCGCCGCAGGCCGCGAAGTGGAGGTCGCAGGCTCGCTGCCAGACGACGCGGCGGGATTTCTCGCGCAGTTCGACGAGATCGTCGTCCACAAGTGCACCGACCTAAGGACGCTCGAGAAGTTTCCGCCGGAACGTACCACGCTCTACGTCCACGACCACGATCCGATCTGCCCACGTAGCTACGCCTACACGCCCATGGGGCGCAACTGCAGCCGCGCGGGAGGCCTTTGGCCGTGCCTCTTCTGCGCGCCGCTCTGCCGCAACTGGAGACCTGCGCTTGGCCGCGTCTTCTCGCAGCGGCGGAGAATCGCCGCGATGTCGCGCCTAAAGCGGATCGTGGTCATTTCCAAGTTCATGCAGTCACGGCTGGTGGCCAACGGCATCGCCGCGGAAAGAATCGCGGTCGAGCCGCCGAAGATCGATACCGGCAAGACGGCGGAACCCGTGGAAGCCGACGTCGATCTCCTTTTCGTCGGCCAGCTGATCCGCGGCAAAGGCGTGCAGCTGCTCCTGCGGGCGATGGCCGGAATGAAGGCGCGGCGCACGCTCGACATCGTCGGCACCGGCAACATGGAGCCGAAGCTGAAGGCGCTCGCCGCGAAGCTCGGCCTCGGCGACCGGGTGCGCTTCCGCGGCTTCCAGGCGAATCCGCTGGACTGGATGCGCGCGGCGAAATGCGTGGTCGTGCCGAGCTTCTGGCAGGAACCATACGGGCTCGTCGCCGCGGAGGCGGTGGCGCTCGGACGCAAGGTCGTAGCCTTCGCCGTCGGCGGACTCCCCGAAGCCTGCGGCGGCAAGGCCACGCTCATCGCGCCGGGCGACATTGCCGCGCTCGCGCAGGCGCTGGAGACGGCCGAACCCCAACCCACTTCCCGAAAGGAACCACAGCCATGACCGTCAAGGCATTCGTCTTCGTAGACGCGCTCGGCTGGGAGCAGGTAGTCAAGTACAACTTCCTCGACGACCTGCTTCCGCACCGGCGGAAAATCGAAATGCAGTTCGGGTACAGCTGCACCGCCATCCCGACCATCCTCTCCGGGGAACGGCCGTCCGCCCACGGCCACCTCGCCTTCTACGACTACGCGCCGAAGCAAAGCCCGTTCAAGGCGATGCGCCTCCTCGCGCCGCTCCTGAAGCCGCGCTCCTTCTGGCGGCGCGGGCGCGTCCGCCACCAGCTTTCGAAGCTGATCAAGCGCCTCTACGGCTTCACCGGCTACTTCCAGCTCTACGGCGTGCCGATTGAGCGTCTGCCCAAGCTCGACTACTGCGAAAAGAAAGACCTCTTCGTCCGCGGCGGACTCGCGCCGATCAAGAACCTCGCCGACGTCTGGGAGGAGCAGGGGATGAAGTGGCACATCTCGGACTGGCGCAAGCCAGAGGCGGAGAACTTCCGCATCGCCGAGGGGCTGTTCCGCCGCGGCGAAGTCGACCGCGCGTTCGTCTACTCGGCCGCCTTCGACGCGCTCCAGCACGACAATGTCGGCAGGGACGACGTGCTGCGGCCGAAAGTCCGCGCCTACGCCGACTCCATCCGCGCGCTCCACCGCGCGCTCGCCGATTCCGGCAGGCCGTTCGAGCTCACCGTCTTCTCCGACCACGGCATGACGCCGCTTAAAGGGACGGCCGACGCGCCCGCCGCGCTCTCGAAGACCGGCCTCGCCTGGGGCAAGGACTACGCCAGCGCGATCGACTCCACCATGGCAAGGTTCTGGTGGATCAACGCCGCCTCCGAGGCGAAGGTGCGCGCTGCCTTCGCGGGCCTCCCAGGCCGCTGGCTGACCGAGGACGAGATGCGCTACCACGGCATCTGGCGGGACGACCACAAGTTCGGGGACGCAATCTTCCTCGCCGACCCCGGCGTGCAGCTATGCCCGAGCGACATGGGCGTGAAGCCGCTCAACGGCATGCACGGGTTCGACCCGGCGGACAAGGACTCCGCCGCCGCGTGCCTCTCCACCGCCCCGCTGCCGGAGGGAATGGCGAGGGTGTCCGACTACTTCAAGCTGATGACGGCGCGGTAGGCTCAGCGGCTTTCGGCGTTGCCAGAGGCGACTTCCTGACGCAGCCGCCGCCAGGGCTCCATCACGAAGGCGCGCTCGCGGGCGCGGGGATGCGGCAGCACGAGGTCCGGCTCGTCCAGGACCATCCCGCCGAAGTCCACGAGGTCGAGGTCGATCGTGCGGGGGCCGTTGCGCACGGTGCGCTTCCGGCCCAGCGCGTCCTCGATTGCGTGCATCCGCCGCGAGAACTCGTGCACCTCGAGCTCCGTCTCGAAAATCGCCAGCTGGTTGAGGAACCTGAGGTGCGCGTACTCCGGCGGCACGCCGACCGGCTCGGTCTCCTCCGGCTCGCTCGCGCGCTCGAGCCTTGTCCCCGGCAGCGCCGCGAGCGCCGCGAGCGCGCGCGAAAGGTAGTCCGCGCGCGGTTCGATGTTCGAACCCAGTGAAACCACCGCCTGCACCGCCGCCGCCCCTCTTCTCTAAAACCCGTACTGCACGCCTGCCGCGAGCGTGTAGCGCATCTCCACGCCGCCGTCGAGGCAGAGCGTCGCCCCCGCGTCGAAGCGGAGCGACCAGTTGTCGTCGAGGTGCCAGAACGCGCCCACGCCTGCCGCCGGGCCGACGTTTCCGGCCTCGGAGCCGATCCAGCCGCGCGCGCCGAGGGTGAAGAACGGATCGAACTGCGAAAAACCGAAGAGGTCGCCGTAGACCTGCCACGCCTGCCAGTGGACCACCAGGTCCGCCCCCAGCGACGCCGAGTCCTCGCACCACGCCGCCTCGCCCTCAACCGCGTAGAGCTGCGCCTCGTCGAGGTAGCACCCGACCCGCGCGCCGCCGCCGCCAAGCCGCCGCGCCTCGCTTCCGCCTTCGGGCAGGTCGAGCCGTCCGAAAAACCCCACATAGCACGCCGCCGCCAGCAACATCGCGTTCATCATCTCTTCTCCTTCTTTGTTTCCGCCGCCGCGCACGACGGGCAGTGTTCAGCGATCGGACAGCCTTCGCACTTCGGACGCACCGGCGCGCAGCGCGTCTGTCCGAACGAGACAAGGTGCGAGTTCCACGTCTTCCAGTACCTGACGGGCAGGATCTTCCGCAACGTCATCTCGGTCTCGAACGGAGTCTTCGTCCTGATCAGCCCGAGCCGGTTGCAGATGCGGTGGACGTGGACGTCGACGCAGATCGCGGGCAGGCCGAAGCCGACGGCGACAGTGAGGTTCGCGGTCTTGCGCCCGACGCCGGGCAGCTCGCACAGCTCCTCGACGGTGTTCGGCAGGACGCCGCCGAATTTCTCCTTCAGCACCTTCGGAAGCTCCTTCAGATGCCTCGCCTTGTCGTGGTAGAAGCCGACGGGATAGATCAGCTTTTCGATCTCCCGCTCCGTCAGCCTTTCGAGATCCGCCGCGGCGAAACGCCTCCCCTTCGCCCTGGCGAAAAGCCGCCGCACCGCGCCGGCCGTGCACGCGTCCTTGGTGCGCGCGGAGAGGATCGTCCCCACGAGCACGCAGAACGGATCGTGGGTCTGCGCCTCAATGAGCTCGATGATCGGCGCGTCGTGCGCCCTGAACTCTCGCTTCAGCGCCCTGTCCACCTTCGGTATGTCGGCAACGGTCATTTCCTCACTACGCCGTCGCCGGTGATGGTGTACTTGTAGGTCGTGAGCTCCTCGAGACCCATCGGGCCACGGGCGTGGAGCTTGTCGGTGGAGATGCCGATCTCCGCGCCCATGCCGAACTCGCCGCCGTCGGTGAAGCGCGTCGAGACGTTGTGGTAGACCGCGGCGGAGTCGACGTCGCGCAGGAACTCCGCCGCGCGAGCTTCGTCGTTCGTCACGATGCACTCGGAGTGGTGCGAGGAGTTCTTGTTGATGAAGTCGATCGCGGCGCGGTAGTCGGCGACCTTCGCCACGTTGATGTCGAGCGAAAGGTACTCGGTCCCCGCCTCGTTCTCGTGGAGCGTCACGCCCTTGTCCTTCGCCCACGCCTCGACCATCGGCATGAACACGGGCGCGAGCTTCTCGTGGACGAGCAGGCACTCCGCCGCGTTGCAGACTCCGGGACGCTGGGTCTTCGCGTTGTCGAGGATGGCGAGCGCCATCGCGAGGTCGGCCTTGTCGTCGACGTAGATGTGGCAGACGCCCTTGTAGTGCTTGAGGACGGGGACGAGCGCCGCCTCGCACATCGCGCGGATGAGCCGCTCGCCGCCGCGGGGAATCGCGACGTCGACAAGCCCCACGGCGCGGACGAGCTCGGTGACGGCAGCATGGTCGAGGATCTCGACGAGCTGGATCGCGTCGCCCTTCATCGCGCTATGCACCGCCGCGGCGAGCGCCTTGTTGGACTCGATCGCCTCCTTGCCGCCACGCAGGATGACGGCGTTGCCGGTCTTGAGGCAAAGCGCCGCGGTGTCGACGAAGACGTTGGGGCGGCTCTCGAAGACGACGGCGATGACGCCGAACGGCACGCGCACCTTGCGGATCTTGATGCCGCTCGGGCGCTCGCGCGTCCAGATCGTCTCGCCGACGGGATCCGGCAGCGACGCGACGTGGCGGACGCCCGCGACCATCGCGTCGAAGCGCGCGGGGGTGAGCGTGAGGCGGTCGAGCATCGAGGGGCTGATGCCGGTTTCCTTCGCGCGCGCGACGTCCGCGGCGTTTGCCGCGGCGATTTCGCCGCGGTGCGCCTCGAGCGCGTCCGCGATCGCGAGGAGCGCGGCGTTCTTCTCGTCCGTCGTCATCTTCGCGAGCTCGGCCGCTGCCGAGCGCGCCCTTGTCGCCATGTCGCGAATGTAGGCTGCTGTGTCCATGTCCTTCTCCTTACTTCCTTTCCTTCTCCGCGCCGGTCATCCACTTCGCGGTGTCGGTCTCGCCCGAGTCGGTGGTGGCCGTGCGCACCAGCTGGATGAGCTCCGGGTCCACCAGGTACCGCTTGCCGCGGATGGCGCGGTCGGACGAAATGTAGAGGCGCTTGACGCCGAACTCGTCCTTCGTCTCGACGAAGTTGAACTCTTCGCCGTCTTTCGCCGGATGCGCGAAGAACGCGTCCTTGATCGCCTTGAAGCCCCTGAGCGCGCGGACGTCCTCGTCGTCCAGCCGCCCTTCGCGGTTGGGCGCGATGCCGATGTCCATGGTGCCGCCGTTGCCGACGCTGGAGAGGTACCGGTTCATGAGGTACGCCGCGTGCTTGGTGCGTCCGCGCTCGGAGGCGTGGTAGAACCAGCCGGGGCGGAGCGGGAAGTCGGCCTCCCACTGGCAGAAGTTCCCGTCGAGGACGGCGCTGCGCACGGGATCCACGTCGCCACGCTCGTTGCCGGGCCAGCGGTACTCGCCCTCCCCGCAGAAAATGGTCACCTTCGGCTGCAGTTCGCGCACGAAGCGGTAGACCTCGTCGAAGCGGTAGTAGCCCTTGGGAATCTTACGCGTCTCCTTGGCGCCGCCGTACCAGCCGTCGCCGCCGTTGGCGCCGTCGAACCACATCTCGAAGATCTCGCCGTACCTGCCGTCAAGGAGCTCGCGCACCTGGGCGTGGTAGATCTCGACGTATTTTTCGGTCGCGTAGTGGGCGCTGTTGCGGTCCCACGGCGAGCAGTAGACGCCGAACTTCAGCCCGGCCCTTCTGCACGCCTGCTCCATCTCCTTGACGTAGTCCCGTCCTTGCCCGTTCCCCGTTCCCCGTTCCCCGTTCCCCTTCCAGAACGGCGACTTGGCAATGTTGTGCTCCGTGGTCTTGGTGGGCCAGAGGCAGAAGCCGTCGTGGTGCTTGGCGACCACCACCAGCCCGCGGATGCCGCCGTCCCTGCACGCGCCAACGATCTGGTCGGCGTCGAAGCGCGAGGGGTTGAGCATCGCAGGATCCTCGTCGCCATAGCCCCATTCGCGGTCGGTGAAGGTGTTGAGCCCCCAGTGGACGATGCCGATGACGTCCTCCTCGGCGTCGAGGCGGATGCGGTGCGCGGGGCTCGGCTCTGGCGCGGCAACGGCGGCCAGCGCGCCGATCGCCGCGGCAACTACAGCTACAGTCTTCATATTGGCGGGTATTATAGCAAATCCGACGGCCACGCGGCGTGAAAATCCTCCATCCCCAGGGACAGTCCCCACACCTTCGGGACAGTCCCCAACGCTGCACCCTGGGACAGTCCCCCTCCTCCTGGCCCCCCTTTCCCTCCTTCTGGGGACTGTCCCCATGACTGGGACGGCGGTCGACGCCGTTCGCGGCGGCGATAGGCCGCGGCTGCGACGCACTGCGGCTGCACGCGGCAACGCTCCGCCGTGGGCGCGGGCGCGTCCGTCATTTCCGCTCCTAGCGGGATCTGATATGTCACGACGTATGCGGGGCATATACCCCAAACCGACGCCGCCGCGGTTTTGTCAGCAGGTGGAGACAGCAAGCGCTCTGGTCACGCCGCCCTGGGCAGCTCCCAGGCGAGCGCACGGCAGACCCTGAGCGACCGGAAGCCCGGCCTCGGGAACCGGGCGGGCAGCATGCTCGCAATCCGCTCGCCGAACGCCGCGGTGCGGCCGATGTAGGCGCCGCTGCGGAATATCCAGAGCCGCGTACGTATCGTCTGCGAGGCGCGCACCTCGGGCGACCTGCGGCAATCTCCGCCGGTTGACCCGCGCGAGCGCGCGCTGGCATGACCTCCATCGCGAGGCTCCTTCTCGACAAGGCCTGCGAGCGTACGCTCGTCGAGTCCGTCCGGCAGTTCGTCAGCGAACACCGCCTCCATCCGCCGCCGCGCCTCCGGCCACGGGACGCCCAGCATCCTCGAGTACATGGCGCGCGCGGACTCTCCGTCCGCGCCCCGGTCCGTGCAGGCGAGGCCGAAGCTGCCCCAGCGCCAGGCGGACGGCGACGCGGCGATGCCAGCCTTCACGGGGTTGTAGTCGATGTAGCCGGCGACCACCGCCAAAACCGCCGCGGAGTCCTCCACGAGGCCGCTGTAGAACCTGCCCTGCCAGAGGCAGCCGGAGTGCCCGGTCTCCTCGTTGTAGCGCACGGCGATCCGCTCGGAGAGCGTCTTCACGAACTGCGAGAGGTTGTACATGCGCCGGCAGAGGCGCTCCTTCTCCTCGTCCGCGGCGCGGCCGCAGCCCAACGCGCGCAGCCGCCTCCACCGCTCTGCCGCGGACTTCGCCGCCCGGGGGCCGCGGAGGAAGGCGAGGCGTTCGGCCATCTCGTCGTCGGGAAGCGCGAAGCCGACCGGCGGGCGGGACGCTCGGGGACTGTCCCCGTGAGCAGAGCTGGCGGGACTGTCCCCGGAGGATGGAAATGGTGCGGTGACTCGGGGACTGTCCCCAGGGGTCCAGACCGGGACCTGGATTTCCGGCGGGCGCATGCCGAAGGCGTGGGCAGCCGGCTCCTCGCCGGGCGCGAGCCAGTAGCGCTCGGGCACGCGCGGGACATGGACGAGCAGGTGGAGGTGGTTGTCCATCACGCAGTACGAGTAGACCTCCACGCCGCTGAAGCGCGCGACGTCGCGGATCCAGCCGCAGATGCGGTCCTTGACGCGCTCGTCCATCAGCAGCATTGCGCGGTGCGCAATGCGCGCGGTCACGTGGTAGATCCCGTCCGGGACCGTAACCCTGTTCTTCCTTGCCATTGAGTGTTCTCCTTTGTCGTATTCGACATCCCGGCAGGGCATGCCGCGCACCGCGCGCGGCGACCAGACCCCTTCGGAACAGGAGAATAATAGCATATTCCGGAAAATCGAACCTTAATGGAACCTTAAGCGAATCTAAATTCATCTTTAGATTCAATTAAGACTCCATTAAGGTTCGCAGAGCGACAAAAACCCTGGACCAGACTGGAATCAGGCCTGGGCAACGGGGACAGTCCCCATAAAACAAGGTGGTCTGTCCCCAAAAACACGGGGGACTGTCACATGTACAGGGACAGACCCCCACATGTACGGGGACAGACCCCAGCGGTGATACAAAGGTGAATTCATAGAGCGAACTGGATATATTACACTTTCCACATTGATTTTCATTACAGAATTTGGTAAACTATTCACCAAACAATCAAAGGAGCATTATGCCACCAGTCAATTATGCCGAGGACATCGTACCGCTTTCTTCTTTCCGTTCTGACGTGACGCGCCTTATGTCGCAGACGAGGCAGACGCACCGGCCAATCGTCGTGACGCAGAACGGACGTGCAGCCAATGTCTTTCTTGACGTCGGCGACTACCAAAAGCTCATCGACAAACTCGACTTGTTGATGGACATCCATAAGGGCGAACAGGATATCACCGCAGGAGATGTCCATTCCACTGACGATGTCCGCCGAGCCATAGCCGCTGACCTTGGGGTGTCTGTCTGATGGCAACGGTCAAGTGGTCGGATCATGCGCTAGAGCGCATGCGGGAGCAGACTCGGTATATCGCCGAGCAGGCGTGCTCAGCCGAAATCGCATGGAACTGGGCAAACGACATATTCGCCGAGGCGGACAGATTGGCCGACTTTCCAAATATGGGACATCGGCTGCCCGAATTTCCGGACGCGCCGTATCTTGAGCTGCTCGTCCGCAAGAACTTTCGTCTCATCTATCGCAAGACCGACGAGATGTGCTACATCGTCACGGTCCGGCGGTGCAGTATGCTTCTCGACGACAACGCAATGTCGGAATTGGGCTCTGTCGTATCAGTGCGATAGGGACAGTCCCCAAAGATGATAGGGACTGTCCCCAGGATCAATAATGGGACAACGAGGACTGTCCCCTCGAATAATTGTCCCCACGAATAATTATAATTCTAACAACAACAAATCTGATATGTTCTTGTTGGCTTCGGAAACCAGTTCGTGCAATTTCCAACGACGCAGGCCATCGCAACGAACAAAAAGACGATAGTACTTGAGCGCAAGATTGACGTCTCCTGTTCCCTTCTCAAACCGGGCTGCTTCCATCATCAATCCAGAAGCAAACCACTTGTCCATCTTCTCGTCTGCAATCACACAATTGACGATCTTGGCATAAAGCCCCTTCGCCTTCCCCAAATCCCCCTGCCGTGCATACAATTTAGCCGCCTTGCTCATTGCAATGCAATCATTTGGATTGTCTTCGATCTGTTTCAGATACATTGCGATCCTATTTGTATTAGCGGTCGCGGATCCACTTTCATCTACCGTCCCTGAAACTTCAGGCAACATCATGGTCTCATTCACATTTGTCTTTGACGTTGCAGAAGAATCAACAGTCTCAACAGGTTTCCGAGCCGTTGTCTCTGCTTCAATCCGTCCTCCTTCGACGCCGCCGGCATCTCCAGACTTTGCCATCCCCCCCTGTGGCGAGCATCCTGACTGCTGGGCAGATCTGAAGACATTTTTCTTTGCAACAAACAACACTACCCTGCGCATTTCCCCATCTGGATATTCATATAGCTTAGTCACGCCTGACAACCGTACAGAATCAGTGTCTGAATCTTTTTTCAAGAACTTTAGCAAGCTTGCTTTTGCGTCAAGAACCGCTTCTTGATAAAGTTCCGAATCGTTTTCCGCCATCTCACCATCGAAGCAGCGTTCGGCCTCGCCGTTAAACACATATCCCAATTCGCCACCAACAGAGTACTCAAGCACATTCCCTGGAACAAATATCGCCGGATGATTTTTCCTAGCAGCATTAAGGTCACCAAGCTCATTAATTGCGAATGCCGCCATACATAGGCAAACAACAACTGGGATAAGCGTCAGTAGTTTCATATCGTACTTCTCAAGTGACGTAATTCACATGTCGGAGATACTCTACGGCCACCCTTGTGGCATTCAAAGCGGCGGCGGCATTATGAGGCCGCCGCCGCTTTGATCAGACTTTACACATCAGAAATCAGTGTCTGCCACGCGAGTGCTCGCATTATTAGGCTGCGCCGGCGCCGCGGGAGCGGCAGCACCACCACCGGTGGGGGCATCACGGCCCTGCAGGCTCTGATTAATGCCCTGGGCAACCTTCTTTGCAGCCGCAAGCGTCTTGGAACTAATGCCAACGGTCACCTGTATCTCGCCGCCGTTGCCGCGTGGAACCTTCTGGTCCTTTAGCGTGATGACGCCGGTGAGAATCGCTTCGGATTGATTTCGAATTGACTCAGTGGCAATTTTCACCGACTCCTTGCTCACCGCCACCTTCTGAACCTGTCCATCCGAAGTCATCGACTTGGACTTTTTGGAAACCTCATCAAGCCCTTCAGCCGAAGAAACCTTCTCCTTGAGGAACTTTGAGAGATTTGCCTTGGCACGCATCGTGCCGTCGCGGCGAGCATCCTTGATGTCATCGGGGTCGTTGAAGTCATACGTTCCGGTTCCGCGCGCAAAAATCTGGAACGTGCCGTCGGGCTTAAGCGTTATTGCCACACCATCGGGCTGATCCAACTCTGCCTGGACATCCGCATTTGCGGCGTTCGCTTGTAGCTGGGGATCCTGAGCAGCCTGTCCGAAGACTGCATTTTGAGCGAACAGCGAAGCACACACCGCCGCGATCATGAGTTTTTTCATTTTTCCTCCTTTTAGGGTTTTTAGGTTGTTTTTAGGTTATTGATTGTTCCAAACATGGTTTATTTCGACGCGAACCATTGCTCAATGGTATCCGAGAGCTTGCCAAGGGCAGCCGCAAGGACATCGGCGTCCGCATCCTCCGAAACAAGCTCAGAGATTTCCTCGTTGTCGAGCTTCAGCTGAACAGGCGCGGTCTTTAGAACCTGCCCCGTTCTCGCATCCGTCAACGTTACGTTAAGCTTGATAATGACCTTGTAACATGGCCCGAACTTCTTCGTCACCTTGTTCATGTCAAGCTTTTTCGTCGTCTCGATCTGGGAGATCTCGGTCTCAAGTTTGTAGTCCGGCGTAAGGCCCTGCCCGGCCTGCATCAGTTCTGATGCGTTCGCAAGGCCAGCTGCGACCATCGCATCGGTCGTCGCTTTGTTCTCAATAACCGCGCCAAGGGATTTGTCAGTGAGGATGAGAAACTTGTTCGCCCTCGCCATTCCGTTCGGGAGCGCAAATTCAATCTCGCGTGCAACATCCCCGCCCGACTTCGTGCACTTGGGCCCGAAATAGAACTTGCCTGCACGATCCGCCAATTTCATCGTCGGCTTAGAAATCATGAGCGCCTTTGTTCCTCCGGCACGGGGATTGACGATGTAGGCATAGACCGTCGCCTCCTGATTGCCGTCCTTGGGCACAACCCGAATCACGCGATACTCGCGTACGAAGCCCGCCGTCTTTGTGAGTGTCGAAGACTGCGACTCCTTCGTTGTCGATTTCGCCGTTGCGCTCAACTCTTTGCCAAGGATGTTTGCGTTGGTCTTGATCTTCTTCATGCGCTCGCTCATGCGCTCATCATTCTGAAGCATCTGACCATAAACCTGCGAGATCCCCTCGACCAGTGCCTGCTGCACGGCATCTTTGCGCTCAGACCCGACGCCTATACAGACAATCCATCCATCAGGAACCGGCGGAAGTCCATCTGGCGCGGCAGTATTTGACACCATCGCGCCTCCAGAGGCACCCGCGTCAGCCGAAGTCGACGCGGACGATCCGGCACCCGCTCCGCTCGAGGACGAACCTGACATGTCAATCGCCGCAGCCTTTGCCGCCGCAGTTGTCTTGGAACTGACGCCGACCATAACCTTGTAGACGCCACTATCCTTCCCCGGCGTGGGAATCTTGGCGTCCTGGAGGACGACAACGCCGGTAAGGAGCGCCGAAGCAGAGTTCCTAATCGACTCCATTGCCGTCTTCACGCTAGTCTTCGAGACGCTCGTCGACTGCGTCTGACCGTCGGAGGACACGCTCTTCACCTTCTTTGACGCCTCGGCCATTCCCTCTTCAGACGCGATGTCTTCCTTGAGGAATTTGGCGATGGCGGCTTTCGCCCGCATTTCCGCCTCTTTTCGAGCATCCTTGATGTCGTCAGGATCGTTGAAGTCATAGACTCCAGTACCAACCGCCGTGATTTGATACCCCCCGTCAGGGAACAGCTTGATCGCAGCCCCGTCAGGTGCATCCTTGATGTCCTGGCCAGCCGCAAAAGCACTGCCTGCAACGGCAAATGCCATGCCTAACAAGTACAATCTAACATTCATTTCTTCAGCTCCTTTCATTGTGCGAGACGCACGCTTAACTTGAATTCGCAGCAGTTGAACTCCGGCGAAATGCCCGTCAAGACGCACTCCTCTCCGGCGCGGACAAACTTCTTGCTCCACGCGGCATGGTTGACATCCACTACGGGAACGCCGTCTTTTTCCCACTCGAACCTGTACTTTATCATCAGATCCGTGCTAACCGTATTCTTGAAACCGGCTTCAACACGTCTATAGCCATCTGCCGTTGTTGAATTCCGGACTGTTGAATGGCGGAACCATGATGCAAACACAGGATCCATGATTTCTTGACTCGAGTTCCTATAGACATTCACCATGCCGTTCGGGACCGGTGGAGTGGGCGTAGTAGCTGGCGCGGGAGGGGTCGGGGTCGTACACCCCGCCACAAGCCCAGCAACAACAACGCAAGCAAATAACAGTCTTGACACGAATTGCATATCTAAACTCCTCTGCATCATTCGGCCGCAACAGTCGGGGTGATCGTAAGAACCGTACCGTCAGACGAATAGTTCTTCATCGTGTCATCTATCGTGATCCCGACTCCGTCCATAATCTCCATCATCGCCTCGTACGCCCCGTCCTGATCGGTGATTTCAGCCTTCTTGATGACGGCAGACAGCGAGTCGCCATTCCCCTTGATGTCGGCTTTCTTGCAAAGCCCAGCCTCATCCATCGCATTCTTGACGTTGATTTTAAGCCGGGTGCGGACCTTCTTGTCGACGCCGGAGAGGTTGACAACAACCGTAATCGGACCCTTCGGTTTGTTCGCGGCGATCTTCATCGTGTTGCGGATGCTCTTGATTGTCTTGTTGAACTTGTCGGCCGCATCGCCACTCTTCAGCATTTTCGCCGCGGCACGACTAGCACACTCCGCAAAATCAGCCATAATCATATCTGGCTTTGTGTAGTTAGTTACATCCTTTTGGTCCGCCGAACCCAGTTTCTTTTCCTTCCCGTTGAAATCAACCGCAATGAGTGCCAACTGGATGCGAAGGTCGTTGTTTTCCTTTGCCAGCGCCTGGATTTCGTAACGAAGAATGATCGAATTCGGATAGGAATTGCGCAACTTGTCCAGGAACTCCCGCTCGATGACAAACTCGCCGTCGCCGCGATCGATGTCGTAGTGAACGCCGACAAGCCCTGGGTCGTCCTTCAGGTATTCCTTGAACTGTTCTTCGGTCTCAAGCGACGGCACGTCATAGCCCAGGTTGTCAAGCATAGTGCCGATCTTCTCCTTGATCCTCGTCTGCAGAATCTCATAGTTCTTGAAGAAATAGTTACCCAAGGCAGGATCCATTCCGTTCTGGAGCATCACTTTGGCCGGTGGCTTTTCCATCACGAAAATGCGGATCTTCTCGCCGCCGCCAATGGCATTGGGATCGAAACCCCACTCCTTCAGCTTCCCCTGGAGCGCCTGGACCTTCACTTCAACGGTGAACTCGCCGGTGAACTCGCCGCCCTCAAACTCGACGTCATCCCCCTCCTCGACATCTTCGGTGACGAAAGACGCATAGTCCGCCTTGGCATCGTCGACCATCTTCGCGTCAATGCCCGGGAAGTTCTTCTGAAGATACTTCTCAACCGCCTGCTTCTTGGCATCGACAATGGCCGCCTTTTTCGCCGCACTGCGGACCTGCGCCTGTCCGACGCCCTTGACGTTGATCTCGGCTATGGGGCCATCGTCCTCCGCACAGGCAGCGAACACCGCCGCCGCCGAAATAACCATCAACATGAGCTTCTTCATTGTTACCTCTTTTCTTTTTGTATTATGGTTTGATGGTCATCCGGCGAGGTAAGACTCCCCTATCGCCAGATGACCAATTAAAATTAGTCAAGTCCCGCTCTGCGAGCGGCGGCTTTTTTGGCCTTTCTCGTCTTGGCAAGCTTGGCACTCTCGCCAAGCGCCATATGGACACGAGAAAGTCCCAGCGCGTAGTCAAGCGACGGCTTCACATTAAAAGCGAACCGATAGTATTCGTCCGCCTCATCCATGTTCTGCGTCGCCTCGTTGCAAATGCCGAGCGCATAGAAATAAATGTCAAGATCCTCTCCGGCGAGATACTTGACCATCTTGTCCATGTAAACAGCAGATCCTTCCAACGCGGCCGCGGCCTCGTGAGCCGTTCCAAGCGTGTAGAAGTAGAGGTTGAAGTCGGCCTTAAGCAGCTCATCGACGAGTTTTTCGTTAAAGGACTCAATCTTCTCGCTCGATTCCGGCACAGGATACGAAGCGGGTTCCGCGAACTCCGGCAAAAACCGAACGAGCTTTTCGCAAATCTGCTTGCCCATCTTCTGCCGAAGCATGTACATCGAATAGTCCTTCGCCGACTTGAACGCCCCGTTCTTGAGGAGATTTTCCAGACGGGTGTCGCCAAGGTCGGCAGACACATTGAATGTCGCCTTGGAGGGAGCGAGCTTCGCGCTGAGGTTTCTTGAGATCGAAGACGCCAGCATCAACTTCGCCTGAAGTTCTGTCGGCATGGCGACTGTTTCCTGCGTCAGGATAAGCTTGCCGTTTGCATCAACCTTGCGGTTAGGATTCTTCGGCTCTTCCTTCTTGTCCGTCATCTCTTCTTTCTTCTCGCCCATCAGTCCGCCGCCGAGACCGCCAAGGCCGCTCGTCAATCCGGAGGTCATGGCAGCAGCCATTTCCCCGGCAGCCTTGCCGACATCGGCAAGGGTCGCCGCCGGCGGGTCGAACATGTCTTGATAGGCGGTCGTGGTCTTTTCATGATTGCCTGTCGCCTGAAGCCGCGCCACGGCATTGTCATCATTGATCCCGACGCTGGCGCAATCAAGCTTCATTTCGCCATTCATCAGCGTGAAGCCATGGTCTCCGACCTGATAGGTATCGACGACCTTAGAGATGTTCCCTTCCGCATCAATCTTGTAGAAGGACAAGGTCAGCATCAAAGTCGCATTCCGAACCCTGTAATCGAGCATCTTAATGACATCTTTGCGCTGGGTCGTCACCTTCGCAACGGCCTGCACCTCCTTCCCCGTGATCGGATCCTTCTTCGCATACTTGACGTTGTTCCACGACTCGAGAGTATACTTGTGCGGATACTGACCGTCCGTTTCCGGCGTAACCTGCCACCAGACCCGTCCGTACACCACGGCGTCAAAACGCTTCGTGGGCCTGACGTTGTCTGCCTTGAAGATGTCCTTCTCGATGTCAATGTCAACAATCTGGTACATTGGGGAAGCGTAGAACGCCGAAGCCACCGACCTCTTCACAAGCGCGCACGTTTCGGCATCCGCAGCCATCGATCCGGTGAAGGCATCTCCCGGCAACGAATTGAAGTCGGCAAGCGCAATCTTGCTAACGCCTGTGAGTTTGACTTCGCCCGCCACATTCATCTCAATCGGAATGGTCGGAGTTGAGCAACCGGCGACGAATGCAGCAACCACACCAGCCACCGACGTCGCCTTGATAACCATCGAATAAAGTTTCATAAGTTGAATTCCTTGTTTTTACTTAGAGAATTTGGTGTCTTTGTTTTCCTTCGCCCCTGAGGACTTGATGGCCTTCTTGCCCGAAAGAGCGTCCTGAACACGCTTCATTCCGTCTTTCGCAGACTGCGATTCAGGGTTAAGTTTGCAGGCCTTTGCATAGGCATCTTTAGCGCCGGAAAAGTCGCCCATTGCCTCTTGCGCAATTCCAAGGTTTTCAAAATCGGCAAAATTCGCCTTGCCAATCATATCCAGTTTTGTGACGACCACTTCCACCTCCGAGAACGCCTTGGCATTCAGAAGATAGACAACGCGCTCGTCGCCGCCATCGATGGCCACAAGCTCGCGGCTCTCCTTGTATGGCGAGATATCCGCCACAATACCGTTCACGGCTGGGGTCACGGCGGCGGCAAGGGCCTTGAGCTGGGATGGCTGCGCAGAGTCGAAACGGTCGGCTTCGGGCATCGTGACGGCAAAGGTGTTCTCGTATTCCTGCGGAGCCTCCTCCCCGTTCGCACCGACGAACTTCGCCTTGAGAGTTCCCTTAGCGACAACTTCGTAGATGGTCACTTCCTGCTTGACGTTTTCCACGACAGCGGCCTTCATGTCAGGCTCGCTGACCGGGATCTCACCCTTTTTGACCTGCTTCTCCTTGTAGGGTACGGTAGTCAATGTAAACGGCATCTCCTTCTTGACCGGCTTTGCATCAAGCACAAGGTCAAGGGTTATGTCTATGACGACCTTCCCCCTATTGTCCTCGTCGGCGCTAAAGCCCGAGTACGAATGGCCTGACGCCTTGGACGTGATCTGCTTGTACAATTCATTTGCGACATTCCTGTCCGCCCAGATGTCGTCCGCAACCTGATAGTACCCCTCCTTGTATAGGCGCATGGCAAGGAGTTGCTTCACGAGCGCTGCGTTCAGCTTGTTGTCGCCGGCAAGATTGCCGGTGACATTCGCATTGACCTTGATCGCCGCGACATTGACCTTGCTAACATCCGTCACCGCCCTGGCAGGCATGACGTAGTCTACTGTAATTTTCTCTGTTGCGCAGCCTGCGGCAAACAGAGCGACGCCGGCGGAAAGTCCATAGAGCCAGCTACTGGAAACATTTTTCATATTGAGAGTCTCCTTTCGGCTTATTTTCCAATATTGGACAGTTTGTATTCAAGACGGGCAAGCGCGACAGGAACAGCCTCCGCGATGCCTTTTGCATTCGATGCCTCGAGAATCATAAGCTGCTCCTGCTTGATTGCCGCCAACTTCCCTGGATCAAAGGTCATGGTCTCTTTCACAAGAAGGTAGAGATAGTAGTTGCCAAGGAGTTTGTCTGCGTCAGACCCCTCGTATGTCTTGGTGCGAAGCTGCTCGCACAACTTCGCAAGGTCAATAGCGCCTAACTGCTTGTATTTCTCAAGAAATGGTTTATACGCGGCCGCGTTGTCTTTGGCAAAAGCATCGCCACCCTTGACAAAAGCCGCGCGCAGACCGGAGTCAGCCTCAAGCGGGATGGGCGTCTCGACCTGCTTCTGCTGCGTTATGAACGCGTCCATTATGCGCTCCACAACCTCTTTCGAGAAGGCCTCGTCGTAAACGTCCTTGCCGCGGACAGCCGCATCGGTATTATCTCCTGAATAAATTGGAATCTCGAAATAGTGGACGGGGGCAAGTGTCTTCGTCTCGTATACGGCAACGCTCACACCCTTGGCGGCGCTGGCAAGATTCCTTGAGGTTTCGGCGAACGTCTCGGTTCCCCCGCTCTCGTTTTCCTGCTTGACTACGGAAACCGTCTTCAGCGGCTTGCTGGCGCTGTAGTCGTCAAGCCCATTCAGGACAAACCAGTAGTCTGCCTTGTCATCTACGACGCTGAAGCTTCCGCTCTTGCTGAGGCCCTCCGTCAGAGCATCTACCACCGTATCAAGCCCATCGCTATTGGACACAATCTTGATTTTCGCCTTTTCGTTCAGCGGCACCTCCGCAAATGACGTTACGGTATACTGCGCCATTTCCACGGATGCACAACCACCTAACAAGAGCAGGAGGCCCACCCATGTCACTCTTCTAACCATCATGCCATGTTCCCTTTCTTTAGCCCATGAGTTCTTACAACGCTTCGGAGGCGCAGGGCTGGCGGATCCTCGGCGACAGGAGGTCCGTCGTTTGTACATACAAAAACGGCACACTCCCGAAATTCTGTCTCACGAGAGGCACCGGAAAGAGCCTAGCAGAAACATGAATATGAGAGTGCGCCGCATGATTGCCATGCGTGCGCACAGTCGTATTTCGCCTCTGCTGTGAAAATTTCCGGTTTTCTCGTGAAGCTACTATACGCTGTTGCGTACGTCCTGCAGTCCCGGCTGGGATCCTGCAGCCCCCGCCCGCCGCCTTGATGCACGGCTCGCGGGGTTCTGGTCTTGCGCTTGCGCGCTCGACCCGGCAGACTGGCAAGATTGGCGGCCAGCCGAATTCAAAGAGCGACGCGGTTGCCCGCGGCACCGCCATAGCCATTTCGTCGGTGCGCGCATATTATACCACAAATCAACGAACCGGTGCGGGAAAAATTTTGGCAAAAACAGAGCGGCGGTTCCGTGGGGACGGAACCGCCGCGCCGTGCCGGCGTGGGAGCCGGAGGTGCGGATCAGGCCTTGGTGACCTTGCCGGACCTGATGCACGCCGCGCAGACGCGCATGCGCTTGACGTTGCCCTTGCCGTCGGCGACGCGCACCGAGCGCAGGTTGGGCAGGAAGCGGCGCTTCGTGATGCCGGTGGTATGCAGGCCGATGCCGCCCTTGTACTTGGGCGAGCCCTTGCGGACGATGACGTTGCCCGTCGCCGGGCCCTTGCCGCAGATTTCGCAAACTCTAGACATTGTTCCGTTCCTTTCGTCTGGGTTTCCTTAGTTGGCCTCGCCGGGCTGCCATTCGACGTTCGCGAAGGCGTTGTCGAACGCGGCGGAGAGACCGCCGAGGTTGTCGCTGCCGGAGGTCTTGGCGCTGACGGGAGCCTTCTCCTCGCCGGCCGCCTCGGCCACCAGGCCCTGGACCTCGTCCTCGGTCATGCCCATCGCGCGGATCGACAGGCCGATGCGGCGCTCGCCGCGGTCGACCTTGACCACGCGGGCCTCGACCTCCTGGCCGACCTCGAGGGCGTCCTTGACCTTCTCGACGCGCTGGTCGGAGATCTGCGAGATGTGGACGAGCCCGTCCACGCCGTCGTCGAGCTCGACGAACGCGCCGAAGGACGCGATCTTCGAGACCTTGCCCTTGACGACCGAGCCGACGGGGAACTTCTTCGCAATGTCGTCCCACGGATCCTGCTGAGCCTGCTTGAGGCCGAGCGAGATGCGCTGCTCCTTCGGGTTGACGTCGAGGACGACCGCCTCGACCTCCTGGCCCTTCTGCAGGCACTCCGACGGGTGGTTGATCTTCCTGGTCCAGCTCATGTCGCTGACGTGGATCATGCCGTCGATGCCCTCCTCGAGCTCCACGAACGCGCCGTAGGCCGTGAAGTTGCGCACCTTGCCGCGGATGCGCGAACCGACCGGGAAGCGCTCCTGCACCGTGTCCCACGGGTTGTCCTGGGTCTGGCGGATGCCGAGGGCGATCTTCTGGTTCTCGACGTCCACGGAGAGGACGACGACCTGCACCTCGTCGCCGACCGAGAGCATATCGCTCGCGCGGGCGACGCGCTTCGTCCAGCTGAACTCGCTGATGTGGACGAGGCCCTCGATGCCGGGGGCGATCTCGACGAACGCGCCGTAGGCGGCGAGGTTGACCACCTTGCCCTGCACGCGCGAGCCGACCGGGAAGCGCTCCTGGATCGTGTCCCACGGGTTCTGGGTGGTCTGCTTGAGGCCGAGCGAAATGCGCTCGCGGTCGCGGTCGACGTCGAGGACCATGACCTCGACCTCCTGGCCGACCTTGAGCATTTCGCTCGGGTGCTTGATGCGGCCCCAGCTCATGTCGGTGATGTGGAGGAGGCCGTCGATGCCGTCGAGGTCGATGAACGCGCCGAAGTCGGTGATGTTCTTCACGCGGCCCTTGCGCAGCTCGCCCTTCTGGAGCGTCGCCAGCAGCTCGGCCTTCTTCTCGGCGAGCGTGCCCTCGATGAGCTCGCGCCGCGAGACGATGAGGTTGCGGCGCTCGTTGGAGATCTTGATGACCTTGAAGTCGAACGTCTGCCCGACGTAGGGCTCGAGCTCCTTGACCGGGGTGATCTCGACCTGCGAGCCTGGGAGGAACGCCTCGACGTCGTCGACCTGCACGATGAGGCCGCCGCGGACCGCGCTCTTGATGGTGCCGGTGACGACGCACCCCTCGACGTAGCGGTCAAGGATCTTCTCCCAGCGGATCTTCTCGTCGGCGCGGCGCTTGGAGAGCTCGATCATGCCCGTCTTGTCGTCCTCGAGCTTCACGATCATCACCGTCGTCTTGTCGCCGACCTTCGGATCTGCGCCTTCGCCGAACTCCGCGAGCGGCACCGCGCCGGCGGACTTGTAGCCGATGTCGACGAACACCTCGTCGCCCTTGAGCGCCGTGACCGTTCCCTCAACGACCGAACCGGTCTTGAACTTCGCCTCGTCAGCCGAGGACGAGAGCATTTCCGCCATCGCGGCGCTCTTCGCCTGGGGAGGCGTGGGTTTCCTGATTGCCATAATACTTTTCTGTACTTTTGGGTTTGTCTGTAATCGCGGTTTTCAGCCGCGTCCGCCCCGTCTTTGGGCGCGGAGGTGCGTAGTATACCAAAAACCACCGCCGGCGCGCAAGGGGGGCGCCGGTCGCCTTATTGCGCGAGGTATCCGCCGTCAACGGGTAGGTCGACGCCAGTGATGAACGACGCGGCGTCAGACAAGAGAAAACACACCGGCGCCGCGACCTGCTCCGGCAGGCCCACCCCCAGCGGCTGCTTGCCGAGATCCGCGGCGGCGCTGAGCATCGGGGTCTTGATGTTGGACGGGCTGACCGTGTTGACGCGGATGCCCTTGGGCGCCAGCTCCACCGCCAGCGCCCTGGCCGCGGCACTTACCGCGCCCTTCGACCCGCAGTACGCGGCACCGCCCGCCCATCCGGCGGACGCCGACACGCTGGAGACGGCGACCGCCGAGAAGCCGTCGCCGTGGAACTGGCTGCGGGAATAGCATTTCACCAACTCGACAAAGGCATAGTAGTTCGTCTTGACGGCGGCCTCCAGCTGCGCGCGGGGAACGACACCGAGCGGGCATATCGAGCATACTCCCGCCGCATGCACCAAACCATCGATCGGGCCCGTGCTCTCCGCCAACCCCGCGACGAAGGACTCGTCGGTGATGTCGCCCGCGACCGACGTGTGGCCGTCCCCGGGGCACATGCGCAGCGTCTCCGCCAGCGCGTCCTCCCTGCGCCCGTTCAGGATGACGCGCGCCCCGAGTTCCGCGGCCATGACGGCGCAGGCCCGGCCGATGCCGGACGACGCCCCGGTCACAAAGATGCGCTTACCGCGCAGATCGACGATGTTCTTCATTTTGACCTCCCTGACTTGAACACAAAACCCCATATCTTGAAGAGATACTTGAGGTAAATCAACGGCAAGCACGACCAGATGCCGTGGGCGCGAAGCGCACGAAGGTCTTCGCGGTTGATCTCGACGGTGGAGCGCCAGCCGGCGGTGGACGCCCCGCCCATGCGCATCACGACCACGCATGCAGGCAGATACGCCGCCTTGAGCTTCGCCAGGCAAAGATACCTCAGCTCCAGCTCGAAGTCCGCGCAGATGCGATAGTCGAGCGAATACTCGCCCAGCCGCGAAAAGCACTCGCGCCTGACATAGAACGAGGGATGAGGGACCATCGCCCCGAAGCGCATCATCCACGGCCTCCATTTCGCCGCGGAGCAGTAGCGCACGGTCTTCGCGGCGCGAAGTGCATCAACCGAGTCCCCTTCCTTCACAAACCGTATATCCGCATAAACACAATCTATCCGTTCCCCATTCCCCGTTCCCCGTTCCCCAAACACACCAGCCACCCGCGCCAACGTGTAGTCGTCAGCCAGCACATCGTCAGCGTTCAGGATGCCGACCACATCGCCCGTCGCCATCGCAATGCCCTTGTTGATGGCGTCGTACATCCCATTGTCACTTTCAGACTGCCAGCTGAAAGTGAAGTTGTGAGTTGCAAGTTTAGAGTTTAGAGTTTTCTCGAACTCACGAATTATCTCGACCGTTCCGTCGGTAGAGCCGCCGTCAACGACGATGTACTCCACATCCACGCCATTCTGTGACAGGACGCTTTCCATCGCCGTCCGTATCGTCCCCGCGCTGTTGTAGCAGGCAGTTATCAGCGTTATCTTCATTTGCAAATCTTTTCTATCGCTTCCTTCAGCAGGCGGACTCTGGTGCTGGGCGAGGCGAGGCGGTAGCCTTTCAGGTAGATCAACCGCCCGCCATAGTCGTTGCCGTCGCCCCATGCCGGGGCGCCGTCGGTGGTAATGACCATTTTGCCGCGCTCCAGCGCCTCGGCGACAACGCGGCCGAAGTTCTCGCTAAGCGTCGGCAGCACCAGAACTTCACACCACTGCCATGCGCGTTCCAGCTCGCCGCCCTCCGCATCCGACACGATCCGCAACTCAACCTCCGGCATGTCCCTTACCGCCGCTTCAAAACACTCGACGCCCTTCAGGGGATGTCTGCGCCCAAGGTACAGCAAATGCAGCGGCTTGGAAGTGATAAAACAGGTCTGACCTGTTTTATCACTTTGCGACAGCTTGAAGAAACGTTTTAGCTCCGTGATTTCCATCTTCTGGATCTTGGGCTCATACGCCTTTATCCACTCCGCTTCCGCCGCGCATGAAGCCAGCACGACATCCGCCCTCCGAAGCATTCGATGCTCAAAGAGCGAAACCAGCTTCTTCTTCCAGCCGTGATACGCCAGGCGAACGGGGTCGTAGCTGCCGGCAGGGCGGACGCAAAGCCTCGCTCCGACCGCCTTCGCCCGCTTTGCCGCCTTCCACAGCACCGGCGACCACGCGCCATGGATCATGACGACATCAACGCCGCCGACGATTTCAGCCGGGTCGTTCGTCAACCTGGAATCGTCGCCCCTGGCAAGCTCTTCGGCGACAAACTGCCGCGCGGTGTTTGCCATGCCGTTGCAGAACTGAAGCCCAGCGCAGAAATGAATGACTTTCATCGCCGCGGCAACTAAATTGCCATCCCCCTCATCCTCGCCGAGGCATATTTTCTCTTCACCCAGCTGCCGTCCAGGACGGAAACGACTCGGTTCAGATTGCGCCAGAAGCCCTCATGCCTCAATCCATGCCTGGCAACCATGCGCGCGCGCTCCGCGCCATAGTCCGCCTGGTTCCTGCCACACATCGTCTTGGACCCATCGTGGACGCGGAATCCCCAGACATAGTCGCCAAGCGCGGCAAACCGCTCGCCCGCCTTCGCCCACCGCGTCCAGAGATCAATGTCCATCACGTACTTGAGTTCAGGGTCGAATCCGCCGCGCTGATCCCACAGCTCGCGGCGGAAGAACGCGCTCGGCCCGCCGACCCAAGCGCAAAGATGATGGCCGAACCACGGACGCCACTTCGCGTCGCACCGCACATCGCGCACCTTGTCCTGTTCATCAATATAAACCGTATCCCCAGCAATCCAATTAATCCCCTTTGCGTCCTCTTCGTTCTTTGCGGCTATAAACTCCTTCACCTTCCCCAGCGCCCCTGGCAGCAGCACGTCGTCGGCATTCAGCCAGAAAAGCCACTCGCCCTTCGCCTTGGCAAATCCACGGTTCAGCGCGTCGCTTTGGCCGGAGTCGGGCTCAACGTCGCCATCCTGAATTATTACCTCAAGGTCGTTCCCCATACCCTGCGCTTCAAGGCTTTCAAGCGCCTCCGCAAGATACGGGCGAGCACCTTTCACTGGCACTACGCAACTAAACAAAGGTTTGTTCATCTTCACCGAAATACCGCATAGCCCACAATGCCGACCCATTCGTGGAGGGCGATGGAATTGAAGTAAAAGGCATTGTGATCTGGAACGAACGCCCGCATCCATAATGCCTGTTTCGCCATTATGACATTCTCGAAGTCCGCCGGGGCACAGATCACCTCAACCTCCGGCGCATACATCCCGAACATCTGCCGCGCCCGTTTCATGTGCCAGGCGCTGGTGACAAGCAGGATCCGCTTCGCGCCCAGGCCGGCGACCACCTTCGCCTCCTCCTCGGTGTTGCGGGCGTCCAAAAACGAAACGCACTCCTCCGGCACTCCCATGTCCTTCAAGAGCGGCAGCGTCGTGTCCTTCGCCTCTTTCCCTGTCGCAATCACCTTGGGGGCCTTCCCCGCCTTGTACAGCCGCGCCGTCTGCCAGACCCGGTCCGCGCTCGCCGCCATCTCGGCGTAGGAGCTCAGGTTCGTCTCGATGGCCATCGAGCCGCCAAGCAGAACAATCGCATCGGCCGCCGGAAATGTCTCGACCGCCGGCACGCGGCCATCCACCAGAAACTCCCTTTCCAGCGGCACGCCGACGATCCACGTCATGATCGGCGTCATCCAGAGGTACAGCCAGACTGCGAAGGCCCAGCCCAGCCACTTCGCCAAGCGCGGCAGTTTGAGCCGCGCGCAGAGCAAGGCAGCCAGCCCGCCAACAATCGCAATCCCAATGGGACTAATTACAAAGCCAACGATTTTATTGAGATAGTACATAAAACTTGCCGAACATTATACCATTTTCCCTGCCACCTGGCACCAGTATCAAGTGATAATATAGGTCTGACCTAAATTATCACTTGATACTTTCCCATTGCCCACGCTCGCGTTGACATACTATGCCAAGAGCTCTCATTTTCCGAAGATATCTGTAAAGACTGGGACGAGGGACGCCAAGCTCCTGTTCCATTGCGATTGTGTCAATGCCAGGGCGAAGCGTCAAAAGGTTCCTGATTTCATCCATTAGGCTTCCGCGTCGCAGGCGAGCTGATTTTTCGCCTTCTCGTTGAGCCCTCAAATCCATTGAAGCCCTGCGCACTTCCTCCAAATGGACTCGTGCCTGATTAAGAATCGCCTCATTCGTAAGCGGATCATCCGGCATCTCGTATCCCGCCGCCCGATTGAGTACGATCTCCTCGGCTCGCCTTAGCTTCCACTTCTCAAGCAGATTGTAGAGCAGGTCCTCGTGCATCACCGCAATCTCGCAAAGCGGGAGCTCGCGTCCTTCCTCCGTTATCTGCGAATAGACAAACCGCATTCCGTCAATCGCCACATCGTCGCCCCTCTTGAACGCAGAATAGCTGCTCCAGGCATAGCCGTCAAAGGTTGCGCATGCAGCGGCACGGATCGGATTCAGGTGAATGTATCCCAGGCACTCCACTATGTCTTTGTGACGGTTGGCGACGACTCGATCGTGGTAGGCGCCCTCCCAGAGCGTACCAGTATGGCCGTTGCGACGATTGTACTCTTCGGTGAACCACTGCTTGACGATTTTGACGAACTCGCCAATGTTGTACATCCGCTTTCTCTGGACTTCAAGCAGGCGTTCAGCCTCCTTGCAGTCGGCCTCATCTCCAAGCCGAAGTTTCGCCAACTGTCCCTCAAGGGCGGCGGCGCCCTTCGCGCCCTTGAGCACCCCATAGCGACGCAGGATCTCCTTCTCGTCAACTTCCGTCGGCGTGGGGAGGAATGCAAGGATGTGGAAGTGGTTGATCATAACACACCAACCAAGCAACTTGATGCCGGTGAAGTCGGCGGCGCGGCGGATCATCTCGACAAGGTCGTTGCGCTCGGCTTCCTCCTGGAGAAAGCGAACCTTGTGGGCGATACGGCTCGTGATGTGGTGAACCGTCTCGTACTCTTTTGATCGATTGCTTGAATTTGACATGATTATCAAGTGATAATACAGGTCAGACCTAAATTATCACTACGCTGATAGGATCTTTCGCCGGATGTTGGAGAAGTAGCGCCATTTGCCGCGGGCGAAGACATACCCAGGCTTGCCATCGAGGATGCCGAGCTTGTGGGAAAATAGGTCAGACCTGTTTTCCCAAAATGGGACGGCGGACACTTCGCCAGGCGCGGCAGTTTGAGCCGCGCGCAAAGCAAGACAAGAAGCCCGCCAACAATCGCAATCCCAATGGGACTAATTACAAAGCCGACGATTTTATTGAGATAGTACATAAAACTTGCCGAACATTATACCATTTTCCCTGCTACCTGGCACCAGTATCAAGTGATAATATAGGTCTGACCTAAATTATCACAAACCCGACTATCTTATTGAGGTAATACATTTCACCTCCCCAGCAACTTTTTGCGAATCATCCAGAAATACCGCGCGGGATATGCTTCTTTTCCCATACCTTTGCGTTGCAGAGAAAATCATAGAAAGACAGGAGGACGCAGAAGATAAAGCCTGGCTTGCCATCAAGGAATCCAGCACGGAAAACATAATGATAGCAGAAGCGGCAGAATGCACGGCAAGGCAGGTGCGCATGAATACGTTTGAGCCTACGCTTTATCCGACGCGAAAGCGGCATAGACTTAACGCCCTCGTCCAACTCTCCGCTCATGAATTGATCATACAACTCGGCCTCCCAGCTCGAATAGCGGTTGTGCTTCTCAACCCAGCTGTGAATAGTCGGATAGGCATAATGCTCGACGCTTGTCTTGAGGCATCCGCCAACCTTGCCATTAAGGATAATATGCTCATGCGCCTCGCAGTCGCCGACATTCTTCGAACCGTTCGTAGGCATTTTCTCGTATCGCCCCAGCTTATGCCGGAATAGTCTAAGAACGCGAAGGCTGGCATAGCCGCAATGGCGAATCGGTCTGCCGAGGAACATATAGAGGAAGTGCAGATAGTATCCGTCTGCGTCAGGATTCTTCACCTTCTCCGCAATCTCCGCCGCCAGTGCGGGAGGGATCACCTCGTCCGCATCAACGATAAGGACCCATTCATTCCTTATCGGCAAGTTGTCCAGTGCCCAGTTCTTCTTCTTCGGGTAACTGCCGTTGAAATGGAACTGGACGCACTCGATCTTTGCGGCAGCATTCTTCGCGATTTCCGCAATTGCATCTGGCATGCCGTCAGTCGACTGGCTGTCAACTACGTAGACTTCATCCACCCAATCCTTCAACGCATTGAGGACTGGGACTATGTTCGTCCTCTCGTTCTTGGCCGGGACAATGACAGATAGCTGTACTTTATCCATAATCAAATACGCTCCTCCGTCCCGCGGAAATGGACGTTGAGATCGTGAAGCGGGGCAAGCAGCTTGCCCAACGACGTACCACGCGTCGCCACCGAAAATGCATTGACGTCCTTGGGAAAGCACTTGCCCCCGTATCCAAACTTTCCGTCAGGCCCCGGCACGTAGGTGTGCACGTCGTTGATGTATCCCGACAGCAAACATCCCTCATGGACCTTGTTCCAGTCAGCCCCCATCTTCTCGCAGTACTCGCGCACCGCATTGAAATACGTCACCTTGTATGCCCCAAAGACATTGTGCGCATACTTTGTTATCTCCGCCTCCAATGGAGTCATAACCGCATAGCGCTTGCCCTTGAAAATGCGCTTCAGCAATTCCTCCTCTCCAGTAAACACCATGGGCTGGGTGCGGAAGTCCGTGATATGGGTGCGCTCGGTGAGGAATTCCGGCATATAGCAGACCTTATGGCCCGTCTCCCTAGTCAACATGTCAGACGTGCCGGGGAGTATCGTGGTGCGGACAAACACGGTTACATCGGGGAGCCCACGGATTATTTCCTTCATCAGCGTCAGGTCCTGCGTCCCGTCGTCTTCCGTTGGAACGTGGATCTGCAGGAACGCAACGTCGATGTCAGACAGGTCGTCATTCATCCCCTTCGGCGGATCGGAGACGCGCACCTCGCAGTTCTCGGAATTGTTGTCTTCAATCCAGGACTTCAGCGCCCCGCCGACAAAACCGCATCCGACGATGCCAATCTTCAGCTTCTCGCTCATAATGCCTCCTACTTGTCTCACTTGTTGCCGGCCTTGATGCTCTCCGCGACATCGCGGACAATGTCCTTGAGCGTACGTTTCGGTCTGAAGCCAATTAGCTTCTTAACCTTCTTGATACACGGCACCCGCCGCCGCATATCCTCGAACCCTCCTCCCGGATAAGCCTCCTCAAAGGAGATGTTCTTGATCTCGCTCTTCGACTTAAGCTGCCGTTTGACGAACTTGGCGAGGTCTCCGATCGTGACCTCTTTCGGATTGCCGACGTTGATGACCTGCCCAATCGCCGCCGGGCAGTGGAACATCAGCTTCTCAACCGCCTCTACGACATCCAGCACATGGCAGAAGCAACGAGACTGTTTGCCGTCGTCGTAGACAGTTATCGGCTCGTCGTTCAGCGCGGCCTTGACGAACCGCGGCACAACCATCCCGTACATGCCGGTCTGCCGCGGGCCCACCGTGTTGAAGAAACGCACTATGACAACTGGGAGTTTCGCTTCGTAGTAATGGGCAAGAGCAAGGAACTCGTCCATCGCCTTGCAGTTGGCATAAGCCCAACGGCGAATGCATGTCGCGCCCATCACCGTATCGTCGCTTTCGCAAAACGGCACCCTGGAGCCCTTCCCGTACACTTCGCTTGTGCTTGCAACCAGCACCTTTTTCATGTACTTCCGGCACGCCTTGATGACGACGCTCGTTCCGTCCGCCATCGTCTCGATCGTCCTAACCGGCTCGTCGCAGACGAGCTTGACGCCGACGACGCTGGCAAGGTGGAAGACGGCGTCCGACTCCTTGACCAATCTGTCGACAAGCCTCGCATTGCAGATGCTCCCTTTGACGAAGGAGAACTTCTTGCACTTCTTAAGCCCCGCGACATTGCTCAGCGAACCAGTGCTAAGGTCGTCCAGCGAAACGACCTTATGCCCCTTCTTCACAAGCAGCTCGCAAAGATGTCCGCCTATGAATCCACAGCCTCCTGTAACTAGTATCTTCATGTTTTTTGTTCCTTATTGAATATGCATTCATTGGGAAAATAGGTCTGACCTGTTTTCCCAGAATTTTCGCTTTACACCCGCTTATGCATCATCCGCGTTTCTTCGCGTTGGTCCAGATCAATGAACTCGCACCAGAACGCACGATCAAACATAATCCGCAAAATCTCGCACGCCTGACTCATATCTTGACTGCTTCATTTTGGGAAAATAGGTCTGACCTGTTTTCCCAGAATTCTCGCTTTACACCCGCTTATGCATCATCCGCGTTTCGTCGCACTGGTCCAGCGCAATGAACTCGCGCCAGAACGCACGGTCAAACATAATCCGCGCAAGCTCACATATCCGGCTCACTTGTTCAAGTTCTCCGCACCACACCTATACAAAAGAACACAGCATCACCAATCACTTTCGGCATCAACAGCAATAGTATCAATACCTTACGCTTAACATTTGCCTTCTGGCAAAGGTACTTAGCAGCATTCAGACGGTCTCTAAAAGAATTGTCGCTAAACAATCTCAACCACATCTCATTATCGATCCTCCGTTCCTCAAACAGCCTTTTCAACCTTGCGTATTCATCTTCCCCAATAGCACGCCTAACCTTCTCCAAGTCACGCATAGTCTGGCAAAGTGATGATAATTTGTAGTCCTTGTATACCTTTATCTGTTTCTTACGATAGTCTCTCATCCCAGACGAAACACCGACTCCTATTCTATACTTTAAAAGATTCTCGCGGATATTCTGACGCGCCGAAAATATCAACGCTCGATTACCAAACACTTCATCTTCTACAGCCCCGGCCTCACTAATGGGGCCAAAGTATTCCCATATCTTCTTTGAATATGCCGCAACGGCCCCGAGCGTCCCTTCTGTGAAATAGAACTCCCCAAGCTCGCCAACTTCTTTCCCCATATGATTAATCTTGACTGCTCCATGATAAAGCGCCAATGCGGTCCGGCCATTCCTCTCCCACTCTTCTACTATGCGTGAAACACGTTGCGGCAAGCTAATATCATCTCCTCCCAATGCGACAATCAGCTCCCCATTTGCCAACCCACATATCACTTGCCAATGCTGCGCAATTCCCAGATTACACCTGTTCCGATTAAATACAACTTTATGTTCTCCGCCTCTGCTTCTATACGCATCCACCTCAGTTCTAATTATTTCAGCTGTCGAGTCAGTGGAACAGTCGTCAGATATAATTATCTCAAGAGGATTATACGTCTGCATCAAGGCACTCTGAATGGTGTCACGGACGTATCGCTCCTGATTATAGGTCGCGACAATCAATGAAACTAACGGCTTATCCATCTCCACCTTTCTTGAAGGATATCCTTCACCGTTTGCCAAACTCATTCACAACACGAATCACCTCACTAACCTCGTCGTCGGTCAATACTGGCGAAATCGGAATGCTCAAAATCTCACGGTGTATCCGCTCGGTGACAGGATAGCTTCGGTCGTTCCATTCCGCATAGCACGGCTGCTTGTGCGGCGGTATGGGATAGTGAATCACGGTTTGGACGCCATTGTCGGCCAGATACTGCTGCAACTCGTCTCGCATTGAACAAGTCACCGCAAAGACATGCCACACGGACGACGAAGACATTGCCGGCAAGGAGACCAGCGGATTCTTGATTTCAGCGCAATAGCGCGCGGCAATTTCGCGCCGTCGCGCATTGTCGGCGTCAAGCCGCGGCAACTTGACACCCAGCCACGCCGCCTGGATCTCGTCCAGTCGTGAATTGGTGCCGCAATACGGAAAGTGGTACTTTATATCGCTGCCATAGTTGCGCAGCGCCCGCACTTTCTCGGCAAGTCCGGCGTCATTCGTCGTCACCGCGCCACCGTCGCCAAGGCATCCAAGGTTCTTGCCGGGGTAGAAAGAGAACCCACTCGCATCGCCGAGATTTCCGGTTCGCCGCCCATCGAACATCGCCCCGTGCGCCTGAGCGGAGTCCTCGATTACCTTTAGCCCGTGCTTCTTTGCGATCTCCCACACCTTCGTCATGTCCATTGCGCGGCCATAAAGATGGACGACCATGATCGCCTTGGTGCGCGGCGTGACCGCCGGCTCTATCAGGTCATCGTCAATGAGCCGCGTTTCCCACTTCGGCTCCACCAGAACCGGCGTGCAGCCATTGTCGCTGACGGCCAGGATGGAGGCAATGTACGTATTGGCAGGAACGATTATCTCATCTCCCGGACCAAAGCCATACGCCCTGATTATCAGTTTCAATGCTTCCAGCCCATTGGCACAGCCAATGCAGTGCTTTACGCCGCAGTACGCGGCAAAGCCGGCCTCAAACCGCTCGATCTCCTTGCCGAGCAGATACCAGCCGGAGTCCAGCACTCGCTTAGTCGCCGCGTCCAATTCGCCGCGGAAGCGCTCGTTGATTTTACGAAGATCTAGAAACTTTATCATGACACCTTCCTGTCATATTGTCGAATTACCACTATCATTGACACTAAGTTCATAGAAATCATATGCGACGCCTCTACCTCCAAACATTTCCTTCTGACGCACTAGCCCTTCATTCAAGAAAAGGCCATTATTCTCTGTACAGATCCCAAAATCAAAATACCGTTTCCTCGCAGAATATTCATGGATTAAATAATCCATTACCAAGTCCAAGGCACCACAACATCTCCCTTCTTCTGAATTTGCAATGTACTGTGTATGGACGACACTAGGCGTTTCGAAAATTAATACTCCTGCCAGCATGGCATCACCCTTATACGCACAAAATAATTTTATGGCATCTGGGAAATTCGATGCCAAGAGCCGCAGTTCTTCCGCAGAATGTGTGGGTTTTGTATTGTGATACGACATCAACACATCCGTAAGAAGATTAACATAGCTAACATAGTCATTTGACTCACGGACAACAATTCCTTCTTTGCGAGCCTTCTTTGCGTATCTAGACCTTACAGTCGAAAACGGTATAGGATCAAGAAGGTCAATAGCTATCGAAATGTCTCGCCGAACCAAATTAGCTCCATTTCGGAACAATGCATACAAGTCTTCGTCTGAAGGATACGAATAATAGATTGAAGGGATTCTCTTGTATATCAGCCTTTGGACTCCATTATACTTTAAATATTGTTTTAGTGCACAAAAAACATCCAACATTCTACTCGCTGTCATTTCTCTATCAATGATTATGCCCCCGTATGTAAGCCCGCCATGCGATCGCACCTCGTCTCCATGCCTTGAAGCAGGCATTAAGGCCACAAGCTTGTCTCCATCATAAAACAGTAGAGAGAAGTCTTCAAATCTATCTTTGTGGTACTCAACATAACGGCGCATAAGCATAAATGTACCGTTGCGTGAGTTTGCAATAAAACCATCCCACTCCTGGGATTTATTTTCAGAATATTTTACAACGTCAATCATAACTACACACCCATTCTTATCTTAGTCCAGAATGCCTCATCGAACAGAGAAATGTCAAATTTACACTTTGGATTGAAGATGAATTCATTAGCTTGGGACATATCTTCTTGATGATCGTTCATGAATACATTCAAAAGGGATAAACAGACCGCCCTAAATGTTTTATCATACATAGCACTTACCGGTAGCGTCCAATCTGATGAGAAAGCAACTTGTTGCAAGATTTTACCTGCGTCAACCCTCTCAATTACATTATGGCATGTCGCTCCTAAAAACATTGCATTATCGGCTTTTGCACAATCAACCGTCTTCATCCCAATCATCCCTGAATACGCTGGAAGCAGCGAAGGATGAACATTGATAAATCTAGCATTTGTAGAGTCCAATACATCTTGCCCAATTATTTTATTGAAATTTGTAATTATGAAATCACACGTGTGCTGCCCAATGGCATCTATCAACAAGCCGCCTTTTTGTCTAGAGTAACTAACCTGTTTTGACGGGATACCCTTCACCTGAGCAAAATCAAGAGCTCCGCATTCTCGGTCTCCGATAACACTCACAATCTTAAAAGGCAAATTCAAAACTTCTATTGCATAGTAGAAGAATCTGAGGGGTCCTCCCCCTCCTGAAACCAGAAAACAGAACTTTTTCATTTGCATAGTCTCCAAAACTCAGAATAGTCTCTTATATAATCCTTTTCATCGTAATGCTCACTTGCGAGCACAAGCAATACTGCATCCTTTGAAAATTCCTTCATTTCTCGCCAAACAAGGCCCTCAATCAACAATCCACGATCTGGCCAATCGAGACGATATTGGGCCTTGGTGCCGTCAGGCATCTCACATTCAATTGTACATGCGCCAGAAACACAAATGAGGATTTGTTTAAGGTCTTTATGCGCATGTTTCCCTCGTACAGTCCCAGGGGTCGTGTCGTAAATATAGTACACCCTTTTAACATCAAATGGCACATACTCCGTTAAGGACTCCATGGCGATCAACTGCCCTCTTTCGTCTCCATGCGGAGTGAATTGTATTTCCATTACTCGTGCATTAATCGACATTAGGCCTCCCTCTTCATTAAGTTGATTTGTTGTTCAAGATATTTCGTTCTCCAGCAACCTTAGCTGGGTTCCCTACTACCACTACCCATTTAGGGGCATCTTTTGCCACTACCGCACATGCTCCTACGACGGCGCCATCGCCAACATTCACACCAGGAAGAACCGTCGCCTTGGCCGCAATCCAGACATTGTCCCCTACCTTAATCGGCTTGGTTAAAAGCTTCATTACGGGGGATGTTATATCATGCGACGCAGTACAGAGATATGCGTCTTGAGAAACGACTACCTGACTTCCGATAGACACCTTGTCCTTGCAGTAGATATCAACTCGCGGGCCAATACACACAAAGTCACCGCACTCGAAATTCCATGGAGCGTAAAACTTTGCTCCGCGGCAGATTAAGCATCGCTTTCCAATTTTCGCGCCGAACAATCGAAGCATCATTATTCGAAGCATATTCGGAAACACCCACAACACTTTCTCGACCGCCCGCCAGAAAACGAGCCTTAGAAAATGCGGTTTCGCTTCCGAATACTCTCCCAAATTCATTTCCATGTTGTTTTCCCCTTCAATATGGCCTCATACCCTTTCACCATCGCCTTAACAACGGCATTCCAAGTGTACTTCTCCTCCACAAGCGCACGCCCGCGCGCGCCCATCTCGCGACGTTGCACGTCGTCAAGAGACATCGCCTCCTTCAAAGCGACAGTCAAGGATTCGACACTGACATCAACCCACCATCCACAGCCACGCTCATTCAGTTCTTGCCACGGAGTGCCTTTGGTGGTAATGACCGGCACGCCCGCCCAAAGCGCCTCAGCCACAACTATGCCGAAGTTCTCGCTGTATGTCGGAAGAACAAATATGTCAGCACGGGCATAAGCCTGCCACTTCTTCTCGTCATTTAATGCCCCAGTGAAAATGAACTGGTCTTCCAATCCCAATTCCTTCACCTTTGCCTTGACCTTCGCCTCATATTCCCGCTCCGTCTCGCCACTCACCGTATAAACCAATTCACATTCCCATCCACTAACGACTAACGACTCGGCACTCGCTTGCGCTCGGCTTGGCTCGCTTGAATCGCGAGCCACCGACAAGCGGCGGTTACGACGACTATCGACTAGCCTCCCCCACGCCTCGACAAGTTCTATCACACCCTTCTTCGGATGCATCCGACTCACAAACAATACCCGTCTTATACCCTCGTCCGTTCCCCGTCCCCCGTTCCCCGTTCCCCATTCCTTAGGCACATTTACTCCATTCGGGCTGACAATCACCAGATTCTTGAACCCTAACCTCCTAAATTGCTCCGCCTCGCTCGCTGCCGTCGCATGAAGTGCCGCGGCACATTTAAGATCGTGATCCTGATACAAGAGCCTCGCTATCTTCTTCTTAAGCCACTTCTGCTCCAAGCTCCACGGCTCCAACATCCCTCGCGGCGCAATCACATACGGAATCCTCCGACGGCGGCAAATCGCCGCACACCGATGCAATGCAGGGCTCCAAATGCAATGCAGATGAACGATGTCCGGCCTGATCCGTTCAACCACTGCTTCAAAAGATTCCCCGTTGATAAAATGCGTCACGCCATTGATCCATGGCTCATCTCCCTTGTTCAAAGTCATTAGCCACGTCTTAACACCCGCCGCATTCAGTCCAGCAACAAGCCCTTGCACCGACCGCGACGGCCCGCCACTCTCTCGCGAAAGACCAGGCATGACATGTAGAATTTTCATCTCAGGTCAACAATTTTGTATAAAGATCGACCAGCTGATGCGCAACCGCTTCATGCGTGAAGCGTGTTCCCACAAACGCCTTAGCATGCTGTCCCATTGCGCTCGTAGCGGTCTTGTCAGTCAACACCTTCTCCGCCACATCTTGAACTGACGTAGGCTGTTCTAAATCAAACACATATCCCGTCTCGCCGTCCTTGATGATGTCGCATCCAATACCCACGCGCGTTCCCAACACCGGCAATCCTGCAAACATCGGCTCAAGAAAGTTATGGCCGAACGTTTCGGATCGGCTAGGCACAATCGCACAGTTGCAATGCGTCAGCAACCATGGCACTTCCTCACGGGCAATCTGTCCAGAGAGAAGCATCTGCTCATCAAGCCGCTCTTCACGAATCACCGCTACAGTCGCATCAATGACCTCCTGCGACCCCTTCCCGCAGAAAAGGACGCGTGCCTCTGGATGACGTTTCAAGATTGGCGCCAGTGCCTTAACAAGCCACACATGCATCTTGCCCGGACGGAAACCGGCAAGATAAACGAACTTAAACAGAGACTCATCTCGCAGCATCTGCAGCAAACGAGCATTACCACCAATGCCAGATGGCGGTTCGGCGTTCGGCACTCCAAATGGTTCGCACCCTAAAGGGATGACAGCCCCCCTCCCACTCCTAATCAGATGATTACCACCAATGAAATGATCGGCTGCATACTTACACTGGAAAACGATCATCCTATAGTATAAACGATACAGAACACACTGAAACGCACTCATTGGGATTCTAAAAAATGAGTCGTTCCGATATGAATGGGTCGTTCCGACAAAAATCAGTCGTGCCTGAAGCATTTTGTCCATGCGCTTACGCGCCCGGACAAAATGCTTCGTCTGTCCCCAACCGCCTCCTGTATGAATCAATACCTTTTCGTAGGAGCGCGCGAGCTCCACACATCGCGCAACAAGGTTCTCAAACGACTGTTCGCAAAGAATGCTCGGTTCAGGCAGAACATCGCGGACAACACCCCATGCGCCAGGATTCGCCTCCCGTTCAACGGACGCAAAGTAAAATTCAATATCCGGAGGACACGCCTTGTACAATTCGACACCAAGGAATGCCAGATGCCGATAGATGCCAGTACCATATGCCTGTCCGATGAAGACGGCAGCCTTAGATTTCTGTCGCACGCATCCCCTTCCATTTAAAATTCCGCCACATAACAACGAGATGATCTACCAGCGACAGCGTCGCGAGTCGCGTGAACTTGGCACGCCAACCAGTTTGACCACCATATCGTTGCTTCAAAACCCAGCCCTCTTCAAGAGCGCGACGCCGATTCGCCAACGCGCGCTCTGTCGCATGAGAATCCGCTCCGCTCATTTTCGACGCCTCGTGTTGGCGATATGCAAAAATGTTATGGCGCGTCCGACGGTATCTCGCCCCGCATTTGAAAAAGAATCTGTACCACAAGTCTGTATCCATCTTATAATGCAACGTTTCGTCGAACCCTCCAGCCGCCGCCAACAACCGCGGCGTAAAGAACGAGCTTGGGCCACCCACAGACATCAATCCGCACCTAACTCGCGACACAGAAAAACGATGCGCACAAAAACACCGGTGTATCATTAAATTGGCATCTGTCCAGACGCTCGAGCCAGCGAACCACTCACAATCAGGATGTTTAGCGATCTCATTCGCGATCGCCTTCAACGCGCCATGCGTCAATACATCATCAGCATTCAGCCAAGTCAAGAATCTACCGCGCGCATGAGCGAATCCCTTATTAAAAGCATTGCTTTGGCCGTCATCCTTTTCTGAACACCACCATGCAAGCCTGTCCTTATACCGCTTGATTATCTCAAGAGAGTTATCAGTAGATCCTCCATCACATACAATCACTTCCACCTCATCCCCCATCCCTTGAGAGTAGGCAGATTCGATTGCCTCCGCGAGGAATCGTCCATAGTTGTAATTTGCAATGACAATACTAAAGAGCGGCTCCATGAGCACCAACCTTACCAAATTGAGATATCATCCATAAATGCCCTTGACAGCAACCCTCAATATTCAGACGCCTCTCTCAGCATCTCCGGAGGAAGATTCATCTTCCGATTTGCAACATTACGAACATAGATTAATGCGCAAAACAGTAGCGGGAAAAGAATACGTTGCGAATATGGGCTAAAGAATATACCCCAAAGCGATGCCGAAATGGTTACCGCAAAATATCCAAACCATTGTGGAATTACATCAACATACCGAGTGAAGAACTTATAGATCAACCACAGGACATAAAGCCACAACAACAGACCAAAAATCCCATACCATAACCAAAATGTAACAATGTGCGAATGCCCGGGAATTACTTTTACAACTGAATAACCTAGCGACCCCCAATACACACGGGTATGGACAAGATTCTGGTAATCTTCATAATCACCATAATCCCGCAGAAAGTTTTCTATATAGTCCTTTGTATCAATCGCCCACGGGCCATGTCCAAGCACAGGCTTATCCAAACATGCAAAGAAACCAATAAATGTCTCAGCTCGCCCACTCATAAGCAGTCTCAACGCACCACTTCCAGATTTTGACTGCCTTCTATACTTCTCATACGCGACTTCACCAAACCAATACTGCTGTGCGCCGTATTTATAGATAGCCGAGAAGACGCTTGCCATCACCACAACACAAACAAACGCAAGAATAACATGTCGTTTCATAGCAACCATACTAGCTCGACTTTTGCGACATATAATTATCAAAGTCACGGCTAAGACACACCAAAGAGCCGTTGATCGACCACTACTTGAAGAAATCAACGCAAATGCAACAAATGCCATTAACGCCCCGATACTATACCAAAGCGGCGTTTTCGTGTACCATGCAGCAATTGGAAGCGTGATTAATGGGCGAATTCGGCTAATCCAAAAAATCGTTGACGACTCCGCAATAATTTTTCCTGCTGCAAATCCCGTAGCACCCTCTGCAAACGCCTGCACTTCAGCATCCATTGGAAGAATAAAAATGTTAAGTATCAGCGTAAAAGCACTTCCTACGAGGAGCCATTTCATGCCATCTAGGTTATCCTTAAGAAGATGATTTAAAACAACCGTAACAGCGAACATTGAGTATGGGGTGGCAAATCCTTTAATAGCGTTAACATAATAAGTATGATTGTGAAGCGATGATACAATGCAACCTAGGCACGTTAGCAAAATCAAAGATAGCAGCGGCATGAATCCTTGTCGCCGCAAAGAATTGAAATCAGCAAGGAAAAGGAAGGGAGCACAAAGAAAAATTGGTATCTCCGACAAACCAATAGCGCCAACGATGCGCACCTGTGTCATTGAAAACAGGCCTATCAGGAATAGAAATATATTACTCGCATTCATTTCGCAAGAAGCTCTTCATACACGCGCTTAACGTTCTGAGCGTACCTTTCCCACGAATAATTCTTCTCAACACAATCTGCTGCATTACGACCTACTCGCTCAACAATGTCTCGATGATTGTATAAATATTCAACGCGGTCCGCTATCAAGTCTGGGGAATGAGACTTCACATAAAACCCAGTTTCACCATCCTGTATTGGGATTGAGCTCTCCCTCGTCGTCACAAGGCACAGTCCCGCCGACATCCCCTCGAAAGCGGACACGGCGAAACCATCACGCAATGACGGGAAGACATAGACGTCTGCCGCTTTAAGATATTCCCGTAAGGCATCCTGTGGAACATGCCCTACAAATGTCACCGGCAAATTGTTCTTAATAGCCTTGCCATAGGAGTTGGATGACTTGATTACAGAGCCTACCACAGTTAGATGGATATCTAACCCTCTTTCCTTAAGTATCTCTACGGAGTCAATTAAATCATCAACCCCTTTCCAATGGCCCCAATTGCCAGTATAAATCAACTCCAATCGTCCACCAGACGAATACGACGTCTTTATCTTGCTAAAAATCGGCAATACCGCCAATGGGACCACACGAATTCGTTCCGCCTGAAATCCATACTCAACGAACGTATCCTTTACATACTGCGACCCCACCATCACCAAGTCAGCCTCATTACAGTCGGCCATAACGCTGCGCCAAAAACTCCACCAGTTATCATAACCATCTTCCCCAGTAGTCGCCTTCATTGAAAGCGGATGCGGAACGCAATGATCAACAAGCACTTTCATTCCCAATGCCCTGGCCTTTCGAATCGCACCGCCGCGGCCCAATCCACTTTTCACATGGAAGATATCATAACCCTTTAAATGTCCACGAGTCAGAAAACCGTGGCAAGCAAATGCTAGACGGACAGAAAGGCCATGTAGCTGTCTGCCAAACCGGCCAAGTATTGCACAAAGCGCCGTTTGGATCATTTCCGGGAATGGTTCTGAAATCGTCCGTCCTTCAAGCTCTGGCGTTCGACGCTTTGCCAGCCCGGCAACAAAAGACTTTCTCCCAATAATTTTTGCCGCAATGCGAACTTTCCAGGAATTCAAGTCCTTGGGAACCCAACCTTGAAGCAGCTTAAGGTCCACGCCCTGCCGAATAATGTTAGAAGCCGCGACGATAAAATGGCTACGTCCTAACGTAGACATCAGAACTTTATAACTTCCCATTAACCCTCCGCTAAGATCTTTGTGTACAAATCAATCCAACGACTAGCCACAGACGATGATACAAGCTCGGCTATCTGAACGCCTTTATTCTCCGGGGACATAATTCCATGCCTCCATTTTTCATACACCCAGCGCAAGCCTTCTGCATACGAAGCCACGTCATCCTTCGGGGCAATCCAGCCATCTATCTTATGTCGGATGCCCTCGGCGCAAGCGGTTTGATCGAATGCAACCACATAAGTACCGCAACACATTGCCTCCGTCTTTGTTTGTCCCCATGTTTCGCGACGCGAAGGGAAGGCAAACACATTTGCATTTCGATACTCTTGCAATAAAGGTTCTCCACTTAGGCGCCCAAGGAATGTTACCGGCACTCCATGCATCATACATTCTGGCATTGCACAGCCAAAGACCCTAATGCACATTTGCGATCGCTCTGCCGACGTAAGTAAATCAAGTGCAGCCATCAATCTATCCCACCCCTTTATCGGCGATGAGATACCTGTAGTCGCGCCAAATAATATAGTAAAATGCTCATTCGCCTTTTTGGCGGCGACCGGCTTTCGCCATTCAGCTTCCAACTCTGAAGACAACGGATAAGGAATATGAGCAACTCGGCAACCTTGGAACACCTTGCTTTCTCGTGCTTCTTGGCTCACCCATTCGCTCGGACCGACTGCAGTTACCCTCCCTTTGAGTTTCTGGATTACAGCCAACTTGTTACGCCACGTCAATTTATCCACTATTCGCTTCCCATCCAAGACGCCAGACTTAAACCAATCTGTCTCAGGATATGGATTCGTATCAGACATACTCCAAAGATCATGTAATGAAAACACGATTGGCCGATTCAATGAAAGCAGCTCTCTTATGCCAATTGTCCCGCCCTGCAACCAATGCATATGGACTATATCTGGGTTCAGTTTTCTTACAAACTGTCCCATCCCCGAAGCGAAAAGGCCAGTTGAACCCACCCTTCTATACACAACCTTCTGTATTGCTTTTGAGCAAAACTGACAACACTCACATAACACAGAGCGCTTTAATTGAACAGCACAGCCATCTTCAGGCAAGAACTTACAGGCCACCACAGAATCCTCGCCCGCGTTTTTTAATGCACGGTGTATGCGAAGCATGGCAATTGTCGCACCGCCGGTCTCAGCTCCGTCAAAGTTAACATGAACAATTTTCATATCTCACAGAAGTATTTGCGTTAAGGCCGACGACCTCGGAATCGATTTAGGAACGCCGACGGGAGCATCGCCTTTAAAATCAGCTTTACAAAATACACCATTTCGCATCTGGCGGAACAGGGGAATGCTTCCTCCAATATCCGTTGACTAAGGCGGGCATGCACCATTACCTCTGGTGGATGAACAATTTCCCCTTCAATATCCTCTGCCCGCCTATGGAGTCGAGTACCAGCAGATGGTTGAGGATGCACACCAATATCGCCGATGTTTGACACCAATGGATGCGCAGGAGTGGCGCAAAGCCCATGACGAGATATTATCGCCATTGCCCATTGGTAGTCCCAGGTTTCTATCTCGCCTCGCCTACAGCGTTTCATTGTCCTACGCCAAAACCTCTGGACGCGTCTATTAGGGGATATTGACCGATACACCTCATCGCCGTAATCATAGGCATGCAAGTCAAAAAACTTCCATCTATCCGCCCAGCCGGCCCAACCCCAGCAATGCATTGTCTTGGCAAAGTAGTAGGTCTCGTTTATGTCGGCATCTATCGGAGCATCTCCCGCAATATGCCAAACACGCTTGTCATCCGCATAGCGATCAAGGAGTTCTTCGCAATATCGGAAGAAGGACTGAGCCGGCACGCAATCGTCTTCAAGTATGATGCCGTCCTGCTCGTTCTGGAAGAACCATGTCACCGAGCCCGAGACGCCAGGGCCGCATCCTCCTGAATTCTTTTCCAGAAACCTGGTCTTCACTTCACAAGGCCATGTGACGTTTTCAAGCATCCACTTGCGAATGTCCTCTACGACTTCTTTCTCGCCTGGCTTGTTCGCTCGCGGTCCGTCCGACGCCAGATACAGGCGCGGCGGTTTTGCCTTGGCGACGGCGGCAAATACCTGCATCAGGTAATCCTTCCGGTTGAACGTCACTAGCAAAACAGCCTTGTTCATCTGCCTACAACACAGTTTCCGCGAAGTCGCGCCAACAACCAGTCACGTTCCGATTTCAGAAGGAGGAAACACCATGATGCCGCGGCGACCACGATAAACGAAGCAGCCGAGACGAGAAGTACGCGCGCAACTGAAGCCGTAAAGAGCGACCGGACAAATAGCGCGGCAACAACACCCGCAATTCCAACTGCACCGCCCTTGACCCCGACCTGACACAGCCAGGCCATAAGCGAGAATCCGCACAACCTACGCGCCTCCACCAAAGAGATGAGCGAACATCCGCCCGTAGAGATGGCAATCCAGACAATGGCATGTCTCGCGGAGAAGCCAAGGAAGCGGCAGCAACACCAGGCAAAGACAATCGAGCCCAGCAACGATATTGTATTCAATATCTCATATCTGACAACATTCCCAGAAGCCTTTACCAATATCGGCGCACCAGTTACAATCTGTGTCAGGACGGCAGAAACCATCATAACCCGCACAAATTCGATACATCCATCCGGCGGATTCACAAGCCACAGCTTAAGCAAATACTCAAGTTCCCCCAAAACCGGTATGAACACAATCAAGGTCAAGACAGTGGAAAACTTACAAGAACGAATCGCCCAGGCGCATGCTCCCTTTACATCGCCCGCCCCATACTGCGACATGATACCCGGGCTTAGCGCATTCGTCAACGATGCTGCAAGCGTTCCCGTCAGCCCCGAGACTTGATTGGAAACTGCATACGAAGCATTCAGCGCGGGCGTTCCATACCGATTGAAGATGATCTGCAAACCTTGCCCACGAACAAGATAGGCAACCGTGCCCATCAAGGTCAACCCAGAGAATGAAAGAAGCTGACACACACGGGAGCGTTCAAGCGGCAAACCTTTCCATCGGCATTCTTTGAATGCACAGCAGCATCGAAGCATCTGAACCAAGAATGCACCGATATTGATTGCCGCCAAGGCAACGGCATAGACAACAAGACGATCTCCACTTACTGAGAGAAGAAGATAGGCCAAAGCGAAAGACAGAATAACAATCACCATATTCAGAATGGTCAGCTCAAAGATATGCTGCTTGGCTATGAACATCGCATTGAACGGCACATTCAGAAGCCCCCAGAATCCGCTCGCGACAGCACACCAATACACAATTTTGCAGGCCAGCACCCGCGGTTCATCAATCACAAAAAATCCATTGAACGCAATCGGATAGAGCATTGCCGCGAGAAGCAGGAACACTACTGACAGCGCGAGATGGATGCAAACCGACGTCTTGAACCACTTTGAGACCTCGTCACCGCCAACATCCATCGCATACGAGAAGAATCGCTGCGCACCCGCCGCAAGAGAAATATTGACGAAGCCCAGCAACGCGACCATTCCACCGACAAGGCCATATAACCCATAATCCCTGGCACCTAACGCATTTATCACCCACCGTGTCGTAAACAGCGTCAAGCAGCCGCCAAACAACGTCCGCCCATAGGAGAACAGCGTGTTCAACACCAGCAATCTCTTGTTTACAGCCATTTATATATTACAGTTGATACCAAACGCATGGACGACGGCGCTAGAGAACGCAATTGACGCTATCATTCCACCGACCACGCCATACAGTCCAAAGTCCGTCTTGCCCAACGCCGCCAACACCCACCGGCTAATGAACAGCCCGCACACAAGCGCATACAAACTCCGCCAGTATGTGGCAATGATGTTAAGGAAGATGCGACGGTTAGGGGACATATAAAATGTAACCAGCGTAAAGGGTTTATAAATACGACAGATAGCCTAAAGAATCACTACCACGCCCTTTCAGACGTGCTCTTCCCACGAATCAGTAAAGTCGTTGCTGTGATCTGAACACTCAACCTTGATGCAACTCATGTCAGGAACAACTCTAAACGTATGACTTTTATCCTTGGATTGATAATCAACTTTTATGAAACGGCCATCCGACAATCGCAGGACAAATTCCGTGTGGGCAAGTGTCAATCCTGAAGTCTGCCCCTCGCGCTCCTCGATAGTACAATCCTCAATCATGGGCATCGTGAACATTTTGCCCTTAGCCTTACATTCTTCTATGCGCGCCTTTATTGCCGCAATAACACTATCCATGCCATTCCCCTTTCATCCTTATATTGTAATACGACTTGCATTAACTGGCCTGACACTTTTGTATAAGTTCGTAATTAGAGGCACTACTACCCTTCGATTGTGCTATTATCCTCTAACTCTTCCGACATCTGCGCATGAGAGCTCTTGGCATACGTCCATGCAGTTACCCTTAAACCTGATCCAACAAATATATCACAGCTAAGCTCCTTGTTGACATCAAACACCCCAATACAGTGCAGACTCCTTCCATTCTGCTAGTTCGGCCGAGTTTTGCTCGGCGTACCTGACCCTTCCGTATAACAGCATCTTTTTTAACACGCATCATGTGGTGTTGTATGCTTGTTCAAGAAATTAATCCAGGATCCTTTGTTTTCTTCGTGCTTGATGTATTCGTCAACAATCTTTGCTCCTGCAATAACAGCACCAGACAAACTCGCGGCAAATGGCAAACCCAATTTATTTGTTACGAAAAAAGATGGAATGGCAACAATCATGGCAAGGTTTGTCCACCTTTTAATTCTCGGGAAGTCTTTTTTCTGTTTTTTATGCAATTTCAACGCCCTCTCGTGCAGTTCATCAATAATCATTTCTACATCTGTAGCAGTTCCGCAACTTTCAACCATCTTATCTATTTCTTCTCTGAATAAATTGAATGAATCTGAATTCCTAAGTTCACGAAGCCTAAGCATCGCCTTTTTTACATCGGCCTTGAAATTGCCGTCACAACGATGACTATGCTTGCATCTCACACACTGTTTCCTTGCAAACAGTATTTGTGGGAATGCCAAATCATTTGCTACATCCACTGACAATATTTCAGTATAAATCCTGTTTTCGCGATTTACTGTGCTTGACAACAGATTAGAAAGATAAAGATTTTTGCTCTTTAGGTATATGTCAAAGCGTCTATCAAGTAGACAACTCGCACCTATACTATGCGCAAGGATCTGGCTTGCATAACCGGCAACAATGTATGGAAAGCAAAATGGAACGCCATTTATATCAACAAAATGCCCATCTGGTTTTTCTGTAACATGATCTGGCGCTGCAACCAACAAGTCATCAAGTTCGTGCGCCACAATATCATTCAAGCAAGACAGTCTCTTACCCTCGGACGCCAATGTCTTCGCGTCAATTATTTCAAGCGCATCTGCATTCCATAGCGTATCCAACAAGGAGGATATAGCGTAATTTTCATAAGCATTAGGACCTTCATTTGGCGATAACATCTTTGTAAACTTAGGCGGCACACATATTTTATCTGCCCATAACGCCGTCGAGGGATTAATAAGTAACTCATCAAAAGATAAATTGCAAGTACACCCAAACCCTAGCGCCTTTGCAATACCCAATCCAGGTATCAATACTTTCTTTTTCATATTAATATTGCGCCATTTGCCCTGTGATACACTATGGATTCAGCAACTCTATATGTTCGATGGTTAGGTGACATAGGAAATCTTGACACTTACCGCCACACTACTCTCACGCTTGCGGATATTTCTTTGACATTTTTATCGGTACGAGAACCACTCCCCGAGGCAACAAAACTGGCTCTTTCCTGTTTTCACTATTACAATGCTTGCATAAAGGTACAATCCACGCCTCATCGTCTTTACATGTCATCCCCGGCACTCTTACATGTGCGCCAACCAAATCGTTAACATCAACATCACTACCGTCGGCCTTTTTGTGAGGATCAATAGCCACGCACGACGAAACCTTCTTCCCAGCCTTCTCACACCAATAACACAGAGTAGAATTAAAGCCTTTTGGTCGCGGCTCGTTTTGTGTATTGGGGACATTCTTGACCTCAAGTCTTTCATAAGGATTTTCAAACTGATTTATACTCAGGTCATCATTATGGTTTTCGTTTGTAACTGGATATTGGCTCATACGAAGTTTAACCTTCCTTTAGGTTGACGCAACTGTTATAGCCACGAGCAAGTACATAATACCCATGGTAAGACACCTTCACCCGTTTAGTCGCCTAGCTAGACACCCAACTCTGCAACGTCGAACCATAGTTCGTAAAGTTGCAATGGATGTTGTAGCTAACTATGCCAAAGGTTTTCATTTAGAAACTTAATCCTTTATCTGCAATCAGCAACGGCTTCCATATCTATTCATATATAGCATATTGACTTTGTCCTGTTCGTGAAGACACTTTACTCAAACAGAACTGTAAAGGTAATTCAATGGATTAGCACAGCTACTTTTTGCATGCCCAAGGAATTGTGTTTCCCATATTTTAATCGCGTCAAGGGTCAGCGGAATCAACCGTTTTGTCTCAACTGAATAATTAATCGTAGGGCCATAGGTTCGATTATCTGCACTATCACATGTAAAATTCTCAAGGATAGGTTGTGGCTTTTTCTCTTCTATAATCTCCACCATAGCGAGTTCATGGAACAACCACGGAGACGCGGTTTCTATTGAATTGTCATCTTGACGCGTTGTCGAATTAGAAGTATTAAGATAGATAAAACACTCCGCTGTATCTATCATCTTGGTTAGCGCGTGGGAAAGAATCATATGGACATGCGAGGTTGTAACGTTTCTATTGTCATACGAATAGGTCTTAATCGTGCCATCAGGATTCCTCTCGCTAACACAGTACTCTCGATCTAACTCCTTAAGCATAATATCCATGTGATGCCAGGCCTCAGAATCAATAAAGACATCCAAACCAAACGTCTTTTGCAAATATGCTCCGAACATCTTAGCCAACTTAACATCTCTGCGTGAATGCGACAAAAAGACATCAATCTGACTATCGCGAAACCACATCTTACGAATCTCCGTGGCGTTTAGCGACAATAGAGATTTTATCGCAGCATCAATAGAACTCTTCTCCAACGTACTTGACGCCCTAAAATCTGAAGCTGAGAATCCTGGAAATTTATCTGTAAATGCTTCTTCCGACAGCTTAAGATCATATGCTTTATACATACTTGCACCCCTTAAGAGTTGTCCCCATCATACTGTTATGCTACTGGCCCTGTATGAGAATTTGTCTCAACCATTACTTCCATTTATACTCCCATCTAAATGATTCTTCTCCGCTCTTACGTGCTCCAAAATCTTTATCACATAATTCCGAATATCTTGGGACAGAACGATCAATCAAAGTGGCCTTGCAACGACACCTTTCACAAACGGAATCCTTCTGCAACGGCAACGGCCATTTTAGGCAAACAAGCAATCCAGCCAAGCAAAGCAAGAATAGTGCGCCATAAAAACATATAACGGAACGAGAGAAGACAATTCTCCAATATGAGTATTTCCTCCTATCAGCATCACTTTTTGCTTCCTTTTTCGTATATCTATTTATAGGCATTGAAAAGAGTGTTATGTCTGAACATCCGTTTACGACATCACTATAAAGGCCTCTGAACTGGCGCTCCATTAAGAGATAATATGCATCAAGGAAACAAAATGGCACAGTTGACACCGCCGCAACGACAAACAACAATAAACTCCCTTTGTCAACGGCCAAAGCAGCCAAAGCCGCTATAATTGTAATACACCAGCCTTTAAGCTGAAAGGCATTACGATTCATCCGTGTAATTACATCTTGTATGAATGCCAAATACTGCAGATATGAGGCACCATGTGCATCACAAATATCGTTTGAAATGTCTATCACAAGTCGTTCCCCTATTGCAATTAACACTTAAGCCAACGGCATGCTTCTCAAATTCTTTTGCCCCGCAATGGCCGCCTCAACCCAATTCTCCATGTTATTTCTTATATCATTATACGCATCTCTTGATGTGCCGTACGAATATGGGGTGTACACTGGTATCCATTGGCTCAACAAAGTTCCGTTGTCGAGTCTTATCCTTTCAAATGGATTTTCTCCTGCGCGCGACTGCCTGCCATACACATTTTCAAGCGCGTTGATGCGAATCCCCATAATTGGCTTACCTAATTCCCATGCACGTTTGATTTCATATAATACCCAAGGCCTTGATGCCGTTTCAGAGCCGATGAGAACAATAAGTATCTGCTTGTATTTCAGCTGGGCTTCAATCCAGTTCATTATTGCACGATCTCCGCCACGTTTAATTGCTTCCCAATCGTTGCCTGACACGGGTTGATTCCCGTCAACCACGCCAATATTCCGCACTTGGTTTGCCCGCCAAATATCATTGTCAAAGTGGAAACTGAAGAATGCTGGACGTTTCATGAATCACCTCCATTAAACAAATTATTTTCACATTGCCTTCCAGTCGGCAGCTGGCACACCATTTATAATTTTGCTCTTCAGGAATGCCGCCACCTTTTCTTCTCTTATGGCAGATTCCCCTCTGCTGATAAGTTGTTTTACTCTTTTCAATTCATCAATTGAGAAGTCACCTTCATTTGCCAATGAATCTACATGGCAGTATTGATCTGGGCGAAGGATCAAATCAGCACCGCCCTGCATAAATGACTCTTGCGCATTGGAATACAGGTCAACGATCTTCCCTTTAGACAACCAACCGGTCAGACTCTTCGGTACCTTTATATATCCTTTTGCCGTTGTAGTTGTCCCTATGCTAAGGACATCAATCTGCGCAGGATCCACCCCAAAATAATGAACTGCATGTAGGACAGCAATCAACATAGGCATGTTTGCGCCAACCCCACCATCAAGATATCTACCAATAGAATAAGCATGCCTCACCTCGGCTGGAGGGAAATATGACGGAGCGGCAGATGTTGCCCGAGCGACATCAAACATGCTCACATCCCCATCATATTGACACAAGTCATCGTGTGGAGTGGTGAAATAATGCATCCGCCCGTCATCTGCTGAAAAGCTTGGGATAAGCAACCGGCAACAAGAATCCTTAAGGCATTTCTCGCCAACTATCTCATACAATGCCTTCTCAAGTCCTTTTACCTCATATTTTCCTTTAAAGAGCCACCGGAGACATCGCGATGTAACATTACCTTTTGGGAAAACCACCGCACCTTTATCCCGATAAAAGTCAAGTAGTTTCCTCGCATCGGCTCCCGCTCCAAGTCCTAGAGCTATCAATCCACCCGTCGATGTACCCGACACCAAATCAAAATACTCGACAATGTTGCAGCCATATACTTTCTCAATTGCAGACAGAACAGCAGCACTGAACGCCCCTTTTATCCCCCCTCCATTGAGCGAAAGTATCCTAAAACTACCTGGCCAAACTGATTTACCGTTACGTAACCTTCTTGCAGAAATTTTCAAAGGAAGTCGGGACAATCCCGCTACTATCAATGCGAATATCTCACTGATATCGCTGCTATCGGTCAACTTAGCATTCTCAGAACTCGACAATCCATTCATCAGATTATCTATCCTGTTGTTTTCTATATATCGCTTCGCATCTCCGCCAAAGCCTCCTATGATATAACACGGCAAACCGGCCTCACGCGCAAAATCTATCTCTTCCGTTATCCCTGCACGCCCTTTTGCCCCTAAATGAAGTTTCCCGCCAACTGCAACAAAGGCATTACATCGTGTTGAAAGCTCACACCTCATCTTTCTTAAGCTCGCATCACGTCCCTTATCGTCGGCAGGAGTGCGAATCACAGTTATTGTCTTGGCATATTCATCAGCAAGAGTTGGAGCTGGTGCATTATCGAGAAAGAATTGCGATGCAACAAGCGTAAGCGCCGTCCTGCGCCGATCCTCTGGAATGTACTCTAATTCTTCATGTAACCACTTACTTATGACAGGATGCATTCCATGTACAATTATGCCACCTTGTGAATACACCTCTCGTGCCAATTGCCGGATGAGAGATTCCATATCATTCAACTGGTCTTGGGTTTGGTTCTGCTCGTCGCTTGCGGACGACAGCCACAAAATAACATTGGAAATATCGGGATTTGTAGACATTCCGCAATAATCTTATTACGCCTTTCGACCTTTAAGATTGAATCACTTTTTGAATATCATATTCATCAATATGATTATCCCTAAGATCACAAACGCGCTCTATTTGTTTTGTTGGATGCTCAATAAACTCCGTCCATGTCACTATTGGCATATAGGAAAATTCTCCATAATGTATGCGTTCATGTTGATTATCACATATCTTTATGTCCGTTGCTTTTTCGCTTGATGATTTCCGGTTAAATGTATTCCGCCAGATTATCTCAAAAAGCCAATGCGTATTATGCCATCTGCATTGTTCGGGACAGCAATTTCTCTTGTATATGCAATAGTCGTACGAACCATTAGCGGCTGGCAGCACCACTCCAAGAAGCGCATTTGTATGGCTAGTCCGGTCTTCCCGGGTTATATCTTTTAAGGAATACGATATTTCCCATGGGATCCATTGATCACGGTCTTTTTTATTCTCTACACGCATTTTGGGAGAGATAAGCACTATCGTAACACTACTGTCAGAAATGAGTTCTTTCAGTTTCCCCTCTATATATTCATCCGAAAAGCCACTCAAATCATTATTAGATTCCTCTCCTTTATAAATGTGATCCGACAATTCAATTTTATCGGCAAGAAAATCAACATATGCTCGCGTCAACGAAAAGCCTGGATCAAGGTACTCTATTAACGAATAAGGTTTTAGCGGCTTCACCGACATATCCTTATATTTATATGATACAAAAACTTTTCTACTCATTGACTCAATTCCTTAATATCTCGTTCAGCAATTTCGAAACTAGACAAGCAACTGTATCATCCATTGCGAAGTTCTGACAGCACATTTTCAACTATGTAACCATCGCTCATCAGCTGAAGACCATATTTCGGATCAGATAGCTGGCGATATGTCTTCGTTGAATAGAACAGGTCTAACGCACGTTCTTCGCTTATGGCAAGCACAGAAGCAATTTCCATGATTATTCTGGCTGTCTTTCTCCAAAGGACGCTATCTCGCATAGGTCACGCTCCTTTCAATTCAACAGACTCAACATGCCTGAGATACGTGTCTATGACCTTTTGCGCACGAATACATATCTGATGATTGACTTTCTTGTACGCAAGCTGACCCAAGGCCTGTTCTGCGGTTATCCGCCCGTTCTCGTAGTCCTCTACGGTATCAATCACGTTGTCATTTGCCACGCCGCCTTCGATAACATCATACTGGTTCTGCAGATTTCCGCCAGCTCGGCAATCCACCACATAATCCAGCCAGGGGATATCATAAGCATCGAATTTCTTATAGCGCTGTCCAATATCTCTTCTGGCGGCAGCAGTGTCAAACTCGTAGACATTCAGATATGCCTTGCGATTTCTGCCGCGGCTTGCTATCGTCTTTGCCCACGACTCAGCCTGTCCGCGCAATTTTGTCAAATAGAAACCCTGCCCGAAATCGACCTTAGACCGGCCTACATTTGCCAACGGGCCGCGCACAACCGTGTCCGAACCATGAAACAGCTTCATTCCCCAGCCTCCCAATTCTTCAACGCGGTCACCGTATCATCAACAACCCATTCAAAGCTCTGCGTGTGCAAATCATCATACCTGCCCAGCAGTCGTTCGTGAATCAGATTCTGAGCCTTAAGCCGATCATGCATTTTCTGTCCAGAAATGTGCAATCTCCTGGCTCCACCTTCGATTGCCATCACCGCAAAATGTATGTGATCGTACATCTTGGACCTGGGCTTTGAATTCATTTAACGCTACCCTCCAGTACATTCAGATGACAATAACCTAAATACAATGGGGTCAGCCCCCATGACAAAGAAATCCCTTTCGCAACAAGCTCCGCGCCAGTGAAGTATGCAGCCGCACACCTCACTTTGGCGGCAAACCGCCGCGACATGTACATTCCTCCATTCATGCTTACCTGCGTATTATACCACATCTCCATTCTTCTGTGCATCTCGTGGTTCAAATCTCTGCGTTCTTTGCGTTCTTTGCGGCCAAACAATCTGCTGCGGCGGTTTTGCCGCGCTTTCGCCACTCGGCGGCGCCGGCGCTCATGTAGTCGTAGATGCCCGCCTTCCAGTTGGCGACGCGGGCCTTGGCCTGCGGCGTATCCGCAAGGCGCTCGGCATCAGCCATCAACGCCTCTAGCCTGCACATGACCTCTGGCGTGCCGAGCACATCCCAGGCGATGCGCGCCGACTGGTGCGCATACTGGTATTTGTCCAAGAAATCCCGCGGGTAGTTTGCCGCCTTGCAGTAGCGCGCCTCGACCAGGTCGTAAAACCGCCTGATCGGCGCCGCGGCAGCGCCATAGGACGAGAAGTAGTCGGCCGCGAGGGGCTTGAGCGGCTCCCTTGGATTCCACATCCACCGAAGCGACAGGTAGTTTTCGTAGTCGTCCACAAAACCGCAGTTGAAGATGTTCTTGGAGATCTCGAGGTCGGCGAGCAGCTCGTATTCGTCCTTGAGCACCTGCGCGAAGAACCCCGGGAAGCAGTTGACGTGGGTGAAGCGGTCGGCGCGCTCCTTGGGGAAGGTGTTGTAGAGCCAGAGCCCAAACGGCCGGCAGGGATATGCCGCCCGCCAGTCATGGAGCTGGCGCACCTCAATGGCATAGTTGTCGACATAGGGCATACGATTGCAGATAAAGCAATAATGGACGACCACATTCGGTTCGAGCCGGAAGGACGGGACTCCGCACCGCGAACCATAGGCGAGGGTCGAGATCTGCTTGCCTGGATGCGACCGGGCGATCTCCCTCGCCACGGCATTGACGAAACGGTACCAGTAGTCGGAATGCTGGGAGTTGACATGCTCGAGGCCGGGGCGATACTGGCGCTCGCATTCCTCGCATTTGCAGAAGCCGAGGTTGTCCATCGGCTCCAGGCAATACGTATCCTTGCCCCAGATATGTCCCTGCATGCCGATGTTGCGGTAGGTCGCGCGGTATCCGCCGTGGTCAAAGTAGTCCCGGACATCGGCGACGGTCTGCTTCAGCACCTCCGGATTGGAGAAACAGAGCTGTGGCGGCTCCTTCACGCCCTTGTATCCCTTGGCGAAAAGCTCCGGCCGGAACCGCTCGAACCCCGGGCTGGCCTTGTCCCAGAAGCGGTTGTACCACCAGTAGAACGAATGGTTGGCGTTCGAGATCTCGCCGCCGGCCTTCATGCGCCGGAGGAAGAGGATCTTGCGCCGGTCGATCTCCTCCTTCGCGGCGGCGAAGGAACGCCCGTTGGCGAACGCAGACGGATAGGCGACCTGGAGATAGTTGGTCCATCCCGGCGACCCCGTCGTCCAGAGCTCGGGCGAATAGGCGGCGGCGAACGTGCGCCCGTCGCACATGTTGCCGGGGTTGCGCCCCTGGGCGAAGGGCCTGGCCTGGCGGTCTTGCCGCTTGACGGAGAGATCGGGGTCGGAGGGAACAATCGTGCCGGCGTCGGTGGGGTCGAGCCACCGCACACCGCAGTAGTCCCAAAGGAAGTCCAGCACGGCGTATTCGGGGAAGCCGCCGCTTTCAAGGGCGACGCCGTCGTCGGAGAACGCAATCCGAAGCTGCTGTTCCTCAAGCCTGGGGTTGTATCCGATCCGCAGCGCCTTGCGGCCCGCCGTCGGCTGGGCGACGATCGCGAAGTCGCCGCCGGTAATCTGGTCGAGGTGCGACTTCAGCTCGTCCGCGGCAAAACGAACGCCCGAGTCGGCGTCGGGGGCGATGACGATGTCCGCGAGCGGCTTGCCGCCTTCGGCCAGCGGCAGCCGGCCGAAGGACAGGAACGCATTGCCCAGGCCGCCCGTCGCACAGCCAGCGAAAAGCATCAGCATCGCCCCGACCGCGGCAATTCCGCCGCGGGACCGGCAGCTGTGGAGTTCCGGCGAGAAGTCCATCTGCAGCGCCCGCGCGAGCTTGGCCGCGGTGCGGAAGGAGAAGTTGACGTCCTGGCGGAGGACCTTGGTGATGTAGGGGCGGGACACCTTCATCCGCTTGGCGAGGTCGGTTTGGGAAAGCCCGAGCTCCTTCATGCGCAGGAGAATCTGGCGCAGGAACACGGAGCAGATATGGTCGACGGTCTTCACTTGGCGCCAAGCTCTCGCCCCGTGGGGTATGCAGCCGAATACCTCACTTCCACGGGTTTGCCCGACTTCTGACGTCGCTGGTGCATAATGCGCCAACTTAATATCGCGTATTTTAACCTTTTAGTTAACAGAAGTCAAGCGGTCGGCCTTTGGGCGTCGCTTCGCTCCGAAGTGGCTCAGCAGCCAGCAGCCAACAGCCAACTGTCAGCGGACTTTGGCCGACGCGTACGCGTCGGAAGTGTTTCAGCAGCCAACAGCCAACTGTCAGCGGACAGTGTGAAGCGGACAGGAAGACCTCCTTGCTGGTTGCTGCGTTGCTGGTTGCTGCGCTGCTTGAACACTTCCAACGCATTGCGTTGGCCGTACGGAGAGGCGCGGAAACGGCTATTCGACCTTCTCCAGGTCCTCCGGAGACACCGAGAGCTCGACTGCCGCGCCGAGGATCTCGACGTTAAGGCAGATCTTGGCGGACGAGCCCTCGCGGCGGACGTAGCCCTCGGTGCCGCGCAGCGGACCGGCAGTCACCCTGACGAAATCCCCCTGCTTGAAAAGCTGTGTGCGGCGCATGTCCGGCGGCGCATGCTTCGCCGCGTGCTCGACCTGCCTCAGCTGGTGGATCATCTCGCGCGGGCGCGTCACGTAGATCGTGCTAACGATGAGGTTGGTCCTGAGCATCTCGATCCGCTCCTCCGGGGACATCCTGGAGAACACGTACCCGGGGAACACCGGGACGGACCTGCGCACCTTGCGCCGCTGGACCTTGGTGACCTTCAGCACCAGCGGAAGGTACCTGAAGCAGCCGTATCGCGCCAGATACAGCATGACCTTCTTCTCCGTGCGCGGCTTGACGTGCAGCACGAACCAGCTTTTCCGCGTCTGAACTTCGTCCGTCATGCGCCCGAGCCGTTGCGCTTCTGCCCGAAGTCGGGCTGGCGGTGTCCCTTGAAGCTCTTGTGCCCCTGGCGCTTGCGGTTGTTGCGGTTGCGGTTCGCCGGATGCACCCACGGCGCCTGCGGCAGCCCGTCGTGCTCGCGGCCGGCGCGGCGGTCGGCGACGTCGCTGTGGTAGGGCTGGTCGCGGTCGACGGGGATAGTCTTGCGGATGAACCGCTCCACAGCCTTGAGCAGGGAGCGCTCCTCGCCGGCGACGAAGCTGATGGCGACGCCGCTCTCGCCGGCGCGGGCGGTGCGGCCGATGCGGTGGACGTAGCTCTCGGTCTCCAGCGGCAGCTCCAGGTTGACGACGCAGGAGACGTCCTTCACGTCGATGCCGCGCGAGGCGATGTCGGTCGCCACCAGCACCCGGATCTCGCCGCGGCGGAAGCCGTCCATCGCGCGGGTGCGCTGGCCCTGGGTCTTGTCGGAGTGGATCGCCGCGCAGTTGATCCCCTCGCGCGAGAGCTTCTTGCAGACACGGTCGGCACCGTGGCGCATCTTCGCGAAGACGATCACCTTCGTCCACTCCGGATGGGTCTTGAGGAGGTGGATCAGGAGCGAGTCCTTGCACGCCTTGTCGACGAACATCACCTTCTGGCTGATCTTCTCCACCGCCGGCGCCTCGGGGGCGATTTCGATCTTGACCGGGTCGACCACCAGCTCCGCCGCGAGCGCGGCGATCGGCGGGGACATGGTGGCGGAGAAGAACATCGACTGGCGGCGCTCGGGCAGCTTGGAGATGATCCGCCGGATGTCGGGCAGGAAGCCCATGTCGAGCATGCGGTCGGCCTCGTCGAGGACGAACAGCTCCACCTGGTCGAGGTAGACGATGCCCTGCGTCATCAGGTCGATGAGCCGCCCCGGGCAGGCGACGACCGTCTCGGCGCCCTTCTTGAGGTCCTTGACCTGCCCGTACTGGCTTACGCCGCCGATGAGGCACGCGGACGGCAGCCCCGCCCCCGCCGAGTAGCGGCGGGCGTTTTCCGCCGTCTGCACCGCGAGCTCCCGCGTCGGCGAGAGGACGAGCGCGCGCGGATGGCCGATGCGGCGCGGCTTGCGCACCTTGATCAGGCGCTGGAGGATCGGCAGCATGAACGCCGCGGTCTTGCCGGTGCCAGTCTGGGCGATGCCGATCAGGTCGCGGCCGTCGAGCAGCAGCGGAATCGCCTGCTCCTGAATGGGCGTCGGGGCCGAATAGCCGGCGTCCGCCACCGCGTGCTGCAGCTTCTGGTCAAGCCGGCCGAAAACATTGCCTTCAAACATTGGTTAATGGCTCGGGCGGCTGGATTCGAACCAGCGACCAATTGATTAACAGTCAACTGCGCTACCACTGCGCCACGCCCGAATTTGGTTGTTGGGGTGTAGTATACCAAAAACGGACGCAAACTGGCAAGGGGGCATTTGCGCTCATACGGCAGTTTTTGGTATACTACTCCGAAATGCCGACTAGAAAGACAGATCCGCGTCCCGGCTGGGACGAATACTTCATGGACATCGCGCACGTCGTGGCGCGGCGGTCGAACTGCAGCCGCCGCAGCGTCGGCGCGGTGATCATGAAGGACAACCACATCCTCTCCACCGGCTACAACGGCACGCCGCGCCGGGTGAAGAACTGCTTCGAGGGCGGCTGCCCGCGCTGCGCCGGCAAGGTGAAGTCGGGCTCGCACCTGGACGAGTGCATCTGCTCCCACGCCGAGCAGAACGCGATCTGCCTGGCGGCGGAGCACGGCAACTCGATCGGCGGCGGCACCATCTACGTGACCATCTCGCCGTGCCTCACCTGCGCGAAGATGATCGTCAACGCCGGCCTCGCCGAGGTGGTGTACGGCGGCGACTACGCGTTCCTCGACGTGGTCGGCGCGCTCTTCCGCGAGGCCGGAGTCAAGTACCGCAAGTTCGCGCCCGGCGCGAAGGCAACCGCTTCAAAACCCAAAACAATTACCAAAAGGAGAAAAGCAAAATGAGCAGAAGAAAAATCATCGCCGGAAACTGGAAGATGAACGTGAAGCCGTCCGAGACGGCGGCGCTGGTAAAGGCCGTCGCCGAGGCCACCAAGGACTTCACGTCGGTCGAGGTCGTGTGCTGCACGCCCGCGATCGACGTACCCGCCGCGGTCGCCGCGGCCGCCGGCACCCAGGTCGGCGTCGGGACCGAGAACTGCCACTGGGAGGACCACGGCGCGTTCACCGGCGAGATCTCGACCGGGATGATCCTCGACGCTGGCGCCAAGTACGTGATCGTCGGCCACTCCGAGCGCCGCCAGTACTTCGGCGAAACGGACGAGACGGTCAATAAGCGCGCGCGCGCGGCGATCGCCGCCGGGCTCACCGCCATCGTCTGCATCGGCGAGACGCTCGAGGAGCGCGAGGCCGGCAAGCTCAACGAGGTCATCGAGCGCCAGATGAAGGTCGGCCTCGCGGGCGTCACCGCCGCCGACTGCGCGAAGCTCGTGATCGCCTACGAGCCGGTCTGGGCGATCGGCACCGGCAAGACCGCGACGCCCGACCAGGCGCAGGAGGTGCACGCGCTCATCCGCGCCACCCTCGCCGGACTCGTCGGCGCCGAGACGGCCGAGACCGTCCGCATCCAGTACGGCGGCTCGATGAAGCCGTCGAACGCGGCGGAGCTGCTCGCCAAGAAGGACATCGACGGCGGCCTCATCGGCGGCGCGGCGCTCAAGGCGGCCGACTTCGCCGGCATCGTCGCGGCGGCCAACGCCTAAGTTCCATCGCGACGGCAGGAGGGAAGACAATGACTGGATTCGCTGAATTCGTTCGTCCGCGCGGATGCGCGGCAGTTCTCCTCTGCCTCGCCGTCGCGGGCTGCTTCGACGAGCCGACGCCGGCGTACAAGACGGTGCCGGAGGGCGCGCGCGTCTACCTGCACGACAAGGGGCTCAACGACCTCTCGTCCTGCAGGGACGCGCTCCGCCCCGACATCGTCGACTACCTCAACCTCGACCGCAACCAGCTCACCAACGTCGACGCGGTCGCGTCGCTCCAGGGGCTCAAGTGGCTCCGGCTCAACGAGAACCGGCTTGCCGCGCTCCCCGACCTCTCGGGGCTGAAGAAGCTGCGCCGCGTCTACCTCAGGAACAACAAGTTCACCCAGGTGCCGGAGACGCTGAAGGACCTCCCGGAGCTCACCGACCTCGACATCTCCTGGAACGACGTCGCCGAGGTGCCGGAGTGGCTGGCGAAGCGCGAGGGGCTCGAGAACCTCTCCTTCACCCACACCAAGATCAAGCAGCTGCCGGCCGACCTCCGCGCGTGGCGCTCGCTCAAGAGCCTCCAGCTCGGCGACCTGGACCTCAATCCGGCCGAGCTGTCGCGCATCCGCGCGGCGCTGCCGGACGTGGCAATCGTCTTCTGACGCGCGCCATGAGGCGGGAGCGCGTCGAGATTCCATCGGCAGGCGGCGAGGCGCCGCTCGCCGTGGAAGTTGACGTCGCGGAGACCTTTGCCGAACGCGCCCGCGGGCTCATCGGCCGGCCGGCTCCGGCGCCCGGGCGCGGCCTCCTGATTCCGCGCTGCAACGCCATCCACACCCTCTTCATGCGCTACCCGATCGACGCCACCTTCCTCGACCGCAAGGGCCGCGTCGTCAAAAGCGTGCGCAACCTCCGCCCCTGGCGGCTGTTCGTCTGGGGCGGCTGGCGCGCCGCGCAAGTCCTCGAGACCGCGTCCGAGCGGTAGCTGCGGCTACAGGCCGAGGGTTGACTCGAGATCGGCGCGGGTGGTGCTGCCAAGCGCCTCGCGCTCGACCTTGCCGCCGCGGAAGAGCTTGAACGCCGGAACGCCGCGGATGCCGTAGCGGATGGCGAGCTCGCGGTTTTCGTCCACGTTCACCTTCACCACCTTGGCCTTGCCGGAGCGCGCGATCTCGGCGACCACCGGCGCCATCTGCCGGCAGGGACCGCACCATGGAGCCCAGAAGTCCACCAGCACCGGTCCCTCCTCCGCCAGCACCTCGCGATTGAACGCCTCCTCGCCGACGACCTCCACCTCCGGCGGCACGGCCTCCGCCAGCGCCTCGGCGGCGGAGCCATCGGCCGCGGGCTTGGCCTCCTGCGAAGAGCACCCCGGTAGCGCCATGCTCGCACCGAACGCAATCAGCAGCACGCCGCAGACGGCGTTGACTGCCTTCGCCCGCTCGCGCAGGAACTGAAGCGCGCCCTTGAGCTGGTCGACGAGAAGCGCGGAAAGGATCATCGGCACCCCCAGCCCCGCCGAATACGCCGCGAGCTTAAGCCCGCCGGTGAGAGCCCCGCCCTCGCTCGCCGCCTCCAAAAGCGCCGCGGCGAGGAACGCGCCCACGCACGGCGAAAGACAGAGCGAGAAGACAACGCCGAAGAGAAAGGCCGACACCACCCCGCGCACCTCGACCTTGCGCGCGCGCCCCAGCGACGGCAGCCGAAAAAGGCCCAGGAAGCCGAGCCCCAGCGCCGCCACGGCGATGCCGCAGACGATCTCCACCGCGCGGCGATGCGCTGAGAGCGCGCTGCCAAGCGAGCCGGCCGCGACGCCCAGGGCGACAAACACCACGGAGAAGCCGACGGTGAACGCCAGCGCGCGCACGGCGGTGCGCACCTTGCCGGCGTCGCCGGCCGCGAAGTAGACGAGATAGACCGGCAGCAGCGGCAGCACGCAGGGCGACACGAACGATGCCAGCCCCTCGAGGAAAGTCCGCATCAGCGGCAGACGCCGATTCGCGCGGCGAGCGCCTTGAGATGCTCCATGTCGCCGGGCCGGTTCGCGAACTCGATCGGGTCGCCATTGCGCCGCGGCACGATGTGGAAGTGGATGTGGCCGACCGTCTGCCCGGCAGCCGCGCCGTTGTTCTGCAGGATGTGGAACCCGTCGCAGCCGAGCGCCGTCTTGAGGTGCGCGGCGACCTTCTTCACCCGCGCGAGCAGCGCGGCGAGCGTCTCCTCGGGCGTGTCCAGGAGCCCGGTCGTGTGCGCCTTGGGGATGACGAGGGTATGGCCCTCGGAGAACGGGTTGATGTCCAGGTAGGCGAGCGCCAGCTCGTCCTCGTAGACCTTGAAGCACGGGATCTCGCCCGCGGCAATCGCGCAGAACACGCAGTCGTTCTTCATCTCGCCCTCCGTATCAGTGGCGGAACGAGCGCTGGCCGGTGAAGACCATCGCCACGCCCGCGTCGTTCGCGCAGTCGATCACGTCCCAGTCGCGGATGGCGCCGCCGGGCTGCACCACCGAGGTGATGCCCTGGCGGATGCCGACCTCGAGGCCGTCGCGGAACGGGAAGAACGCGTCGGAGACCATCGCGCAACCGGGGAGACCGCCCTTCTCGGCCTTCGTCTGCTCCATGATCTCGGCCTGCTTCTTGGCGCCGTCGTCCTCGCCGAACTTGAGCCTGAGGTCGTTGAACGGCAGCTGGTACTTTTCCCACGCGATCCAGTCGGCGTGCTTGGTGTACGCCTTGTCGCGCGCGATCTCGGCGACGCCGACGCGGTCCTGCTCGCCGGTGCCGATGCCGACCGTCGCGCCGTCCTTGACGTAGCCTCGTACTCCTTCGCGGTCGGGAGGCGCGCGATCTTGTGCTCCTCGTAGCGGACTTCGCCCGTCGCCTTGTCGGTGATCTTGCGGTTGCAGTAGGCGGGCATGAAGTCCTCGGGCCGGCGAGCGTTCGCGCTGAAGGAGGTCTGCGCCACGATGCCGCCGTCGATGAGCGACTTGAAGTCGATGACGTGCTTGGCGACGAAGTCGGTCAGGCGCGACATGTTGCGGATGCGGAAGACGCGGAGGTTCTTCTTGGTGGCGAAAAGATCCATCACGCCCGGCGCGAAGTCGGGCGCGACGACGACCTCGGCGTAGTTCTCGACGACGAGCTTCGCCGTCTCCAGGTCGCAGTCGCGGTTAAGCGCGATCGCGCCGCCGAACGCGGCGAGGCGGTCCGCCTTGTTCGCGCGGAAATACGCCTCGGCGAGCGTGGAGCCGGTCGCGACGCCGCACGGGTTGTTGTGCTTGACGATGACCGCGGTCGGCTTGTCCATCAGGTACCGGAGGATATTGAGCGCGTTGTCGGTGTCGGTGACGTTCGTCTTGCCGGGGTGCTTGCCGGACTGGAGCAGCTCGGGGACGGACGCGAGGTACTGGCCGGGCTGGAGCAGCTCGACGTCGCCGAGGACCAGGTTGCCGTTGACGAGCTTGTAGAGCGCCGCCTCCTGGCCGGGGTTCTCGCCGTACCTGAGCCCCTTCTCCTCGCCGCCGATGTTCCAGGCCACCTTCTCGTACCTGAGCGTCGAGCGCTTGTCCCCGTCAATGAACGAAATCTCCATCTGCGGCGCGAAATGATCCGCCTCGATGGTCCGATAGGCTGCTTTCAAGTCTTTCATATGGTGTGTATTATACCATATCTTGACCGCCTGCCCCCAGCTTGACAAGTCAATTTTGATGCTCCGCATAAACCGCCTTAAGGCGCCGGATTGCGGCTGTGTCCATGCGGATCCTGGGCGGCATGATCGATATCTCGTATATCAGCGAATCGTGGTCGGACTCGCCCACCTTCTCGAATCCGAAAAGCCGGCAAAACTTCCTGCCGTCGCCGGACACCACGTCGGCGACCATGCGGTCCGTGAAGATGCCGCGCTCGGCCAGCGCGATGAAGTCCTCGACCATGGCGTCAACCAATGCCGTTACCATCCTGGCGCTTCTGTGGGCGGGGGCGACAATGACGGAAGCGAAGAAAAGATGGTATATCCCCGGCGAATCGTATTTGAGAATCACCTTTTCGGGATCAAGCGCGGTGTCAAGCAACACGCCTTGCCGGATCAAGTCGTAGGTCTCGTCCGCAACGGGAAGGATCATCATATACGCGACAATGGCGCCCGTCTCCCGGTCGCGGACGACGACGCCGCCCTCGCGGTTGGACTTGAAGAGCGCGCATTCCTGCTCCAGCGTGGTGTGATAGCGAGCGTCGAAGCTGCGGTCCTCGAGGTCGACGATCTCCTTTATCTCGTCCGGGGAAAGGTCGTATCCCCGCAGAACCTCGTACCTCCTCCCGAAGCTGTCCCCGGGCAAGGCCAAGACGAAGATGTTGCGGTTGAATCCTGAGGCCGGAAGGTGCCGGACGGGGTGCTCCAGCCCCTCTATGGCGAAATGCACCCCGTCGTCCCTGACGATCACCCTCACGCCATCCCGCTCCGGCTTGACCGTGATCTCGGCATGCACGCGCCGGTCGTTCCCGTTTTTCCCGCGAATCTGATCCAAGGAAAGCGTCAGCGCGTGGAGAATCTGCTGGACGGTTTCGCCGGGCGCCTCCCGGGGAAGGGACTTTTCAATCGAGGCGAGCAATTTGCGGTACGACGCCGGGTCCGAGGCGTCGACAGACCAGACGTGGGTCTTGCGCCTGGACTTGGCCGACTTCAGCGAGCGCAGCAGGGGGCGGATCTGGAGCACCGCGACTGCGATCGCCGGCCCAGCCGCGATGGAGACCCAGACCCCGTTCATCCCCGATATCCTCCCGCCAAACGCAAAGAGCAGCGCGACGGGAACAATGAAGAACGCCAGCGACGTCAGCTTGACCGAGCGGCCGGGCCGTCCGATGTACTGGTAATGGGAATTGAGCATGTACGCAAGCGCATACCCGGTAAGACCCACGCACGTCCATCTTGCCGCGTGGCTTGCCTCGCTGACATGCTCCGGATTGTCGATGCCCACCGCAGAGGCGATCAAATCTGGCGCGATGAACACGACGACGGTGAGGAAAAGCCCTTCCAGGACCGATATGCATGCGGCGAACCGCACCAGGCCGTTGATCCCCGCGGTATTGCCCTCTCCGTGGTAAACCGTCTCTATCGGCTGCAAGGCTATGCCGACGCCGTTGAAAAACAGCGAGAGCCTAACCACGAAGAACGCCACCGTCGCGACCGGCAGCGTGTCGGGTCCCCACAGAAGGATGATGTACTTGGTGGCGACAAACAGCAGGAGCGCCTGGAAAAGGCCGGACGACGCATCCCCAAAGCTCAGCTGCAGCGAGCGCACGAAGTCATTCGGCAGGAATTTCGGCGCAAAGCGCACCCCGCATCTTCCGCGGCGGAGAAAACGCGGCAGGAGCATTGCGACGCCGGACAGATAGGCCGCCACCGTGCCGAGCGCGATTCCGCCCATGCCGAGTCTCGGCAGCCCCCACTTGCCGGCGCAGAGACCGTACGAAAGCACTATGTTCACGACAACCTGCGCACAATAGGACACCGTACAGCTGACGGCGCCTCCGTCCGTGTAGACAAGATACAGCAGCAGGAGGTCGATTGCCTCCAGAAAGACGACAAGAGGATACCAGTTCAGGTAGCCGAGCGCATGGCCCGTAGTTTCGGCGTCAGACGCCATGAAGCCGACATAGAGCCCCTTGACGGCGAACACCGTGACTCCAAGGGCAAGACCGAGCAGAACCGATGCGACGAGTCCCTGCCCCGCAAGGTTCGCCGCGCGTTCCCGCTGCATCCGCGCCATCGCGTCCGAATAGACGATCGACGTGCCGACCGCCAGCAGCCAGGTGAAGAAGCTCACGACCATGAATATCGGCATGAGCATGTTCGCCGCGCCGAGGGCCTTCTCGCCGAGCATCTGTCCGGCGATCACGCCGTCGGACAGCACAAGGATGTACTCCGCGACGATCACCACCGTCGCGGCGCCGAGAAATCCGATGAACTTGCGGTTGGCGAATGTCATGACTTGCTAAGGCAGCGTTTGCGCGCTCCGCTGCTCGTGTCCATAGTCGTCTTCAATGTTGATCATTTTGGTATATTATACCATATTCCACCGCGGAAAGTGCCGCGGTGTTGATGAAGGCAGCAGAAGAGGCGGGCGAAAAAAACAGCATCCGCACAGGTACCCCTGCGCGGATGCAATCGAACTGGCATCAAATGCCGAATACGCTACGGCAGTATCAGGCACTGCGTGCGCACTTCGTGCCGATTCACGATGAACAGGCTCCAGAAGTAGTCGTTGTCGACCGTCGTATGCAGCTTCGTGATGCGATGCGAGCCGCCGACGCGGTCGAGCGCATGCCGAAGCGAGACCATGTTGTTGTCGATCGTCGCCTCGTCCGCGAAAAGGCGCACGTTGTAGTCGTCCATGATGTCATCGTCGCCCTCGGTCCAAGGCAGCCCGGTGCAGAGCGGAATGAAACCCAAAAGCTGATAGGAGAAGTTCTGGGTGACGAACGACGCCACCGGCTTCTCGCCGTCGTTGGTCAGGGTGTCGGAATCCCACCGCGCGATTTCGCTGTAGGAGCTGCACCCCGCCAGCGCAAGAGCCGCCGCCGCATAAAGAAACTTCCTCATTTCGCACCCCCTTCCTTCGTCTTGGATCCCTCCTGCGCCTCGGCCTGCGGCTTCTTCGGCACCAGTACGCCGGACAAGCCGATCTGCGAAGAGCCGAAGAACAACCCGATGATCCCGCCGTAGCTTACGCCGGCATACGAGGTGTCGGAATCGTCGAAGACCATGTCGATCACGTCGCAGTTCCTGGACTCGGCAATCTTAAGCATCGCGTTCTGTATCTCGGCCGCGCCGACCTGGTCGCGGAAGAGGCAGGTACCACCGTTGATTGACTGCTTCGAAGCGTTCCAGCGCAGGTCGCCGGACACAAGCGGTATCGACCACAGGAAGTGGTAGCCGGTCGTCGTGATATACACGATCTCCGTAGGAGCGGAGTTCGCTCCTTGGTACTCCATGCTCGCGAACGAGCCGGGCGAGGTGGTATACACTGAGGCACAGCCTGCCGCACCGGCAAGCAACGCCGCCATGGCGCCGACCGCGGTGAGCGACATAAGCCGCGCCCACTTCGTATCGGCCGAATTGAAGTATTTGGTTTTCATGAGGTGAATTATACCATACTTCACCGGCAAATTTCCAGTGGCATAATTTTACTCGGGAAATGCCGGCATCGGCGGAGCTGGCAGGCTAAACGCGGCGTTGACCAGCTTGCCGAGGTCGTCGTCGCGGGAGAGCGCATCGGCGGAGATCTCCGCAGTCGGCTCGGCGGAGGAGAGGGCGTCCACGCCCTTCCCCACGGTTAGGTTGGCCGCGGTGCGAGATGACTTGGGCGACTCTTCTGCCGCACCGCCGACACCGCCGATGCCCTGCATATCGGGCCTCACGCCGATGTTGCCGTTAAAGTTGCTGTTAAGATTGATGTCCATTTTGTTTCCCCTTTGTGTGGTACTTTGTGGTTCCGCCTTGTCTACACACAATGTACCGTTAGGTTACACGTAAATCTGCAAGAATTTCACGCAGCTTGGACTTTGCCCGGAAAATGCGCACTTTTACGAGATTTTCGCTCACTCCGGTCTGATTTGCGATGTCGCGGATCGACATTTCGCCGATTTGGAAGAGCGTATATGCCTCGCGCAGGATGGGTGGAAGCTTCGCAAACGCCTCGGTCAGGCGTTGGCGGAGGTATTCGGAGTCGGAACCCGACTGCTGGTTGTCGGTCGTCGAGAGCCGCGTGGCCAGGCTCTCCCCGTCTGCGCTGGCACCGCCCTGCTCGCCCTCGTCCGCGTCGCGGATCTCGCCGACGAACGTAAGCCGGGCATTGTCGCGGGCGAGGTTCTTGCGCAGGTTGCGCGCGATGGTGAATGCAAGCCCGGAGACGTCGCTATCGCTGTTCCGGAGGTCGTCCCGCATCTTCCACAGCTTGAGGAAGGTGCTCTGCACGAGGTCGCACGCCTCGTGGTAGGAGCTGCCGCTGGCGACGAGCCAGTTCGTCAGCCTGGGGGCGATTGTCTTGTATAGTTCTTCGATGTTCATAAGTCCTCCAGCGTAACGGAGTCGAGTTCCTCCTCCTCCTTGCGGGCGTCCTGGATCTGCTTGGCCCACTTAAGCACCTCAGCCACCGGCTCGATCAGGGAATCGGGGATGAAGTCCTCCACCGCGCCCTTGGCGTAGAGGGCGCGCGCGAGGGGGCGGTCCTCCATCACCGGGATGCCTTCGGCGAGGGCGGTCTCGCGGATGATCTTCGCGACCTTGCCGGCGCCGATGGCGCAGATGCGCGGCAGCGGCGACTCCTCGGCGGCGTAGCGGATGCCGACGGCGAGGTGCGTCGGGTTGGTGACGACGACGCTCGCCTTCTTCGCCGCCTTCGCTGGATCCTGCCCGTTCATGATCTCGTCGCGGAAGCGGCGCTGCTCCTGCTTGATCTCCTGCGAGCCCTCCATCTCCTTGTACTCGCGCTTCACCTCGTCCTTCGTCATCATCATCTGCTTGGTGAAGTTGCGCCCCTGGAAGAGCCGGTCGACAACGGCGATCACGATGTAGCCGAAGGCGGTGTAGACGGCAAGGCGCTTGAGCATCAGCTTGAGGCAGGGAAAGACGTCGTCCACGGTGCCGTAGCACATCGTGAGCAGCTCGGGTACGCTCGCCCAGATGATCTTGTAGACGAGGTAGCCGAGGAAGCACACCTTGACGACGTTCTTGAGGAACTCGAAGAGGTTCTTCACCGAGAAGATCTTCTTCGCCCCCTCGACCGGGTTGAGCTTCTCCATCTTGGGGAGAATCGGGTCGAGGGTAAAGAGGAAGCCGATCTGCGCGACATTGCCGACAATGCCGATAATGGCCGCCACGAGCACGAAGATGAACGAGTGCTTCAGGATGTAGATCACCGTGAGCTTGGACGACTCCATCACGTCGCCGACGCCGTTGTGCTCGATGCCGCCGCCGAGGAAACGGAGGAGCTGCTCCATGTCCTCCATTAGCGCGACGCCCATCCAGGCGAGGAGCGCGAAGAGGATGACGAGGATGGCCGTGGAGACGATGTCCTTCGAGGTGCAGACCTGGCCCTTCTGCCGCGCGTCGCGCAGCTTCTTGGGCGTAGGCAGCTCGGTCTTCTCTCCAGCGCTTTCAGCCATGGCTAACTACCCAACCACCTAACCACCTAACAATTTGAGCGCCGGGGCGAGGATCGCGCTCTCCTTGGTGTACATCAGCATGTCCATGATGAACGGCAGGTACACGACGAGCATGGCGATGCCGAGCGCGGACTTGACCGGCATCGACAGGAAGAACACGTTGAGCTGCGGGGCGGTGCGGTTGACGAGTCCCAGCCCCAGCGTCGCGAGGAACATCACGATGATCACCGGCGCGGAGATTACCACGGTCGTCCGCAGCATCCCGTCCACGTAGCCGAGGATCCGCACCGGCGCGTCGCTGGAGAACGACGGGAAGACCGCCCCCTCCGGGAACACCGGCCAGATGGAGAAGCTGGCGTAGATCGCGCCGAGGAACACCAGCACCGCGCCGCTCACGAAGAAAAGCGTGCTGACGATCTGGGTGAAGAATATCGCCGTCGTCGAGACCTGCGCGCCGGAAAGCGGGGAGTACACCTCGCCCATCGTCGAGCCGCGCTGGTTGTCGATGAAGTTTCCGATGTTCTCCACGATCCAGAAAGGAACCGCCGCGAAGAACCCGAGGAGGAAGCCGATGAACGCCTCCTTGACTGCGAGCAGCGCGAACATGCCGACGTTCGGCTCGCCCGGCGGCATGCCGGCCTTGATGAACGGGATCACCAGGCAGGAGAACCCGAGCACCGCCGCCCTCCTGGCGACGCCAGGGATCATGCTGTCCGCCAGCGCCGGGCAGACGGCGAACGCCCCGCCGATCCTCGCCATCCCCAGGACCGCCGCAAGAATCCAGCGATGGAATTCAATGTAGGGCATTACCTCAGCAGCGCGAAGTGCGTGAAGATGTCCTGGGTGTAGAGGAGAAGCGTGGAGCCGATCCACGACGCGCAGACGAGGAGCGTCAGCGAAATCGCGATCAGCTTGACCGCGAAGCCGAGGGTCTGCTCCTGGATCTGGGTAAGCGCCTGGAGGAGCGAGACGAGGACGCCGATCACCGTCGCCACCAGAATCGGGATGAGCGATAGCCTGAGGACGATCAGGAGACAAGTCTGCGCATAGTCGAGAAGCTCCGCCTTGCTCATATCACGTACCCCCGTACAAGCCCCTGGATAAGCAGGGTCCAGCCGTTCACCATCACGAAGAGGAGCAGCTTGAACGGCAGCGAGATCGTCACCGGCGAGACCATCATCATGCCCATCGCGAGGAGGATGTTCGACACGATGATGTCGATCGCTATGAACGGCAAGTAGACGAGGAAGCCGATCTGGAACGCCTTGGTGAGCTCAGAGACGCAGAAGGACGGGATCAGGATGCAGAAGCTCTCGGGGTCGACATTCGCCGGCACGTCGGGGTCCTTGGCCCACAGGCGCTCGGCCGTGTTGACGAAGAACGCCCGCTCGCGGTCGGAGGTGTGCTCGGAGAGCCAGGTGCGGAAAGGCTCGGCGCCCTTGGCGAGGTCCGATGTGGAGAGCCCCAGGTCGAACGACGGAGCCGCGCCGCCAGCCGCACCCTTGGCCTGGACCTGGGCAGCCGCAGCCTTCTGGCTTTCCGCCAGGATCCCCCACGATTCGCTCGCGACCGGCGCTATGATGTAGAACGTCAGGATCAGCGCCAGCGCGTTGAGCACCATGTTCGGCGGAATGGACTGGATTCCGAGCGCGTTGCGGATGAGCGACATCACGACGACGATCTTCAGGTAGCTCGTGGCCACCATCGCGACAAATGGCAGGAGCGAAAGCCCCACCAGAACGATTATCAGCGTAAATGGATTTGTCTGGAACATAGGTTATTCGTTGTTCGTTGTTCGTGGTTAGGGGAGAGGACCAACTGCCTCCACGACGAAGGCGCTCTGTCCGGCGAGCTTGTCGAGACTCCCTTCGGCAAGCGTCTTGCCGGAGGACACGAGGCGAAGCTGCGACGGCTTCGCGTCCGCCTCCTCAACCGGGCTCTCGGCGCGGTCGAAGAGCTCGCCCAGCGAGATTGTCCGCGGCGCGGCGTCGACTACGCGCAGCCGTCCGTCGTCGGAAAACGGCGCAACGCCGTTCTCGTCCACGAGGAAGCGTCCGTCGACGACCAGCCGCGGCGGAACCGTCCCGACTTCAGGCAGCAGGAGCGCGTCGCCGACGGCAATCGACGCGATGTCGGCGGCGGAAAGCACGAACGAAGCGACCTCGGTCTCGCAGGGCAGCGGCTCCTCGCGGACCGACTGGTGGGTGGTGTCGACGAAGCGGAGCTGGCCGAGGGCCGCCTCTACGACTGGCGAGCGCGTCAGGCCGAAGACCACGTCCTCGACCTGCATGAAGAACGTGCGCTCGTCCGGTCCTTCGGACGCGAGTCCCTCCACCTTGAGCTGGCGGCGAACCGCATTCTCGACGAGCTGCAGCAGCACGCCGCATTCCTTCTCCACGAGCGCAAGGAGAATCGGCTCGGGCACCTCCGCGCGCGTGGCCCACAGCGCGTGCAGGTCGGCGAAGCGCGGCGAATCGGCTATCGACAGCAGATGGCGCTCACCGTCCAGAAGCACCGCGAGGTCAAGCGACTCGCCGGGGCGTACCTCGGCCGCGCGGAGCGTGGCGGAGGCGTCGCCCAGGCGGCACGGCATTGCCCACGCCGGCGAGTCCAGCAGCGACTCCGGCGCGGCGTTCGCCCATTTCGGCAGTGCGGAGAGAATCTCAAGCGGTTTCATTGGCTTTCCCCTTCCTCTGTACGACGGCAACGGCTACACGGTGGAACGTGGACACATGCTCCGCCAGCGCGGTCTCAAGGCGCGGCAGGGCGGCGGCGGCGAGGCGCTCGGCGGCCGGCGTCGCCGGTGCAATGGCCACGGTCAGTTCGCCGCTTTTTGCGGTCACCGAGATCTCCGAGCCGTCCAGCACGGTCGGCTTGAGGACGATGCGCACGTTGCCGTCGCCGTGCGCGAGCGCTGGCGTCACCTCGATCTGCGCCGCGACGGCCTCCACGATCCTTTCGACCGTCTCCACAATGGCCTCGGTGCGCGCCGTCGCGGCGGCGGCCGCCGCGACTTCCGGCGCAACCGGCGCAGCAACGACGTCTGCCGCGGGAACTGCGGCTGGCGCAGACTGCGTCGCCGCGACAATGTCCTCGTTGTCGACCGCCACACTCTTGCCCGCGCCAGGCTCGACGATTCCGCCAGGCGCAGCTGCAGTCGGCCTGTCGGCGGAAGCTTCGCGAACATCGCGCGGCGTCTGCGCTGCGCTCGCCACCTGGTTCGCCATCGGCATCTCTCTGGAAGGCGTCATCGGCGCAGGGGTCGACGGCGACTCTGCAACATCCTGACGTTCGGCCACCTGCGGCACCTCCGCCACAACCGGCTTCTCGACGGCTACTGGCTTCTCAGCTGCAATTGGCTTCTCGGCGACGGCAGGCTTCTCGACAACCACCTGTTTCTCGACGACAACCGGCTGCTCAACGACTATCTGCTTCTCATCAACAACAGGACGATCGACCATCTGCGGAGCTTCTGCCACAGCCGCCTTGTCGACGGCAATTGGCTTCGCGGCGACGATAGGCTTATCAACAACAACAGGACGATCGACCATCTGTGGAAGCTCGGCCATAACCGGCTTCTCGACGATAATTGGTTTCTCGGCCTGAACTGTCTTCTCGGCGACAATCGGCGTTTCTGCGATGAACGGCTTCTTGGATGCAATCGGCGTTTCGATGACGACCGGCTTTTCGGATACAACCTGTTTTTCAGCAGCTATCGGTCGCTCAACAACAATCTGATCATTGGCAACAACTGAGCGAATGTCCATCTGCGGAACCTCAGCCATAACCGGCTTCTCGACAGCAATGGGCTTCTCGGCCTGAACTGTCTTCTCGGCGACAATCGGCGTTTCTGCGATGAGCGGCTTCTTGGATGCAATCGGCGTTTCAATGACGACAGGCTTTTCAGATACAACCTGTTTCTCTGCGACTATCGGCCGCTCAACAACAATCTGATCATTGGCAACAACTGGGCGATTGAACGTCTGCGGAGTCTCGGCCATAACCGGCTGCTCAACGACAATAGGCTTTTCAGAACGAACTGGCTTCTCGGCGGCAATCGGCATTCCGGCGACGATCGGTGTCTCGGCGGCAATCGGCTCCTTGGAGGAAACTGACGCGGCAGACTGCGCGGCAACCGCGTTGCGGAAGACACGCAGCGGGTGTTCCTCCGGCGATGGTTGCGCACTCGCCGCCATTGCAGCCGCGAAGCGCTGGACGGCGGCGGCGGCTGGCTCCGCAGTCGGCTTCTGGGGGATTGGCTCATCCTGCGGAGCGGTCTGCGCCGCAAGCGCCTCCGGCAGCGTCAGCGGCGCGAGCCCCGACGCATCGTCCAGCGTCACCAGGAACGGCGACGCCCCAAAGCCCAGGTCAAATGTTATTGCTCCCACTGTCATATCTCCGGCTTTCTCACCACAAAGTCCTCGAGTTCGCCTTCGGCTCGGTGTTCCTCCTCCGCCGCCTCCATGGAAATCCAGACCTCCTTGTGCTCGTCGATCTTCGTCCTGTTCTTCATGGCCACCGCCAGGTTGTGCCGGGCGACCACGGTCGCCTCCTCGCACTTCTTCCGCTCGCCCTCGGCCCGCGCCACGTTGTCCACCTTGAGCGCGCCCTCCTCGTCGATCCTGGCGACGCCGGCGTTCGCGAGGTCGATCTGCTCGCGGCTCACCGCGCGGCCCATGATCGCGTCGTATATCCGGTCGCGGCGCTCCTCCTTCGTCTCTTCGTAGGCGGCGAGGTCGCGACGGCGCGCCTCCAGCGCGTCCTCCGCCGCGGCAAGTTCGCGGCGCGCAGCGGACAGCTCGCCGCTGGCGCGGTCCTCGCGCATCGTGCGTATCCGCAGAAGTGGCTGGAGGACATAGGACATTACGACACCGCCTTTTTGAGTTTTTCGATCGTGTCGTCGTATTCGGGGCGCTCGTCCAGCCCCTGCCGCAGGAACGCGTTCACGGCGCCATTCTTGTCGATGGCCTCGTCCGTTTCGGGGTCGGACCCCTTCTTGTACTCGCCGATCTTGAGCAGAAGCTCGACCTCGGCGTACTTGGCGAGGAGCTTGCGCAGCTTGGCGGCGGCGGCCTTGTGGTCGTTCGGAATGATGGCCGACTGGCACCGCGAGACCGAGGCGAGGATGTCGATCGCCGGATAGTGGTTCATCTGCGCGAGCTTGCGCGAGAGGATGATGTGGCCGTCTAGGATGGAGCGCGTCTCGTCGGCGATCGGCTCGGTCATGTCGTCGCCCTCCACGAGCACGGTGTAGAGCGCGGTGATGGAGCCCTTGGACGAGTTGCCGGCGCGCTCCATTAGCTTCGGCAGCTCCGAGAACACGCTCGGCGGAAAGCCGCGGCGCGTCGGCGGCTCGCCGGCGGCGAGGCCGATCTCGCGCTGGGCGCGCCCGAAGCGCGTAACGGAGTCCATGAGCAGCAGGACCTTCATCCCGCGGTCGCGGAAGGACTCGGCGATGGACGTCGCCACGTGCGCGGCCTTGAGCCGCTCCATCGACGGGCGGTCCGAGGTGGAGATGACGAGGACCGACTTCTTGAGCCCCTCCGGACCCAGATCCTTCTCGATGAACTCCCTGACCTCGCGCCCGCGCTCGCCGATGAGCGCCAGCACCGTCACCTCCGCCTCGGTGTTGCGGATGATCGACGCGAGCAGGGTGGACTTGCCGCCGCCCGCCGCGGCGAAGATGCCCATCCTCTGCCCCTCGCCGCATGTAAGCAGACCGTCGATGGCGCGGATGCCGAGCGAAATCGGCTTGGTGATCATCCTGCGCTCCAGCGGCGGCGGCGGCGAGGCGTAGACCGGATAGTAGCCGTCCGGGCGAAGCGGCCCCTTCGCCTCGAGGTCCATCGGACGGCCGAGTCCGTCGAGGACGCGTCCGAGGAGGTTCATGCCGACTGGCACCATCTGCTCGCGGCGCGTCGGGATCACCTCGGTCTCGGCGGAGATGCCGATCATGGGACCGAGCGCGGTGAGGAGCGCGGCGTCCTTGGTGAACCCCACTACCTCCGCCTGCACCTCCAGCGACTCCCAGGGATTCCTGAGAATGCATATCTCGCCGACCTTCACTCCGGGGACGGAAGCCTTGACGATGGTGCCGACGACCTGGATGACCTTGCCCTTCACGTCGATGGGCTGGGCATCCTCAACGGCACGGTCCAGGACCGCCGGAATATAGTCGAACGGCGTCGTCACGGCTTGGCGGCCTCCTCATGGTCTCTGGCGAGATGGCGCTTCAGCGAGCGCTCGATCGCGGCGAACTGGCTTTCCACCGAGGCGTCGGCGACGCCGGCCTCGGTCTCGAGGATGCACGCCGGCCCCTTGAGCCGCTCGTCCTCAACCACGTCGAACGACTCGACCGTGGGGTAGTCCTTGCGCAGCGCGGCGACGCGGTCCTTGACGACCTGGGCCATCTCCGGGGCCACCTTGAGCGTCACGTGGCGCTGGGTGCGGATCACCGCGTTCATCGTCTTGCGCACGATGTTGACGACCATCTCCTTGTCGCCGACCTCGACGACGAACGACCTGAGCGCCTTCATGACGATGTCGGCCATCTTCCCCTCGACCGACTCCATGAAGGCGACGGACTGGTCGACCTGCTCCAGCTTCTGCATGGCGATCTCGAGCTTGCCGTCCTGGAGCCCCTTCTCGTAGCCGCGCTTCCGCTCCTCCTCGAAGGCCGCCTTCGCCTTTTCGCGGATCCTGCGCGCCTCGGCCTCCGCGTCGGCCACGATCTCGGCGGCGGACTTGGCGGTGGCCACGTCCGCGGCCTTGACGAGGCGGCGGTCGGACGCAAGCGTGAAGTTTTGTTTCTCTATCAGCAGCATAGCTTGTACGCCTCCGGGAATTTAAGTTTGAGAAGCCTCTTGACGGCAGCGTCTAACGCAGGCCGTTCATTTTCGCCGCAAAGAACACAGAGGTCGCAAAGACCTTTGGGAAGCTTGAACTCAAGGCGAGACGAAAGAGCCTCCGGCAAAGAGTCGAGAAGCGAGACGATGATCGACAGCCCGGTCGAAACGACATCTTCACTCATCCGTCCCTTTGCAGACTTTGCATCCTTTGCGGCAAGATCAATCCCCTTGAAATACATGGTGTACCCGAACACATCCGGGTAGATGCCGGGCAGCGCCGCCTTGAGTTCGCGCACCGTCGCGCCGTCGGTCACGCAGCGGAGGTCGCCGGCGCAGACAACCGCGCCAAGCCACTTGGCGATCTCCTCGAGCGTGGCGCCGTCAAGAAGCAGCAACCGGCTCCAGTCGTCCTTGGGGAAAGTATGGAAGCAGGGTGTAATGCGAAGCGAGGAGAGGACATGGCGCTTGACGCGGGAAGATGCGAGCAATGTTTGGTAGTTAGGTGCCACCAAACCACCTAACCAAGACTCGTGCACCTGCGTGGCGAAGTCCCAGAGAAAATCGCGGACGCGCGGCCAAAGCGCCTGGTCTGCGACCAGCGCCCGCGCTTCATCCATCGATATGTTGATTTCTCCTGGCATCTACTGTTCTACACCCACTTCCTGTCGGCGCCCTTCCTCGACTCGATGTAGCGCCGCCACCTGAAATCTGCCTCGCCGGTGCGGCCGGCGAGCCTGAGCGCCCTCGTCTCGAGAACTGCCTCGGCATGGGCGAGTTCCGGCGGAACGTCCGCCTCGCGGAGGACTTCCACCGCCCTTTTCGCGTCGGCGCGCTCGAGGAGCAGTTCCGCCAGCGCGACCGCCGCCACGCCGTCGCGCGGGTCGGCCTCGTGCAGGGCCTCGCACACGCCAAGCGCGCGGTCGCTGCGACCGTGCCTCATGAAGAGCCACACGGCCGTACGCAGGAACTGTCTCTCCTCTGTTGTCATACCCTCCAACTACCTAACTACCTAACCACCTAACTACTTCTTCGGCGGCGGGTCGCGGAACACCGTCACCATGATCTTCTCGGCGGACAGGCCCTCGATCGCGTTCTTCACGAGGCCCTTGACCGACGGAATGACGTCCGTCAGGTCCGCGTCCCAGCGCGAGCGGATCGCGACAGCGGCGGACGACGGCAGCGCATGGCGCGCGAACGGGTCGTTCTCCGGCAGCACGACGTGCACGCGGGCGTCGACGACGCCGTCGATGCTCGATATGGTCTTCGCGAGGTCCTGCGCAAGCGCGTCCATGAAGCGGATGCGCTCCTCGCTCGGGGACGAGATCATGCCCGTCTTCTTGAACACCTCGCCGATCCCCTGGTGCGGCTGGCGCGGCAGACCGGCCTTTTCGAGCAGGTTGACCGCGTCAGCGAACCTCGACTCCACCACCGTGACGTCCCACGTGCCTTCTTCGCCGGGCGACTTGTGGCAGCCGATCCCCGCGTCGATGAGCGCGGCCATGACGAGGTTCGCCTGGCGCTCCGCGAGTCCCGCGTGGAGCGTAGTCTCCTTGTCGCACCCGGCCAGCAGAAGCGCCGCGGCCACGACCGGTATAGCGTATTTCATTCTTTTTCCCTTTCTAGAATTCTAGGTGTCTAGACATCTAGACTTCTACCACTACTGATTCTTGACCAGCGTCTGGATCGCGTTCGACGACTTGTCGGCAACCTTGGTCACCACCTCCTGCTGGAACGCGAGGTTCATCACCTCGTACTGCAGCTCCACCAGTTCGCCGGCGGCGGGTCCGTGCATCCTCTCCAGCTGCGACAGCGCGCGGATCCGGTGGAGGATGCCCTGGTTGTTCGCCTGCGCGGACCGCCAGGCGGCGGTCGCCTCGCTCGCGAACGGGATCGGGTCGACTGCGTCAGCCGGGCCCACGCCCATCGCCGCCTGGAACCTAGCCACCGCCGCCGGGTCCGCCGCGGTAGCCGCGTTGACGGCGCCGACAGCCGCCGGGTCCGTCACCGGGCTCGCCTGCGCCGCCCGCACCGCCTCGACTATCATCGATTCTGTCATTCCATCAGGTCCTTTGCCAGTTGCGCCGCCGCCGGATCGACCGTGTCGGACGCCGCCTCCTCAAGCGGAATCCTGGCCTCGGCAGCGCGGTTCATTCTGAGAAGCGCCATGCCCTTGAACGCCTTGAGCATAGCGGAGGACGGGAACCTCGGCAGGGCGTCGTTGTCGATGTAGTCGACAGCTCCCTGAAAGTCCTTCATGCTGATGAAGAGGATGGCGTTCGCCACGGCGACGGACGCCTCCCCGGGGCGGAACCGCCCCAGCGCCGCGAGTATCTTCGCGGCGGACTGGAAACGGTTCTGCCCCGTCGCCATAAGGGCGACATTCAACAACAGTCTCGCCTCTTCGCTCTCGAGGTCGAAGATCAACGGAAGTTGGAGGCGATCGAGTTCAGCGCGTCGCCCATGTTCTTGTTGATGTTCGTCATCGTGGTGAGCGCGAGGTTCCACTGCTGCAGGTCGTACTGCAGCTGCTGGAGGTTCGCCTGCACGTTTCAGCCTGTCCTCCATCTGGTAGGTCGCGTTCATGAGCGCGTTGTAGACCGCGTCCGTGTGGACGAAGTTGCTGATGGCGGTGTCCGTGCCCACCCGGTGCGGACGCTCGACGAAGTCCACCACCTCGGGATGTGTGGTAGGATGCGTATTTCCCAATGCTGACATTTTACCGTTCCTTTTCTTGTTGTGTTTGTTGTTGAACGTCGCCTTTCGGCTACGCTTTCTGCGCCTCCCCGTCCACCCGGACGGTCAGGCGCAAAATCTTCCTGGCGATGGTGTTCGCCTCCCGGAGAGTGTCGACCCTCGGGAACTCGTCTGGCGGCAGCCCCGCCTTCATCGCCGCGTCGATCCTCTTCGCCAGGGCGGAGAGCACCGCGTCGTACCTCGCGAGCGCGGCCTCCCTCTGAGGCCCCGCAAGCTCCTTCTCGATCTCCATCAGCCTCACCGGCTCGTTCACGGCTTCCATGTGAACCTCCCTGCCGAGTTGGTGATCGTCACGCTGTCAGCCCCGATCTCCACGATGACGCCGTCCCCGAACACCGCGCCCTCCATGACGCGCCTTCCGTCGCGCATCACGAGGCATGGATAGGGCGTCGTGAGGATTCCGCAGACCGGGAGGACCGGGGCGCCCTTGCGCGACTTGCGGACGGCCGCCCGCTTCACGGCAAAGCCATCATCCCCGGCGATCACAGAGTCCTCCTCAGGTTCGACTGGGCGCGCGACGACACCCATGACCACGCCCGAGACGTCAACCCCGCGCAGCCTCGGCAGGTCGGCGTTCAGCGCCTCCAGCGTCCGCTTCAGCGACAGCGGCGACGGCGACGTGCCGACGATCCTGAGGAAGCGGTTGGTCGCCGCCGCTACCTTGAGCGCGCCCTCGGTGTACGTGAAGAGCGCATCATCGGCCGCCGCACGGAACGACTCGTCGTCGGTGAGGTCGAGCTCGACCCACGGCTTCGCCTGGTACGCCTCGGCCGTGGCGGCGAGCCGGTCACGCCTGGTCCTGAGGTTGCCGACGACCGTCGAGACGCCGTTGGACTCGACCAGCTTGAGGCCGTACTTCCCGGCGATGTCCGAGAGGCTCTCGCGCTTCTCGCCGGAGACCTTGGCGTCCCTGGATTCGCGGGTGAACCTGGAATACCATCCCTTGCCGATCTTCGCGAACTGCTCGTACCGGTCCGATTCCCTGATCCTGTCCCTGAAGATCCAGCAGAGGACGGCGAGGGCGGCAAGCACAATGAACAGCGCGACCAGGCAGCCGCAGTATCCGCCGCGCCGGCGGTTTGAATGTTCGATGGTTGGGTGGTCAGTCGGTTCGGTGGTTGGGCTGCCGGCCGGTTCTTCAGACGCGGGGCTGGAATCGCCGGACGGAGAAGACTCGCCGCCAGTCGTTTCCGGTTCGCCGGCCTTCGGCCACTTGAGCGCGCCCCACGGCGTGCCGGCCGGACCGACCGCGAATGACGTCGCGCCCGAGGTCATCACCTCGAACTGCTCGACCGGCTTGCCGTCGACCATGACTCCGCCCGCAGTGGCCTCGACGTTGAGCGGCGCGTCCGGCATCGTCGGGTCCACGAGCACGATGTCGCAGTCATCGCCCTTGCCGAGCGTGACGGCGACGCCCTCCACGAGCGCGACTTCCGCGCCCTTGTTCGGTCCCTCGACTATCTTCAGCAGGTAATTCATCGGTTCGTAGCCCTTCTGGCCGTCAGGCCGCCGCGGTTCACAGCTTCAGCCTCCCCAGAGGCTGGATGTTGATCTCCGCGCTCAGCTCCTGGAACGAGAGGACCGGCAGCTCGTAGTAGTCCTTCTCGATCATCTTGCGGAAATAGCGGCGGATGTCGACCGAGACGATGATCACCGGCTTCTGCGGGATCTTCGCGAGGTCGCCGATGGTGCGCTTGACGACGGCGAGGATGGAGCGCACGGTCGCGGGCTCCATCGCGAGGTAGCTGCCGCCGGAGGTCTGGCGCACCGACTTCCTGATCTTCTCCTCCAGCGACGGGTCCAGCAGGTACGCCGCGACGATGTTCTGGCCGCCGGAGAACTTGTAGGAGATGTAGCGCGAGAGCGCGGCGCGGACGTACTCGACGAGCAGCACCGAGTCCTTCTCCTTCTGGCCCCACTCGATGAGCGTCTGGGTGATGCGCTTCAGGTCGCGGATGGAGATGCCCTCCTGGACTAGGCGCTGGAGGACGTCGGTGATCTTCTGGAGCGGCAGCACGCGCTGCACCTCCTTGACGAGCTCCGGCGCCTCCTTCTCCATGTGGTCGAAGAGGATGCGCGTCTCCTGCAGCGAGAGGAACTCGTGCGAATAGCGGCGGAGCACGCTGGAGAGGTGGTAGGTTAGCACGCCGCCGAGGTCGAGCGAGCGGATGCCGCTCTCGTCGAGGCGCGGCTTCTCCTCCTCCTTCACCCAGCACGTCTCGTAGCCTGGCAGGAACGGCTTGCCGGTCTCGAACGCGACGCCGGTGGCGGAGAGGTTCTCCGCCTCCTCGAGCGCGAAGATGCGGCCCTTGAGGAGCGCGCCCTCGGAGACCGGCACCTCGTTGACGAGGATGCGGTACCTTCCGTCGCTGAGCGACGGGTTGAGCGAGAGGTTGATGCCCGGGAACGGCACCCCGAGGTCGTGGTAGAGGGCGCGGCGGACGGCCATGATCTGCTCGTTCAGCGCGTCGTAGGTCAGCGCGCCGCGGATGTCGGCGTCGATGTCCACGGTGAGCGGCGTCACCATCGAGAAGTCGTCGCCGTCCTTCTTCTTCGGACGCGGCGCGGAACCCTCCGAAGGCGCCGCGGCGGCGAGCGGGTCCTCCGTCTTGGCGGCCCGGGCGGCGGCGAGCTTCGCCTTGGCAATGAGGCTCCAGCCGACGAGCGCGACGAACGCGGCGAGGCCGAACATCTGGATCTTCGGAAAGCCGGGGATGAGCCCGATGCAGACGATCATGACCGCGCCGAGGAGGATGGCCTTCGGCTGCGCGAAGAACTGGTTGACGATGTCCTGCCCGAGCGGCTTGTTCTTCTCGTCGCCGACGCGCGTCACGATGACGCCGGACGTGATCGACACCAGCAGCGCCGGGATCTGCGAGACGAGGCCGTCGCCGACGGTGAGGATGCCGTACTTGGTGATCGCCCACGAGACGTCCTTGCCGTTCATGAACACGCCGATGCAGATGCCGCCGACGATGTTGATAGCGGTCATGATGAGGCCCGCGATCGCGTCGCCCTTCACGAACTTCATCGCGCCGTCCATCGCGCCGTAGAGCTGGGACTCCTTGGTGAGCTCGTTGCGGCGTTCGCGGGCGGTCTCCTGGTCGATCGCGCCCGCGCGCATGTCCGCCTCGATCGACATCTGCTTGCCGGGCATCGCGTCGAGCGTGAACCTCGCGGCGACCTCCGAGACTCGCTCAGCGCCCTTGGCGATCACCACGAACTGCACGATGGTGATGATGAGGAAGATGACCGCGCCCACGATGAAGTTGCCGCCGACGACGAAGTTGCCGAAGGTGTAGATGATCTGGCCGGCGTCGGCCTTGAGCAGAATGAGCCGCGTCGTCGTCACGTTCAGCGCCAGGCGGTAGAGCGTGGTGAAGAGCAGCATCGTCGGGAAGGTGGAGAACGCCAGCGCCCGCGGCAGATAGAGCGAGAGCATCAGCATCACCGTCGAGATCATGAGGTTGACGGAGATGAGCAGGTCCACCATCGGCGTCGGCAGCGGGACGATCAAAAGCCCGATGATGCAGACGACGAGGAAGGCGAGCACCAGGTCGCCGAAGCGCGAGAACACGCTCGAGAAATCTGTCAGTCCCCTTGTCATTCTACTTTCTGCCTTTTCCCTTGTTCATGTTTACGACAACCTCCGTCACGTCTCCAACAGCGCCAGCCGGAAGTGCTCGAGGAGGTCGGAGTCCGCAAGCAGGCCCTCGATCTCCCCCGCCGCCGCGTCCGCGGCCGGCGTCCCGCTGTCCCGAAGCGAGCGGACGGAGTTCCTGGCCGCCTCCGAGAAGCCGCGCGGCGTGCGCAGCGACGCGGGGTTGCCGGACACCAGCGCGCGCATAATCTCCCCGCCGACGCCGTTGTCAGGCGGGAATATCTCGTCCAGCGCCTGCGAGACCGTGGTCGTCCCCGGCATCAGTGCCTTCTGCGGCTCGCCGACGGAGGACGTGATCACGTCCGCGTAGCCGGCGCTCCCGATGCCGACGTCGAACCTCAGCGGGTCGGTTGTCCTCGAAACACTCAGGCCCATGCCGCACCTCCCATATCCCTTGCAAGCCGCCACAGCAGCTCAAATGCCGCGCTGACGTGCGGAAGCGTCACGTCGCGCTCCGCGAACCGCACCACCATCACCGCCTCGTGCGTCTTCGGCAGCACACCAGCCCTGACGCGGAGGCCGTACCTCGCCTTCGGATGCGAAAGCGAAAGGAGCCGCTTGACGTCGGCGGACGGAACCGTCACCGCCACCACCAGCTCGGAGCCGGTGTACTCGAATCGGAGCGAGGCGCCGTTCTCAAAGCGGAGCGAGGCCGTCCCGCGCTCGTTCAGCGCCAGGTTCCCGATGCCGGCCGCCCGCCCGAAGTCGCCGATCACGGCGTTCATCCACACCGGCGCAGTCATGACGCACCTCCCTCTTCGGCGTTCTCCTCGGTGATCAGCTCGTCGAGGTGCTCCTGGGCGGCGTCGACCAGCTTCTGCCGGTCGCCTTCGCGCTCGAAGAGCCGCGGCGAGAGCTTCCGGAAGAGCCCGGTCAGCTCGCGCGCGAAGTCCATGCGCGCGAGCAGCTTCTTGATCCCGCAGTCGGAGATGAACGACGCGATCCCCGGCGCGGCGACGAACGCCTGCTCCGTGAAGTCCAGGACCCTTCCCGACATCTGCTCGCCGTCCATGAGGCACTTCTCGCCAAACTCGCGGTCCATGCGCCGCCCGAGCGCGGTCAGCGACTCCAGCACCGACTGCAGCACCGAGACGCACTGCAGGTCGGTGAGGATGCGCCCGAGCGCCGCGGCCTCCAGCGACGGGGACGACGACTTGAGGTCCGCGCCGCAGCCGGCGATGAGGAAGTCCAGCGCGGCCTTGATGCCGTCCGCCCCGCGCGCGGCCAGAAGCGACCTGAAGCACTCCTGCGGCTTGGTGAAGCCCACGACCTCGCTCCGGTACATGTCGCGTAGCTCGCGCATCTCCTCGGGCGTAGTGGCGCGGGCGTTGACTTCCTCGGCAAGGTTGATGCCGGCGCGGATCTCCGGCCCGCGCTCCTGCGTAAGCATCGCCTTCGTGCGCCTGACGAGCTCGAGCATCGCCCCCTCCGCCTCGCCGAACGCCTGCTCGAGGATGTCGAGCATCGCGAACTGGGCGCTGGGGTCGGTGGAGCCGCGCGCAAGCTCGCGCATGAGATCGCGCTCCGACATCGGGGCGCCGGTCGCGAAGGAGTTGCGCAGGTTGCGCAGGGTCCGCACCAGGAAGTCGCGCCCGGGCATGTCGGGCATCACCGCCATCCACGACTCCACGGCGCGCAGGAGCGCGGAACGCGGCCCCTGCATCTCGCCGAGCTTGCGCTCCGCCACGCGCTTCGTGGCCTTCTCCTCGAACTGGAACGAAAGCTCCTCCATCGAGTCCATCAGCTCCGCCATCGGGTCCTCTTCGACCACGAACGCCGTACCCGCGATTTCGCCGCGCTGCACGGCCGGCTCAGCCACGCGCTGCGGTTCGGCGAGATCCCGGAACTGCGCCGCCTCGGCGCCGGCGGCGTAGGTCTGCCGCAGGATCTGGGCCGCGTCAAACGCCATAGGCCCTCCGGGAGTTGGTTTGGCGGCCTGTCAGTGAGGTCGCCGGGTAGACGGAACCCTCGGCCCAGACGACGCCGGGCCCGTAGAAGGTAAAGAGCAGGTCGCGCGGTCCGCGCGGCAGGATCACGTCCCAGATCGAGAGCTTCGGGCAGAAGCCGGTGGGCATCTTGCCAGTCCATGCGACAACCGCCTCTGGGCGCACCGACAGGGTCTGGCCGTCCTCAAGCGGCATGCGGCAGGTCCTGCTCGCCGTAGCCATCACCACCCAGGCGGAGGCACCATCCTCTTCGGGCTGGGCGAATTCCGTGACGCAGAGGGCGCGCTTCGCGCTCATGGGAACCACCTTGACGAGATGCGCGTCCTTCCGCGCCGCCGCCGGGGCCACGAGCACCTTGCCGGACACCGCGAACACCGGCGCGGCGCACGGGATGTGGGTGAGGAACGGACGCGATGCGTCGGCGCATTTCGCCGCGGCCGTGGTCTCCACCAGGTCGAGCGCGGAGCGGTCGCGCACGCGCCAGCCGGCGCGGCGGCGGCGGACGGCGCGGCCGAAGAAAGCCGCCGGCTGGCCGCGGCCCATCAGCCACGCGCCCGCCGCGACTTCCGCGAAGCCGCCTTCCAGTCTCGCCGCGGTCTCCGTCATTGCTCGGCCGGACCCCCTTCCGCATGCTCCAGACGTTCCCACTCGGCGTCCTCTATCTTCTTCCACTCGCGCCGGTCGGTCTTCAGCTTCTCGTCGATCCGCTTGCGCTCGATCTTGCGCAGCGCGCGCTCGTGGTCGATCTCTGCCTCGCGACGCTCGTACTTTACGTCGGCCTTCTCGCGGCGGCGGTCGTTCGCGTTCTTGCGCTCCAGCTCGCGCTGACGGCGCAGCTCGTCGACGACCTCGGTGTCGTCCTCCAGCTTCTCAGCCTCCTCGATGTCGCGCAGCCTCGCCGACTGCAGGCGGACGAGCGTCTCGGCGTTGAGGTCGACGACGTGCGGCGTGAGGATGAACATCCGCTGCACCGTCTCGTTGCGCGAGGACTTGCCGCCGAAGATCCACCCGATCCACGGGATGTCGCGCAGGTACGGAATGCCCCAGCCGGCGTCTTCCTCGATGTCGCGCAAGTACCCGGCGAGCATGATCGACTCGTCCTCGAACACCGCCGTCTGCGTCTGGAGGGTCGAGGAGCGAGTCATCGGCATCGCGTCGACGGTAATGGACTCGAAGCCGCCGTCGTCCAGCTCAAGCGAAAGCCACACCTGGTTCGGGATGTTGGTGGAGATGGACGGCAGGATGCGCGGCTTGACCTGGAGCCGAGTACCGGCCGTGACCTCCGCCAGCGTCGCCACCTCGGTACCGACGACTCTGGCGTGGTAGCTCTGCGAGTCGGTCATCTCGGCGGCGAGGTTGTTGACGGTCAGGAGCGAGGTCCGGGAGATCGAACGCGCCTTCCCCTTCTCGCGCAGCGCCGTGAGCGAAGCCGAGATCTCGTAGGACGAGTGCGCGTGGGTCAGCGCGCCGGCGAGCCCCATCCCCGCAAGCTCCGCGGGCGAGAACAGGTTGGCGGCGTTCTGTCCGATCGCGCCATGGGTATCGCTGTGGCGGTCGCGGAATGCCAGCGAAAGCTGCCAGTCGAGCGCGTCCTTCCGCGAAAGCTCCACCACTGTGACGTCGATCTCCACCAGCTTCTGCGGAACGTCGAGCTCTCGGATGAGCCGTTCGTACATCGGCATGCGCGAGACTGCGTCGCGCACGACCACGGCGTTGAGCCGGTTCTCGGCGCGGATGACCGGATGGTACGACGACAGCTGCCGCGCCTCCAGGAGCGTCAGCTCGTTGGTCACCGAAAGTTCCCTCGAGTTGCTCCCCTGGTCCCTGCCCATGATCTCCTCCAGCAGCCGCGCGACGCCGCGGATCGTCATCGTCGACTCGGGGCTGTTCGCCCTGAAGCTCACGTCGTCCGCCCATGTGTACCTGAGCGGGAATATCCGCGCCTCGACCTCGTTGAAGGTGCGCTTCTCGCGCAGCCGGTCGGCCTTTCCGATCATCTCCGCCACCAGCGCCACGTAGCGCGGCGGCCCGGACACCATCACCAGCTCGTCGTTGGAGGTGGTCTTCAGCGGGAAGCGCGCGTCCTCCACCCCGAGCTCCGCCAGCATCGAGCGCACCTCGCCCGCCTTCATGTACTGCAGGTCGATCAGCATCGTCGCAATCTCTCCGGAGCTGTAGAGGTAGAGCGCCGCCCCGTCGTAGTACCAGATCAGGTTGTGCGTCGTCGCCACCTTGTCGAGGAACTCGGCCGGCGTCACGTCCTTGAAGCTGCCCGAGAAGTTCCCGGCCACCGTCGGCGACATCACCACCGAGAGACCCTCGGCCACCGCGAAGGTATCGAGCGCCACCCTAAGGTCCATGTCGCGCGCGACGAGCGTGTAGAGCGGCAGCTTCCAAGGTATCGGAGCTGCGTCGGCGCGGAACGCCGTCAGCGACGCCAAAGCTGCCAATACGCAGACCGCCTGTTTCCATTGTCTCATTTTACATTCTCCTCAAGGCCGTATCATCATCGTTTTGTCCACGTCCTCGCCGTCTTCGCCGCCGGACTTGCGGCTTTCGACGCGGTCCCTCCACCAGTCGCAGGAATCCATGAAAGTCTCGAAGAGCCGCTTCAGCTCGTGCACTCCGGCGTCGGCCGGCGCGTCCTGCCACAGGATCGCGCGCCGGTTGCCGTACGCGAGCGACGCGTCTTCCTTCAGCATCCGCCCCGCCGAGTACTCCGCCAGCTTCGGCAGCAGCGACTCGTCGTCCGTAAGCTCGCAGCTGAGCACCAGCCTCCCGCCGGCCTCCTCCGCCGACACCTCGACGCCGTCCACGCGCAGAATGGACGAGACCGCGCCCCTGGATGCCCTCTCCGGGTATCCAATGGCCCTCATCAGGCGTGCGACCGAGGTTTCGCCGGCCGGCTGCCTCGGCTTAGCGTCTATGGCGTCTTCAGTCATCCTCTTTTTCGCGCATTATACCAAAAATTTCGTGGTTCATGTGAAATTAGTTCTCCTTCACCTTCACCTTGAAGAACATGCTCTCGGGCAGGTCGCCGAGCGGCACCGCGAACGTGGCGTTGTCGCCGTCCTCCAGAATCAGCTCCCAGCCCGGCAGCTCGAGGACCGCGTCGTCGGTGTCGGGAACCGGCAGCGTCTCGGACGCATACACCCTCAGCCGATCGCCGAAGCCGTACATCCACGTCGCCGGACTCGCGTTCACGCTGATCACGATCCACCCGTCCGCTACCGAGAATCCGGTGATCTTCAGCTCGCTGAGCTCCAGCGCCTCGCCGCGCTCGGCCACCGCCTCGCCGCCGCCCGCCGGAATCGAAACCGTGTAGTTGTAGCCGTTCGCCGCGAAGGTGTGGCTGGTGCCGGACGACGCGCCGAACCGTCCGCGCGGCGATGCGGCGAGCAGGCGCGGCGTGATGCCGCCCTCGTCCCAGTCCTCGGGCAGCCACAGGTAAACCTTGCCCTCTTCGTTCGCATAGATGTCCGTCGTGCCGTAGTAGGACGGTAGGCCGTCGAAAGCAACCTTTGCGTTGGCCGTGAGATTGGAGACGGCCACGGGGTACACGGCGACGCCGATGCTGTTCGTCGCGGCCGGGTTCACAATGGCGAACGCCGCGTCGATGGAGCCGCCGGTGAAGCGCACTTCACCGGGCACGGATGTGTTCCCGGCCCCGTCGCCGATACACCGGTCCGACGAGGCGGGAACAGTCGGCACGACCGTTCCGCCGCTGACATACACGTAGCCCGCCTTGGTGCGTCCTCCGCCGATGCTGGCGCTGTAGTTGCTTCCCACCGCCCGGACTTTTCCGCCCCTGATGTAAACGGTACCGGACGCGTAGGCTCCTCCGCCTATGCCCGCGCCGCCGTAGCTGTAGTAGTAGTCGGGATCGACATAGCAGGACGCATCGACAACGCCGCCGTATATATTGACCGATCCGGTTGAATAGGCTCCTCCGCCTATGCCCGCGCCCTGGCAAACGCCAACGGCCGTGATGTTGCCGCCGTAGATGCCCACGACGGCAGTCCAGGACTTGAATCCGCTTCCGATGCCGGCGGCGCCGTTGCCTCCCCTGGCGTTGATGGTGCCGCCGTAGATGTTGATGTAGATCGTACTCGACTTTTCACGCGTGGTGCCGATGCCGGCAGCCGCCCAGCCGCCGTTCGCGACGAGCGAGGCGTCCTCGGTGAGGTTCGTCAGGGAAAGCGTGCCGCTCACGTCCATCTGCAGGGCGGCGGGCATGTAGGACCCCCTCTCCGCCGTGGCGTCGAGCTGGTTGTCGCCCGCAATCGCCACGGTGACGTTGTCCATGACAGAAATCGGGGCGGCGTTGGTCGCGTGGAGGTTGAGGTTCGAAATGGCGAAATACACGTTGTCCATCGCGACGACGCGCACGAAGTCATCCAAGTTCGTGCCGGAGACTGTGACGCAGTCTTCCGGCGATGTGCCGGAAAGGATGGAAAGCCTCCGGTTCGATGCCGTGTAGCGCCATTTTCCGCTTTCATCTCGCAGGTACGCGACATCCGTACCGTTCGCGGTAACGCCTGAGAGCCACGGCTCCGCGGCTGCGCCGGAACTCGTCACGTGGGCGAGATGCGGCACGCCGCCCAGAATGAAGATGTAGTCGCCTTCCGCGAGCCAGACATGTATATTGCCTCCGCCGTCCGCATAGATGCCGTAGGTGTCGTAGCCGTCTATCTCCATCTCGACCTTCCCGTTCGGCGTGAAGCCGGGGATCGTCACGGGGCACACGTAGTCGCCGGCTGCGTTCTTAGGCCTGGTGTAGTAGAATTGATACCCGCTGACCATGTCGGCGGTCGCCTCGATGGAGCCGCCCGTGAACGTTATGTTTTCCTCCGTGATGTACGACGTGCATGATGGACTGCACCCGATCGCCTTCGAGTCTGTCCCTGCGGTTGGAATCACGGTGCCGCCGGTTACGCCGATATGATAGAAGCCGTAAATTTTGCCGCTGCCGATGCCCGCTCCCCCTGCACCTCCGGCCGCCTCCACGATTCCACCCGCAATGGTGATCGAGCCGGTGTAGTCGCTGTCGTCGGCACCTATGCCGGCGGCGTTCGCGCCGCCCCTGGCGACGAGTTTTGCGCCTTCATGGAGGTTTGTGACGACGACCCCCTGGCGCATGCCGGCGACGTGCAGTCCGGGACGCCCCGCCGCATCCGCCGCGTCGAGCGTGTTCGTGCCGGCGAGGCACAGCGTGTTCGTGCCGTGGAGGATCGTTATCGGCGAGCCGCTCGTCGCCTTCAGGCAGAGGTTGGAGATCGTGAACGCGGTCCCGACAGCCGCATGGACGAATATGTTGACCTTGCCCTCGGTGTTCGTGCCGGATATCACGCAGGCATTCGTCACGTCAAGCCGCGATTCGAAGACCTTGTAGTTCCATCCTTCGCCCGAAAGGCTGGCCACGTCAACGCCGTCCACCTCCACGCCGTAGGAGTCGGGAATCTCAATCGTCGTGACGGTTCCGCCCTCTACCTTCGTCGCAAAGCGGCGTCCGCCGACGGCATACTGGTAGGTTCCGTTCGCCAGCCAGAGGAACACCTTGCCGCTGTAGTCGGCGTAGATGTCGTTCGTGCCGTAGCCCGGCATCTCAATCTCGACCTTGGCGTTCGGCGTGAAGCCTTCGAGCGTCACCTTGTACACCTGGCGACTGCTGCCGTCGACCGGAACGGCGTCGCTGCTGTCGTTATTGTTGAAATGCTGGTCAGGATTGGACGAGGCCGGATACACGCTGCCCCCTGTAATTTCGATTCTGTACGCGCCGGAGCCGTTATAGCCGGCTCCGATGTCCGCGGCGTATCTACTGCTGGAAGCCGAACCGCCGTAAGCCACCAGCGTGCCGCCGGAAATCACAATCCTGCGTCCGGAACCGATGTAGGTGGTGTCCCCTCCGCCAACGCCCGCGCCGCTGTAATGGGCCAAACCGGAGGAAGCCCTGCCGCCATGCGCCACGATCCGTCCGCCTGATATGTAGATGTCGCCGCTGCTCCTGTTGTATTTGTAGCCGGTCCCGATGCCCGCGCCGGTCTCCTTGGCCACGGCGGTGATGAAGCCGCCGTTTATGCGGATCGTGCCGGTTCCCTCCTTCTGGTTCCCGCCGATGGCGGCGGCGTCCTCGCCGGAGTACGCCTGAAGCATGGCGGATTCCTCGAGATTGGTGATGACGAGCGTGGCCGGCGGCATGACGTTCAGCCCGGCATAGCTGTCGGTGTTCACGGCGTCGAGAAGGTTCGTCCCCGCGAGGCAGACGGTCATCGTGCCGTTGGTCGCCGAGATCGGGGCCGCCACCGCATCGCCGGCGGCCCTGAGATACAGGTTGGAAATGACAAATGCGACATCGTCGCCGGCAGCGCCGCCGCCTTCGTCGCCGTCCTCAGGACGCCTTGCGCCGCGGATGCTGACGAGCCCGTCGGTGTTTCTGCCGGAGACCACCACGCGGGCGGCGGACGAGTCGCCGGAGAAGATGTACAGCATCTTCGAATCCAGGTCGTAGCCCCACTTCTTGCCTTTCGCCTCGCGGTACGCGACGTCCACGCCGTCCGCCATGACGCCGGTGAGCCACTCGGTCGCCGTCGTGTCGGCTCCATTGACCCTCGCCGTCCGCGGCTTGCCGCCGACATAGAAGATGTAGGTTCCGTTCGGCAGCCAGAGGTATATCTTGCCTTCCGCGTCGGCGTAGATCTCGGAACTGTCGCTGAACCCGTTGAGATGCTCCACCTTGACGTGCTCGTTCGTCTTCGACGTCGCCACCGTCACGCACCAGACGCGCCTCGTGCCGTTCGACGGCGCGGGCTCGACGCATTCACGCGACGCCGTCCGCCGCGTCGCATGGACGGACGCGCCTCTTATCGTGAGCGGATAGAGGGTCGCGGGCGTGGCCTGATGGCGTCCGCCGGTCCCGATGTCGCTGCTGTCGTAGCTGAGCGAACCCTGGCTGCCGCCGGTCGCAGAGACCGTTCCGCCGGTAATCGTCACCTTCATGCCGCTGCGGTCGTACGAGGCGGAGCCGATGCCCGCGCCGCCGGTGCTGCCGCCGACGGCGGTCACGATGCCGCCGGAAATCGTCACGGTCCTCAGCTCGTCGTAGCCGCTGACATCCAGGCCGTTGTTGCCTCCGCCGATGCCCGCGCCGCCTGACGAGCCGCCCGTCGCGGTCACGACGCCCCCCGAAATCGCAATCGCCTTGGCGCGTGCGTTCCATCCGCCGCCGATGCCCGCGCCGCCGACGCCTCCGCGCGCGGTGACAGTCCCGCCCAAGACCGCTATGGTGCCGCCAGAATGCAGGTTTCCGCCGCCGATGCCCGCGCCATAGGTTCCGCCGGTCGCATTGACCGTTCCGCCCCGTATGTTCAGCGCGCCCGAGAGCACGATCGGCACTGAATCCTTCATGAATTCCGAAATGCATCCAGAACCGATTCCCGACGCGTTGTAGCCGCCCTGGGCCGTAATCACGCCGCCGTCTATCTGGATGGTTCCGTAGCTCTCCCTGTAGCCGCCGCCGATGCCGGCGCCATGCTCCGACCCAGTCGCCGTCAGCGCCCCGGAGACGACCGCGTCGTAGTAGTTCGTCTCGGCCGTCACGATGTCCACATAGTTCGTGACAATGGTGATGTGGCCGTATTCGTCCTCCGCTTCCTCGACGCTCTCGACCGTGTTCGTGCGGCAGGTGATGTTGTCGAGGTCGGGCAGGGACACGACCGAGTCAAGGTTCGTGATCGTCAGCGACGCGGTCTGCGGAACGTGGACGGCCGGAGTGTACTTGCCGAGGCTGGCAAGGCGGCTTTCGCCGGCAAGCGTCACCGTGACCGCGGCGTTCGAACCGATCTCGAACGGCGCGACATTCTCCGAGGAGATGCTCAGAACGAGGTTCGACACGGCCATCGAGACGTCGTTGGTGCATTTGACGTAGACTTCGCCCGCAGTGTTCGTGCCGCTCACCGTGCAGCCGTCGGCGACGATGGCAAGCGCATGGCCGTCCGGATCGTAGCTCCAGCCTGCGCCGGACCTGAGCGCGACGTCCTCTCCGTTCACTGTAACGCCGGTGGACCACGTCTCCGCTTCGGTGTCGGCTCCATTGACAACAGCCCTGTATGGAACGCCTCCGATGTTCATGTAGTAGGTTCCGTTGGGAAGCCAGATGTATATCTTGCCCTCGTCGTCCGTCTTCACGCCCGTAAGCAGGTAGCCGTTATAGTCGGACATAACCGCGCCGACGTCGAAGTTAGGCCGAGTTGTATTGATGGTCACGCAGTAAACGTTCTTCTTGTCGGCGTCCTTCGCCTGCACGGTGATGTTCGCGGTGGAGGAATCCAACGAGCCGCCGGTGATCGTGGTGTAGGTAGAAGTGCCGCTGCCGCCATTCTCCCCGGCGCCGATGTCGGCTCCTCCGTTCGTCCCCCTCGCAATGACCGTGCCGCCGCTCTGGCTGTAGCTCCCCGCGTCGCCGTAGCTTTCGCCGGAATGCCCGCCGCCGCCGTTCTTGCCGCCGCCGATGCCGGCCGCCCCGTCGCCGCCAGTCGCGTGCACGATGCCGTTTGTAATCGTCACCTTTCCGCCGGACTGGTAATACCCGCCGCCGATGCCCGCGGCGCGGCTGCCGCCTGTCGCCGTCACATCGCCGCCGTAGATATTGACCGTAAAGCCTCCCTGTCCGCCTAACCCGCCGATGCCCGCGGCGCCCTCGCCGCCTGTCGCGACAATTTCGCCTGAAAGGATGGTGAGCGCAACTTGATTTCCAGTTCCGCTTCTATTCAACCCGATGCCGGCTTGAGCACTGATGCCGACGGCGTCCATGCACCCGTCCCCGGATATGGTCAAGTTGACCCTGTCGCCCAGCTCGACAGCCGCCGAAGCATTCACTGATTTTGAACAATGTATGATGTTCGTGCCCGTCAGCACAAGATTGAAGTTCTTCACCGTGCCGCCCGCAAATGCAATCGGAGAGGCGAGCATCAGCTCGTTCGTCAGCACCAGATTGTCCAGGATAAGCCTGGTGTTGCCCGCCTGCGCCTCGATCGTCACCGCTGAGCCGCTGTTCGTGCCGGCGATGACGTAGTTCGTCGACGCCGTCAGCCTGACCAGGCCGTCCTCGTTGACCCAGCCGTCGCCGCGGAGACGCGCCGCCTCGCGCCCGTTGATCGTAATCCCCGTCTCCGAGAACTCCACGGCCGTCGTATCCCCGCCGTCCACGATCGCGACCATGTCCTTCCCGCCGGTGCCGTCGTCGGCCTTGAAGTAGTAGTCTCCGTCCGGCAGGTAGAGGTGCACCTCCCCGTTTGCATCCGACCAGATGCCGGAAGTGTCGTAGCCCGCGAGGCAGTCAAGCCCGTTCTCCAGGTAGCCCTCGATCTCGACCGCGCTGTTGCGCCTGAGCCCGCCGACCGTGACGCGGTACGCCTTGTCCCCGGACGGCGCGACGGCGTCCTGCAGCTCCATGCCGAAGGTGCCGCCCGAGACGGTGCAGCGCGCCGACATCTTCGAGGACGACACCGTTCCGCCGGCGAACTCCAGCGTCGAGTACTCCCCGGAGAGGCAGAACGGACCGTTGCCCGCCGCCATCAGGACAAGCCGGTCGCAGCGGACGCTGACCCCCTCCTCCGCCGCGCACACCGAAATGCGCCGCTCCGCGTTCGTTCCGGACAGCAGGTACTCCCGCTCGTCGTTCAGCGTCAGCATCTCCAGCGTGCCGCTGTAGCTCCAGCCCGGACCGCTCTTCTCGCTCACGTCGCGGCCGTCGACGAGGAGCCCCACCGAGAACGTGGCCACCGCGGGGCAGCCCTCCACCAGCGCATGGTAGGCGTATCCGCCGACCGTGAAGTCGTACGCGCCGTCCGGCAGGTAGAGGTTCGACTCGCCCGACATGTCGGAAACGGTCGAGCCGTAGCAGAACGGCGGGTCGATGCCCGTCACCTCCAGCCGCTCGCCGGCGGGCAGGTCCGTAACCGTGACGCGCCAGCAGTCCTTGCCGTCGATGACCCGCTTCTCGTCGGCCTCGCCGGAGATGTCCGCCTGGTTGACCGTGTTGCTCCGGGCGTTGATCGTGAAGGACGCGCTGCCGCCGGGGATGTAGGAGCTCTGGATCATGATCGCGCGCTCGACGTCGTTGCTGGTGCGCTCGCCCCAGAGGCACACCGCGCCGCCGTCGTCGGCCACCACGTCGGCGCCGTTGTACTGCGGCCACAGGGTGTCCATGATCGTCACCGTGGCGCCGGCGCCGAGCCCGTCGATCCACGCGTAGGTGAGCTCGGCCCCGTTCGAGTCGACCGGGATCGGATAGGGGTTGGTGTTGTCGACGACCCCGTGCTTCGGGCGGACGCTGCATGGTCCGTCGATGACGATCGACCTGCCCGTCGTCACGTCGATGGTGTTGCCGCTCGCCGTCACGAAGTCGCTGAAGTTCTCGCCCTCGCCCTTCTCGGCCAGCACGGTTCCGCCGGTCACCCGGAAAGTGCCGTTCGTGAGCGTCACGCCCCGCCCCGCGCCGCCGCCGATGCCGCACGCTCCCCTGCCGCCCTTGGCGTACACGACGCCGCCGTTGATGAAGATCTCCTTCACCCCGCAGCCGTTGCCGCCGCCGATGCCCGCGCCGCCGCCGGAGCTGAGCGTGCGGCCCTCCGCGTAGATGTAGCCGCCGTTGATCGTGATCGAGCCCGCGGCGACGAAGCCGCTGCCGCGCGAGCCGATGCCGGCGCCGGCCAGGCCGCCCCTCGCCGTGAGCGAACCGCTGCCGTCGATGACGAGCGACGCGTCCTTCGGCACCTCGATCGCCGCCGTGTACTTCGACCCCTTCGCGGCGGCCGTGCTCCCGTTCGGGTTGCAGATGCACTCAATCGTGCTGCTGCCCACGAGCGTCAGCGTGCAGCGGTTGGAGACCACGAACGGCGACTGGGCGTCCTTCGTCGTCTTCAGCGTCAGCTTCTCGATCGTGAGCCCGATGTCGTCGCCGGTCGTCACGATGTTGATCGTCCCGTTGGTGGAGCTGCCGGACACCGTGTGGTCTCCGTTCGAGAACGTCAGCAGCGCACTCTTGGCCCTGTACCTCCAGCCGGAGCCGGAGCTGTCCGAGCCGCCGGTCACCGGCTGCCCGTCGACGGTCAGGATGTCGGTCGAGAACACGTAGTTGCCGTTGTCGTCGATCTTGTAGCCCCAGGACTTCTTCGTCTCCTCGCCGTCGGCGTCGACCACCGTCACCGAAATCGTGTACTGCCTGCCGTCGGTGGACGCCATCCACAGCTTGAGGATGCCGTCCTCGTTCGTCCAGAGGTCCTTGGCCGCCTTCGACTCGCCCTCAATGACGATGCTCGTGACCAGGGCGCTGGGCACCCCCATCTCGAACGCGACCGGAAACACCGCCCTGCCGGACGAATTCGTCGCCGCGGGCGAGACGCCGTCCATCGTCGTGTAGACCGCGGCGAGGTCGAATTCGCACTTGCTGTTCCCGCCGGCGTATTTGTAGCCGCAGCCAATCGCGGACGCCTTGGAGCCCGCCGTCGGGAACACGGTGCCACCGGTTATCCTGACGTTGGCGTAGCCGGTGTAGCCGCCGCCGACGCCCGCCGCGTTCTGCCCGCCGCGAGCCGTCACGACGCCGCCCGAAATCGTGATGTCTCCGCTCCGGCTGCTCGTCTGGCCGCCGCCGATGCCCGCCGCGGACGATCCGCCGATCGCCGTTATCCGGCCGCCCAGTATGTTGATGGCCCCGCTGACCGCGCCGTGCGTCCCGCCGCCGATGCCCGCCGCGCCCTTCCCGCCCTGCACGGTCAGGCTCCCGTCGCCGTCGATGTTGAGCGTCCTGCCTTCGTACACCGCGATGCCGGGCGCGTACGCCGAGCTCGAGAAGCTGCTCTCCCCCCGGACGTCGAGGTTCAGCGTCACGCCGTTGTCTATCCACATCGCGGCCTTGTTCGGTATGCTCGAAACATCGAGAGTCAGGTTGGACACCGTCAGCGTCATGTCGCAGCGGACGTCGATGTTCGCGTTGCCGGTGCCGGTGACGAAGTGCGAGGCGCCGTTGGTTATGACGAGAGACGCCTTCTGCCCGCCGCCGGACGTATCGTACTTCGCGTACCAGCCCGGGCCGGACATGTGCGCGATGTCCTCGCCGTCGATCTCGATGTGGAGACGCGCGAACGCGGTCGCCGCCGTGTGGGCGTCTTCCACGGGGGCGACCCAGATGCTGTCCTCCCCGGCGTCCGGAGTGTGCGCCCATTCGTATTCGCCGCTGGGCACCCAGAGCCAGGCGGTGCCGCTCGAATCGGGCGTGAACGTGTCGCAGACCGGGACCGGGATCCGCAGCCGGTACAGCGTCGTCTCCGCGCCGCCCACGCCCAGGCCCGACACCCTGACGCTCCACACCCGGTCGCCAGCCGGATACGAATAGTACTGCGCGCCCTTGCCCGAGGCGTTCAGCATTCCGTTGTTGACGTCGTCGTAGCCGTGGCCAGGGTGGATGTTCGCCACCCAGTTCGCGTAAGTCTCGACGTAGATCTTGCCGCCTTCGCCATCGTCCCTGTTGACGCCCAGGTCGGCCGCGCCGTCGCCGCCGGTCGCGTTCAGGGGGGCCGAGGTCTTGACGGTCAGCTTCGCGCCCGAAGGCACGCGTATCGCCGCGCAGCCGTCCGACCCCGTCAGGTTGCACTTCACGCCGGGGCTGGCACCGCCCTTCCCCACGTCCAGCGTCACGTCGGCCCCGTCGACGATGTAGATCGGGCTGTAGCCCTTGCGCGGCTTCGTGCTCAGCGGCTCCATCGTCAGGTCGCTCGACACCTGCAGCGTGCAGTTGCAACTCACATACACTATGGCAAAGCCGGTCAGGTCCTTGCCCCGGATGTTGTAGGTGCCGCCTTCGCCGCTTATGAGGATCACGCCGTTCTGGCTGAAGTACTCCCAGCCTGGGCCGGAGGCGTCGGCGCCGTCGACCACCGGCGTGTCGTTCACGTAGAGCGTCATGTCCGAAACCGGCTCGCTGGGGTTCTCCTCCCACTTCGGACGGAGCGTCACGTCGGACGCGAAGGACCAGATCCCGTAGTCCGGGTTGCCCTGCTCGTCGTAGTACCGCGTGCTGGCGACTTCCGGATCCGTGTACCACCCCTTGAACTTGTAGCCGTAGCGCCTCGTGGTCGGACCCCGCGGGGTCGCGTACCCCAGCCTGACGGTGACGTTGGAGGTCAAGCGCCAGTCGTCGTCGAAAATGATTTTGTACTCGATCGCGCTGTGCGACTCCGCCGACCGCGTGGCGTTGTACTGGCTGGACGCCGCGAACGAAGCCGTCGACGCCTTGTACACGTAGCCGTTGTTCGCCTCGACGCTTGACTTGGTCGCGCCCGCCGCGCCGCCGTCGCCGCCGTTGCCGCCCTTGACGTCGCGGTCCTTCGTGCCGCTTGAACCCGAAGAGTTCTTGCCGTTGCCGCCGCCGCCCTTGCCGCCCGCGCCGCCGGGGACCTTGTCGTTGCTCTGCCCCGCCGCGCAGTAGTAGGATGCGCCCTGGCCGCCGCCGCCGCCGCCGCCGCCGCCGCCGCCGCCCGGCCCGAAGCCGGTTCCCTCGACGCCGGAGCCT